>JACPJT010000003.1 GCA_016187415.1 Candidatus Aenigmatarchaeota archaeon
ACTCCTGGACAGAAATTAGTTGTTGCTGGAAATGCAAACATAAGCCAGAATTTAACTGTGAATAACTCTGTTTTGTTTGTTGATGGAACTTCTGGGAGGGTTGGGATTGGGACGACGAGCCCCTCTACAAGATTAGGCATAGTCGCAACCGAAGTTACATCTCCGGAAGGAACCCCGATTCTTACCCTTGATACTACCGCAAAAGCCGGAGCTAATGCAGGACCTATCATAAACTTTAGTCACGGAGGACAATCTGTTTCTTTTATTAAAGCATCCTCGGGCGGAGGCAATACAAATCCCTATCTTGCGTTTGGTGTGTCTTTAGATGCCGCGGCTCCAGCAGAATATATAAGAATAGATGAAAACGGCAACGTCGGCATTGGGACTTCAATCCCGGAAGCAAACTTGCATATTTGGCAAAATTCTCTTGATGCGGTTCTAAAAGTGGAGGGAGAAAACACTGGCGCAGATGCAAGAATTGTGATTAATGCTTTTGATTCATCACAGATAGATATTATGAGGGATGATGCTGATAGATGGAGGCTAGAGAGGGTTATTAATACAGATGATTTATATTTGAGAAGCAACGCTACGGCAGGTTTTGGTAAAGAGGTAATGTTCTGGGGTTATAATGCAGGCAACGTCGGCATCAATGATACAACTCCATCAGACACATTAACTGTCAATGGTACAATGAACATAAGACCAAAAGGAACAAGCGCTTTATTTGTCAATCCATCAGGCAAAGTTGGAATCGGATTGACGACACCGACTGCATTTCTCCAGATTAAAGGAGCAACAAGTGTGTCCCAAGACGCACTTGCTCTTCAAGCATCAAGTGCCAATGGTGATTATATATCCTTATCATTTCTTGATACTGATGGGACAACTCAAAGAGGAGCGGTTAGATCAATTCAAGGTGCAAACGTAATCCAACTCTTCGGTGGCACGACCGAAGTTATTGATGCCAGAGATACAGGAGTCTTTATTGGTACAGGAGACCCACTGAATAAACTAGATGTGAATGGCGGTGTTGCGATTGGAACTTACGCTGGTGTGAATACTGCACCATCAAATGGGTTAATAGTCAGCGGCAACGTCGGCATCGGGACGAATGCTCCATTGAACACATTGCATGTCAACGGCTCTGGCGCACAAGGTGGATTTAGAGTTACAAATGACTCTGGAACAAATGTTTTCTTTGTCAATTCTTCAAGTGGAAATGTTGGCATAGGGATTACAAATCCAGCATCAAATGTCAAATTACAGATTCGCGGCTCAGCTGCGGGTAATAATATCAGGTTTTTTGATAACGGACAGATTGCTGTTAATGGTCCTGCAAATGAAGCCGTGTTTACTATTGAAGGTTCCACTAATTCTCTTAAAATAGTGCCAGAAGCGTATGCAAATGGAGTCGTTGATCCTGGCGGTAATCTCTTTACGCCAGCAGTTCAGGGAGATACTATCATATACAAATCTGGAACATTAGGCAGTAATTTTCTAATCGGTTCTGTTTCGCCAATACCTTTGAAATTTGTAACAGAGGATGTGGTTCGAATGACAATTTTACCTGCTCCTACCGGTTATGTTGGCATCGGCACAACCACTCCAGACAACTTGCTTACAGTATTAGGCAATGAATTGACTGCAAATGCTATACTGCATTTAAACGCATCTGACAACTTTAACAAATCTGTTGTTAATGTTCTTACACTTGACCACACATTAAAAAGCCCAGTTAATTCAACTGGAGGCATTGGAGTTGGCATTTTGTTCAGGGCTTCAAATAACGCTTCCCAAATGATAAGCATAGCTAATATAACTGCTGTTTTGTATAACGCTACAAATGGAACTGAGCTAAGCGCTTTAACCTTTGGCACAACTAACGGCACAGAAAGAATGAGGATTGATGGAAATGGGAATGTTGGGATTGGGACGGCGAATCCAACGAAGAAACTACAGCTTCAGGTCTCTGCGGTTGATGATGGAATAAGGCTGGGAACTGTTCAAAACCCAGGCATTTTTCAAGCGATTTTGGCCAACCCCAACAACGATGACACGGTAAAGATAGGAACATTTACTGCCAACATACTTGCGTTCTATTTCAATTCGGCTGAGATAATGAGGTTTACAGGTGTACCCACCAATGTCGGCATCGGGGATGGGGCAACGAGCCCAACGGCACAGTTGCATGTTATTCAAACAGACGCCGCTGATGCTTTCAGGGTAGATGATGCAGCAAGCGATACAACTCCATTTTTGATAGATCAAGGCGGCAACGTCGGCATCGGGACTACTACTCCAAATGCAACTCTTGATGTAAGAGGAAGTGGTATATTTTCTACTGGCTTTGTCAATTTCACAAACAATACAGCATTTAATCAGACATTGTACGTAGTTAATGGCAACGTCGGCATCAACACAACAAGTCCAGTTAATAGATTAGACGTGAACGGCGGAATGGCAATTGGAAGCTATGCAGGAGTTAATACAGCACCAACCAATGGGTTAATCGTGAGCGGTCCTGTCGGTTTTGGGGTGTCATCATTGAACTATGGATCAGCATTGGAGGTGGGCGGGAATACAGCAATTGCATATAGTAATCCTGGTACTGTCGCCAATTTGGACATCATAAATCTGGCAACTAATTGGGATTCAGCTCTCAAGTTTTTTGCAAGTGGTAATACGGACAATTCAGAAATCCATGGTATTACTGGTAAGCATCTCACTTTTTGGACAGGAGGCACAAGAGGTGTTACCAGCCCAACAGAAAAGATGAGAATAGAGTCAGGCGGCAACGTCGGCATCGGAACAACTGCACCATCATCAAAACTTCACATCAATGCTTCAGATGACTTCAACACATCAGTCACAAATATCTTAACTCTAGACCACACTAATCCGAATGGTGTCAATCTTACTGGTGGCATTGGAGTCAGCATTTTGTTTAGAGCAACAGACAATGCTTCACAGCTTTACAAGATAGGAAATATTTCTGCAATATTGTATAACTCAACAAATGGGAGCCAGTTAGGGGCATTAACTTTCTCAACATCCGGCTCTGATACAGGAGATGGCTCTTTTGGGCATTTAACGGAAAGAATGAGGATTGATGGGAATGGAAGTGTAGGCATTGGGACAACAAGTCCTAGAGAGAAATTGCACATCAATAAAGGTTCAGCTACCGCAGCTACAGAAACCCTAACCCTTGCGAGGTTTGAAGCGGAAGATACTGCCTCAGTAAATGCAAGAAATGCTCGAATAGAGTTTTGGGCTAGAGGCGTAGGAAATACTGGATTTAATACGGCTGGCATAGCTGGAGTAAACTCTGTTGGTAGTGGAGGTAGTTTGGCGTTCTACACAGCCGATACTGCTCAGCCACTAACAGAAATAATGAGGATTTCACATTTAGGCAACGTCGGCATCGGTCAGACATCACCAAATGTAACTTTAGGAGTTTCTGGTAGAGCAAACATTACTGGCTATCTTGAAGTAGGCGGTGGATTGAATGTAAGCAATGGGATGAATATAATATCAGGCAACGTCGGCATCGGGACGACGAGCCCGACAGATACACTTTACGTTCGCCCTGCTGTCGGAACTGGTATAGCGGGACTTACAATTCAAACTTTAGGTGGTGGAGCAGATGAGTCAGCCATAGCAGTAAAACACTCCAACTCGGCTGGTTTTGGTTGGCGAGCAAGAGCATTTGATACAGATGGAAGTTTCCTGCTCGATGTACAAAATGGCGGAGTGTTTATTAATAATACATTAAATGTAAGGTCAAGCACTGGCGCTGTTGGAATTGGATTACTCCCTGGTCCAACTTCAAACGCAAAACTTGTAGTCAAAGGTGGAGTAGTTATTGGTTCTAATACCAGCAGTGTTTTCACAGACTCTAGTCTTGACTCAGGAAATTTGATAGTACAAGGCAACGTCGGCATCGGGACGACTGCGCCAAACGATGCTCTTGAAGTTGTTGGAAATGTAAGGGTTTCTGGAAGCTTGAATGCTTCAAGAGTTAATATAACAACTGCTTTAATTGTTAATAATACTTTGTTTGTTAATGGAAGCAACGTAGGCATCGGAACGTCGAGTCCGCTGGCTTTACTGGATGTTAATGGAGTTTCTGCTGCTGGTTTAGGGGCAGTGGGTGCGCCAGGTTTTGCTTTTAGAACCGACCTTGATACTGGCATGTTCTCATCAGGCGCCAATACTATGAACTTCGCAACTGGCGGTGCGGAAGGGATGAGAATAGACAGCGGCGGTCGCGTCGCCATCGGGGTATCTGCAGATCCAGTGACTAATAAGCTGCATGTGTCAGAATCTTCAGGCGGGGCAATTTCTAATACATTAAGGATTTCTAATGTAGACAATTCAATCAATAGCGGCGTAGGCATTGAGTTTACCCATCAGAATGCCAATGACTACAAATGGAGAATAGCTAGTCAAGCTACTGCTGGGAACCCCAGTGCACTGAACCCAGCAATTGTATTTTCAGTTGACAATGGAGCAGGCTCTTATACGGAAAGAGCGCGTATTGATGTTAATGGCAACGTTGGCATCGGGACAACATCCCCATTGGCAAAGCTCCACATCAATGACTCATCTGCAAGCGGTGCATTGTTGATTACAAACGTATCTGGAACGCCAATATTCTTTGTTAATGGAAGCTCTGGAGTCACAAAAATAAATGGAAGCGTCATTGTAAATGATCAGGCTCTTGCTATTTCTGCTGCCCACAATGACTTCAGGCTTGTATTAGATGACAACACAACAACAGCTAATTTGACTCTGCAGAAAGTGACAGGCAACCAGATTAACATCAATGGGGTAGCCAGAGCAATTAATACACTGCCAAAGCTTAGCGCAGGCAGTCTTTCAGCGAGCACAACTTACTTTATCTATGTTTTTTATAACGAGTCTGCAGGAATAGTTGCGCTTGAAGCGAATGTCTCTGGCTACAATGTGACTGACAGCGGCAGGCCCGAAAGAATCAATGCTTCTACAAGACGATTGGTGGGAATGGCAAGAACAACAGCAAATACAATTTGGGTCAGTAATTCTACTGATAGGTTGGTGATTAGTTATGACAACAGGCGAACTCTTGGGGGGCTAGGTGTGTTTACCACTTCCACTACAACTACCAGCACATCCTATGTTGAATTAAACTCAGAGATTCGTGTAAATTTTTTGACTTGGGGCAATGAGGCTGTTGACTTTGGCGTTAGTGGTTCTCAGACTGCAGACACAAATGGAGAATTTGCTGAGACATCCATGGGGATAGATGGCACTGCACCTGAAGATGTCTTTTCTCGGCTAACTTCCCGTGCCGCAACATCTTGGTACGCTATTGGAATCACACTGTACAAAAGCGGTCTTGCCGAAGGCTATCATTACGCCACTGTGCTTGGTGAGGTTACTGGCGGTACAACCACCGGAAGTTGGGCTTCAGGCACAACTGTTGGAAAACGAACATCATTGTCTGTAAATATAAAAGGCTAAAACTTGAAGTTTACAAAATAAATAATAAATGAGCAAAAAATGGAAAACAATAAAACAAAAACATCAAAAATTAAGCTGTGAAAAATGAAAAATAAATATTCATTATTTGGTGAAGCGAACAAATTTTGAAGACTTAATGGGAGACGACTTAAATTCGCCACCCTCCCTTAACTCAATTAAAAATCCTTCAAAGTCCTCAACTTTAGATTTATCTTTAAGCAAAACAGAGAAAGATTCCAGTAAAGCATCTGGCTTATCTTGCGGGATTCTTAGCCAAATAACTGAGAATATTTTGTCTTTAGGAAATTTTGAGGAATCGGTAAAGTGCCAGTCATTAGTAATCAATACCCTCTGTTCTGATTTAGAGAATTCAGCAATCTTTCCATTAGAAAGTCCCTTTGGTTTGGATATTATGTCAAATCCTCGTTGTTTAAGAAATGCTTCTAATCTCTTTTTTACATTCTCGTCTCTAAGAAATTTAAGCTGTGAGTGGGACACTGATAGTGACATTATCTCTTCCTCTAGTGAGATCTGCTGCATATTGAAGGGCTGCCCGTATATGCTCTCCAGTGATAGTTGGATGATCCTCGAGGATTTCATCAATGCTCATCCCTCCACGGAGCATTTCCAGGACTTGCCACACCATAACTCGAGTACCATTGAAAGTAGGAGTTCCGCCGCAAATTTCACTGTCCGCAACGATGTACTTGTTAATTTTGATTCTCATGAAATCAATCATGATAGGGTAGTATTTAAAGATATCGTCCAAAAAATTCCAATACAAATTGAACAAAACCAAATCAAAACAAAAGGTGAAAAATACAAAAACATCAAAACTTAGGTGGTTGTGGTGAAAAAAATCAAAAATAAAATCACATTGAAAAGAACACTTGCATTTTTCATTTTCTTAGTTATGGGAATTTTTATTGCATCATATGCATTTGCAAAGACAGGCGCAGATTCTGTCTTTGAAAAGCCGGCAAAAGCAATTGACCTGGCTCAATTGGATGAAGAGGTAAGCAAAGCCCTTGGTCTTAAGCAGAACATCGGGCTTTCAATGTCAGGCAGCAAAGATGAAAGCGGCAGGATTACAGTGCATTTCAGCAACCAAAATATAACACCAACTGAAGAGCAGCTTGAAACTGCAAGGAAGGCAATTGAAAAGCATAAAGCTAAGCCAAAGCCCAAAGACAGGCTGGCATATTTGTCAAACCAATCTCTGTTTGAAGGGCTTGAAGCCGGGGACATTGCTGTGTTCAGCATCAATGCTAATTCAATTGTGCCGTTCAGAAAGGCTGATGCGGCAGATAGTGCAAGCATAATTGGGGTTATTTCTGACAATCCTTCAGATTTCTTCAAAAAAGAAGGTATCAGCTTTCCTTTTGTCTCTTACGGGTTTGCAATTACCAAGGTGAACCTTGAAGGCGGCAATATCAAGGTGGGGAATCCAATTGGGCTTTCCTCAACTGCTGGTGTTGGAAAGAAAGCGTTGCTTGAAAGGGTGATTGGGTATGCTTTAGAGGATTACAATTCTGGCTCCATAGATGACAAGATACTGGTTTTGTTGCAGCCAAGCTTGTATCAAGTAACAATGCAGCAAGCAGCACCGCAAGCATCGCTCACAAGAATAAGCGAAGTGAATGGAAGCGTAATAATAAGGCTTGGGTAAAGGTTTAAATAGTAGTTGGGTATTTAAAAGATTACGAATGAAAGAAATAGTGTATACTGAACATTTAAAATTAAGGCTTAAAATAAGAAAAATCCCAGAACATTATCCAAAAGAGATTTACAAAAATCCAGAGCAAAAATTTTTTGATAATGTAGAAGGAAACTTCATAGCAATTAAAAAGCTCGAGTATAACAATAAAATAAGAAATGTGATGATAGCGTACGAGCAAAAAGAAGGTAAAATTGAAATTGTAACAATACACCCAATAACAGATGAAAAAATCATAAATAGGGTAGTAAGCAGAAGGTGGACAAAATGAATAAAAAGTACAGCTATGACGAAAAATCTGACTCACTCTTTATATACTTGAAGGAGGGTGAGGAAGAAAGTTTCGAGGAAATAGTCCCCGGAATTAATATAGAATTAAATAAAGATGGCGAAGTTATCGGAGTAGAAATTCTAAAAGCTTCCCGCTTTATAAAAGGCTTAAAGCCGCTTGAGATAAAGCAATAAAAGTCAACGGCTCTGTCATAATAAGGCTTGGGTAAACAGAAATTGAGTGAAGAACTTTACAGCCCAAAATCAAGCCAGATTAACTGCGTTGACAATCTTGTCTGCATTGTAGTCATAAATAATTAATTTTGTCTGGTATCTTAATAGAAAATCTCCGACTTTTGCGTTTGCATAAACATCCGGAAATTGCTGCTTTAATGTGGCTAGTGATGCTGCATCAAGCTGCCCTCCAACAGGCTGCTGATTCTGCAATCCAGCCATTTCAGCGTGTTTGTTCAGCTTTGTAAGAAAATCTGCTGGCAGCTGGGCTTGCGGCTGCTGCAAGTTCAGGGTCCCCCTTATTTTGTCATTGTCATAGTCGTAAACAACAACCTTGTCTGTGTACTGGACAAGAAAATTCCCAATGAATGACGCATCTAAATCCCTTATCTGCGCCTGCAGATTTGCAAAATTATTGTTGTTTATCTGGATTACGTTTAGCGGCGCAACCCCAACATAGCCTTTCATCTCAGCATGCGACATCAGCTTTTTCAGAAAATCATTTGCATTTATAGTCCTTGGCACAACAGCCTTTTTTATCTGGTAAACATTGGCAAGAGCGAATATGCTGATAGCCAATGTCGCTATTATTGAAAGAATGATGAAGTATTGGAAAAACGGCTTTTCGTAAATGTGCGTGTCATGATGGCTGTAAGATGCGTCATAAGAACTTTGTTTCACGCTATCACCCCTCACCATCAATGCAATTGAAATGAGCTTGTATTTATATTTTATTGTTTTGCATACCCAAAACCGAAAAAAAGAAAAAGAGGCAACCCAAGAACATTTATTATAATGAAAAAGTTAAAAATAATCTTTTTTCTTGTATTTGCATTTCTATTGCTGGTTCTGAGTGGTTTTGCCGCCCAGATGAGCAGCTCGAACTACAGGCAGAATGTCATTGTTTCAGAAGGAGGCGAAAATACAACAAGCTCCTCTTACAAAATGAGCATAGCTGTCGGCATTATAAACAGCGTTCTAGATTCAGCTTCTTACATAAACAAGCTGGGCTTCTTCCACTTATTGCTTTTGGCAGACAGCCAGCCCTGCACTGCCAATAACCAATGCGAAGGAGGATTTTGCTGCAGCAATTTATGCAGCAGCTCTTCATGCCCAGTTGCAGCTGCTGCAGCAGGAGGCGGAGGTGGAGCTGCAGCAGCAGGAGGCGGAGGTGGAGCAGGATTTCCTGAGCTGAAAAAAGACTTCAGCGTAAGCCCAAGCTCAATAAAGGAGCATATAGCATTAGGCTCTACAAAGACAGTGCCGATTAACATCAAGAATACCGGAGATTTGCCGCTTGACTTTAGCCTGAATGTCAACACAATCAACGACTTTGTTTCTTTGTCAGACACAGGCTTCAGCCTTGATGCTTCCCAGCAAAAGTCTGTCGAAGCCAGCATAATTGGAAAGAAGCTCGGCTCTTACATAGGCGATATAAGCGTTGCATCCGACACAATCGCAAAATCTGTCAGCGTTGTTGTTGAGGTTGTGTCAGAGCTTGTTTTATTTGACGTCAAAGTCGACATTCCCCAAGCTTACAAAGAGGTTGAGCCAGGAGGCGAACTAAAGGTTCAGATAACATTGCTCAATGTGGGGCCCGGAAAAAGGGTTGATGCCACTCCAACTTACATCATCAAGGACAAGCAGGGAAAAGTGATTTATGAATCGACAGAGACCTTTGCTGTTGAAAAGCAGGCTTCTTATGCAAGGTCCTTCAAGATGCCAAAAGATCTTGAGCCTGGGGACTACTTGATGATTGTCGAGGTAAGGTACGAAAACTCATTTGCAGTTTCAAGCGAATTGTTCAAAGTTGTACCAAAGCAGGCAGCTGTTGAAAAGCCTGCAAGATTCAATACAGCATGGCTGTTTGCCTCAATGATTTTTGTCGGGCTTGTGTTTTTGTTTATGTACTTGCTTGTGCCAAGGGTAAAAGTGTTTGGAAAATTGAGGATTAAGAAATGCTACAAAACAATTAACGATGCAATAGATGCCATAAATTCCAACGACATCAAAAAGGCAAAAAAATATTATGCCAAGGCAAGAAAACTTTACGGCACTCTTGACAAAAGAGGAAAGAAGGAAGTCTATGACGAATTGGTTGGGCTGTACAACAGGCTAAAGTAGCAAAGCTGAATGCAACCGAAATATATTTAAACACACAAATTTGAGTTCTTACACTACCATTACACTACAGAAAAAGAGGTGGATTTTTTATGATTTTTCATGGTTTAATTGGAATTATGCGCATTATTTCTCAATTTTCCATGAGGTGAAATGTTTTGGCTTTTGAGAGATACATCTACAAACACGGAAAAAAGCTTGGCCCTTATTATTATGAAAATGTGAGAACCCCTGACGGCAGGGTCAAGACAGTCTATCTTGGGACAAATCCGCATCATCATCCTAAGCACAGGATAAGAAGGCCTTTGTTTTTTGTCATTCTCATTTTGACTCTCATTTTGATTTTTGGTTCTATTTTGTTTTTGATGCAGAACAAGGCTTATTTGACAAAAAGAGTGAGGCAGCAGCAGCCCAATTTTGAAGTTGACCAGATTCTGCTCAAAATTCTGGTGAGAAGCAGCGAGTTTGTAGAGAAGCAAGTCAGGATTATGAATACAGGCGCGGAGCCGACAACAATACAAGTTGAGGCGCTTGGCTTGTTGGACATAGTAAAAATTGACTCAAGCGCATTCACGCTAAAGTCAGGACAGACCAAGATTGTCACTGTAAATTTCTCGTCATTTGTGCCAGAGCAGAGCATAGAGCATCAGCCAGGAGTTTACATCGGCAAACTTATTGTCAAGTCGGAAAAAGCTGTAAGGGAAATCCCCATAGTTGTTGAAATCGAGACAAAAAATGTTCTTTTTGACATGAACTTGAATCCTGTCGCGATTGAAAGAAAAGTAAAGCAGGGAACTGATACCACAATTGAAGTAAGATTGTTCAACCTTGAAAGCCTTGAGTCAGCCAATGTTGATGTGGAATATTTTGTCAAGGACATGAACGGCAACACAATCACAACAGAAACCGAAACTGTTGTTGTGAAAACCCAAGCTTCTTTCTTCAAGACAATATCCATACCAAAAAACCTGAATCCCGGCCCTTATGTTTTTGCAGCCGTTGTAAAATTCGGAAATTCAATCGGGACAGCAAGCTATTTGTTTGAAGTTGTTGGTCCGGAAGAGCAGGCATTCACCCAGTTCTGCAGGAACAGCGTGATGTGCATGGGGTTGTCTTTGACAACAATCCTGCTTTTGTTTGCATTGATGGCTTATCTCTATTTTTTCATTGGCGCTTATTTGTATGAAAAGATTGCAGGCATTGTTACTTTGCCTAAGAAGAGAAAGGAAGAAGCTGCAGCTGAAGAAGAGGTTATCGAAGAGCCTGAAGGGATTTTTGAAAGCATAAAAAATAAGATTAAGGAATGGAAAGAAGGCAGAGAAGCCAAAAAGGCTGAAGAGGAAGAATCAGAAAGAAAAGAAGAGCTTGAAAGTCTTGCTGTAGAAAGAAAAGAAGAAAAAATAGTGCTTGGCAGTAAACTCAAGAAGTTTTATGATGTTGTGGACAGCTTAAAGGAAGTCATAACAAAAGATATTTCTAAAGCAAAAAAACTGTATTTGAAGGCAAAAAAACACTATCTCGAATTGGAAGAGCATGAGAAAAAAAGAGTTTATCATGAGTTGACTGATTTACACAATCAGCTTACTGAGTTTATAGAAAAGACAGAACAAAAAGAAGGGCTGAAGATTCAGCAAGAAAAGAAAAAGCTCAAAGATTTCTTCCATAAAATCGGCTTGTACAGTACTCCTGAAGAAAGAAGACAGGCTGCTTTGCAGAAGGAAAGGGAAAAGCAAGAAAAACTAAGGAAGAAAGAGGAATTAAGATCCCGAAAAGAACTCGAGCGAAAACAAAAAGAACCGCAAAAACTGGCAGAAGAAAAGAAGCCAAGCCTGTTTGGAAGAATATTCAAAAAGGAAAAGCCGGAGTTTAAATTAGAATACAAAGAAAAACCGGTTATAGAAAAGAAGCCTGGCATTTTTGGAGGACTGCTTGGCAGAAGGCAAGAAGAAAAGCAAATGCCAATAAGCGAATTTGATGAGCTTGAGGAAGCAATCAGAAGCCTTGGCTTGTTCAAGAAAGTCGAGAAGGAAGGCACAATTGCCCAAGAAAAAAAGCCTGGCATTCTTGCAAAGCTGTTCAAAAAGGAAAAGGCATTGCCAGAAGCAATCGCTGAGAAAATGCCATTAGGCAAAGGCAAAAATTTCGAATCGTGCAGCCAGTCAATCAGCGATGTTAAAAAAGCCCTTGGCATGAACGACATTCCAAAGGCGAGAGAGCTTTATGCTGATGCAAGAAGCCTTTACCTCGGCTTGGAAAATAAAGAAAGAAAAGAGATTTACAATGAATTAATGGAGTTATACAACAGATTATTGAAATAGATTAAGTATTTTATTTTCAATTAGCATAAGCCAGCCATTTTTTGTACTTGCTTTCCTTTCCCCTTACAATGCTGTAGAATTTGTCCCTTATCATCAAGGTTATTCTTCCAGCCTTGCCGTTTCCAATCTTTTTATTATCGATGGACACTACTGGCGCTATTTCAGTTGCAGTTCCGCAATAGAAAAGCTCATCGGCATTTTTGACTTCATTTAAGCTTACTTTTTTTTCATAAGCATCAATTCCCATGTCCTTGCTTATTGCCATTATTGAATTTCTTGTGATTCCGTGCAAAGAGCTCCTGCTGTCGGGTGTTATTAAATCCCCGTTTTTAACAAGAAATATGTTCTCAGCAGGCCCTTCTGCAACATATCCTTCATTGTCAAGCATCAAGGCTTCATCATAGCCTTTTTTTCTTGCTTCATGCATTGCAAGAACAGAGTTTGCATAATTCCCGCTTATTTTAGCGCCAAAAACAGTTGATTTTTCAGAGTGCCTTTCATATTTGGAAGTCATAACCCTTAAATCCTTTGAATAGTAATGCTCCCAAGGAACTGTTATTATAGCTGTATTGACATGCACATTCCTTGGAAATACGCCAACATCCCCATACCCGTAATAAGCCAATGGCCTGATGTAGCCATCACCAATCTTATTTTTTTTGATTAATTTTTTTATTGAGTTTTTTAACTGGTTTTTTGTAAATCTGAGATGCATGCTTAATGCATTTGCAGAATGAAACAATCTGTCAATGTGCTCATCTAATCTAAAAATTGCAGTTCCTTTGCCAGTCTTGTAGGAATGTATTCCTTCAAAGACAGCAGTTCCGTAGTGCAGTGCATGAGTAAGCACATGGACTTTTGCATCCTTCCATTTTACAAATTTTCCATCCATCCAGATAAATTTTGTTGTTTTCAAAACCATAACACATTAAGGTAGTTATTTGACATTTTTATAGTTGCCTTGCTTCTGTTTTTCAAATTATATTCCTTGCTTACAGAATCAGCAATCAGAATCCCGTCAAGCATTTCTGACATTATTTTTATTTTCTGGTTTTTATTCAAAATTCCATATTTTAGCCTGTAATTCTTGAAAACCTTGCCTTCATATGGCTCCCTGACAACAAACTGGAAATTTTTTGAGTTTAACGGCAGTGTTTTGCTGCAGCAGGATTTTGCCCATGCATAGCTTCCAGTCGGAGTTGTTACTAAAATGCCGCTGCTTTTCTGCCTTTCTTTATTGCCATTTGCTTCAATAACATATTTTGCGGCATGATATGATCTCCTAGGTCCTATGAAGAATTCGTTTAATGCAAGAGTTTCTATCCTTTTATTGTTTATGTAAGCTTGTAGCCTTGGCAGTTTCTTGATTTTGATTCGGTTTTTCATTGTTTTCTTTAATTTTCTTTCAAAATCATTCTTGTTGGCTTTCATGAAAAACCCTTCTTTGTTCTTGATGTCGGAATTGACTCCGAATAATATTTGGCTGTCAACAAATTGTGCTGCTCTCAAGAAAGTTCCATCACCGCCAACAGCAATTATTAAGTCTTTGTTTTGGAATTGAGGTTTCCTTAATTTGTCCCTGTTGGCAAGATTACGCTTAATATTAAACTTCTTCAATGTATTTTTGACTGCTTGCAATGTTGACTTCTGCTCCTTGGTTTTTGGAGTGGTGTAGACTACTAGGATGTTGGTTAATTGCATATTTTAGGAATAAATTTATTTGGCTTATAAAGTTTACTTTAATTGATTTCATTATATCTACTGATGTATTGCACTACTTTACAATGATTAAATTTATAAGTCAATGTTGATAACTTGTAGTTTCTTGGGTGGCTTGTATGAAGAGGACTTTAGTACATATCGTAAATGAAGAACTTTTGAAAAGATACAAGCATGTGCAGGCTTTAGGTTTTGACATGGATGGAAATTTTACAGACTTGCATAACCCTTTTATTTACAACTTGGTGTGGAAAACTGTTGTGAGATTCTTGAAGGATGGTTCTATGAAAGATCAATTAAGACATCTTTCTTTTACCCATATAGCAAGAGAAGGTCACATTCCTTTAGGATGGTTTCTTGACATGCAGTTGGGTTATCTGATTCACACAAATATTGAAGGAAAAATTATGGGTGTCAGAGATGGAAGACTCCCATTGAGTAGAGATA
>JACPJT010000004.1:0-17987 GCA_016187415.1 Candidatus Aenigmatarchaeota archaeon
TGAAAATACGTTTTATAGTCCGTATGGGGAATTGCTTGGCGGTGGGACAAGCGATGTGAAATTATATACTGGACAATTTAGTGATAGTTCAACTAATCAATATTATTACGGTGCGAGGTATTACAAGCCTTCGACAGGGCAGTTCATCAGCCCTGACACCATAATTTCCCAGATGTACAATCCGCAGTCGTTGAACAGATACAGTTATGTTTTAGGCAATCCGTACAAATATTTTGATCCAAATGGTAAGGAACCCATAAAATCTCAACTTGGTTCAGTAGATGCAATCACTAATTATATAGTGACCTTAGAAAAATCGAATCCTAATGCTAAGCCCACAGAAATATTGAATATGATAGTTGCGAATACTGGGACTTTTGAATCCAGACCTGACTGGTTTGGTAGCGGCTATCCTAACGATGCTCGTTATTTATACACTAAAGATAAAGGATTTGTTGACACGTATCACTTTTTTGCTAATGCCGAGTTAGTTAGAACTATAGAAGGTTCTACATTGCCCATTTTAGACTATTGGCAGGAATTTGGACAATACAGATCAAGCAGTGATAAAATAAGTGGTTTTAGTTATGAAGACATACCATCCAATAGATTAGGCAGATTATTTGGAAATAGTGTCACTAATGACAAAACTTTGTCACAACAATTTTCACAATTTATGCAAAATATTGGTGCATCTTCTAATCCACTTTCTGACGCAGAATCGCAGCATCCAGGATTGTTAAGCACTCTCCCTGAAAACGAACCAACCGACAGGAGTAATCTCCTACCTGAATCTAAAAGATGTTTCTTTTGTGTAGGACCTGCATTGCCGAGCGAGTTTAAACCAAGTTTTATTGATAGAATAGGAACTGGTATTGGAAACTTTTTTGGAGGTATATTTAAATGAAAACTAAACGGCATGATGATTTTATAAAATCCTTATTGTTCAGAAGTTATTTAATTTTGCTAATTTTAGATTCAGTTATTGCAATTTATGATTCTTCATTTGTAAAACAAAATTCAGATGAGGTATTCTCTTTAACTTCTATCATGTCTGGATTTACGTTTATAGTAGTAATATCCATAAGTATAGTTTTTCTTATTATCTCGATTAAAAGGGCGTACCCCGTACTTATTATATTACTTCCATTGGTAGAGGCTATACTGATCCTTAATTTATTCATACCTAAAACTATAACATTTTGGTATTTTGCGAGAATATTACAAATGTTATTGGCATTATTCTATTTGATATTTCTTTTATTCAAAAAGGAGGTCAAATCCTAATGCAACAATACATAATTCCTCCTCACAGACCTCCTAACGAAGACAAAATACAAGAAGAGTTACTCCAATATGTTATTAATCCAGATATACAATTCATCCTGAGTGGCGTAAAACTGCCGAAGAAGTACAAACCATTCTACTGGTTCCAACAGGAAAACGACAAGATAATTCTTGCATTTAAAATCGAGACGGAAAAGTTCACAGTTTCTTATGCCAAGATACAAGAGATAATGCGTAACGACACTTCGAATACTACAATTTACACACCGTTCAAGGAATTGATGAGGATTGTAAATTCAATGAGGAGATTATATGAAAATTAATTTATTCATATTCGCAGTTTTATTTTTTGGAGTAATTGCACAATTAACATTGGCGTCCACGCAAGACCTTGCTTACGATTCTGCATCAAAACAAGTAAACATAACATACGATTCACTAAACAGAATCCTGACCAAGAACACATCCACAGTAAACATAAACTACACCTATGACAACCAATACCAAGGTACGCTGACGAACATATCATTCGGCAATTCAACCTACAAATACCAATACGACGACAAGCTGAGGCTGACAAATGAAACCAAAGTAATAGACGGCATAGCATTCGAAAGGGACATCTACTACGATTCCATGGACAGGATTGTCAAGCAGAAATTCACGCCGGGACAAGACTTGAACTATTCATACAACAACCAGAGCAAGACAAACAAGATAGCGGGATTCATCAACACCACGTTCCAAAACGCATTCGACAACCCTCTGAACAGGACATACAGCAATAACCGGTTGGCTGAATTCAGCTACGATAACAAGGGCAGGACAACACAGATCAAGACAGGATCCTTGCAGAACCTGAATTACTTGTATGATGCGGTCGGGAACATATTGTCTATCAACGACACCGCCAATAACAGGCTCTATGCAATGTCTTATGATTTCTTGGACAGGCTGGCAAATGCAAATGCAAGCAACATCAACTACGTGTATTCCTACAGTCCACTGGGGAACATTCTGAAGATAGTCCGCGACAATGCCAATACGACCAAGTTTGTCTATGGAAGCAATCCAACACATGCGCCGTCCAGAATAGTGACAGGCGACGCCGGCATAGATGCGACAAACCCTCTGGCGCTTTATTCCGACAACAAGACAAGAGTCGTGCAATTTTATTTGGCGAACGAGAAGAATGCAACAATAACAAATGCCAACTGGACTGTGGATTTCGCAGACGGCAACAGGATAAATTCCACACTGCCCCTGAACATAAGCACAAACGATTCTATACTGGTACTAGCATCATTCAATTACACCCATGGCGGCAATTAGACAGCCAATATTACAGCCAACTCCGCCAACAGTTCCACGGATTTCGAGAACGTTACCGTCAAGTTCGGTGTGCAGATAGCATCTTTGTCCGTGAAGAGCACCGACACAAATAATATCACGTTCGAACTGGTGGTCAGGAATAACATGAACCTCACATCGCAAAGCATCACATGGGCATGCGACAACGGAAACTTGTCATCGGCTCCATTCACGCTTGACGGCAACCAGCAAAGGATAGAGAATTTCAGCACAGTCTATTCATCGCCGGGATCCAATGCTCTTGCATGCAATGCCACATCCAACGACGGCAACGATGCAAAAACTCTTAATTTCAACCTGACTGGAATTAAAATCGAGGATTACAACAGCACGGCACTGGCCGAAAACCAGAGGACGGTGAACTTTACTATAAAGAATTACTGGACACCCTCGGCAGTCACATGGTACATGACAAGCGACGGGCAGACTTTCACGAACACAACCTCGACGCTCTCCACAAATGGAACTGCGCTGGTGTCGCAAACAATAAATTACACCACAGACGGCAACAAAAATATAATAATCAATATCAGCTCGGGAAGCATGGTTGACAGGTACAACGAGTCCTTCACGCTAAAGGCGCTGAAAATAAGCAACTATGACAGCCTGAATCTTACGTCAACCGACAGGCTGTTGAAATTCGACATCAAAAACAACTGGTACCAGAACCAGACTGTAAACTGGAACATAACAAACCCGTCTTTGACAGGCAGTAATGCCACGAATCTTACGGCAGGAGAATCGCTTTTTATTCTCTTTGAAAACAACTATACCACGCAGGGAATTAACAAACCTCAAATAACTGCGTACAACAACTCTTTCATCAGTTCATTTGCCGACAGGTTTGTCATAAAGGTGATAGAGATTTTGAGGCATCTGGTTTTATACGAAAGCCAGAACAACACGATATCAGAAATAGAACCGCTGAATAACATGGGACAGACAAACGTTTCTTGGTCGATAGACACGGGAGAGGAGAACATTTCATCATCACAATCGGCAACACTCAATAATTCGGAAGGAATGATAATCATAATAAACAACAACTACACAACATCCAATGTGCACATAAACAAACCAACGGTCAACTCAAGCATGTATAACGACTCATCGAGCAGCATCGTGACAGGCTAATTTAAATATTGAAAATCAATTGGAAATAAATGAAATCGTATCTTTTGCTGGGGTTAATTACAATCGTTTTATTTGCGGGTTGCACAGCGCAAACTCAGGAAATAGGTAAAACGAGTGAAAACGGACCAATCCAATCCGAGTCAAATACAGTTTATTTTGCGGTTTCAGATTACAAACTCTCGAAATTGGATTTAAATGTTTCGCATCCGTTGATAGCGGATAAAATAAGATGGAATACCACTCAGATAAGTTTCTACTCAAACATAACGGATGCCGTAAATTATCCTACGATAAAATATGGCATAAGCGCATGGAACAATGCAACAAAAGCAGTCAAGTTAATAGAAACCAATACGCCAGAAAACGCTTACTTTATAATAAGATATGCTACTTCAGGAGAATTAAACAAACCATTGGACGGAGCTATAGTAATTTTGGGGGAGGCTAAAATCGATTACACTAATACAGGACTTTTCAATCTATCAAAATCTGCAGAGATGGTGTTTACACCGACTGCCGACTGTGAAAATAAGGTTACTGTGATACACGAACTCGGTCATATACTGGGGTTAGGGCATACGAGTGAAGCTAATAGCGTAATGTTCAATTCGGTTGATTGTAAAGCTATAATAACCGACAGCATGAAAAGGGCTGTAGAAACTCTCTATTCGACAAAAGAATTGCCAGATTTATATTTCAGTTCCATTGATGCGAAGAAAGTAGGGCGGGTGTTTGAGATGAATTTAACGATATCGAACAGAGGAATAGTAACATCGCAAAACACATCTGTAGCGGTTAAAACAAGCGGTAAGACAGTTGCAACCTTGGATGTGCCTCAAATACAGGCCGGCACAGGCTGGTGGAAAATCATAAAATTACAAGATGTGACAGGCGATTCTATCGTAATAGAAATCCCTTTGCAGGACGAATTCGACACAGAAAATAACATAATACATCTGAAAGAAATCCCGATAACCAGCTTGGGTACAAACATAGTGGGTCATAGATTGGATGACCAATCGCATGATAATCTTATACTTTATGGCAAGACATTAGTACGATTTGAATATAATGTGACATGTTCTGTCTGTCTAGACCAGAAAAAATATCTTGAGGAATTCGCCCGTAGCAATAAAGACCAGATTGTACTGGAGCTTATAGAAAATCCAGCCAACCCCACATCTAACATAACTTTCGAAAGTAAGAAAGGCTCAAAGGAGCTTGACACAGCATTTACGGATTACTATATCATGACAAAAGAATCGAAAGGGGCTTTCCAAATTACAGATACTGGTCTTTTCAAGAAACAGTTTATTCCGAGCTATCAAAATAGGACATGGGTAGATCCCTCCACGATAGACATGCAAATTGAATTATGCCGCTTTATGATTAATCCCCCAGAAATATGCAATAATGGAATGCTCAGGTTTTATAACAATGCAGAAAATGCAACTTATACAAAATAATTCCATGGTTGGAAGATTCAAACAGAACTCTCTTTAAGCAATCTGGCTCGAATATCATCATAGGTTCCTAGTGATATTATTTGACAGTCACAATTACCGATTCTAAATTGGCCATGTCTATAAGTTCCAACAAATTTGTCAGTACCATTCTCTCTTGTTAAAGAATAACATACAGGACCTTCAAGAACGGGTTTATCCCCTTGATAAGTTTTTACGAGTGTCAAAACAATTTTATCTAATATCCAATGTGCCTTCGATAGAGGAGCGTCCAGCAGCGTCAACAAGTTCCCCTTTGATTCTTCCGTCTGGGGTTCTATTGAAATATCCACTAAATTCAGTATAGATTCCGTCCAATCCAGGTTCGTGACGGTTAGTAAAACTCCCACTAATAATGTACAATTCAGTTTCCATCCAATTGAACATAGATTGATATTGCAACGAAAAGCATTTAAACGCCACACCAACAGCAAATATAAGTCACCTGAACTAATTCTAATTATGCCGGAAGACATCAAGAAGAAGATCGAGGAAATAGCATACGATGAGGATTACTCGGGAAAAAAGAAGAAATACAAAGGCTTCAAGAAAGGATTCACAAGAAAATACAAAAAGTACTCGAAGTCTTAGGCCTTGACGAATTTCTTGTAATTCAGAAGAATCAGCGACGTCAGAAATATTACCAGAACATGCACCGCCGTGCAAAGTATGCAGATGGCGTGCACGAAAAACAATTCAGCCGAAATAAGAAAGACTGTGAATGAGATGCCTGTCGCGCTCCACAATGCCAGGGCAAGCCCGTGATTTTCTGCGACGAACTTAATGATAGTAATTCTGTCCGACAACAATATCAACACCATCAAGCCGAACCATGCCGCGCCAAAAACACCAAGAGGTATCCCCCCTATTTCGGCGTACGGACTCAGCAGCACGTTGTTGCAGTTCACAAAATTATTGATGTTGCACCATCCAATATCGCCCCTTCTCAGTTCATAATGGTAATATACAAGGTACAACGACAGCACAATTCCCAGTATCGAAAGTGCGACAGCGATCTTCAGAACTGTTTTGATTGTATCACCCTATAAGCAGCTTTGCCGCAGGCTGGCTGCACACATCGGCCGGTTGGCTGTTTGTCACTTTGCATATGGCGCTTATCAGGACATTCGCCGCGCCGTTGATGTTTCTGGATGTCTGGCTGTTTGTGTCATTCAGGCTTAACAATACGGCATTCCAGTCCCCCGAGATTGTTCCCGGATTGATCTGAGACCCGACCAATACATACTTGTTCCCTATGTCCAGGAAAGGTATGCCGCCAGACGGATTATACAGCCGCATAAGAGTGTTCTGTTCGGCCGTGGGTGACTGCAATAGATTGTTGTTCCTGTCATGAGTCTCCACGGCTTCGAATGAGATATAATCGCTTGTGTATGATGCATGCGTGAAAGTGAATGTCGGGGTGTTCGGATATACGTCATTCGACGATGATAATGTGTACTCTAGGCCGGTGAAATTGCCGAACTTGGACAGCGCTATTATCATGGACCATCTTTCGGCGGCGCAGTACGGGCAGTATTCCGCGCCAACGTACACGATTTTCGGCTTGTTGTCCTGCGTCAGCGGGCTTCCCGCCACCAGTCTCAATCCCTGCACATTGTTGTTCCCTATTGAATTCAGAACGTCAAAACTGACATTGAGCTTGCCGTAAACATCCTGTTCCACGATAGACCCTACTTTGCCTTCGTTTGAATTCTTCGGAGAAAATATAAGGAACGATCCCACCAATACCACCAGTATGACTATGACGCTCCATGTCGCGATGGTTTTTGTCCTGACTTTTCTCGGTCTGTCTGAAGGTGCGATGTTCTTGAAGCCGTGCTTGTTATGCATGTGCTGCACAAGACTGCTGTCGGATTCGAACTTTTTCCCGCATTTTTCGCATATGATTTCTGCCATGTCTAAAATTATTGTGTGAGACTGATATATTAAATTATGTAAACCGGCTGTCCTAATAGAATTTAAATACAAATATAATCTATAGAAATAGGCTCCCTTCGTCTAGCCCGGTCAATCGGTGCCGATAGGACGTGACCTTCTCGAGGTCGAAGCTTGGGTTCAAATCCCAAAGGGAGCATCTATAAAATGGGATATGGGTGTAACACATGAGACATTCGGTTTGGCAAACAATTATAATCCTTAGCACCAATCTTGTAAGATGAGATCAATCAATTTCACGTTCCTCGGAGACGAGAACATAGTCAAGGATTTCGGAAAGAAAGGGACATCGACAGACATCACGATATACGACAGGAAGGATGCCGACACTATAAGGACATGGACCTGCCCCACAAGCTTCCCAGAAAAGATACAGGCTTTATTCCAAGCAATCGATATGGGCGAATATGTAATATTCTACATAACGAAACTTGACAAGTTCACAGGCGAGCAGATAATAGCTCTCGACGTTCTCAACAGGACAAAAGGAATATTATGCCATTCGTATGATGTTGACAGGGACAAAATATTCACAATGATAAAAGGAACTGTTGTCGAGCAGTATAAAATCGTGGAACCGTCCGACCTGAAAAAGGAAATGGATTCGCTGGAGCCGGTATCGAATGGCGGACCGACAAAAATAGCAATCGACCACTGCTTCGATGTCAAGGGCGTGGGAACCGTCGTGCTAGGCAAGGTCAACAGCGGAAAAGTCAAGACGTACGACACACTCAAACTCTTGCCGAAGGGCGGCGATGTTCTTATCAAGTCGATACAGATGCATGACGATACTGTCAGCGAGGCTGCATATCCTGCAAGAGTAGGCCTTTCCGTCAAAGGGCTGTCGCCTGATGACGTCCAGAGAGGAGATGTCTTGTCCCCGCCAGATTTAATGAGAGTGGAACAGGAAATCACATTGGACTATCGCCAGAACAGGTACTTCAAGGAAAATATAGGAGAGAACCAGACAGTTGTGGTGAGCATAGGACTGCAGGCAAGACCCGCGAAAATCGTTTCACTAAACCCGATGAGATTATCGCTCGGCAAGCCGGCAGTTTTCGACAATAATGATGTCTGCGTGATACTGAGGCCGGAATCCCTATCCATCAGGATAGTTGGCGGCGGGAAGATAATCTGATTTTATGCCGATCATCGCATTCTTGGCGTTATTACGTTCAATTTAAGATACGATGTGAAACTGTCATGATCAAAATAGCCTTTATCGAAAAACTCAACACCCGATTCGCGGCAACGCATTCCCAATTCCATATCGCCAGAAACAAAAACACATCTTGCATTCTTACCGTATGTTTGAATTATAGTTTGATATAATTCCGCGCCCGCATCAGGTGATGGATATCTGGAATCTTGTATTCGCGGAAAATGTCCATCGATAACATATAAATCAAATCTCCGCTCTTTCACACGTGTTTGAGCGCCTTCTAGATTATCCGCCTGCACAACATTATAACCAGCTTTTTCTAAACATAGCCTTATAGTCCTTTGCCATATCTTATCATCTTCAACGTGCAGTGCAGATTTGGGTTGTTCCGATACTACCATATTGTATTAGTAATTTGTTAATTATTTAAATCAGATTTTTCCGGCAATTCTAATAGATTGCACGCTTGATATCAGACGATTAAATAAGCTGTTTCTCAAATTCTTTGAAGGTATCAGTCAAATCTGATAGAGGATATCCCAACATCATTTCCACTATATCTATTGTATTGTCCTGCAAAGTTTTCCTGGAAGATTCTATGCTAAACCATGGTTTGCCCGCTTGGAACACATGCGGCCAACGTCCGTGACCCCAGGAAACTGTTGTATATGGGCTGGAATTTCTCAAATAAATGCCCATAACACCGATTTCTCCAACGTCTCTCGTTACAGTCTCGAAATAAAGCGGTTGGGAATATTCCCTTTTCTCGAAAGTACCCTTTCCAAATGCGAATACTGGCGGCTTTTCCCCGTTTGGATCAGTTTTTCTCAAATAATTTATGACTTCTAATGCGTATGGAACATCTAATCTTGAAGGCCCTTGAATTACAAAATACTGGCGGCGGGTTCCCTTACCGTTTATTTCCATCTTGAGCGGCATTCCATACATCTCATATTCTGTGCTGTATCCGTTCTGCCTTGCTATAGTCAGTTCCATCCAAAATTCTCCTTCATATCTACTCGTAAAGAAAAAGATTTAAAAGGAGTTTAAAAGCCCAAACAAAGCTTAAATAGATGTATTTTCAATTGTTAAAGAATTGTACGTGGTCTACTTCTGTAGCATCACCGTATAAGTTAAAGTTAAAAGGAGTGTATATAAAATGGCATTCGGCAGTAGAGGCGGATTCGGTGGCCCTAGAAAGATGTTTGACATAACTTGCTCAGACTGCGGTCAGCAAGCTCAAGTACCTTTCCAGCCAACTGAAGGAAAGCCTGTATATTGTAGAGATTGTTTCGCTAAGCATAGAACAAAATTCTAAGTAATTCGACAACAATCAAAACTAAAAATTGACGATTTCTTTGTTTTTTCGTTTTTCTCTAATTATAACACGGTTAAATATTTTGATGACCTTAGTTTTATTATGATTTATACTTCGCAGAGAGTACAGATTCCAAGAACTAATGACATAGATGTGGCATATGCGTTGGCGTTTTTAGCTGGTTTTCAGGACGCGTCATTTAAAAGACGATGCGAGACAGGAAAGTTGGGAAGAGCGATTCTGGCATTCCATAAAGATACGATTGCACGGGACCCAGATCTTTATCTGGCTACACAAAACCCAGACATTGAAGTTCGTAGGGAACCTGAGGATGTGTATATAATTGAAGTTAGCGATAAGGTAGACCCTTCTCTAATTGAAAAAATTCCCGATGAAATTAGGTTAGCATATTCGGAAAGAGAAGGAACTGGTTAGAACTATTTTACAAAATGGATGATTCACTTGAGTTTCAGATCGGGCGATGTTTTTCCAGGATACAGAATTCATTATTGTTGCAACCTTGAAAACATCAAGAAAGCGGGATTGAGCACGGAAGTACTCTGCATGTGCTTTTGCCACAATTGACTAGGCGGATAGCGGTTCAATCATATGGGCATAACTTCTTGGTATCCCAGCTTCATGTGCGGCTAATTTAAGTTGTAGTAAGTCATAGACTTCAAGAAGTTTTTCCATCGGCTTTCTTCTCTCGCCTTTGCAATAATCTGCAATTTCACCCAAAGTTGCACACAATTGTTCCCGGGTTCTTGCATATTCTTCAGGTGTTAATTCGTGTCTGTAAAGAGAATCTGCGAAAAGGTTTTCACCAATTTTGCGGAAGAAAATCCCCATAAATATAGTGTGCATCAAAAGCTTATATAGGAATCCAAGCGGATTTAACTTTTATTAAACAAATCAGTTATTATCCATTTGCAGGGGTCGCCTAGTCTGGTTAATGGCGCAAGATGAATGAAAATTCATGCGAACCTTAGGAGCTTGTGGGTTAGTCCCTTCGAGAGTTCAAATCTCTCCCCCTGCACTATAAGCTTAAATCCCTAACTATTCTTTAAAAATTAAGTGGAATATATGGAACTTAGATATGTAATACCTAATGTAACTAACCCACGGACATTGGGAGTTTATTTCCAAGGTCTTAAAGACACGGGAGTGATTGGAAGTTACAGAGGTAGAGTCCAACCACATGATAATGGACGTACCTTGATTGGAGATATCAATGTAGTGTTAGAACTTCTGGACGAAACTAAACAAGGACAAATAGATGAGACCTTAAAAAGAGAATATAGAGCAGTTTTGGAACCTGTGCCGTCATCGGTCTAATCAATACGATTCTTTATGTTTCAAATCTCTCCTCTGCACTAAACACAATCTCGATATTACCAATTCATTTCCCCAAATAGCTGTAAAGCGCTAATTTGAAGACTTTGAACCCCAGTAAAGCGCATTTTAATCTTAAAGGAGAAAACGGTATGCCAACTTTCTCTAAAAACATTTCTTTAGTAATGTTTTGGGTTTCTTTCACATTCTTTTTCTTGACTAAATCCATAAGAAGGTCGGTACTGCTCTGGCTTATCGCGCAACCATGACCTTGGAATTTTATATCCCTTATCACATCATTGTCAAATTTTATCTGAATTTCAACATCATCCCCGCACGACGGATTGTAATCTTTTGCGGTTGCATCGGGATTCTCAACAGTTCCAATATTCACAGGATTTCTATACCGCTCAATTATCTGCTCCTGATACATTTCCAAACTCATTTTCCAAACACCTTTTTGACTTTCTCCAACCCCTCAACAAAAGTGTCGATTTCTTCCTTGGCATTGTAAAGGTAGAAGCTGGCCCTTGCGACGGATTGGAAACCGAACCTTCTGAGCAACGGTTGCGCGCACATATGTCCGGATCTTATAGCCACGCCGAATTCGTCCAAGATGTACGCGATATCATGCGAATGCACGCCGCCGATATTGAAAGAGATGACGCCATTCCGCAATTTTGCATTTCCAGGCGAAACTAGTTTCACGCCGCTTATGCCGTTTAATTTTTCCAATGCGTATTCCGTTAACTTTTCTTCATACCCACTGATATTATCAAGACCAACACCTTTCAAATAATCGATGGCTTCGGACAATCCTATCGCGCCCTCTACATTGGGAGTGCCGGCTTCAAACTTCCACGGCGAATCATTCCACACACTTTCAGTCAGCTGCACTTCCTTTATCATGTCGCTTCCGCGCATGAACGGTTCCATCTTCTCGAGAATTTCCTTCTTGCCGTAAAGCACGCCAATATTCATGGGTGCCAGCATCTTGTGTCCCGAGAATGCCAGAAAATCGCAGTCGATATCCTTGACATCAACCGGCATATGGGGAACGGATTGCGCGCCGTCAACAACGAAGAGGCTTCCGTTGTCATGCGCGATCTTTCCGATTTCTTTCACATGATTGATTGTGCCCAACACATTCGACTTGTGGACCACCGAGACGATTTTTGTATTCTTGGTTATCATATCATTGATTGTATCCATTTTCAGGGTGCCATCGTCATTTATGTCGATGAATTTCAGCTTGACTCCCTTCTTCTGCAGCATCTGCCACGGAACTATGTTTGCATGATGCTCCATTATCGTTAGGAGTATTTCATCACCTTCTTTCAGATTATTCATGGCGTACGAGTATGCGACAATGTTCATCGCCTCGTTTGTATTCCTGACAAAAACTATTTCCTCATCTTTCTTCGCATTGATGAACTTTGAAACTTTCCCGCGGGATTTTTCATATATCTGGGTAGCCTCATCGCATAATGTGTATATCGAACGATGCGGGTTTGCGTTGTGATTTTCGTAATAGTTTTTGATGGCGTCTATGACTTGCTGCGGTTTCTGCGATGTTGATGCGGAATCCAAAAACACAAGCGGCTTGTTGTTTAT
The DNA here is from genome assembly GCA_016187415.1 of Candidatus Aenigmatarchaeota archaeon. Lineage (GTDB taxonomy): Archaea > Aenigmatarchaeota > Aenigmatarchaeia > CG10238-14 > SCSR01 > JACOWB01. The sequence goes on from JACPJT010000004.1 coordinate 12,677, forward strand.
TTTTCTCTTAAGTATCGGGAAATCCCCCCTTATTTTTTCCACATCCATGGTTTATCCAACCGCCCCGGTCATTTCCAACTGAATCAACCTGTTGAATTCAACTGCATACTCCAGCGGCAGTTCCTTTACAAACTTATCAAAGAACCCGTTGACAATCATCGCGACAGCTTCCTGTTCGCTTAATCCTCGGGATGTCAAATAAAACAGCTGGTCCTCGCCTATCTTGCCGACTGTCGCTTCATGGCCGACATTCACTTGGTTTTCATCTATCTCCAGCTGCGGAATAGTTCCGGAATTGGATTCTTCATCTAGAATAAGTGCGTCGCATCTTGTGTGCGACTTGACATTAACAGCGCCTTTCATCACCTTGACCAATCCCCTGAAGTTTGTCCTGCCGCCGTCCTTGCTCACAGACTTGTTTACCAACGTCGACGACGTGTTTGGTGCGAGATGTATTGCTTTGGCTCCTGCATCCAGATTCTGACCCTTGCCGGCGAATGCAATTGACAAAATTTCTGCTCGTGCACCCTCACCGACTAGATACACGCTTGGATATTTCATCGTAACCTTGGATCCCATGTTTGCATCAAGCCATTCAACAAAAGAATCCTTGTGAGCCTGTGCTCTTTTAGTGACAAGATTGTAGACATTAGTCGACCAGTTCTGCAGCGTGGTATATCTTACATGTGAGCCCGGCAATGCAATGACTTCAACTACAGCTGCGTGCAATGAGTCTGCAGTATACGACGCTGCAGTGCAGCCTTCTATATAATGAACTTTGCTATTGGGTTCTGCTATTATTAATGTTCTTTCAAATTGTCCCATGTTTTCAGAATTAATCCTAAAGTAAGCTTGAAGCGGTATGTCAACTTTCACACCTTCAGGCACATAAACGAAACTTCCTCCGCTCCAGACAGCAGAATTCAGCGCGGCGAATTTGTTATCATTAGGCGGAACAATCGTGCCAAAATGTTTTTTTACAATATCAGGATAATCTCTCAGTCCGCTATCCATATCGGTGAATATCACGCCTTGTTTTTCCAAATCTTTCTGTAATTTGTGATATACAACTTCTGACTCATATTGCGCGCCAATCCCAGCAAGGAATTTCTTTTCAGCTTCAGGTATGCCAAGCTTGTCGAACGTTCTCTTAATTGATGCCGGCAGTTCTTCCCAAGTCTTTGCTTGCTTGTCTGTCGGTTTAAGATAGTAAACAATGTCATCAAAATTAATCTGGGACAAATCCGCACCCCATGTCGGCAACGGTCGCGAGAAGAAATGTTTCAACGCTTTCAATCTGAAGTTCAGCATCCATTCGGGTTCTTTCTTATGCTCGGATATCTCCCTGACAGTTTCCTCAGTCAAACCTTTCTTGGTCTTGAAGACATATTCTTCAGGTTCCTTGAAACCGTACTTCGAATAATCCCGTTCTAAGGAAATCTTACCTTTGTCCATTCACTCTACCTTCAAAAAGGGTTCTCACAGTATCTGGCATTCCTCTTCCACTTAGAATGTAAGCTCTTGAAATTAATTTGTAAAATGATCTATCAGTAAGGTTTCTTTCATCCAGCCCGTTATTAACCGCCCATGCCAATATTTCAAATTCATCATATGGAAACTTTGTACCGGGCTTGCATCCAAAATGTTCCACTGGTGAGCGTATTTTTCCAGTGAATTTTTTATATACATTCTCAAGACCACCGTTTTCATACAACCATAACACCTGCGTGAATTCATTCAAATAATCTCGCCTGTCCTTTTCCCACTGGGTATTTCATCTGTTTCAGCCATTTCAGTTCACCCCGTATCCCTTCTCTTCAATCTCCTTCGCAAGATTATGATCACCGCTTTTCACTATCTTGCCGTCAATCATCACATGGACAAAATCAGGCTTTACATAATTCAAAATCCTCTGGTAGTGGGTTATCAACAGAACACTGGTCTTGTTCTCCACAATTTTTTTGAGGCCGTTGGAAACTATCTTCAGCGCATCAACATCCGTCCCGCTGTCAATCTCATCCATTATTGCAATCCGAGGTTTCAGCACCAAAAGTTGCAGCACTTCGGCTTTTTTCTTCTCCCCGCCGGAGAACCCCTCGTTCAAATAACGGGAAATGAAACTTTTGTCCATCCTGAGCAATTTGATTTTTTCTTCTAGTGCTTCATTGAAATCAACATACGAAGTTCCATTACCGTTTAGGCTCTTGTAAGCCGTCCAGAGAAAATTTTTCAGCGTTATGCCCGAAACTTCCACAGGATACTGGAATCCTAGGAACAATCCAAGCTTGGCTCTTTTATCCGGAGTCATTTTACTGATATCTTCGCCATTAAAAATAATCTGGCCTCTTTCAATTTTATATTTAGGATGACCCATGAGGACATATGACAGCGTGCTTTTTCCCGAGCCGTTGGGGCCCATCAAAGCATGGACTTCGCCCTGCTTGATATTTAGATCAATGCCGTTCAGAATTTTCTTTCCGTTTATGCTGGCGTGCAAATCCTTTATTTCCAGAGAATTCATTTTCTCGCCTTCTTACCTTCGTAAATCTCTAAAAGACAAATGAAAGGATCAATCTCCTTCTCGGTGTATATTTTCCCATCCCTTGTCCGGTTGCATATCTCGCAAATTTTCTCGTGAAGCTTGGTGTCGCCAGAAGCTATCTCGGATGTGATGCTTTTTATCCATTCCATGATAGTTTTGTTTGAAGTTATTTGCTGCACCCGTTTGCCGCGCAGGCCGTTCAAATACTGTGATACGGCAGGCTGCGTAATGCCTATCTTTTTTGCAGCCTCACCTTGCGTAAACCCGTAGGTTTTGACCAGCTCGTTGGTTATTATCGACCTTATGGCCGGCAAAGTGTCGTCGAAAACTGTTTCGCAAAAGACTTTCATGGTCATATATTCAATTCAAAACGTTATAAATATAACAGGGTTATAGAATTTAGGATTTCCCGTTTCGATTCCGTCCTTTGAGATATCTATAGCCATTCGCAAGTCCATTGGACAACAGAAGTGCGGCCAAGTACTCCTTCCCGACGCCTCTTTCAAATGCATACGCTGCAAAAACCATGTGCGCTAAATATGCAGTTATTTCTGCAGTATTGCTAGAGACAATTTCCAGAACATCGAAAACACCTAGCGGGTGTTCAGGAGCAGAATCATCTGAGTGCCTTTTAACAGTTGAAAAAATGTCCAGCGGTGCGGTAAGGCCATTCAAGATTCCGTTTAGGGCACCTCCGATAGAAGAAACACCTATTGCTTGAGCTGTTCTGGTACTCTCGATGGCATATCCCGAAAATGAAGTGGTCGCATCGCGCAAACGCCTCCCTGCTTCACGAGGAACATACGAACCATACAATTCATTAATAAAATTTACCATTTTAGCCGACCCAATCATATAATTGGGTTTTGTTTCATATAAAATTTCTGTAAAAAATCGGCGCGATTCGATTTATTGGACATTGATACATCCAGTCAAGCTTGGATTCAGATGATCGTGATAGCACCAATTGCCAACATACGTGAATGTGAACTCGAATTTATTACCGGGTGCGATGTTCTGGCAGGCGTCAAACTTGCTTCCAACGCAGCCGCCTTTCTCTGGATAAAGATTGTGCGTAGGATGATTGTTGCTGGCTGGCCAATGCGGTGCGGTGTCCCTGTTGGTAAACGTTACCATGTCACCGGATTTAATCGTTAGTGTGCTTGGACTAAATCCAGATGATGTGATATCAATTGTATGCACGGTTGGCAAAGCAGGTGGCTGCTCGGACGGCGATACTACTTGGCCTTGCAGTGTACCCGACCCAGAGGTTGGTTGTGTTGACGTATTTTGAGGCGGTTGTAGAGTTGTCTGATTTGTCTGCGAGTTATTGTTTCCGCCCACCTGCGAGGTACAGCCACTGACTAAAACAATAAGTATGAGAGGCAGAATTTTCCAGAATTCCATAACAATAAATGCCATCCTAATTTAAATAATTATTTCTTGGCTGTGAGATAATATAGAAACTTACCAGTTTTAATTCGAAAATTCAATATCATATAATATGGACATCATAAAAACCATCGGTCTGACTAAGAGATATAACGGCTTTAACGCTGTAAAAGATTTTAACATTACCATCAAGGAAAGCGAGATTTTCAGCTTGCTCGGTCCAAACGGCGCCGGCAAGACAACTACAATACGCATGCTTACTACACTAACCGTGCCGACAAAAGGCACGGCAATAATTAACGGTTATGACATCGTCAAGAATCCGGACAAGGTGCGCGAGTCCATTGGCGTGATGTTTCAGGAAACTGTTTTGGACGAGGAACTGACGGCAATGGACAATATGAATTTCTATGCGGACCTATACAATATGCCGAAATCTGAAAAAAAGAAGAGGATACACGAGCTGCTAAAAAGATTGAGACTGGAGAACAGGAGGAAAGACAGGGTTGAGACATTCTCCGGAGGCATGAAAAGAAAGCTCGAACTTGCCATGGCGATGCTGCACAAACCCAAAGTTTTGTTTCTTGATGAACCAAGCCTAGGATTGGATCCGCAATCAAGGCGTGTTATCTGGAATTATATTCTGAAACTAAAGAAACAAGGCGTCACAATATTCCTCACGACGCATTACATGGAAGAGGCCGACATGCTGTCGGACAAAGTCGCCATAATAAACAAAGGCAGGGTTATAGTCGTCGGCTCGCCAGAGCAACTCAAGAAATCAATCAGGCATTACAGGCCGACATTGGAAGACGTATTTCTGCATTTTGTCGGGGAGCTGGACTAGATGATCAGAGAAATATACGTGATCTGGCTCAGGGAACTGAAAAAGTTCCTAGCGGAGAGAACAAACCTGCTGGCAGAATTCATATGGCCCATCGTGATTATTTTTGTACTTGGCATAGGCATCGATTCCTTTGTCAACATCAAGGAGATAGGCGTTACCTATACATCGTTCCTTGGGCCCGGCATACTCACTCTGATCGCATCTGGTTGGGGGATGGGCTCAGGTGTAGACATAATCGAAGACAGAAAAAGATTCATAAAGCGTTTGCTGGTCGCACCAATCAACAGATTCTCGATAATCATCGGCAAGATTTTAGGATCGATCACCGTGCAGGTTTTTGTTTTTCTCGCAATACTTACTGCGCTGGTTGTCTACAACAGGCATGGCGTGGCAAACATCCCGTTGACACTTCTCATGTTAATTCTGATATCATTCGGGTTCACAGGATTGGGGTTGCTACTAGCTTCTGCTTTTAGGTCGGCGAAATCGTACGAGAAGATAGCAAACTTCGTGATTTCAGCTTTGTATTT
>JACPJT010000004.1:17994-235429 GCA_016187415.1 Candidatus Aenigmatarchaeota archaeon
CGCATTCTTCCCGACGACCAGCCTGCCACCTGTAATGAAATATCTGGCATACGTCAACCCTCTGACATACGGAGTTGATTTTGTCAGGTGGTCTGTCACCGGCTTGAATGAGATAAGCCTTCTGGTAGACATGACTGTAGTACTTGCATTTTCTGCAGCAGTAATATTATTAGGCGGCTACACATTGGACAAATACCTGCGAAAATAATCATTTTGGCCTGAAGAATTTGAGCGACTTTCTTCCCCACAAATAAATAAGGAAAACCAAAAACGCGGACAATATGTACGGCAAGTTTATCCTGTAAGTCGCAATCGCGCCCCCGACTAAAGGACCCATCACCCTTGCCAGCGACGAGAATGACTGGCTGACGCCAAGTGCAATTCCCTGTTCTTCGGGTTTCGACTCAAGAGATATAAGCGACTGCACGCTTGGTCCCAACAGTCCAAATCCAAATCCGAATAGAGCCCCAGCGAATACAACCAGGTATACGGACTGCGCCATCCCAAGAAGCATATACGCCCCGCCGAAGATTACAAGACCCATTCTGATGAGCGTGCTTTCACTAAACCGCTTCAAGAGAAGCCTGATTACGAATGCCTGGTTGACGAACGTGATCAGCCCTATGGTTGCAAAGTAGTAGCCGTTTTCCGCTTCCCCCCACGAAAACATCTTGTTCGAAAATACAGGGAACACGCCCTGCGTAAGCGAGACGGAAAAATTTATCAGGAAGAACAAAAACAGGAGGAATGCCATATTCTTCGGCTTCAAAGTTTCTCTGATGACTTTGATGTTGAACAATTCGATTTTAATATGCCGCTGCAGCACGGTGTTGGATTCCTTGACCATCGTCAATATCAAGAAGGCGTTTATGAAGGAGAACACGAATGTCAAAAGAAACGGCGCGTGCAATGAGAAATTTGCCGCCAGAAAGCCGCCGATAAAGGGACCCGCAATCAGTCCCAGGCCAAAAACAGAGCTGAATAGCGACATCAATCTGGTTCTTTCATGCGATTCTGATATATCTGCGAAATATGCCTGTGCGACAGAAATGTTGGAACCCCCTATGCCCGATAAGATTCTGCTGGCGAACAGCACCCAGATGTTCTGCGAAAAGAAAATGAACAGGTAACCCAGAGAATTCAATACGGCGCTCACAACAAGCACGGGTTTTCTGCCGTACTTGTCGGAAAGCCTGCCCAGAATCGGCGCAAATAGGAACTGGAAAAGAGAATAAACCGAGAACAATGCGCCTATTATGAACGGATTTCCCCCGTAACTCGTGACCAAAATTGGAAATATCGGTATGACAATTCCAAAGCCTATAAAATCGAAGAATACGGCCGACAGTATAATCCAAACCCTTTTGTCCATAACATCAACCATTGCCCCAAAATATAAACGCGTATATAATTCGGTGAATTAAGATTTAAAAGTCAGATGATAAAAGGATAGTATGGAATTTCAAATATGGGCTGAGAAGTACAGGCCGAACAATTTATCGGAAGTCATAAACCAGAAGCATGTTGTAGAGAGAGTGAAAGCTTTCGTGAAGGACAAGAATATCCCGCACATGCTTTTTACCGGTCCAGCTGGAACTGGCAAGACAACAACGGCGCTTGCAATAGCAAAGGAGGTATACGGCAATACTTGGAGACAAAATGTCTTAGAACTTAACGCCAGTGACGAGCGTGGTATAGATGTTATACGTGGCAAGGTCAAGGATTTCGCACGGATGAAATCATTGGGCGAAGTTTCATGGAAGATTATTATTCTTGACGAGGCAGACGCGTTGACGCAGGAAGCGCAGCAAGCGTTAAGAAGGACGATGGAAAATTACACCAATGCCACAAGGTTCATACTCCTGTGCAACTATTCTTCGAAAATCATAGAGCCGATACAATCGCGTTGCGCGGTATTCAGATTCGGAATCTTGTCAGACGATGACATCAAAAAATATGTGAAAAGGATTGTAGATGGAGAGGAATTGAAGATTGATGAAAAAGCCATCGGAGCATTGGTGCATCTCTCCGAGGGCGACTTGAGGAAAGTTGCCAACCTGATGCAAGCTTCTGCCGCGATGAAAGAAAAAATAACGGAAGATGTTGTTTATGACATTGCAAGCAGGGCAAAGCCAACCGATGTGAAGGACATGCTGGAACTTGCACTGGGCGGAAAGTTCACCGATGCGAGAAAGAAGTTGCAGGAACTATTGTTGCGTCAGGGACTGTCGGGCAGCGATATCATTTCTGAAGTCCACAGACAGATTTATTCATTGGACGGCATATCCGAAGAAAGAAAAGTCCAGCTGATAGAAAAGTGCGGCGATTACGAATTTCGCATATCAGAGGGCGGGAATGAACTCATACAAATAGAATCTCTTCTGGCCAGTTTCATGACACTTTCAAAAAAATGATTTCATGTGGGTCAACGAATACAAACCGAATAATCTGAGCGAGTATGTCGGGCAAAAAGAACCTGTCGATACTTTTCTAAAGTGGATAAAGAACTGGAAGCCGGGCAAATCGCTTCTGTTCCACGGCCCTCCAGGAACCGGCAAGACATGCCTCGTGGAAACTTTCTCAAAAGAAAACAATTACGAGTTCATCGAGCTTAATGCGAGCGATTTCAGGGCCAAGCGAGACATTGAAAATGTTTTGGGGCAATCGATGAAACAGTCATCGTTATTCGGCAGGAAAAAAATATTTCTGATAGACGAGATCGACGGCTTGGCAGGGCGCAAAGACATGGGCGGAGTAGGCGCCATAATTCAAATTATCAAGGAATCAAGGTTTCCTGTAGTGCTCACCTGCAACAATCCGTATGACGGCAGGCTCCGGACATTGAAGGAATACTGCCAGTCGGTACAGTTCAAGAAGCTGACCGTGTTTGACATAGAAAAAAAGCTGAGACAGATTGCCGATAATGAATCAGTTAAAATCGACAAGGAAATTTCGCGGCAGCTTGCGAAAAGGGCCGACGGCGATCTGCGTTCCGCAATAATAGATTTTGAATCGATAGCATACGGCAAGAAAGACGTCAAACAAGAAAGCATGGAAATTCTCGGCTATCGGGAGAGAGAGCAATCCATATTCGATGCGATAATGATGATTTTCAAAACCAAATCCGCACTGGCATCAAAGTTGGCCATAAATAATGTCGACAAGGATCCGGAGGAAATATTCTGGTGGATTGAGAACAATATAGCGAATGAATATGAAGATCCGGAAGAAATCGCCAAAGCATACGACGCTCTTAGCAAGGCCGACCTGTTCAGGCAGAGAATAAAATCCAGACAGAATTGGAAGTTTCTGGCTTACATGATTGACCTCATGACCGGCGGGGTTTCCGTGTCCAAGAAGGAGATGTACAAGAAATTCACACGATACCAGTATCCAAGCAATATATCCATTCTAGGCGGAAGCAAATTCGAAAGAAAGGAAGAGAAGGATAAATTATTGGAATTGTCACAGAAACTGCATTGCTCTACTAGAAAGATTAGAAAAGAGTTCCTCCCGTTCCTAAGCTTGTTCAAGTATTCTGGATAGGACTGGAATAAAAAATGGCTGGTAGAAGTTTAAAGATTCCCTAGGCTTCCCGATAGATTAACCTTTGAACGAAAAGAATAAACCAAAATGTTCCAGTTATTGTCGCCGATATCGCTGAAAAAAACAGGGATAATGTATAAAGCGAGAAAGCCACCGCATAAAGCCCCATAAAAGTGGGTGCCGAAGTTTCTATCTTGATCAATCCCCGCTTCTCCTTGAAACCGTGGTATACTTGCGGAATTAAAGATAGCGCAAAAACCAAATTCATAATCATCATGACTATGTCTTGCCACACCATTCTTCAATATTCGATTCGTTGATTTAAAATACTTCTCATTTGAAAACTTAGAGGCTACAAGACTGACTTACTATATCTCCAGCGAGAAAAATTTAATAGTATTCTTCTCGGTCATATCAGCCACATAATTTACATCCAGTTTTTTCACCTCCGCTATCTCCACACATGGTATCTTCACATTAGTCGGCAGCCCCTTTTCACCATTCTGTCCAAACCAAGGAGAATCAGTTTCAAGCATTATGTTCTCCAGAGGTATATCCCTGACTATCCTCTTATGGTTCTTACTCCTTGCTATTATCGGCCCTATCGTAACCGAGTAATTATTTTCCACGATTCTTTTCAAATGCTCGCTTTCCTTGCTCCCCCACATATGCAATAAGACATTCTTGGCGTCTTCCTGCTCCAATATTTTAAGGATGTCTTCCCATGCATCACGCGAGTGAATCACCAGCGGAAGCCGGAGTTCCTTGGAAAGTTCTATATGCTGGATGAAAAGTTCTTTCTGTTTCTCTCTCCAATTTTCTTCCTTAACCCAAAAATAATCGGCGCCAGTTTCGCCAATTCCCACTAGTTTCTTCCGGGTTTCCTTCAATCTTTCAAAATACTCGTCAACTTGTTTTGAACTAATCTCTTTTATGAATTCTGGGTGGATTGATGCGCAAAGAAAGACGTAATTCTTATAATTCTCAATGATCTCCAACGACCTGTCAAAGTCTTTCGGATCTGCGCAAACGCTGACGATAGCTTTCAGATCTTCCTTTTTGCACTTTTCGATTACTTGATCCAAGTCATTCGCGTAAGCATTTTGTTCCAAATGGCAGTGGCTGTCTATCATAATGATAATCTCTCACAAAATAAGATAAACCACTAGAGGATTCTCGCCGACATCGCGACCAGCAGAATTCCGATGAAGTGGAGAACGAAAGTTATTATTATGAATTTTTTCGGATTGAACTTTACAGCTCCGAATATCGCCACGCCAATCTCATCCGGCAGCGGCGACGCGATGATGAATCCTGCAAAAGCGGGAACAATCACATGCCATATTTCAGATTTTCTTATGCCATGCCATATCCTCATCTGGAGCTCCTTCCAAAAGAACAAGGAGGAAATGGGTTTCGTAAGCGCATCGACTTCTTTTGACAGCATCTGTATTTCTTTAAACAGCCTGTCCCTTACAAGCCTGAAAATCAAATAATCGCTTATCACAGAGCCGGCCGCCCCGATCAGAGCCAATGCAACAGGATTCAAGAAATGTCCGAGATCAAAAAACGCCACCGTAGCGGGCGCTGTTGTGAATGCGAATGTGAAGAAAAGTCCGACAATGAATGCGGAAACATATCCAAGATTGCCTAGGCTTCCGATGAATGAACTGGTTTGATTGTTTGTTAAAATAAGATATGCTGCAACCAGGCTCATCGCTATAAACAGCAGGTTCCTGTATTTTATCCGGTACTTTTCAATTTCTTTGTATATCTCGCCGGGATACTCAGTCTTCCTTTTCATGAACTAATTTAGCCGTTGTTAGAAATAAGAATTCGTATTATTCGATTAGAACCGCATTAGCTGTGCCATGCTGGCTAGGCCGTGATGTTATCCTTGCTTTGCCCAATTCCGTATTGACTATGGCACCTCTTGTTATTACCTTTCTTCGCGCCAAATCGGGGTTGGCGGGATTCGTTATGACATCAAGAATCTTTGCCTTTTTGCAGGTTTTATTTTTTTGATTAAGAACATTGACATATGACAATGAAATCAATTTAACTTTCTCACTGCCTCCTTTAGACTTGACAGTTTTCCTTTTTTCCTCGCCTATAGTCGGATATACAGGATAGCCGCCAAGTTCGTATTTCTTCTTTTTCCTGGCTAAATGTATTCTTCCGCCAGTGGGTTTTTTACCTGATTCGCCTTGCCATACTGACATAACAATCTTAAAACTATGATGATTTTGTGTTTATAAATTTAATTAGAATTCAGCACAATTGTATAATTCCCGATTACTTCTCGATCTACTGTGTGGGTCGGCATATGTTTTTATATTTATAGTACATAATAGAATGAGTAAGAATGTCAGATAGACCGATTGATGTCCTGGATAGAGCCAAGGGCAAAAAAGTAATGATAAAGTTGAAGAACGGCGAAGAGATAAGCGGAGTTCTAAAAGCACTTGACCTTCACTTGAATCTCTGGCTTGAAGAAGCAGAAGTTCAGAAAAACGAATTGAAGATCAGACTGGGCAGCGTTCTTGTTCGAGGGGACACGATAGTTTATGCCTCTCCTGGTTAAGGCTATATTTAAATTTGCAAGGACAATTAATTTATAGGTGGCAAAATGGGTATTTTCGACGCTTTTAAAAACTTGGGTGGCAAGAAGCCATCGGAAGATGCTGTTGAGTTTCCTGAAGAGGGCGAACCCAAAGAAAAGTTGACAGTCAGGATAGAAAGCGTGAATGGTTTGGGCGATGTCGAGAGAATAGCCGCTTATGTAAGACAAGGCAATGTCGTTTTGATAAAATTAAGAGAACTCCAGAAAAAAGATGTCGGGCTTTTCCAAACTTCGTTGCAGAAGATGAAAAGACTGTCATCCCAGTTCAATTGGGATATCGTTGCATTGCCAGAGGGTTATGTGATAATCACTCCGAATTTTGTGAGAATCGAGAGACCTGAAGCTTAAATTGAGATTGGGTACGGATTCTTAGAACGGTCTCTGGTTTCTTCTCTGTTCAAAAAGACTTGATATGTTTCCGGTCTTGTTCATTATGTCCTGATAGAACATTTCGATCTCATTCTCGTCCAGCTTAGCCCTTTGGTCGGCTTCAATCAATACCGACGGTATGCCGTAATTTGAATGCCCCACCATTTTCAGCAGTATGGAAGAAATGAAATCAGCCTTGTCGGCAACGCCCTTGTCGCCAAGGAAGTCAACCCTGATCGGCCTGTCGAATTCCACAGTCTTCAGATAAAATGTGAATATCTTGTCCTTGACTTCAAATTCCCTGAGTATGGGGTGCTGCGAAGTCTTGGAAGAATAAGGAAATACAAAACTTCTTTCGCCTTTTTCCAGCACATACGATAACAGGTTGGAGTCTTTCGTTTTTGTCAATACTATCTTCATTTCCGGCGGAATGTTGGGATTAAAGCGCGCCAAGAAAATGTCATTCAGCATCTCGCAGAATCTCGTGCCCCTGCTGTCTTCAACCACGCCAGCCAATAGAGTTTTCTTTAACTTGATGACCTCGAACAGTTCCGTGTAAGCGCCAATCATGCGCCTGTAATTCTCGCTGAGCAGGGATCCTTTCTCAGGAACGAAAGTATAATGCGGTATCACAGACCCGTGCAAGAGCAGTATATCCGGTTCGAACTTTTCCACAGTTTCCCTCGCAGTAGTTATTTCCTTTATCTGCCTCTCGATATTGGAGTTTATTTCAAACTCAATGTCATTGAATGGGTCCATTATCGTCCTTGGCTCTATGGCAGGAATGGAACTGGGATAATAATCCGTGGATACGAGCTTGTCAGATTCGTAAGAGAAGATAACACCGACTGCTTTCAATAGCATCAGGTCAATACCGTGGAAAGATTTCTTCAAGAGTCCGCCGTCAATTCCCGCAACCTTGAAGCTATGAGCATCTGTTTCAGGAATCCGAACAATCAATTTGTTTTCCAGAATCTCCTCAGTCAATTCCAAGTCGGTCAAAGAACTGGATTCCCTCAGGAAGTTTCCTATGTTCTTTCTCTGCCTTTCCATCTCGCCAACAATCTTGGCAAGGTTCTCTGTCAATTCAATGAAATCTTTCACAAGAACTATTTAGAATTTAAATCTTTTTAAGATGCAATTCAACCTTTTAAGTTTTTCTGACTATAGTTAACCAATGCAGGAACGCACATTACCAAAACCACGAGGCATTGGTCCTGATGTTAACCCTTCTTTGCTTGCTCATGGTCGATACGGGACAGACGACATGATAAGAATATGGGGTCCTGAACTGACTTATCAATTTAGCTTGGATGCGCAATCAGCAGCTGTTGCCACATTAAGCGATTTATATCCCGAAATCGTGCCGCCTAATCATGCTAACGAAATAAAAGGAGCTGCAAATCTACGCGTCATTGACCCTAAAATAATCAGAGAAATAGAAGACAAAACTGGTCATGATGTCATCGCGATTAATACTGCATTAGAAGGAGCTGTTAGCAGAGAAGCGGCATCTCACGTTGGGAAAGCAAGAACAAGTGCCGATACAACTGAGACCGCAAAAGCGTTGCAACTGAAACGTTCAATTGAAGTTGTAGCAGATTCGCTTGAGAATCTAAGAGACATTACCCTTGAAAAAGGCATGGAATGGGTAGATCAATTGCATATGGATCAAACTCATTGGTACGATGCTTTGCCTACGTTCGCAGGGAGACCTCTTATGTTTTACGGAGAGATGATTCAATCGAATTTAATTCATTTGGCTTTTGCCTACGCCCATTCGTTAAAGGGTAAATGGGCAGACGCAACAGGTAACCATCATTCAGCCGTTGATCTTGGAGTTGACGGGATTAAATTACAAGAGGAATATTGCAGAAGATTGGGAATAGGGCACATGATCGCGCCAGCTCAAATTCCTGGTAGAGAATTCATTACAGATGTTGTTTATGCTCTTGCAAGATCTGCTGAGACAATGCAAAATCTAGCTTTTTACATCGCATGGGGAATGAGTGATGACACCAATATCTTTAAAGATACGAATCCTAGAAAACGAAAAGGTTCGTCTGCGATGCCGCATAAAGACATCAAAGGTGGCAATCGAACGGTAGAAGAACAGACAGAATCTCTCGCCAACTTTATGCGAGGAGCATTGGTCACATCCTTGTCATCGGTTAAATTCAGATACGGAAGAGATTTGTCTGGATCCGCGTCAGATAGAATAATGTTAGAAGACTCGTTCAAATTTACGGACCATGTAATAAGAAATTTATCAGGTGTAGTATACCATCTTGGACTGAATACAGATCGGCTTATGGAGAGAGTGATGAGAACATATGGAACCGTGACAGCCGAAAGAGTTCTAACTTACATTACAGATCATAGAAGAACACAGCATCCAATGGCGAGAAAAGAGGCGCACGACCTCTTAGGATCATTGGCCACAAAAGCGTATACTGAAAGAAGGCAATTTGGAGATGTGCTGAGTGAAGATCCCAATGTTGCTAGCAGACTGCCACATGATGTAATACGAGACATTACAAATCCTCTCACATATGTGGGGCAAAGCAGAGAAGTTATGGAAAAGGCGTTTAATAAATACCATGGACAAAAGACATTTTCCGAGATGATCAAACTCTACAAATCTATTTTACAATAGATAATCCAATAGAAGGTTGGCATCTTCTACAATTCTTTGGTTCCTCGGTCTTGTATCCGGTTCAAATCTTTGGTCAGTTAAATTTTGAATGCCAGTAATATATCTGACAGCAATAACTCTTTGTTGTTCCGGCGTATATCCTCTATCTCCTTGTGACATGTCCCTAGCAAACTGTTTGGAATAAGATTTGGGATCCCTGCATTCTCTCATGGCATCTTCATAATCGTCGGCTAGCCAAAACCTCGACGAATCCATGGTATACAATTCATCTTGAGATACGATATGTCCCTTTCCATTTATTCCATGTTCCGTCTTCGTGTCAACTAAAAGCACTCCTCTTTCCAATAAAAACAGTGCAACGCGACCAAACGCTTCCAAGCTACCATTTCGAATTTGAACATATTGTTCGGGAGTGCAAATACCATTTTCAAATAAATATTCTGGCGATACAGATATGTCATATTTGTCTTTGGTAGATGGCGTATCCATTAGATAAGGCAATTTCTGGTTAGCTACCATCCCATCGTTAAGTTTGTGCCCGCAAAATTCCCGTTTACCATTCATATAATGGACAAAAAGTGAAGTCGATGTGGTGCTTTTGGCCATGTACGCCCTTATTACCATCTCCACCATTATCGTTTTCAGATTCTCCGCAGCAATTACAGTAGAGTTCATTGCTAATTTTGGTATATCAAATTGTGATGTTCCAATTGCCGGCTCAGCTATTCTTCTCATGAAGTTATGATTGTACGCTAAAACCTGATCCTTGAACGGTATTTCTCCTCTGTTAATATCATGAGTTGATATCCTGTTTGTTCTGAACATTATTCTTAATGGTGTGCCATCTCTAGCATTTAACGGGGGATTACCTTCGTATCCTCCGAAAACAGAATCGGACACTTTTCCCGGTTTGACTTTATATCCCTTTAATTTTGGCATATCTCCCCTATCAATCAGAACTTGTGTCGGTGTCGCTGTATTTACCTTGTCAATGGATTCTCTGACAATGTCGTTGACCTCTTTTTCAGTTAGAAGATTAGCCATTAAAATCTTAATAGAACTAAAAAGATTTAAACTTGCTAAAGGGTTTTTAAATTGCGTTTACAAATTTGATTAATAGGTGATTATCTTACCGAAGAAAAAAAAATTCTACATTACAACCCCGATATACTACGTTAATTCACAACCCCATCTCGGCCATGCCTATACAACAATAGTTGCAGACATGATAGTAAGATGGCATAGATTGAAGGGGGAGGACGTGTTCTTCCTTACAGGCACTGATGAACATGGTGAAAAGATACAAAAGGCCGCCGAGCAAGCTGGCAAACCGACAGGACAATTCGTCGGTGAAATATCAGAAAAGTTCAAAGCCGCATGGAAATCCCTTAACATATCATTCGATGACTTTATCAGGACAACCGAGAAGAGGCATGAAAAGGTAGTCATGGAATTCACCAAAACAGTTTATGACAAAGGCGATATCTACAAAGGCTCGTATGAAGGGCTTTACTGCTACGGTTGCGAGAATTTTAAAACAACAACTGAACTTGTCAATGGTAGATGTCCTGACCATCCGACTATTGCATTGGAGCAAATCAGCGAAGGCACATACTTTTTCAGACTCAGCAAATACCAGAAGAAACTGTTGCAGTTTTTCGAGAAGAACCCTGAGTTCATCTCGCCGGTGAATAGAAGGGAAGAAATAATAAACCGCGTGAAAGACGGCCTCAAAGACCTGAGCATCACACGGCCAAAAGACAGGGTAAAGTGGGGCATAGAATTTCCTGCGGACAAAGGCCAAGTCATTTATGTCTGGTTTGAAGCCCTGACAAATTATTTGACGGCTGTGGAATGGCCGAAAGGAAAGAAATTCAAATACTGGCCAGCGGACGTGCACCTTGTCGGCAAGGAGATTGTGTGGTTCCATTCGGTCATATGGCCAGCCATGCTTTTTTCCGCAGGCATAGAACAGCCTAAGAAAATATTTTCCCACGGGTGGTGGACCGTCAACGGCCAGAAGATGAGCAAGACGTTGGGCAATGTCGTGGATCCGGTGGAATTCTCGAAGAAATACTCGGTCGATATTGTAAGATACTTTCTGGTCAGGGAGATACCTTTGGGAGATGACGGCGACTTTTCAGAGAAGGCGCTGATAAACAGGATCAACGGTGAACTGGTGGCGGACTTGGGCAATCTGGTCTACCGAGTTTTGAGTCTGGTCGAAAAGTTCAAAGGCAGGATAGAAGGCAATCCGCAACTCGATAAAAAGTTGAACCTGGGGAAAATCGACGGATATATGGAAAAACTGGAGCTTCATAATGCGCTCGCTGAAATCTGGGAATTCATCAGGGCGACCAACAAATACGTGAACGAAAACGAACCTTGGAAACTGCAGGGAAAGGATTTGGGAAACGTTTTATATAATTTGCTGGAATCATGCAGAGTAATATCGATTTTAATTTCACCGTTCTTGCCAGAGACATCCGAGAAGATAAACAAGCAGCTGGGGACAAAGACCGGGGCGCTCAACAAATGCAAATTCACCAAATTCTCTGGGAAAATAAAGAAGGGCGAATATCTTTTCAGGAAAGTCGAATAAAGATTTAAGAAGGTTGTTTTACTATAGCCAAATAGGTTGATTATGGTAAAAGTAACATTACAATACTTTGGAGATAGCGGCATCAGGTCTAAGGTAATATGCGGAACTGTGGATGCTCGAAGCAATGGTTTACAATTCGATCCACACTATTTTGAAAGAAATGTAAACGGTTACAAAATCACCAATCCTAATGGCAAACGCGATGTCGGAAAAACAAATCAATGGAGACGAAAGGAAATTTCTAGAGCACCATCGCCAGTTTGCTACAATAATGAATCGTACTGGTTAAAAATTCGTCTTGAAAAGGGGTTGCTGACTGTTTATTATGTTCGTGATAGTTCGTTTTGAATTTCCTTCAACGTGGTTTGTTTTTCGCCAAACTTCAGTCCCGATACCCTGACTCCAACAAGCCTTATTTTCCTTTTGGACTTCAAGAACACTTTCATTAATTCTTTGGCGGTTTCTTTTACAACTTTCATTTCACTTGTGTAATAATCAAAACTTTTTGATCTAGTATGCGTTTCGAAATTTTCATACCGCACTTTTACGTTTACAGTTTTGAAAAGTATTTTGGATTTAACTATTTCCGGATGAAACTCTTCGACAAGCCTGTCTAAAGTCCCGTAAATTACAGCCGAGTCGTTGGTGTCCCCCTCAAATGTTACTTCTCTCCCGAGGGATTTCATATCATAATTTTCTGTCACCTCGCTATCATCAATGCCCAGTGTCATTTCATGCATGCGATAGCCAAACACGCCGAAAATGCCAGCGAGTTTTTCCACAGCCATCTTGGACAATTGTTCAACGGTTTCAATTCCAATCCCTTTCAATGCGTATTCGGTTTTTGGCCCGATGCCGATTAACTTTCTCACAGAGAGCGGAAACAGAAATCTCTTGACATCATCCGGTTCGACAACCGTAGTGCCATAGGGTTTCTTATAGTCTGACGCCATCTTCGCAATCAGTTTGTTCGGTCCTATTCCGATGGAGCATGTAACATTTTCTTTATTCAGCACGTCCTTCTTTATTTTTTCCGCGAGGTTGGCAGCCTCTTCATAATCTTTGATTTTATTCGTCACATCAAGGAACGCCTCGTCTATCCCGACCTGTTCAAATTTATCAGCGTATTTCCTCAGAACGGACATTATACCAGCGGATACTCTGGCATACAACACAAAATTTGGTCTCACATAGATGCCTTGCGGGCACAGTTTCCAGGCCTTTGAGATGGGCATGGCCGATTTGACACCGAATTCACGCGCCTCATACGAAGAACTCGCAACGACTCCACGCCCATTTCCTTCTTGCGGATCCGCTCCAACTATTACAGGTTTACTTTTCCATTCGGAACGTTCCCTTTGCTCGACAGAAGGGTAAAAGGCATCCATGTCGACATGAAGTATAATTCTCGTGTAATCCATGTTTCATACCTATAGGAACGTTTTTATAAACTTTGGTGAAGTAAATTTTCATATGGATATACCATTCGAGGATTTCAAGAAGCTGGATATACGCGTCGGCGAAATAAAGAACGTTGAGGATATAGAAGGCTCTAGGAATCTTGTCAAGCTGATTGTGGATTTCGGCGGCGAAGAAAGGCAGGCAGTTGCGGGAATAAAGAATTACTACTCCAAGGAAGAGCTTGTCGGCAACAAGTTTATTTTCATTTTAAATCTTGAGAGAAGGAATCTGATGGGGATTGAGAGCCAGTGCATGATTCTTGCCGCGGACGATGAAAAAGGCAATGTAGTCTTACTAAGACCGGAAAAGGATATTGAAGCCGGCGCAAAAATCAGATAAATAATCGAAAAATCCTAATATTATTAGATATAATGCGGCTAGTCAAGGACTATATGAAGAGGAAGGTAATCAGTGTCAAGCCGGCCGATTCTATTTTCAAAGTAGCTGAAATTCTGTCAAAACACCACATATCCGGCGCACCGGTTGTCAGGAAAGGCAGGGTGGTGGGCGTGATAACAGAATCGGACATAATAAAATTCATGAAGCTGGATCTGTCAAAATCGCACGCCGACCTTTTAACCGAGCCGTATGCCTTAAGCGTTGTTATCTTGATGCTGATCAACGACCAGCTGGATGTCAAAAAACAATTGGAAAAGATGTCTAAGATAAAAGTCGAGGATTTCATGAGCACGGATGTGATATCCATCGAACCCGATGACGGCATATTGGATGCGTCAAAACTTCTCGACAAGTATGACATTGACAGATTGCTTGTGATAAAAAAAGGTTCGTTGGTGGGGATACTCTCTAGGTGCGACCTGATAAAATCATTGCTTGATTAGGATTTCCTTAACCTTCTGGACTACTTCTTTCGCAGCATTGTATACGGATTCTTTGGTGGATCCGCCCAGATGCGGCGTGATAATGAGGTTGTTGCTTCGTTTCGCATAGTCAATGAGATTGTTGCTTCTGCTCGGAGGTTCTTCCTTCAAGACATCCAGCGCAGCGCCTTGTATTTTATTGGTTTTTAGAGCATCGATAAGGGCGTCCTCGTCAACCAGAGAACCGCGTGATACATTGATCAAAAAGGCGGTCTTTTTCATTTTGGAAAACTGTTCATTGCTTATCATGTTCTCGTTCTCAGGTGACGCAAATGCATGTATGGATATTATGTCTGAATCTTTCAGCAATTTGTCTAATGGCACTATTTCAGCTCCGATATCCCTTGCGAGATTTTCATTTATGTACGGGTCGTAAGTCAGTATTTTCATGCCGAAGGTTTTCGCATATCTCCCGACTTGGCAGCCAATTCTGCCGAATCCTATTATGCCTATTGTCTTGCCATTGAGTTCGCTTCCCAGAAATTCCGATCTTTTATATTCAAAATTTTTAATCGACTCGAATCCCCATGGAATATTCCTGACCAATGAGAGAATCATGCCGAAAGTGTGTTCCGCTGTCGCGATGGCGTTTGCACCCGGCGCGCTTATCACTTTTATGCCCCTTTCTTTTGCGTATTCCAAATCAATGTGGTCGGTTCCAGTGGTTGCCGTTGCGATGGCCTTGAGATTGTCCGCCTTTTCCAGCAGCTCTCTATCGAATTTTATTTCTATTCTAGCTAGTATAGCATCATAATTTCCTATGATTTTCATCAGCTCTTCACGAGATAATTTTTTAGAGTCGACATGACCGAACGGCTCCAATTCCGATAAAATTTCTTTCGGGTAATAGTCAGGCGCAGTAACCAAGATTTTCATAGATATGATAATAGAAACGATGCTCTTAAATTTGATATAAGCGCCCAGGGCGAGATTTGAACTCGCAAGAGCTTGCGCTCGCAAGCTTTCCAGGCTTACACGATATTTTGTGCCATACCGGATTAGGCGACCTGGGCATCTTGTCTAATTTATTATAAACTATAAAGATGTGAACCAATAAAAAACAATGTCACTCGCCTACCACGTGATTACTTAGGTTTTAAAGATTGTTGTTTTCATGCTAGAAATTTTATCCAAGAAAATCTTTGAGTTTTCTACTTCTTGAAGGATGCCTCAATTTTCTTAGTGCTCTCGCTTCAATTCTTCTGACGGCTTGTCTAGATTGGTAACCTAAATCATCTGCAACTTCTTGTAGACTCTTTGATTTGCCATCATCAAGACCAAATCTCATTTGCAATACACTTTTCTCTTCATCGCTTAAAGTTAATAGAACTTTCCTAACATGCTCTCTTAGCAACTTATATTTACCTGCTGGTCGCAGACTTTCTAATCCTACTCTGTAGACTCCACTATAAACTGGGGTATTTTGCACTACATATGCTCTTAAAGTTCCTAGCATTTGTTCTCTCTTTTCTGGCTCAATTTCTCCAAAACCAAATATACTCGAAAGCAAATTATCTTCAGCAGACGCTACATATGGAAGACCAGCTTGTAAAAATCTTTTTTCCTGCCTTTGCCTATTTTCTGGTGATGTGGCACCCAAATATCTTTGTGCTACTTTAACAAATTTATAAAATTTAAAATCGTTTTGTGCCGCATACCAGTTACCTTTGTATAGTGTATCTAAATGCGTGCTAAATCCAGTATCTCTTAAAGCTGGTTCTCTGGCTTCTGGATGCTTCTCCAAGTAATCAAAAAGTTCTTGTTTCAGTCCTTCTAGTTGAATCGGCATATCTACATAAAGATTAGTTAAATATTTAAACCTTCAATGATTTTTATTATAAATCCTATATTCTTATCATGGATAAAAAGATTCCTTCCAAGGAAAACCTGATTGAGACCGTCAAGCAGGTTTTGTCCTCCCGCCTGAAAGTCAATTCGCAGGAAGAACTGGCGCGGCTTGTTCTGAAAAGATTGAGGCGTGAAAATAAGGATTATGCGGTGTCTCCGTTGCGAGCGAAAAGAATCGCCTTGAGCATACCTGAAATTGAAGTAAAGGCGAAAACAAGAAAGGCGGTGAAATTGCAGAAGATAAGCGATTGTCCTATATGTCACTCCGGGATAGAGCCGTTGGAAGTCAAGAATCTGGCCGAAAAGAGAGTTCTGGTCGGGTATCAGTGCACTGGATGCGCATATCAAAGCGATTTGGAAGCATTCATGCCGATGAAGTATGCATTCCTATGGAAAGAAGCTAAACTTTAAATACAAGTAAGAATATCTTACTAATATGAAAAAGGAACAATTTGAAATACCAGAACTAACTAGGGCAAGCTCAAAAGGACAAATAGTAATACCAACTAATGTTAGGAAAAAGCTAAATATCAAAGAAGGCAGTACTTTTGCAGTGACTTCAAAGAAAAATATAATAGTTTTGAAGAAATTAGATACGAAAATTAAACCCGAGGACTTGAGAACTTTAAAACTTCTTGAAGAAGCGTGGAAAGACATAGAAAACGGACGATACAAAAGCGCCACTCCCGATGATTTTTTCAAAGAGATGGCTAAATGGAAGAAATAACTGAGATAATTTGGACTCAGGATTTTGAGGAAGATTTTAAGAAAATTCGGGATAGAGTAATTCAAGATAGAATCGAAAAACAGATAAGAAAAATAAAATCCAATCCGAATTTTGGAAAACCTTTGAGATATGGTCTGAAAGGCGAATGGACAATTTATGTCAAGCCGTATAGACTGATTTACAAGATTGAAGGAGACAAATTAATACTCTTAAGGTTTGAGCATAGAGATGACGTTTATTAAAAGAGGTTGAACATGGGAGATGGATTTGAAGATTTGTTAATAAAGTGAACAGCCCTTAAAGAAGTTTTGGCTAAACAAAGATGATGAAATCTGGGATAATTATTTGATTATCAGTAAATAATTTGTCGCAAACTATTCTAGAATTTGACTGGGTATAAAGTTTATTATGCCGATGAAATACGCCTTCCTATTGAGAGATGCTAGAGAAAATGTCTGACCGACTACTTTTTTAGATATCTGTGTTCTTCAGCAAGCTTTCTAAGTAACATCTTGTCTTCTTTAATGAACCTTCTAGCAATCAAAATAACTTCTTTTCTGACCATGATATCACTTGACACTTTTCTTAATCCAATTTATGATTTCTTCAAATTTAAGCTTTCCTTCTGATGTATCATGCACCTTGCTCCAAATATCGTTATCCTCCGCTACAAACCTTTTGCCATTCAGATAAAGAAACGTTTTCATACTTTCTAAACCAGTTCTTTTGTTTCCGTCCACAAACGGATGACTGGTCAGAATACCGTAAAATAAAACAATTGCAGATCTTTCTATAGTCTTCGGTATTTTCATCTGATTTACAATAAAGTCCAAATTACCATAAGAAAGTATACCACCATGACCACCAGTTTCTTTAATTATATCATCGTGTATATGAAGAATCTCTTGTGTTGTCAGATATTTCATAATTTACTATTGTCATTTAAAATTAAACATTATTTAACTCGGGATAAAAATTCCAATGCCGATGAAATACCCGCTTGTGTATATATCAACTTAGTGAGAAATTAAGTCTTCTGCTCGGTGTCTGTTCGCTTACTAAAAACCACATAGCATCATCTCCTTTTGCCGTTTCCAGTTCCGCATAGTACACTATGCCACCGCACGATTCTATATTTCTGTACTCTTTTCGGGTATACATTCTTCCGCGATAATCATCGGTTTCTACCTTTTTTTCATCTGCCCCGCAAAGGTGCATTAAAGTGGCTAAATTAACCAAGTCTAATATTTGGCGGTAAGGAAGGTGTTTGGAACTTCTAAAAAAGGTAATCCCGTATCTAACCCCATCTTGATCAACTTCAAGCATAATGTCCTTAATTTGAATAGATATTTATTTAAGGCTCACAATTATGTATAGGAGGTTGTTAAATGGCAAAAAAAGCATTTGGCGGATATAGCATATGCTTCAAGGGACGAAAGGAAACTCTCGAGGAAGTCTTCGGTTCCGGAAGCTTGGCGCCAAGCGAAATGACAAAGAAGATTTGGACGTTTGTTAAATCCAAAAAACTAGCTAGCAAGTAATTTTATTTGATTTTTTGAAATGCCAGATGTCTGGCGACGCTCTTTTCTTTTTCTTGGAGGAATCACTTTAGTTTAGATATGTACGAAAAGTTCACCCAATTTATTTAGCATCAATTTCTCATTTTGAGTTAATTCAGAACAAGATTTCCCCTTAAGCGAGACATACGTTCCTATCAAACTTTTCAACAAGTCATGTTCTGTGTCACATACGGTTTTGCCTATGGCACCTAACGCACGACTATGCAGAATATCATAACGTAAATATTCTCCGAAACATGAACCTTCTGTGTGCGCATATTCCACTCTTAATGGTCTGGTCATTCTATATCCATCTAAATCTCTCGGCTGTATGATATGTTCTGGCATATGAAAAAGATGGTACTTTAGTTTTAAGTTTGTTATTATAGATGCGGAGATAGAAATATGGTGGAGGATAAATAAATAGATTCAATTCAAAGGAGAAATTTATGAGTATATTCCGCTTAGATGTTATCATAGATGGGTTATTATTGGAGAAGAGTTTTAAATTATTTATTCGCTTTCCTTATCAGAATGAAGAAAAAGAAGTAGAATATTTTGTACAACCTATCAAATCTTTTAGTCCAGATTTTAAGACATTTTTGATGTCTGATATTTCAGATAAACTTCCTGAATTTAAAGAAAAGAAGAAACTCCTAAAAGATATAGAAAATTGGGAAAATTTATATAAAGAAACCAAACCATTGGCATTGATAACAATAAATAATATACCTCACGATTTTGTACTAAATGAAGAAAGTAAACAAATACCAAACTTCTTTTATGAAAAAGCCGAACAGATTATTTTAGCATTATCGCTGACTTTTTTCTCGCCTATTCAACCAATATATACTCTATTGACAAATTTAGAGACTGGTAGAAAACTAGGTGAACTTATAGTTCCTAGAGGTTTAACTATTCTTGAATATAAGAAAGTTTTTGCAGAAGAATTAAATTTTAATGAGGAAATTAAAAATCTTTGGAAAATCGTAAGTAAAATAAGAATTTTGGATGATGCAACTAAAGACTCTATTGAAGATGTGATGAGAATTAGAACCGCTATAGAATTTTACAGGACAGGTCTAGCATCAGCATCATTGGGAAAATATGGTCTTGGGATTGGCTTAAGGTTTGTTCATTACTGGACTGTGTTAGAAGTTCTTTCAGGAAAATTTAAAAAGAATCGTAAAGAAGGGCGAGCATCAATTAAAAGAATGTTAAACCATCATTTCCCGAATGAAAAATGGATGGAAAATTCAATTGTCAATAAATGGGCTGATATGAGAAATTCTACTGTGCATGACGGTAAACCTCTTGAAAAGTTTGACTTAGATTATTATAAGTTAGATAAAACAAAATATGGAGATTTAGAAAAAGTTAGTTATCCTAAAGAAAACGGAGAACTCCGAAAACTCATTAGAAGAATTCTTCTGAAAGTTTGCGTATCTGAAACTCCCTCTACCAAATATATATTCTAAATCCTTGATTTTTTATGAACTTTCGGGAATTTCTAACCCGTATCCTATTCCCAGTTTATGTATGCGCCGACTGGGATTTGAACCCAGCTCCTCAGCTAACTTCGGACCATGGAAGGCTTGCACAAATTTTGATGTCCTACCAGGCTAGACTATCGGCGCGTGTTTAATTTATATTGTATGCACTATTTTAAATTATGTCTGATGAAGAGATTATACGGAAAAGGATTAAAAAGCTGAAGGGAATCCATCCCGAACTGGACGAGAAGCAGCTTGAACGGGAGCTCATTCCTCTATCCGGCGAAGAAATCGGGATAAAAACGGTTAAGAAGAAAAGAAATTAATTTATAGGCATCCAATTCAAGTCATGGACTATGTATCGATTCTGGGTTTCATAGCCGGTGCCATGACAACAGGCGCTTTAATACCGCAGGTAATTCACACATGGATATCCAAGTCGACTAAAGATGTTTCTTTGGGGATGTATATCGTTTTTGTTGCTGGAATTCTTCTTTGGATCGTATACGGTAACTTGATTAAATCATTACCTATAATTATTGTCAATATAGTGTCGTTTTGCCTAGCATCCACAATCTTGATTCTCAAAATAAAATACAAGTGACTTTACTTCAGATTTTTAAGGATTAGCTTTACTCTATTTTCAACGGGCATTACCGGAACCCTGACAATCTTGTATCCAAGTTCCCTGTAAATCTTTTTTATCTGCCTGTGAATTCCTTTCGCCTCTTGCCCGTTCTCTGTCCTGGCATAGTCGTTTTTGTACGGCAGCAAGTCAAGGATGAAAACCATTTTGTAGCGGTTCTTGCTCATCTTGAACAAACGCTTTGGCATGTCCAGCTTCAGGAACCGATGATACGCTATTGTGTCCGGAAGCCCCCTGTCCAGAAAAATAAGCTTGTTTCTCGGCGCGTTTTTTTCCAAGAGCAATTTCAATTTCAATGCCCGTTCTTGGAAAACCTTCGGATCGCCCCTTATTTCTTGGATCGTCTTTCCCCTCGCCATCTCCTTGTCAATCATCATTCGCGTGTATTCAGGAACAACATGATATCCCATGTCTTTCAGGCAATCAATCGTGGTTGTCTTTCCAGAATTAGGCCCGCCAGTTATGACATACCAGTTGGGAACTTTTTTCATATAACTATCTTATAATTTTTAAATATCAAGTTTGCTGCAAGTCCCTTCTTACCATTTCCTTCAATTCATCCGACCATTTTGTCGGTTCTTTCACAGGTTCCGGCGCCTTTTCTTCGACCTTTGGCTGGTCGGCCGGAATGGAATGTTTAAGTTTTTCGGCTGTTTCCCTTAGCTCCTGTTCGTTCGTTTGCTTGGCAGCGGAAGGATCAAGGTACTCGCCGTGCCCGTCATTTTCAAATCTGGGGACAACATGAATGTGCGCATGCGACACGCCCAGCCCGGCCGTCAGAAACTGCACGAACTTCGCGTCAAGGGTGCTGATCTGCGCCAGTGCTATCTTCTTCGCTATTTCCCAGTATGGTCCGAACGCCTCAACATCGTAAGTCCACCTGTGGTGCTTTTTTGGTATAATTAGTACATGCCCCTTGTTCAGCGGATGTATGTCGAGAAACGCCGTGAAATTTTCATCCTCATATATGTTGAAAGATGGTATCTGCCTTGATGCTATGGCGCAGAATATGCATTTCTCTTCCATGATATCTTCCTAACATTAATCGTTTCCAGCATATGCTATTTTTTGAGCATCGTGTTCTGATAATCTAGGACACACTCTTCCCCATGATTTATAGGCCGCATCAATTGCATCAGTTCTTCGCAACAAACCCAAATAAACAAATCCACCAGGATGTTTTAATTTTTCATCCGATGGAAAAAGCACAAAACCACTTGACCCATCGTCCCTTAAATACCAGTGTTGTAAATTCCCTTTCCGCTCCATAATTTCAATACAATATTAACATTTTTAAGCATATAATCTGAAATAGTGATGTGATTTAAATGCCAGAAGTAAAGAAACCAAGAGAAGGCTCAAAGGCGTATTGGCCCAAAAAGAGAACCATCAGGATATACCCTAATCTGGCGACTTATCCGAAAACCGACAAACCGAAGATTATGGGATTTGCCGGATACAAGGCGTCGATGTTGCATGCAATTATTTTTGACAACCGAAAGGGTTCATTGACTTTCGGCCAGGAGGTTTCTACTCCCATAACAGTTGTTGATTGCCCTCCTTTGAAGGTTATCGGTTTGCGGGCTTATACGAATTCTGTTGACGGTTTGAAGACCTTGTCCGAAGCTGTCGTGAAAGACCTGGACAAGGATTTTCCAAGAAAGATCATCCTCGGCAATTTCAAGACAGAAGAAAGGCTCGCTGATA
This sequence comes from Candidatus Aenigmatarchaeota archaeon, assembly GCA_016187415.1. GTDB lineage: Archaea > Aenigmatarchaeota > Aenigmatarchaeia > CG10238-14 > SCSR01 > JACOWB01. The sequence goes on from JACPJT010000004.1 coordinate 40,113, forward strand.
TGGAAAAGAGAATCGACAAAATTTCCAGAATCCGTTTGGTGATGTCAACGCAGCCTAGACTTTCAGGCATAGGGAAAAAGACGCCGGAGATTTTCGAACTCGAGGTCGGCGGAAACAACACAAAAGAGATGTTCGATTATGCCAAGGGTTTGCTGAACAAGGAGGTTTCTGCGAAGGACCTTTTCCGCGAAGGCGAATTGATTGATGTCGTATCCGTGACAAAAGGCAAGGGCACGCAGGGTCCTGTAAAAAGATTCGGTGTAAAAATACAAAACAGGCATGCGAAAAAGAAACTCAGGCACGTTGGTTCTCTTGGACAGGAAAGACCCGGTAAAGTAAGATCCACTGCTCCAATGTCAGGGCAGATGGGCTTCTGGAGAAGAACAGAATTCAACAAAAGGCTGTTGAAAATCGGAAATGGAAATGACATAACTCCGAAAGGCGGTTTTACAAGCTACGGCAATGTCAACAATTATATTCTCGTACAAGGTTCGATTCCTGGCAGCAAGAAGAGACTTGTCATGTTGAGGCCTGCTATAAGACCTTCAAAAATAAAGTTCGACCTTCCAGAGATAAGGGAAATTGTAAAGTGATTTTATGAATGACGACCTTGTATTACTGCATGAATTAGAAGGATTGTTCCGAGAGTTGATACCGACTATTAGTCAAGCTAGTTTGAAATCTAAAATTTTGAGTGTCGTTTCCAAGCTCGAACACGGCGAAGGAATCGGAAAGTTAAGAACATATCATGCTCTTGTAGGTTATATGATGAAAAGGGGGGCAGATGCCCATGGTTATGTACCACAATCTGATTTGATTCAAGAAGCAAGGAAGCTTGGCGTTCCTTTATCTCTCCGTGGGACCTCATTAAGTCCTGATCTACTTGGTGTTGTTGCTTATAACAGACCGATGCACGGCTATTTTGTTGACCCAGAAAAAGCCCATGTTTATCATGATACAATTGGCAAAATAATTAGATGTTTACCTTCACAAAGGGGCGATTAAAATGAAAGTTGATGTTCTTAATTTGGAAGGCAGACCAGTAGAGAAGATAGAACTGCCGAAAGTGTTTGAAGAGCCCGTGAGGGAAGACTTGGTTACCCGAGCAGTTTTAGCAAGCCAACGCAACATAAGACAAGTTTATTCGCCTAATCCCATGGCCGGCAAAAGGACATCGGCGCATTACCACGGCACTAGAAGAAAAAGATATTCAATGATGAACAAGGAAACCGCAAGACTGCCAAGATTGCATGCAAGAACCGTTCCATTTTTAAATATGCGGGCACGGTTTGTCCCTCAGGCAGTCGGCGGTAGAAAGGCTCATCCTCCCAAGGCTGAGCGTGTCTGGGAGCAGAAAATTAACAGAAAGGAAAAGAAGAAGGCAATTTGGAGCGCACTTGCCGCAACAGCCATAAAGGATTTGGTTTTGAGACGAGGACACAAAGTCGAGCGTGTCAAGGAATTCCCAATCGTTGTTGATGATAAGCTGCAGGATCTGAAGAAAACGCAGGATGTCATAAAGTTCATGGTGAAAATCGGTTTGGAAAAGGAACTTGAAAGAATCAGCGAGAGAAAAATCAGGGCCGGCAAGGGCAAGGCAAGATCTCGGAAATACAAAATTAAATCGGGTCCTCTGATTGTCGTAGGAAATGACAACGGGATAAACAGTGCCGTAAGAAACATTTCAGGCTGCAATGTTTCAAATGTTGATAATCTGTCCGCGGAAAAGCTTGCGCCAGGAGCGAGCCTGGGCAGGCTGACCATATTCACAAAAAGCGCCATTGAAAAGCTTAATGGCTTAAGTAATGAAAATTAAAGGTGAACCTATGGATCCGCACAAAATATTGAGTTACGCATATCTTACAGAAAAGGCAGTGGGATTGATAGAGAAGGAAAACAAGTTGGTATTTGTCACAAGCAGAACCGCCGACAAGAGCCAGATAAAAGACGCTGTAGAGAAAATTTTCGGCGTTAAGGTTGAAAAGGTAAACACGCAAGTCAAAGGCAGGGAGAAGAAAGCAATAATCAAGCTAAAGCCCGAATACAAGGCGATTGATGTTGCAGTCAAACTGGGATTAACAGTCTAAAGGTGTTTTTATGGGAAAACAATTGATTGTTCAAGCAAGAGGCAAGGGCGGACCAAGGTACAGGATACCATCGCATAGATTTTTAGGCAGGGTCGAATATCTTCCGCAAGGCAATTACATAGCCAAAGTTGTGGACATACTGAACGATACAGGGCACTTCGCGCCGATAATGGTTGTCAAATCAAATAACGGTAAACAGATTCTCCAGATTGCCCCTGAGGGAATACAGTCGGGCGATTTTATTCATTATGGCGAATATGCGGGCGTTGGCAGCATAGTCGAGGCTTCAAAAATTCCAGTAGGCGTGAAAGTGTCGTGCGTTGAGGTTGCTCCCGGCTCTGGTCCGAAATTCTGTAGAAGCTCAGGCTCTTTCGCCATTGTAACCGGCGGGAGCGGTGAAAAGGTGACATTGCAGTTCCCTTCAGGAAAAGAAAAAAACATTAATGGCAGATGCAGAGTTATGGTAGGCATACCGGCCGGTGGCGGTAGATTGGATAAGCCTTGGGTAAAAGCCGGGAAGAGAGTGCATGCGATGCTGGCAAGAGGAAGATTGTATCCGAGAAGCCTTGGTGTCGCCATGTCGCCAGTTGATCATCCTTACGGTGGAAGAAGGAAAGGCGCCAAGGACAAGACCATATCAAGGCATGCTCCGCCTGGAAGAAAGATCGGTAGCATTGCAGCCAAAAGAACAGGAAAGCCGAAGTAAACATTAAATACGAAACAAAACTAATGGAATTGATAATATGGCGAAAGAATTCAACTTCAGAGGAAAAACATTCGAAGACTTGAAGAAAATGTCTATTGATGAGCTTGCGCGATTGCTCCCATCGAGAGAAAGAAGGACATTGAAGCGGGGACTGACCGACTCGCAAAAGAAACTCTTGGAAAAGATGAGAAAATCACCGGCCAAATTCCACAAGACCCATGTCAGAAACATGATAATTTTGCCTGAAATGGTTGGCATGAAATTCGGCATTTACAAGGGCGGCGCAGCCGGAGGCGACAAGTCAAACAAATGGGTTACGCTTGACATAACTCCTCATATGATCGGATTTAGACTGGGCGATTTCGCCATTCCTATGAAAAGGGTGCAGCACTCGGCGCCGGGCATCGGAGCTTCCAAGTCTACAAAGCACTCGTCAATGAAGACAACGTAAAACGGGATTATAATGAAGACATCAATAGCAAAAGAAATGAATGCAACAGTATCTCTCAAATCTTCCATGGATTTGCTGAAAGAGATTAAAGGCAAGAAAGTTTCCAAAGCCAAAGGATTCTTGCAGGGTCTGCTTGATGAGAAAAGGGATTTGGACGGCCAGTATTACACAAAAACCGCAAAGAAAATATTGGACATTTTGAAATCCGCGGAAGCGAATGCGAAGAATAAAGACCTGAATGTTGAAAAGTTATTCGTCAAAAATGCAAGAGCCGACAAGGCTCAAAGAAGAATGTTGGCGAAAAGCAGGGCTCCTCATAGAGGACGCATAGGAAAATCTGCCAACATAGAAATCATCGTAGAGGAAAGATAAATGGCCGTTGAAAAGTTGTTTGTGAAAGAAAAAATCAAGACATCCGAGGTAGAGGAATTCCTGAAAAAGAGATTCGAGAGATCCGGCTACAGCCATACAGAGATACAAAGGACGCCGTTGGGAACAAGAATCATAGTCCATGTCAATAAGCCGGGGCTTGTCATAGGAAGAAGCGGCAGAAGGGTGAATGAAATAACAGAAGAGATAAAGCTGAAATTCGGTTTTGAAAATCCCTTGCTTGACGTGAGAGAGGTGCAGGAGCCGCTTTTGGATTCGAATATTGTTGGAAGAAGGATAGCCGCTGCAATTGAAAAAGGTGTGAATTACAAAAAGGTCGCGAACTTTTATCTGGAAAAGGTTATAGAAGCGGGTGCGGTCGGCATACAAATTATGATTGGCGGGAAAATAGGCGGTGTGGAGCGTTCAAGAACGCAGAAATTCAAAATGGGTTTCGTTGCGCACTCTGGCGAATATGCCGAAAGACTGGTCGATGTCGGATACACGCAAGCCATCATAAAGGCGGGAATAATCGGCATTCAAGTTCGAATAATGAAATCCTTGCCGACAGAAATAGTTGTGGAGAAGCATGCTGTGGCGGGATAGGAATTTATATATATCCCGACACAAATTTAATGGAGAGGGTGACGATTGAAAATTAAAGAAATCCGTTCGATGGACGGAAAAGATTTGAGCAAAAAACTTTCTGAGTTACGATTAGATCTGATGAAGGAAAAGGCGAACGTAAAGCGTGGACGTGCCATAAAGAATCCTGGTAGAATTCGCGTGCTAAGGAAAGATATAGCTAGAATACTAACTATAAAGAGAGAAAAGAGCGAGGTAAAGAAATAAGATGGCTGTCTGCCCGAAATGCGGTTCTCAAGCAACTGTAAATACTTGTTCTAGGTGTGGTTTACCATTCGATTTGTGCGTTTGCATAACTATTGAGAGGGAAGCAGAAAAAATTAGGATCAGCACCGAAGTAAGACGATTCAACAAACCCATAACGATTGTTCAAGGTATAATTGAAAATTCTAAAGACGTCGCCAAACAATTGAAATCGAGGCTGGCATGCGGCGGGACGGTGAAGGAAGGCCATATAGAATTGCAGGGCGAGCATAAAATCAGGGTCAAGGACATTCTAATAAAGCTCGGCTATTCCGAGAATCAGATTGAAATGGCATAAATCAAACATTTGGCTATTAATTCTTAGCCGTTAATTTCTAAATTAGTTTACATGGACAGCGTTTTTGTTTCAAGAGAGCCTGTTTCTGGTTCGGACATATACGGCAAGAAAATTGAATTCGAACGCGTAAAAATTACCGATGATTACGACCAAGATATTTTATCCATGAGACTTTACAGAGGGTGTGAAAGCATGCCAATCCCTACAGCCGAGATAAGCTGGAGAACAAACTATCCTGAAAAGGCGGGCTTGATCACTATTGCCGAATCATATGCGAGGGTTAGACGAACCTATAAGATGCCCATGCTGAATGGCGGTGAAACATATTTCAAAGATGGCCATGTTGATGGAATGGTTGTTGAGATATCCACGTACGGCGAACTCAGCGAAATTAAAATACCAAATGAAGAGCTGCTGGGATTGCGTGACATGCCTTGGGAATTAAGTGGACACACATCGAACTTCCATACAGCCAAAGTGGATTTACCGGTATGCCAGTATGCTCTTGATGGCGAATTGGCACCAAGAAAACAGTTCAGGGTTAAAACTATACGCCGATTACCCGAGATATTTATATTATACCGCCAGACAACAATATTCCCGTTGCATGAAGATCGGTTTACCACATTAAGACGTACAGTTGAAGGTATGATGGACTATCTTCCCGTGCTAGAATGTGTCAAGAAGTCTAGCGGAATGAGCATGTCTGAACGAACTGGAAATTAATATTACTTTCGTTTCAAATATTCTACTTATGCCCATCACGCCGCAAAACATAGTAAGGCATGAATTGATTTCATTGCCTGTAAGGATTGTTGAATCTACCGATCCCACACAAAAGGGGATGCATGGCAAAGTCACCGACGAAACCTACAATACGCTGAAAATCGAGACCAAAAACAAGGAAGTCACTGCAATAAAAGAGAATTGCACCTTTGTTTTCACACTGCCCGACAAGACAAAGGTGCAGGTAGACGGTAAGTTGCTCGTTTCACGCCCCGAGGACAGGATAAAGAAAAAATTACCGAAATGGTAAAGTTATGAAAGTGAGGAAAATATTGGCGGACAAAACCGCCAAATTTACAATATCCATGCTGTTGGTATTATTATTGGCATTCATTTTCTACAAGGCATTTCCAAGCATTACGGTTTTTTTGATAATGGCGTTGATATCGGGTGTTATTTCATATTTCATCTCATTGGCGCGATTTCCAATTGACATTTCGCCAACGTTCCTTTTCATGATTATTCTGGCTTTGAAATACGGCTTCGGCTATTCTGCCGCTTTTATAGTAATCACAAGCACTTTGCCCGCGCTTATTGCGGGTGGCGAATTGGGATTGTCGACATTCTTGTTTATGGGAATGTTTCTTATATTGGGCTTAGCGTCCACCTTAATTTCGGGGTACAGCGTTGTGGCAATAGGGATCGGGGCTACGGTATTGAATCTCATAGCTGCATGGTTCATCAATCTCTCTGAGGACAATCCCGGCGGATTTATATTTTCGATAATTCACGCGGCGATTACAGTATTCTATTTTGTAACCCTTGGACCGTATCTGATTGCCATCTGAGAACAAGACTTTAACTAACACTATGTTTCAAGAAGTTTTTTCCTCTCTGGAACGAGGATTTTGAGACATCCCACAAAAATCCAAAGTAAGTGGATGGGCGTTAATATATAGTGTCTCTTATAAGTAGTAATGATAGAAAGCTTTAAAACTTTACGCATATCATAGTTATTATGAGTTTTAGAGAATACAAACCTACGATTGACGAGGAACTAACTCTTATGGAGGGTTCAGAAGTAGATGTAGTTGAAATACTAAAGCGTTTAAAACCAGGTGAATCTTATACAAGGAATTATATCACAACTCAAGATGCGGTTCAACGAATGGAAAGATATGTTGGAAGATTAAGGGAATCTGATTTAGATATTGGAAAAGGCGATTTGACATTTGGGTATAAGATGCCTTTACCAGAAAAATACAAAGGTAGTTTTCGTCAATTAATCATATTTCGAAGAAAGTAAAAAAGTTAAAACTCAGATAATTCCGAGCCAGAGCCCAAATAATTTATAATGCGCAACGATTTCACTTAACAACTATTAAAAATTTGCGAATCTGCTATAGGTTTGAGGACAGTGTTTTACTGCTCATTAACTAGTAAGTTATAAAAACATATCTTTTGTTAATAAATAGAGTGAAACAATGTCTGCAAGAAATATAGGAATCGGAGTGGCGCAGCCTAAGAGCGAGTGTAATGATGAAAAGTGTCCGTTCCATGGAACGTTGCCAGTACGAGGTACCACTCTCAGGGGAAAAGTCGTATCTGCAAAAGGCGGTAAGACTGCCACAATAAAGCGTGAATACTTGTATTTTCTCCCGAAATACGAAAGATACGAAAGGAGGCATTCGAAGATATCCGTTTATAATCCTGAATGCATTGCCGCCAAAGAAGGCGATGATGTCGTCATAGTCGAATGCAGACCGCTAAGCAAGACGAAACATTTTGTCATTGTCGAGAAGGTGAATGGATGAAACCTGTCAAGGCTTCTGTTGTCAAGGGTTTGAACGTTGGCAGCTATCTCACATGCGCTGACAATAGCGGTGCGAAGATAGTGCAGATAATATCGGTAATGGGTTACAAAGGAAGAAGAAAAAGAGTGCCCAAGTCCGGCGTCGGAGACATGGTAAAGATTACCGTCAAAGTCGGTGATCCGAAAATCAGGCATCAGATGTCAAACGCTGTAATTATCAGGCAAAGGCAGGAATATAGGAGACTTGATGGCATTAGAATTTGTTTTGAGGACAATGCTGCCGTTTTAACAGATGAAGAGGGGGCTCCCAAAGGAACAGAAGTCAAGGGTCCGATGGCGCGAGAGGTCGCCGAAAGGTTTTCCGCCATAGGAAAAATCGCGAGCACAGTGGTGTAAATGAGACAACCGAAATCAAGCAAACCGAGAAAGCAACGCAAATTTTTACATGACGCATTTTTGCATCTGAAAAGAAAGATATTGTCGGCACATTTCTCCAATGAATTGGGCGAGAAATATAAGAGAATCTCCATGCCAGTTATCAAAGGCGATCAAGTCCAGATAATGCGCGGCAAGTTCAAGGGAAAAACTGGGAAAGTTGCCAAGGTAAATTACAAGAAATATAGAGTCTATATCGAAGGCGTAACGAGAAAGAGAACAGTAGGTACAGAAGCTCAAGTTGGCATACATCCAAGCAAACTGAAACTGGTTGATTTAAACCTGAACGACAAGAACCGCCAGAAGATACTAGAACGAAAAGGCGTGAAGATAGAAATTGGTCCTAAAGTGGAAAAGCAGTCATAAACGCCCAAATTATCTTTTAATTTAACTCGATATTCTTAAAACCAAAACAATTTAAATATTTGAAATAAATTGTTGAGAGTACATGTCACACTTAAAAAGGTTATTAACGCCTACATTTTGGAAAGCTTCGAAGAAAGAGAAGAAATGGATAGTATCACCCAGCCCCGGACCGCATCCAAAATTACAGTCAATACCATTGGCCGTTATCTTGAAACATATAATCAATATAGCCGCCACTACAACAGAAGCTAAAAAAATAATCAGACAAGGCGATGTTGTCGTAGACGGAAAGAGAAGAAAGGATTATGCGTATCCTGTCGGACTGTTTGACATACTTTCCATACCTAAATTGAAGAAAACTTACAGGGTCGTACCTTCCAAAGCCGGTTTGGAGTTGCTGGAGATATCCGAAAATGAAGGAAAGACCAAGATATGCAAAATCAAAAGCAAAACAATTCTGAAAAAAGGAAAGGTGCAGCTGAACCTGCATGACGGCAAAAATATATTAGTCGGGAATGGCAATTATAAGACAGGGGATTCGCTACTAGTCGAGTTACCTTCGCTTAAAATCGTAGAGCACCTGCCGATGGAAAAAGGAAGCATTGGCATGATTTCCCGTGGAACAGGCGCAGGTGTTTTGAGTACAATAAAGGATATGAAGAGCGGCGCCATACGAGAAGTGCCAAGAGTCGTATGCGAGATAAACAAAGAAGACAGGATAATCGGCAAGAACAATTTCATTGTTGTTGGTAAGGAAAAGCCCGTTATAAAACTTTCATAAAGGTTAAACTTTTTATAGTGGTTAAAATATGAGCGAAAATCCGATGAAACAAATCAGGATAGAAAAAGTCACCCTTAACATAGGCTGCGGCGATGACAAGCAAAAGATAGAGAATGCACGAAAGTTTCTGGAGAAATTGACGCAAGTGAAACCTGTTATAACCGTGTCAAAGACAAGATCGACTTTCGGAATCGCGAAAGGCAAGCCGTTGGGCGTAAAGGTGACGCTGAGAAATGGCGGCGCGGAACAATTTTTCAATTCCGTGTTGAAATCCTTTGACAACAAGGTCAAGCAGGACCAGATAGACAATAGCGGCAACCTGAGCTTCGGTGTGAAAGAATACATCGACTTGCCAAACGTGAAATACATGCCGGAAATAGGCATGCTTGGGATGGATGTTGCAGTCACTTTGGAACGACCCGGTTATCATGTCAAGAGAAGGAGAATAAAGAAAGCTATTATAGGAAAAACGCATAGAATTAATAAAGAGGATATAACAAATTGGTTGCAGCAGAGAGGTGTTAAAGTTGAGTGAAGCAGGACATACTTTGATGGATATGGCGACAGAAGTTAGCGGGTCTATTTTAAGGCAGGCCGAATGGGGGAAGAACTTTACAGAAACTTATACGCGTGTATTCCAAAAGATGGTCGAACTTGAATACACTGGAAACCTCGAAGTTTTACAGATTCTAGGTAACTTGGGTGGATAAGTGGAAAGAAAATTTGGTAAAGCCGTGCAAAAGTGCCGCCGCTGTGGGAATCACCGTGGAGTGATTAGAAAATACGGATTGTATTATTGCAGAAGATGCATAAGGGAAGTTGCATCAAGCTTGGGATTCAAGCGATACGGATGATTGGGTGCGGCTCCTTTCGTTGTAATGATTCTGGAATAAATCCCGTATAATCTGTCCTAAAAAAATCAATATCACCAGCTCTCATAGACGGTATCATAAAGGGTTCCCCATCTCTTATTACAGTTCTTGGACTATCATCTAAATATCTAACTTCATTATACACATTCGGGTCAATATGGTCAGTATAAGACCACACTATTTGAACTCGTGGTCCTCTATTCATATCTAATTCTCTTCTTGTCTGTGAGTAATGAATTACACCGTTAGAATCAACATACGGAATTTCAAAAGTAGTAATTGCTCCTAATCTAACAATGTCACCCGGTCTTAAACCCAATTGTTTAGCTGTTGCCATACTTTAAACAATCATAGTTAACTATTTAAAGTTTCAAAAACAGCCGCGTACCCGCTTGCAATTTGCGTCCCACTTCGTTCTATTATCAGAATTAAATACTTGTATGTTAACAATTAATTTATGTTATACAAATTGTGATACGACAATTCTGAACATGAGTCTAAACTTTTTCGAGTATGGAAATCGATATCATATATCTAGGTAAATTTTTATAAATAAATTTACCTCTGAATTTTTTGTCGCTCGTCAACCGCATTTTCCATATTATTTATTAAAATCAGAGGACAAGATGGTAGTATGGACATTAATTACATCCCTTTAGCCACGGCATTTATCGGGACTATAATTGCGGCAATATGGGATCTAAAAACCACAGAAGTTCCTGACCAGCTGCCGTACATAATGATTGGTATTGGCTTGTTGTTCTATGGATACCAGTCAATAATAGAAATGAGCATTTGGCCGATTGCAAACAGCCTGATTTACGGTCTTGCTTTTTTGGGATTTGGCGGATTCATGTATTATATGGGACAATGGGGAGGTGCAGATGCATTCATCTTATCCGCGCTTGGTTTTCTTTTACCCGTCGCACCATTGGGGTTCACCAACACCATCTTCCAGTTTCCCATAAGTTATTTCATTAATGTTTTCCTTGTCGGTTCTGTTTACATGCTCCTCTATGCGGTCGTGTTTGCGCTGAAAAACAAGAGAATATTTTCTGATTTTTATATGGGAATGAAAGCAAACAGCAGAATGATATTGGCAAGTTCTTTGGTGACGTTGATTGTTTTTTTCGTGGCGTCCCTGATCACAACGCAACTAATCTACCAGTCATTAGACATTATGAAAGCCCTTCTATATTCCCTATATCCATTTGTATCTGTCGCACTCATCTATGCTGTCTTGAAGTTTGTCAAAGCGGTTGAAATTCATGGATTCAAAAGACAAATTCCCATATCGCAATTGAAAGTCGGCGATATGCTGTTGTCCGAGAGGAAGCTGATAGGCGTAACCAAAGAAGACATCAAAACTTTAAGAAAGTCTGGTAAAAAATACGTTGACATCAAGCTTGGCGTCCCATTCGCAGTCGCCTTTCCTGTCGCGCTCTTGGTTACGTTGCTGTATGGCGACCTGATTTTGTTTCTGGTTAAACTGATTTAGAACCCATTCTAAGTTGTTCCCTCGCAATTAAAGCCGACGTGACTAGAACTATTGAGCCGCCAATGATTTGCACGACGCTTAATGTCTCGCCTAATAATAACCACGCAAACGGCGCGCCTATTATAGGACCCAAAGAGCGCAGAGCCGATACGATCCACCCCTTTACGGTTTTTAATGATGCAAACCACATGGTCAAGCCGACTACGTTAAAGAGAATGACATATGAAATAAAATATGTCCATCCTATTGTTTCGTTCAATGTCTGCACCACAGGTGCAAATATCAGCATCAGTGGGAATAGGATTATACCCCCGAGACCAAGCGTAATCGCATTCGATATTTTGGATCCAAGCCTTGTCGACAGTTTTGATCCGTAAATGTATGAAAGCGAAAAGAATCCCATCGCCAATATGACGAGCATGTCACCGAATTGCGCCTTGCCGAATTTCAATATGCCGCCGGTTGACAAGATTACCGCGCCTGCAAGATGTATTGCAAGCAATATCAAATGCGATGGGTTGACCCTTTCTTTTTTCAATAGCCAATGCCAAAGCAAAACAAAATACGGCTCTGCTTTAGTGAAGAATATCGCCTTGATGCCTTCTGTTATGCTGAGACCATAAACGAAAATTGTAGTTCCGGCCAACGGACGCAGCAGAGTCATCAAAGATATGTTTTTTAAGTTTTTCCTGATTTCAGTGAGATTTATTTTTTCTCCGGTCAGAAGGATGACAATGAACAACAGAAGTGAACCGAGTATGCCTCCCATGGACGCTATGATCAGGGGATGCAAATGCCTTGTCGCACCGCTCTGCAATATAGTTGCGATGCTTGAAAAGAATGGCGACAGAATCGCGAATACTAGCCCGTAATGCACGCGCCTCATTTAACCATCAGCTTGTCACCTAATTTCACCGTTACGTTTCTTTTGGTTTCTAAACAATAATTTGCATTCGGCGATGAATAAATTTTCCAGCTCCTGGAATCAGTTGACAACGGCACAGAACTTTGAATGTTGACCACCTTGAATTCGGCATCCAGAAAAACAAGTTTCAAGTTTTGTTTAACAAACGGCATCCATAAACAGTTTCCGTATATCAAGGCGCCGTCATGATTTCTCATGGGATCGAACATCAAGCCCGTGATAGAGCGTAGCCCCCTGCAATCCTTGACTTTGAGTGTTTTGTTTCTGGCTTTGATTTTCAGGAATTTCATTTCTTTTCCAACTTTTCTATTCCAAACATGTAAGGCCTCAGAACTTTCGGAATAATCACACTGCCATCTTTTTGTTGGAACTGTTCGATAATCGCAATCATCGTCCTGCTAGTCGCCAGCGCTGTATTATTCAGTGTGTGAACAAATCCTTTCACAGGTTTGCCCTCGCCCTCTTTGTACCGTATTCCCAATCTTCTTGCCTGATAATCCGTGCAATTCGAATTGGATCCCATCTCCCTGAATTGTCCGTCAGACATCCAGAATTCCGTGTCGTACTTCTTTGCGGCTATGCTTCCTATGTCGCCCGTACAAACGTTGACCACACGATAATGCAGTCCCAATGACTGGTACAACAACTCGGAATTTCTCTGCAATTCTTCATGCAATTTCCACGACTGTTCCGGCAAAGAGAAAACAAGCTGCTCAACCTTGTTGAAGTGGTGCATCCTATACAACCCTTTTGTGTACTTTCCGTGCGCCCCGACTTCCTTTCTAAAACACGGCGACACCCCGCCAAACATTATAGGAAACTTGGTCGCATCAAGAATCTCGTCCATGAACATTACAACCATTGGATGCTCGCTTGTAGCTATCATGTACGCGTCTTCATTTTCTATTTTGTAAGTGACCTGCTGGAAATCGGTCAAATCTATGACGCCTTCATACGGTTTTTTTCTGATCATCAGAGGCGGCGATATGATGGTGAATCCTTTCTTGCGCAAAACATCCAGCGCGAACTTTTGCAAAGCAATATCAAGAAAAACCAACTCATCATTCATATAATAAAATCTTTCACCAGCCACTTTTGCGCCGCGTTCGATATCTATCAAACCGAGATTTTCCAGAATTGTCAAATGGTCTTTCGGTTGGAAGTCAAACTTTGGCGGAGTCCCCCACTTTCTTATTTCCACGTTATCTGTGTCGTCCTTGCCCAGAGGCACACTTTCATGGAGAATATTCGGTATCCCCATCAGCAGCGATTTTTCCTTTATTTCCAATTCGGATAATTTTGCATCGTTTTTGCCGATGGTCGTGTCGACCTTTTTTGCCTGTGTTAATTCTTTTTTGGCTGTCTTTCCCGTCTTTTTCAGCTTAGCTATCGATACGCTTAACTGGTTCCTGATTTGTCTCATAGAATTTATTTCAGATTGCAGTTTTCTCCATTGAGCATCGACTTTGACCAGTTCTTCGAGAAGCTTGAGTTTTTCCGGGTCGTTTCTCCTCTTCAGATTCTCTCTGACTAAAGACGGGGTTTCCCTTATGAGTTTGATGTCAAGCATAAATTACATTTGTTATTCGTTTTTAAAATAGATAACCAGATTAATCATGTCGGCTTTGTTATTTGAACAGATCATCCATTTTTTCCTGTAATTCATGTTTTTGTTGTTGTTTGTAGGCAGCTTCGGGTAATTGGCGTCTAAATGTTTTTACAGCATCGTATATTTCTGCTTTCTTTTCTGCCCATAGAGCCAAGTATTCCTTTTGCAACGGCGTCAGTTGTTCTTCTGTCGTAGGATTGTATTCAAGGTCTTCCACCTCTTTCATTATCTGCCTGACGTTTATTTCCCTGTATTGACTGCCGTATTTGTCTCCGAAATCGTATGACGTGCATCGGACTGCCAAATCGAAGATTGCCCTGAGAGGTATGGATAACATTTTGTCGACAATCTTAAGCGATTGGAAATCCTGTTCGGATAATAGAAAATTTTGTCTCAGGTCTTGTACAGTAGAGATAAATTTAGCCTTGAATCCTGGAGAACCCAATATACGATTCTTATACAATTCCACATCATACGATGGTTCCGTCCCGCTTCTGATATTCACATTTTCCATGAAACTAGTGTTCTGTCAACCTTTAAATAAAACACACCGGGCGTATTATTACCGTGCACACGGCTCTCATTCTGCTGAAAATGGAGGAATAGGTGTCTTGAATAGCAAGGTAAATAATAAATATTTCTACGAATTCAAATAATGTATAATGTCGCCCGGATTGAAGAGAAGCCTGAGCTTGTTTGATGCGACTGTGTACGGCATTGGCATAATTCTCGGCGCTGGAATATACGCATTGATTGGGCAGGCCGCAGGCATGACGGGTAACTCTGTCTGGATATCATTTATCATCGGGGCACTGGTTGCATCATTCACAGGCCTGAGTTATGCGGAACTCGCTACAATGATGCCCAGAGCTGCGGCAGAATACGTTTATCTGAAAAAAAGCGGCAGCAAACTCATCGGTTTCTTGATTGGATGGCTCATAATGTTCACCGGTGTTGCTTCCGCAGCAACTGTCGCACTGGGATTTGCCGGATACTTCAACGGTCTCTTTGGATTGCCTGTAATCATCAGTGCAATAGCGCTTATTGTCATACTGTCGTACATCAGTTTCCTCGGCATAAAGGAATCTTCGCGTCTGAACGTGATCTTCACAGGAATTGAGGTGATAGGACTTGCGATAGTCATAATCTTGGGTGTCATTGCCTTCGGAAAAACCAATATAAATTATCTGGAAATGAGCAATGGTTCGAAGGGCATACTTGCTGCTGCCGCACTTGTGTTTTTTGCGTATATCGGATTTGAAGACATAGCCAACATGGCTGAAGAAACTAAAAACCCAAAAAAAGTTTTGTATAAGGCGTTTATTCTTGCGGTGACCATCACGACGCTGCTGTATGTGTTGACATCCATAGCCGCGGTAACGCTGGCTACGCCAAGCGAGTTAAGTCAATCTAAATCTCCTCTGGCGCTCGCCGCTTCTAAAACTTTTCTGGGTGGCAGTGCATTTACTGTGCTGTCGTATATCGCGCTATTCGCTACCGCAAACACCGTTCTTGTGATAATGATCGTGAGTGCTAGGATGTTGTACGGAATGTCTAAGAGTGGTGCGTTGCCTAAGAAATTAGGCAGAGTGCATGCGAACAAAAGAACTCCTTACATTGCAATAGCATTGGTGATGTTGGCTTCCATTGTATTTGTTTTCTTCGGCGAGATAGCGGTGGTAGCGAATATAACAAGCTTAGGCGCATTTATCATATTCGGTTTGGTTAACGGCGCCTTGATATGGCTGAGGTACAAGTATCCAAATATGAAGAGACCTTTCAAGACACCGATAAACATTGGTAGGTTTCCTGTTCTTGCGTTTCTAGGATTGATAACATCTGGTTTGATGGTGTTCCAGTTCAGTTACGAAATTGTATTTTACACAGGCATGGCTGTAGTAGCTGGTGTTGTCGTATACCTGTTAATAGAAAAAAGAATACTTCGATAAATTTGGTCTTTATAGTCACCGATATTGGTTGTGTTTTGGCTTACGCATATCTTATCGCGAGGAAAATATAACACTGATTATTTTACAAAACATCTTTTATATAGTCCGGTAGGAGAAAGAACGCCTATTTGTCTAATTCGTTGTGGTACGTGTTCTTGTATTAGCAATTTAATATGTTTCACATAAATATCAGGTACAGGGGTGTACCCCCTACCGTATCTAAAGAATCCAAAAATTGTAATATCTACCGTTGGTTCTTTTCCTGGAACATTCTTTATCCAAGTCCAGAAGCTTTCAGAGATAATATAAAATTTCTTTCCATGTTCTCCTTTACAAATATCAAACCAAAATTATTGGACTTTTCTAATGGTGTTCCTGTTGATTTTAATATGACGATGGCTGCTAGAAGTTAATTTCTATCGTGTTATTTGAGCATTATTTACAATTTCATAAAGTTTTTTGGCATTGCCTTTTTCAAAATGTTTTCGGATAGGATATAATATTTCATCTAGTGCTATTGATGTTTCTTTCTTTAAGTCAAGAGGGTGAAGGGTCCCTTTCCTAAATATGCTCTCAAGTTCTTCGTATTTTTGGATTTCCAAGTCTCCTCCAAATTTTGACGGTCGGTTTATTATTCTAGAATCAAATTTTCTGAGAATTACGTATTTCCAGATTTCAAGTATAGGATTTCCCTCCGCAATTTTTTCTGGGCAGAATGCTTTATTGATTTTTTCTTCGATTTCATTTTTGTTATCATGTATGAATATTGCCGTCTGGGGTTTCGATTTACTCATTTTATCTTCTATTTGAAGTGTTGCTGTTTCCTGCCCCATCCTTCCCTTTATTCCTTGAAGACCAGCAAGAAGATGATGGTGAACGCAAACTCGTGGTGTTTGCCCTAGTTTTGGAGCTAATTCTCGTGAGAGAATTGTCGCATGCCGCTGGTCCATCCCAAGTTGTAAAATATCAGCTCCCATATAGAAAGGATCCCATGCCTGCATCATAGGATAAAGAAGTTGCGCTGTATATTTCATCTCAGTTTCACTTCTTCCCATTATCGGGCTGGCTCTTAGTGTCCTCTCGACTGTAACACTTTTTGCGACATCTATAACACCTTTCCAATATGAATCATCATTTACAGCGTCACTTGTCCATAGTATCTTTATTTTTTTGATGTCTACACCACATGCTTTCCAGCCTTCGATAAAATATTCTCCTACTTTTTTGATAAGCTCTAAATTTCCACCCATTTTATTATTGATATATCCGAACCAGTCAGCAATCCAAAGAATGAAATCCACTTTAGCTTCCAGAAAGTCGTTTATCTTGATGGCTCTTAGAATTCCACTGCCGAGATGTAAAGTACCGGACGGCTCAAACCCGTCATAAGCAACTGGTTTCTGTTTAGTTTCCAGTAACTGTGTTAAATCTTGCTCTGTGATAATTTCTTCTGTTGGTGGTTTTTTGATTAGCTCCAAGCGTGTTTCTAAATCCATTTTATTCCTCTATTATATTTTCTATTTTAGGTTTTAACAGATTAATTAAATCATCTACTCGCATTTTCATGCCATAAAACAAGTCATCAGAACCGAAGTTTACCTTTTCTTTTTGATTTATTGAGGCATCAAAAACCACCCTACCGAGCGGTGCACGATATAAAGGATAAATAGTTTATTGTTAAATCAATCATGGCGAGACACGGATATTATGGCAGAGAGAATTATTACATTGAGACCTCATCATATCGATAGGTTTGTAAGTTATTATTATAAATTTCAAAATATGTTTGATAACCCACATGCTTTAGAAGCAAGATATGGAAGTGAAATGGTAAAACAACTTAAAACTCTTTATGGTTTTGTTGCTTCTGGTGGAACAGGCGAAGAATATATCTTAGTAAGGAGCGGACTTGATTCAATATGCAGTATGTGTCCAATAAAAAGGGATGCTTGCTCAGAGCCTGATTCGCTGAGTGTATGGAATGGCTCTGGGAAAGTTATAGAAGAAATGGATTTAAGAGATGGATTTCTGTATTCTATAAGCGAGTTTTTAGAAAAAGTGAGACAACTTTATTCTGGAAGAAATCCAGTAAATAAATAGGTATTTTTGCTCTTAAGAGGAGACACCCCAACATAATTTTACATGACGATTGAATATAATCGGTGCTATATTTCCCGAAGGGTTGGGGTTTAGTGTAACGGTCGGCAAACCCGAAAAACTCAAAGTAAATTTGGAGTCCGTCATATTCAAGAGCAATCCCGTTACATTGTTTTATAAATTACTGTTACATTACTAGTTAATAATGACGAGCCGAAAAAAACTTCAACAAATAATGAACGATATTTGGCGTATTCAACTAAAAGCTACTGCCTTAGGTTGGGATAGTAGGCAAACATATGAAGCGTATAAACATTTACTTCCTTCTGAAGTAACAATGATAGATTTTCCATTTGGAAATTTAAATTGTGCGGGTTATGCTTTGGATTTGGGGCGCACAACAAGCGAACCATGGTTTTATTTGGATAGGGGTTATGATGAAGTTAGTTTTGCGACGCGAGGTGGGGTCTATATTTTATATCATGAAAAAGACTGGATTCATATGGGCAAAGTCATAAGTAGTGAGAGAGGAATCTCCAAGTGGGGATGGACCGATCCGATATTTGAGCATCCAATAGACTTTTATCCTGGTCCATGGGAAGTGTGTAGATTCTTTAAGCGAGAGAATCTATTTAGATAAAGAATATTCTAAAAATTTCCAGAATTGCGGCCAACTCTTTTTTACAGAATCAGGATACTTTATTTTGACGTTGCCTCTTTTTTGCATGGCAAGAGATTGTACGACCCTATGATCTTTCGATGTCACTTCCTCTTGTCTTAATGCATCTTCCATCTCATCTATTCTGTCGCTTTCATGCCCCCTTAGACTTGGCCATCTCATCGCCCCTTCTTGAGCATTCATAATGCCGAATGCACGGGCAAAACAATAATCTTCTGCATGTTGCGGATTAAATTCCATTTTTCCATCCTTCAACCATTGAATATAGGATGAAGCTTCGCGTAGAAAAGATACTGACGTTCTTGCGAGATTGAAAAACTACAAAATAGGAGATGATATTTTTACTAGTGGATATACCTTTTTAAATCGTGGAAAAGAACATCTGCCTGCGTACCTGCATAGTGGGTGAATTAAATGCCCGAATTTTTTTCTAATCCCTCTCTCCCATTTTAACCATAGTCATTTGAAACTACAATATGTTATACTCTTCCTTTACGGCATTCAATATTAGCCGCGTATTCGTCCTCTCAATATGCTCCGATACCAGTTCGGACTTTATAAAAGCGTTCAGATCTTTTCTTGTCTTGAATCTTGCTAGGATAATCATATCAGATTCGCCTGTAAGATCATAGACTCCGTAGACATTCGGCAACTTTGCGATTTTGTTTTCCACTTCAATAAGTTTTCCTTTTGACACCATGACTTCGATCAAGGCTGTAAGCGGATATCCCAGTTTCTCGTAATCGATTTCCAGTGTGGATGATTTTATTATCCCTTCTTTCTTCATGGTGTTGAATCGTTTTATCAGCGTGCTCGTGGCTATCCCAATCTTCCGCGCGATTTCTCTGAAGGATTTTCTGGAATCGTTGCACAATTCCTTCAAAATTTCAACATCTTTCATGTCGGGCTCGAACATTTGTATCATTTCTTGTAGATTTTTCCTATATTTAGGTTATATGTTTTATATTTTGTCTATATTTAAACATTTGTTCTGCCTAGTTGATGATAATGGTATATTCGTACACAACCAATACTAACGAAGGTGATGATTGAATGCCGGATTATAAATTGAAAGTACTGGAACCTGTTACGTATGCTGGTTCCCATAGAAACGGGGAAGAATACGATTTTCCATACAAGCCCACAAGAGAAGACAGATTGATGACGCATGCACTGTGGTTATTGCGGGGTCCCTTAGAAATAGAAGATTGGATACCATCACTTTGAGAAAGATGAAGTCATATAATTATTAAACAATATTGAAAAAATCAATCTTCTCGAATCAGCAATAACTTCATCTGAAGTTGGAGGGAATACTACTGTATAAATCAGCTATTCTTTCTGCTAGCCTATATGCTCTTTGACCATAAAGAACTAAACTAACTCTTTGTAAGGGTGTTTGTCCTTGAAGGTATTTTCTTATAGGTCCAACCATATTTCCTACTGATACTTCTAATGGCACACCATAAAGACCAGTTCCCATTGCTGAAAACCCAACAGATTCAAAATTATGTTTTTCTGCTAATTTTAATCCTGATTTCACTGATTCTCTGATAGAAACATCATCAATATAACTTCCATCTCCAATAATAACAACTTCACCCGGATTTGAAGGTTCTCTATGCCCTCTAAAATCTTTAGAAACAAGATGAATTAATGATTTTCCTCTAAGATTCCCACCAGATGTAACTATACCTTCAAATGGTCGAACTAATCCGTTATAATCCATCCCAGAAAATCTTACATATCCATTTTTCTGCGCTATTTGTCTGCCCTTTTTGATTGCTTCTCTAAATGGACCCTCACCTGCTGCTCTAACTACAGCGCCAAGAACTCCAGGAAGGCCTCCATCATAAGTAAAATCAATATTAGCAGGAACTACGATTGCTCTGCCATCATATGCAGTAATATCACCTTCTACCAATTCAAGAACTTTACCATTCAATCGATATTGTTTTCTCATTTCTTTTGGTGCATTCATACTAGAATTAATGTTAAACTAGTATTTAAAGCTTTCTATTTTTAACTACTTATAAGATACAACACTATACGCCTCGCTGACCCCCAATTAAGTGCCGACAACTTTGATTTCTCCTTTCAGAACGTTGCACTAAAATTCAGCCCCCTCCAAGTATTCGGAGTCGTCTAACACCGATTATGGAGTTTAATCTCACACTCTGAATATTTTGGTTTTCCTTAGCCGGAACCACATGTTGACAAGGAATTCTATCGTAAACAACGGCAGCTTTGCGATAAGATCAGCTATCAAAAACTTGGTGCTCACGCCGACGATTATGACTTGGAACAAAAGGTTGTCCACAAAGAGATCGAAAGTCCTTGCAACCAATACGGAAGACTCGGCTGAAAACCCGGCCAAATACCGCAAAACCGATGACCCAAGGAACACCACTTCTCGATTCTCCTTTAATGACAGATACTCGCTCATGATAACCGCCAAATAAAACGTGAAAAACAGACCGTAGGAAACAAGTATTTGGTGTTCTGTCGCTATAGGGAATCCTCTCGTGGAGAAAAGATGCTTCAGCAAACCAGCCAGAGGGTATTCAAGAAGAGGGTACATCAGTACGATGAAACCCGTAAGTATTCCTGATACGGCAAGCTTTTCGGCATGACTCAGCATATCGCCAGATTTTTTAACAGCCAGTGCATACAGCCACAAGTGCTGGTACTTTTCCGGTATGGTATGCTTGCCGATCAACACAGCCGGCAAGGACAGGAAAGCCTGCAATATGTTCAGCCTTTTGTTGACGGTTTTGATTTCATGGGAATGCAGGAAAAGTTTTCTCATAGGGCCGCGCAAGATTCCAAAAATGCTCCTGTTCGCCACGCCTTCAATCTCCATGTCCCATTTTTCGAGTTTTGATTTTGTCCAGTATCTGCTCTTGTCTGCCTTTGCAAGCATGAGAGCCAAAACGGAGAATTTCCTTTCCTTGTTTTTCCCGAACAGCCATTTTGTGAGGTATCCCAGGAAAAGAGTTTTTTCGTTGGTGTCTATCTCCAGTTCTCCGCGAAACTTCCAGGCGACCAATTCAAACAATAAAGTGCCCGCCAAGAACTTGATGAAATTCGTCAGCACTATCTCTGGTTTTCCCCTGGATGCCATAAATAATTATTTAGAATAGATTGACTTATTGCTTATTTAATTGTTACCTTATACACCGAATTCGAATTGTTTAAACGCATCCTCTAACGTCAATTTATCATGACAGAATTCATGAGGTTTCGGGGAGATTTGAATGGATTCTTCCTTAAACTCGTATCTCAACCATTTCAAATTTGGTAAATTCACATCACGTATTTTTTTCGCTTGTACAATTGTTGCTTGGGCGTGTGAACCGCCATATGTAACAATAATAGACAAAGGTTTTGCATTTGGTACATAATTCTGCACACGTTCGGTCATAGCTATTAATTGGTCTAAATCGGTCATGGAAGGTTTTTGAAATCCATTAGTATGCGTATGGGCTACAATCAATGGGTAGGAAACAATCTTTCCACCTCTCATAAGCGGTGTCGTATGTATGACTTTCCCACGATGTCGTTCCCCGAAATACAGACCAAGTTTAACATAGCCCGCAGGCTCGAACCTTCTATGCACGGTTAAGGACACTTCTTGCTTATTCCTATGATAGGCGAATTCATAAAGAGAGCCGCTAATTAAATTTAATGCTTTTATATAATCGGAAGCTCTGATAACATCTTCTCTTGTTGAGATTGACATAGCTACTAGCCTTAACCGTACCTTTTTTGTTATTTAAGCTTTTCTATTGTTCACCACATATAAGTGGCAACATATAATTAATTTGTTATTCCAAGTTCCATTTAGATTATTAATTGTGAAAATCCGTAATTATTATCTGATTCTATGGTGCAGCTCAGTTTTCACGGCGCTATGGCATCTGTAGGGTGCTCTTCCGTCCTGGTTGACACGGGTGTTGAAAGGATAGTTCTTGATTACGGCACAAAGATACAGGAGACGCCTCCCATATTCCCGATACCTGTAACGGGCAAGATTGACGCCATACTGCTTTCGCACTCCCATTTGGACCATAGCGGCGCCATCCCGATTTTCCATGCGCAAAAAAACGGATGCCGCATATACTCGCCGATGATCACCAGAAAGTTGTCCGAACTTCTCTGGCTGGATTCGATAAAAATAAGCGCGGAGGAAGGCGTTGAGCTGCCGTTCAACAAAAAGGACGTCGAAGAGACGGTCAGGAACTTTTCTTACACCGATTTTCATAGACCGTTCAAATTGAAGAAAACGACAATCACATTGTTCGATGCCGGGCACATACCGGGCAGCAATATGCCTTTTCTCGACACAAAAGAGAAGACGATTCTTTATACGGGTGACTACAAAATAGAAGGCTCTCGCTTGATGAAAGGCGCCGACACCAATTTGCCGAAAGTTGACGCGCTGATAACCGAAAGCACGTATTGCGACAGGGAACATCCTGACAGGACATCCCAGGAAAAGGAACTGGTGAGGATTGTGAATGACACCCTCGCGAATGATGGCGTTGCATTGATATCGGGGTTCGCCGTGGGAAGAATCGACGAATTGATGCTCGTGCTGGACAAGTATGGAATCAATTATCCGCTTTACATTGACGGGATGGCAAAGAAGGCAATCACGATGATCAACCAGCACAAGGATAAAATTAAGGATCCGAAAAGCCTGGACAAGGCATTGGAGAAGGTGGAGTATGTCAAGGACCAGAGAATGAGAAAGAGGATTATTAAAGAGCCGGGCGTGATTCTTTCCACCAGCGGCATGCTGTCGGGCGGTCCGATAGTGTGGTATATCGGAAAGCTATTTGACAAGCAGAACTGCAGCCTTGTTTTGAGCGGTTTCCAGACAGAAGGCACTCCGGGGAAGACATTGCTGGAAACGGGCAGATTCATCAACGAAGACATGAATGTTGAGATGAAAATGCATGTCAGAAGGCTGGATTTTTCAAGCCACCTCGGCAGGAAGGACCTGCTGGGATTCATTAATAAGATGAACCCTGAAAAGATATTTTGCGTTCATGGCGAGCATGCGGAAGAGTTCTCGCAGGAACTGAAAGAGAAAGGGTTCAATGCGATAGCGCCTGTGGCGAATGACAGGATATTCAATATATAAATATGTCAGTTTCTATTCTGATATGCTCTGTATTGCAAACGTGATCTACCCAATTCTCCGAGAGTACTCACATTGTTTTCAGATATTTTTTTTAGAATCTCAATTGCGTACAATGTCATCCACTCGTATCCTGATTCAGGATAAATCACCAAGCAAGTGCCTTCGTGACCCAATTGACTTGAGGTGTCCGCCAATTTTTTTATTTGCGCCCCGTCACAATGAGGGTTTCTGTCGTAGAGTTCTAAACCCACAAGTCTTTTGACTTTGTTATGAATATCTAAAGCACCAGCATCGTCTACGTCTCTCCATAAATCAATATATATCTCGTCGAGTCCCAGCGCGGCTGACACATTCTTTATTCTTTCGGGCATCATACGTATCATTAATTTTACGGTTTAATAGTTTTGCAAGTTGCCGCACCACTGTGTGATAGTAAAGCTTATATATTAATACTACTTATAAGTGACATATGTCAACAGTAACTCAAGTGTCCACTTGCACGGAACAATATAAGATGTGGAAAGATAAGGCATTGTTTTCTAATGATGTTTATGCGGCCAGAAAAGCCCTTGAAAGGGCATTCTTCTGGATGGAACTTCGATCCGCATTCATCTTCTTGCACACTGTCGAAATGGCGAAAGGCGATGACAAGGAAACCAAAAGAAAGCTCCTGCAGGCTAAATTGAACTTGTCGAGAAAACTGACAGAACACTTGAAGGACACTCTTAAGGGGATTTGAATGACTGGTCCATATGTGCTGCGATTTGGCGGGCATGTGGGAGATACGGTCGAACAGGTCGGTATTTACGATCCGCTTTATCTAGCTTGGTTGAACCATGCGGTTAACGGATATAATGATATCAGCTGGCAATATTCGGTAACACATAAACAAAAGGCACAACTATCTGAGATCAAGCACATGGAACTATCCACGCAGTTTAAAGAACGGATCCGGATTGTAGACTACAAACTGAACAACTTTGAACCTATTGCAAAATGCGTGGCACCCAAGTGCAAATCTCCTGCAGAATATTTGACAGTTTTTGAAAATAAATATGGCATTTCGGTCTTTTTAGGCGATGTCTATTGCATGAAGCATAGGGGCTCCAATGACAATCCAAACGCCAAATTACGTGAAATAAGGTTCGATTCTGTCGGGTTTTATCGTGGGCGAGATAAGAAACTAATGGCAGAATCATTATTGGTATGCGCAGGCTTTTCTGGCAGGATGACACGAGAAAGATTGGTGAAACTTGTGGATGGGCTAAAATTAAGAAGGGGCGCCTCACAATTGAGACTTTTTGATTATAGTGCAGACGTTGCATGGGCACCTGTCGATTAAATCTATTTCGGCAACCGGCTTGTGCGACAAAGTTATGTTTGCATCGTTCTTAGGCATAGGCAGTTTCTGCTTCTTCATCTGGCTCTTTATGTTTTTCAAGTACTCCGCATTAATTTCGCAGATTACAAATTTCTTTCCCACTATTTCCACTAAATTATTTAAAGACAGCATAGTTTATTAATAACTGGTAAAATGCCACCGATAATCGTACAGGAAAAGTGCATAGGCTGCGGCGCATGCGTTGCTGTATGCCCATACAAAGCGTTGGAGATGGATCAAGACAATATAGCTGAACTGATAGTCGACAAATGTGAGGATGACTGGAGTTGCGTTCCTGTCTGTCCAACTGAAGCTGTGATAAAACCGCCTGCAGATTTCAAGGTCACCAAAAAGGTTTACACCGAAAAGGAAATCGAACAGATGGGGCTGGAAATCAGGGGAACTAATGCTGTTTGGAAAAAGAAATAAGCTCATTTAGAAGTCATTTGTTTATCCATAGAGGGCGTATAAACAACAATCTCGCTGGTTTCTCTAGATTTCATCTTGGCGTTGTACATAGCCAAATCGGCTTGCGCATGAAGCTGTCGTAAAGTAATCGGAGATGCTCCTCGCGGATTATAAGTCGATATACCCATGGCAACTGTTAATTTCCCCCCAAAGTAATCTTTAATAGCAGTTTGGATTTTATGACCAACTGTTGAACCGCCCTGCTTATTGGTATACGGCAGAACTATGACATATTCATCTGCGTGTTGACCAAGTCTCATAACACGGTCCGTTTCACGCGAAATTGAGCATTGTAGAACAATTGCAACTTCCTTAATAAATTCATCTCCAGCAGCATGCCCCAGCGTATCGTTAATTTTCTTAAAATGGTTTATATCCAGATATATCAACGTAAGAGGTTTCTTTGCTCTTCGTGAATTCACGTAACTATCCCTTAAAAATCTATCAGCATATTCCGCATTGGGTAAACCTGTTTTGTAATCAATTGACGCCCTTTCTTCCCTTTTCTTAATTTCTCTCATCCATCCCAACGTGACAATAAGTCTACCCATATTCTGGTCGTAAAGCGCTCTTTCAAGAGAATTTTGATCCATTTAAATTACCACTACATAGTTACAACTTGTGATATATAAGCTTTTCTCTCCGCGGTCCGGCGAGTTCAATCCTTTCTATAGAATCCGTCGGGATTCTCAACTTTACCCTAAGTGGAGTTGGTCCCTTCATAATCCGTATGTCAACTGGCTCTTTGCTTAGTGTGGAATCAAGATCATCCGTATACAGCCCTATGACATCCATCATATCGTTAGTCACCCGCCAAGTCCCGTAGAAGCCCAGTCTTCCTTCTAGATAATTGCCGCCTCTAAAGACGACTCTGATGTACTCTCCGCGCAAAACATCCGTCATTGAAAACCTTATTAGAAGATATTTGAAAGAATTTAAAACTTAAACTGAACGAAAAACAAAATTATTTTCAATGAGACTCGACGATTTAAACATACGCCAAGTCCTTACATCGGATTTGCAACGGACAGTTGAAGTGGAAATAAAGACAAAAAACGGGATATCATACTCTTCTGCGCCTGTATACAAAAACGGGATATACAGGATGAGATGCTTGCCTGCAGAAGATTCCGTCAGAAAATTCCTTGAAATAAAAAGGCATTTCCTAAACCAGTCTTTCATGGACATCCAGGATGTGGACGACTTTTTGCATGACATTGATATTTCTGTTGATTTTAGGGAAATCGGCGGCAACCTGGCTTTTGCCATATCTTCCGCATTCTTGAAAGCATTTGCCAAATCGGACGGGAAAGAGGTGTACGAATACATGTCAAATGATGCGTCAAAGATACCGGCACCGATTGGAGTATTCGTAAACAAGACGGTTTTCGAAAGCGATTTTAAGGAATTCATGCTTTATCCCGTGCAACAAAAGAATTTTTCAAATGACATGCTGAAACTTGTTGATGTAAAGAACGGATTTGAAATCGATAAAAACATGACGACTGACAAGATGCTGAAGAAACTTTCGGGCCTGACAACTAAAAATTCGTTGCATCTTGGAATCGCTTTCGGCGCGAATGAGTTGTGGAATGGCAGAAAATATGTTTATAGTGGAACTGGAGAAAACCTGTCATCGCAAGAACAGCTGTTACTGATTCAAGACATAGTCGGAAATTATCCTGTTGGGTATGTTGAAGACCCCTTCCATGGCGATGATTTTGTCCTGTTTGCCACGTTGACCCATAGGTTGCCGACAAGACTGGTCAGCGGAAACGAATTGTATTCGAATAACATTGAAAGATTCAAAAATGGCGCAGACATGAAATCTACCAGTTGCATAACGATTAATCCATCTCATATAAGCACAATTACGGATATCATCAATCTGGTGAGGGAAGCCAGAAAGCATATGATGACTATTGTGATGGACATAACCGGAAACAACGATGCTCTTTTTTCACATTTGGCTGTCTGCATGGGAGTCGATTACGTCAAAATAGGTCTCGGGGACAAGATTGTATCGAATGCAAATGAGCTTCTTAGAATCGAGGGGAAACTAGCCGTTGCCTAAGAAAACCGAAATGAAATAAATTTAAACTCCCATAATGCTATGATGAAAAATTATTCATACGATACTAACGAAAGGAACAGGAAGATAGACAAGATATTGCACAAGGCGAGAGTATTTCACCTAAAGCATGAAAATGTTGCCGTCCTGGTTCTGAGTTTCATTTTTTCATATTATCTGGTCAAAACCGGGTTGATCCACGTTGTAGTCGGATTCATGGGCCAGTTTGGATACCTCAGCGCGCTCATTCTTGGCTTCCTGTTTTCATTTGGGTTCACGACGACGCCCGCATCAGTTACGATGTTCTTCCTCGCAAAAACAATCAACCCCTTTCTTATGGCGCTGATAGGCGCCGCGGGGGCCGCTGTATCCAACATAATAATCTACTCGCTGGTGAAGCATGGCCTGCTTGAAGAAATCAGATACATTCTGTCTGAAGAACTTAAAATAGAATTCTCCAAATTCGAAATCACATTAAATCAGAACATGATGAAAAGGGGGTGGATGAAAATTGTCATCCCTGCAATAGCCGGGATGCTGACCGCCTTGCCGATTCCGACGGAACTACTTGCCGCGCTCCTATGGAATATTGTGAGGTACAGGCCGCAGATAGTTATGATATATTCATTCTTTTTCAGTTTCATCGGCATACTGGCAATAGGATTATTCGGCGTGGTTCACTAAGGTTTATTAAAAACACTCAAGACATCAGGAACTTATATCTAACAAAAAATATTTTTATTGCATGATTACGATTGACGGTTCTTTTGGAGAAGGCGGGGGACAGATTTTACGTACAAGCATCGCGCTGTCGGCACTCCTATTGAAACCGATTAAAATAATCAACATAAGGAAAAACCGCCCAAAGCCCGGCCTTATGCCACAGCATTTGACAGGAATAAAAATAGCCGGCGAATTTACAAATGCGGAAATAAAAGGCTTGGAAATCGGCTCGACCGAAGTCGAGTTCATACCAAAATCGTGCGACATGAAAAATAGAGAAATTGACATCGGAACCGCAGGATCTATCGGGCTGTTGCTGCAAACTCTCACACCCTTGTTAATTTTCGCAGATGATGAAATAATTTTGGAAATCATCGGCGGCACCGCTGGACTTGGAGCGCCCACCATAGAGTATATGCAAAATGTGACATTTCCGGTTCTAGAAAAATTCGGCATTCCATTGCCGGATATAGAAATTGTTAGGGAAGGGTTCTATCCGAAAGGGCACGGACAAGTAAGAATAACTTTCAAGCCCGTCAAGAAATTAAAAAGCGTGAAACTATTGGAACGGGGAAAAATAAGATCAATCGGTGGCATTTCTGTCGTAGGTTCATTGCCGGAAGACATAGCAAGAAGAGAGGCTGATGGAATTAAGAAAATTTTAATTGGGAACGGTCTGCCGGAAGCTCAAATAGAAAAGAAAATAGTTGAAACGCATTCTCCGGGAACGTCGGTGACACTTTGGAGCAAATGCGAAAATAGTGTACTGGGTTCTGATGCGATAGGAGAAGGAGGAAAACGCGCGGAGAAAGTTGGTGAAGATGTCGCATTCGAATTAGTTAAATCTATTAACAGCGGAGCGGCTTTGGACAAGCATATGTCAGATCAGATAATTCCGTTTATGGCGTTGGCTAAAAACAGGTCCGAAGTAAGTATTGAAGAATTAACAGGACACTGCAGGACTAATATTGACGTGATAGAAAAGATTCTGGGAATAAAATTCCAGTTGACCGATGATGTTATTTCCGTGGACGGGATTGATTTCAAAAAATAATCTATTTCTTTTTGAAGAAATCTTTAATTGCGTCCATTGCCTTGTTGGCTTTTTGCGATATGATTTTCTTTTCTTCCTCGGCCTTTCTGCTGGCTTCTTCATTTCTTCTGCGGATTTCTTCTTCTAATTTTCTTTTCAGCTCGTCGGCCTGCGGTTTTATCTGCTGCTGAATTTGAGTGGCACCTTCTTTAATTACTTCAGGTGATTTCTTGATTTTTTCAGTAGCTTTTTGTTGTGCTTTCTCTAGCTGCTGCTTTCCGCGTCTGTCAACCTCATCCAAATAGTCTTTTGTCCTAGGAATTTGATTTTCTTTTATATTTTTGACAGCCGATGCAACATCGCGCGAAGTACGCACATATGCCTGGTAACCCGGAGATGTAAGCACGTATTCCCCCAGTTCCACACCACCTTCAATATGAGGTTTGCCATCATCGCCACGCCTCAACCTCACATTAAGATATGTGTTCTTTGGATCGTTTTCGGAATTTTTCATTATAATCAATGCTGCAGACTGACCGTCTGCCCATGGCACTGGAACATCTGCGACTCCGAGTTGATTAAGAACGTAAAGCCAGCCAAGTGAATCCAATGCAACCCTCGCACTCGCGCCATCCCTGTTGATTTTATAATCCACCGCATAACGCCATAACGGCTTGGATTCCTTTTCATCAACCACCTGCACATCCTTTGTGGCGTATCGCATTGCCGTAGAGGTCAAAAACGGATTATCAGTCCCCAATATCTCCTGGACTTCTTTAACTGTTGCGGGAGGGTTGGAAACCAATGTCGCTATCAAACCGTTTTTGTTTCTATCAATCTTTTCTTTCATATCATCTGTGAATATGAACTCTTTCGGCAATTCAACTTTGTCAAACCTTTCGCCGTTTTGTGCATATGCATCGGTATGTGGCATGTCTGCGCCATATGATGTGCCGAGAATGAAATTTCTACCGCCACTGCCAATTACGCTGATGTCATCGTATTCGTAGCCAGCATCTGCCGACATTGCGGATTTGTCTATGACAACAACTGTTTTCTTGTTATTGTTGTGCTGCATGGCAAGCAGTATCTTTTGCGAGTCGTTATTGAATTTCTCGGGCACAAGCGAGACATTTCTTGACGCGGAAAATTCCTGACCGACTAAAACATTGGGGTTGCCGTATTGGTCGATGTTGATTACTCTTACATCTTCCTTGTTTCCTGCGTCTTTTGTAATCGCGACTAGCTCGCCGTTGCTGTAAGCCAGAGCATCGCGCCATGTCCATGTATTGTCAACTCCAGGAATATAGGGTATGCCAGAATTGTATGAAAACCATGTGCTTGCATCAACGTGCCTGTATCCGCTTTCAGGAAAGTATGGCATTCTCCGCAATGATTGTCCTTTTGTTTCTTTTTGCAGTTGAGAAAATGAGTTTTGCGGCGATTGCGCAATAACTTGTTCTTGTACAGTCTGAGAAGAATTTTGAAGAGGTTGTGCAGAAGTTGGTGTGACCATTCCTGACGTACACCCTCCGTAAAGAAACACAAGAAACGGCAAAGCGAATTGCATCGCACTGGACCGTATTCCCATTAAAGATTATTTTAAAAGGCTTAAATAAATAACATGCTAATTAGGTCTTAATGAGAAGCCTGTCAGAAATTGGCGGCATATTGTATAATGTCGGGGATTTTGTTTCTGGTCATGCTGCAAAAATTAGAGAAAATGTTTCTGATGGAATTGAAAATGTAAGAAGAAACGCCGTTACAAAACTTTTACCTTATGGCATGTTCATTGCTTTAACTGCATGCAACATTCCAGCTGTTTCAATATCTACGCCTACAACTACGCCTCCCCAAACTATCATACCGATTTCAACACCTACTACTGCACCTATACCAACACCTAATATAGAAGCTACTATCTCGGCACGAGTTCAAGCAACAGTTAATGCAAGACCTACATCAACTCCGACGCAAATTCCAACAATTACACCGATTCCCACGCCTCAAAAATTAGAAATAAAAAGACCTACACCTTACGCACCAACGTCCGCACCTGTCACATTGCCGACAGCTACACCAAATACATCTACGGAAACTCATAGGACAGTACAACAGATTAATAGGGATGGTAAGGTGGTGTCGTGGCTGTTTGGATTCAGTTCAAGTGAGAAATTTTATGCGTATGCTTGGCAAAAAAATATTACGGTTAAAAAGATAGCGGCGTCAGGAACTATGTGGGAAGAGTTTGATCAAGAGATGAGTGCACTGAAAATTGCCGCCAGAAGTGGCAATTACTCTGGTATTTGGATGGGCATACGAGAAGTAGATACAGCTAGGAGCTGGAGTGGATGGGAATATAGGTGGGTACCGGACGATGTGATTCTTGAATATTCTCGTTTCGTCAAAAACGGCGGCAGACTTTTTATGGAGGTTTCTTTTGATGGTGACTTTTGCAATAGTGATACTAAAGAATCCTTGCGAAAGTACTTTGATATAGGTATTGCATGCGATTATATGGCACTTGAATCGTCTGCGACATCATCGACCAAAAATTTGGAAACTATTGTTGCCCACGATGATATTAACCTTATGGAGTATAAACAATCTGAAAAGTTCGTTCGCCTATGGAAAGGTTTGAAAGTAGGACTTTCACCATATCAACATTATTTCAATGTATCGCAAGCTTTCTTTTTAACACAAAACGGCGAATATGAATTAGGCGGACTAGTTGTTGACAAAACTACAAAACAAACTAGGGCATTATCGGCCTATAGAAAAATGGGAAACGGGGAAGTTCTGTTTTTATCGGTACCGCCGGTCGGCGCCTATCTTATAGGAGATGCCAATATTGATAAACTTGACAACAAAGAAGCCGCGTTGCGCATAGCTAGATGGTTAGCTGGTAATTTAGAGTATCCAAAACCCGAAATAAAAAAATAAGGAAAGCCGACCAGCCAAGCTGGGTATTATGATATTAATTCGCATCACGTATAAGCTCCTATTAGAAAATATTTAACACTAGTATGAAATTTTTCATAAAAATCTGCCGATTATTATAAACTTTCTTATAACATCTGTCATCACCTAGTTTCAGGAGTTTCTGATAATCAGCTTTATCGCAACGGGACATTGTAATTTTTAACTTAATATCTGTCATCATTTAGTTACGGAATAGAAAAGCTTATACAAATTTCTCTCGTGTTTTCTTTAGTTCATGCACGTAATCAACACCCAATTTAGTCACCGATGCAACTCTACCACTCTTACCATGATCACTAACTAATAATTTGCTTGCCAAATCTCTAATAATGGACTGGAAACTTTTCTTAACTCTATACTTGACTGCTATATCAGACCATTTAATTTTTGATGCAATTCTTTCTACTGATGTATAATCCATTCCAATTACTCCTTTATCAAACATCCGTATAAGAATCTCATTCTCATAATCTTTCAACATTTTATTCACTTAACTGAATATATAGAGCATTTAAATATATAAAAGTTACTATAAGTAATATGCCTTTAGACCCGTTACACGCCATAGAAAAGATAGAGAAATCTCTGGTCGAAACTAAAAGACCTGTTTCTATAAGTAGATTGGCAAAGAAGACTGGTTTGCACTATACGACTGTAAGAAGATATGTGACACTGTTGGAGTCTGTGAAAAAAATGCCCGAGATTGAAATAATAAAAGGCGAAGGGATTACTTTAGTCAGAACAGAAAAGGATTTTTCAAAACTGTCATCGACAGAAAGAAAAGCTGTAATAAAGTCGTATTTTCCAGAATTATCTATAGAAGAAAAAGTGTTAGTTAGACTCTTAGAGAGAGATTCCACATCAGAAAGTGGTGCAATAAGTATCAAGAAGGATAAGACAATTAAATCATTATTGAAGGCTGAAATAATAAAAGAAACTAAAGATGATAAGGTGTATTTGTCGGGTATAGGATACAAAATTGCGAAAGGTGCGAAAGATATATACGGAAGATAAAAACAGTTTCTATTGCAAATCTTTCTTATAATATCTGTCATCATCTAGTGACAACACTACCATAAAGCTTATATTTAATAAATGGGGAATATAAATTGATTTTATGAAAGGTGAAATCTATCCTGAACTCGATAAAATAAAAACTGAGATACAGACACTCAAAATTCTCGTTTTAAAGGGTAAAACCATTCCCAAACAGAAGGTTTCTTTGAAAGGCGTTATTAGGACGAAAATAGACGAGTCTGACATTGAAAAGGCCAAAGCGTCATTGTTCAAAATGAGTGTTTGAAATGTATGCCACCGATACACACAGTTTTTTGTGGTTTCTGACGAATGACGGAAGGTTAGGTACCCAAGCAAAAGAAATATTTAATGCCTGCGACAAAGGAGAAACTATTATCTTTATCCCTTCGATTGTCTTAATGGAATCTTTGGTGATTTGTGAAGATAAAAGGGTTAAATTAGAGTTTACTGAAGTTTTGCAGAAGTTGGAAAACTCTTTCAATTATGTTGTATACCCATTGGATACTGATGTTGTTTTGGAGTGCTCGAAGATTGAAAAGATAAGGGATCCTCATGATAGGATAATCATCTCGACAGCAAGATTGCTAAATGCGAAAGTCATAACAAAAGACGATAAAATCGTGAAGAGCGGATTGGTAGAAACTGTATTCTAAAACTTTCTTATAATATCTGTCATCATCTAGTGACAACACTACCATAAAGCTTATATGGGAACTACGCATATAGGTTTATAGGTATCTGCAGAACCAAGGTGAATTTTATGGTCGACTATCAATTGCCCAGAGTGCCAGAGAATGGTATTAGCACGGGACCGTCCAGCCAGCACCAGATTTATGGAATATCAACTGGAACTGGACATGCTGATGTATTGAACCCAGGTTCGGGAATCGGAGCTGGAAATCCCAGAGGAAGAAAAAGCTTTTTTCGAAGAACACTTGATTACGTTAAGGAACATCCATTACCATTTATCTTTGGTACAATAGGAATTGTGGGGGGAATAGCGATAGCTAATATGGTATCCGCAGATCTTTACAATTCCAGAAATCCTCCAAGACAACCACCATCCCATGAGCAGGCGCAGAAACCGAACAATCAATATCAGATCATTGTCTCTTCCCCGACAGTTACTCCGGTTCCGACAAGCACGCCTGTTCCTACGAGTACTCCCCCGCCTTTGCCGACTGTTCCGGCCTGGATCGAGGAATACAACAATCCGAAACCGACCGCCACACCGCCGCCCACTTCAACTCCTGTTCCCATGGCTCCGAGGATAAGGCAGAAGCTGATGGAGTACGTCCCTGGGATAAAGGCATGCGGAAACGATCCGGAGCACGTGAGGGTGATAGACGCGGCAGGAAAGCAGGTGGAGAGCGAGATATACAATACTGGGATAGTCTATATCGACAGATCCGGCATCTCAAGGGGCGTGGATGAGGAAAAGGCATGGAAGGAGTATGTCGGTCCTGCGATTGATTTTGTGGCGAAGCCTTTGTGCGGGATGCCTTCTAACATGCTGGAGAAGTACAGCGAGAATGATTTGAGGCAGATACTATTGCCACCAGCTTTGAGGTTGTTTGAGATTCCTGTGGGATACAGGACTCCAGAAACTCGCATGGGACTGGATAGAGGCATCAGGAATGTGACTCTTGATCCGAAGCTGGGCAAGTCTCCGCAGGAATGGCTACAGGAACAGGTGATGAAAGATTACAATAGCAAGGGCACGAAGGATGCGACAGGGTACAACAATTATATCAGGGCGATAAATAATATCAGTGCAGGAGCATATGTTCCTGATATGAGATATAACAATCGTAGCAGCTGGCCCGACAGCAATGCAAGTTTCTATAAGGTCGTAGAAGAGATGAAAGCCAAGGGAGACGACTGGCCATTGTTTGTAAATGGGTGGAGCGTATATAAAGTTGGTGAACAGAGTGCTCCCGGATTTGCGCCACTTGTTGGAAGATCTGTAAGACCATATCCATTGGCGGCTTATGTTGGTAGCGCGAATTATCCAGGTGCTAGCAGTGACCCAGATTTTCAAGGCCCTAAGGGAATACACACCGAGTCTTGGGTTAAAACTTATGACGGCGTATTGTTTGGTTACTGGATGGATGAACAGGCATTCCTGAAGGCGTATGAAAAAAAGCATAAACCAGAAATTGGCTTAGGCGGGCCTGATGACCGATCATACAATCCGTACAAATTCAAGTAAAAGTTTACTCAGATTGGTTGTGCTGACCTTTTTTCGCATCCAAAATATCCGGCAGTAGCCTTTCTATATCATGTATTGGGTCGAATACCTCAAGAGACATGTCGCATTTGAGCATCTTGGCTATGCTTATCAAGTCCATGTAGCCGCTTATCCTGTGGCTGTCCTCAGTTCCGTCATTGTTATGCAGGTGGGCGTGCGTCATCCTTTTGCCGAATTCCCTGATCCAGTCCGGTACAGCTTGGTTCGTGTACAGGTTTGCATGCCCGATGTCGAGGCATAGCTTTTTGCCGGGCGACAGTATAACCTTCATCAGATTTATGTCTTCTCTCACATTCTCCACTGCTATTTCCGGCGGTCCCCTAAGACCGCTGAAGAAATTGAGAGCTCCCTTGGTGAATTTCTCGTCGTGTCCTTTCGACTTGCTGCTATAGTATCCCGCGTGGAATATGGCCCGCCTTGCCCTGAACATTCTGGCTATCTTCAGCGCTCTTTCGCAGTTTGCCATCACAAACTTTCTCACAATCCTGTCGGTGGAGAAGCTGACAACTTCATAAGGCGCATGGATTACCACAGGCACGTCGCGGGTTTCCCTGACAAGCCCGTTTATTTTCTTCCTGTTATATAGGTTCTCGTAGGATGTAAAATGGAGGAGCTCCAAGCCGACCGAGAACCTCTTGGCGAGATCTAACTTTTCGCGGAAATCCTCTTCGCCGGCGGATATGAAAATTGACATGCGACAACCGGAAGCTACAGGTGCTTCCTTGCTATGTGTTCGTCCATTGAAGGTACCCTTGCTCCAGTAAGATATTCGTCCCCGAACTTTAAATACCACGGCGACCTGTAGTTCTCCCATGTGTTGGGTTTGTAGCCGATCGAACCGAATACGGATTCGAGCATCTTTCTGGCGTCCAGAAAATACTCGAGACTGCGCGCCTCCGGCGAAAGCAGCTTACTTTGAGAAGGCAAATGGGGCTGGAATATGTTGATGACAGGAATCCTTGTGATGTGGGGTGCGAAATCTTTCATGCCATCCGAAACTGCCTGAAGAGATTCCAATCCAAGCACATACGAAAAGCATGTTGTAAAACCCATCTCCTTTGATAGGGAAAGCACTGCCTTGGCCTGTTCCAGAGTCAGCGAAGCCTTCTCCCTTCGAAGTATCTTTTCCCTGTTATAGAAACATTCTAACGAAAGACAAAGCCCGAACGGCGATGCATCGGAAAGAGATTTCAACGCATCTTCCGATCTTATTTCAGAGCCGAAATAGAGCAACTCGCCCTTGAAGCCGTATCGGGAAGATGCTTTCCTCACAAGGCGCAAGTGTTCGGCAACTTTCTGCTCCCCGCCAAAACAACCTGTAAGGATAGAAATCTGGCGTACGTGAGACAGGTCTGCCTTCTCCTGTCCGCCAAGCCACTCCTCGATCGCCTTTGGCACCATATCTTCATCGGGGATATCATAAATGTCTTTCGGTGTCTGCCGAAACGTGTGGCAGAACTTGCATCCCCTGCATGCACTTTTTGATCTGGCATTGAGGACAAGCACATCGCCATTTTCCCGCGCATAGGTTGAATTGCAAGTGTCATCCGTCATATGTCGCACCGTTCCCAGTCTCCTTTCGCCAATCCAGAGGTGATTCCCAGACACTCTATAGTCGCTCACACCCGAGTTTGTTGGTATGCCAAAAAAGTATCTGGTCACGGCCCTCCTACGGGATTCGGTGAAATATTCGCTACCGTCCGGCTCGAAATACAGCCTTACTCTTTCAAATCCTGTTTGCGTGGAAGCGCCCTTGCGGTTGAAATCCGTGAACAAAACATCTTCAAACGGCATGCCGTAAATCCAGACAGCCTTACAATCTCTTCAAACATATCGGGCATAGCATCATATGACTGTTAGTGTCGGCTAATGTTTTAAATCTGATGTTATGAAGTGCAGATGGGTACGTAATCTAGCTCGTGCAGAGGTATTTTGGATCCGTGCCGTATATTTTGCTAGTGGACCCTGATGCAGGATAACACTTCGTATCAGCTGTATTGCCAGGTCCTATATTTCCTGTAGTCTGTATACCTTCTTTCGGGCAACAGTAATTAGGTGTGCAATCTGGATTAAAGTTGCAACCACCGCATACTTTACAGCTATAGAGAGATGAACCTGGTTGATTTATATCAGGCGTATTGCACCTTGCATATCTATTTGGATCATATCTGGGGTCGGTTTTTTCTACCACAGATGTGTCGCATGTCTTTCCCAAATTCACGCAAGCGGAGCTTCCTATAGGGGTGTTTGCTTTATCTTTTATGTCATTCTCCACGCATTCCACCCCGTCCAGCTTTATGCTCCCCTGCCCGTCTCCTACGCTTGTCCTTTCAACCCTGATGAGATAGCTCCCGCCGATCTTGCCCGAGCTTACCGCAGACTTTGGAAACGATATTCCAACAGGCGACTTGATAAGCGCCGTGTTGTCATTGCATGCGGAATCGCTCGTCGAGCATATGAAGAATCTCCAGTCGATTTCTGAAAGCGTGGCATTATACAGCGTGGCCCTGAGATAGAACGCGTCCGAAATAGATATTCTGAACCAGTCCTCGGTCTGCGATGATGATAATGAGCATGTGGGGAAACTGAGCGGAGCGGATGAGCTTACTGTTCCCAAGTCTACAGGATTGTCAAAAGTGCCGCATGGTGTTTGCACTGGTGTGGAGGGCGTGGCGAAGGAGAATTCCGATGCGTAGCTGCCGCAGCTGGAGCAGGATGAATCTGTGCATGCTTTTGCGGACCAGTGATAAGTGGTGGAAAGAGATGTACCAAGTGCCAGCCCTGTATTTGAAGACGAGCAGAAGCCGTATGTCGGGCTGTCCGCGGCCTGAGATGCCGTCCTCACATAAAATTTGTAGCTTGAAGCCCCTGTAACCGAGGACCAATACAACGATGGGTTTGATGTCGAAACCGATGAACCATCAGTCGGCGAGATTAATGTCGGCACTGTCGGAGATGTTGTTGCCGGTGTAGTCGGTGTATACTGGCATATTTTATTGGAGCCGCATGACCATCCGCTGCCCTTGGAGATGGAACAGTCCAGATCGGAAAGGCATTCGCCGATTGTAAAACTAGTGGAAAAGGACTGGGTGGAGTCCTTGATCAGGATTGTGTTGGATTTCACGCCTGATCCCGCGTTCTGCGAGCATGTGTACGAGTCCACAGGACAAAGGAATGAAGACAATATGGAGCATGATCCTCCTGTCGTAAGCGTATATCCGTATGCGGCCTGATTTGCGCAACCGAGCCCGAAGATATTGCAGTTCTTGCCCACTCTGGCGGATGTGATGCTTAAAACGTTCCCGCTAGTGGTCCATGTGTTGCTGAATTCCAAATCCATGTTGCACAAAGATCCGCCATCCGTGACATATTCGCCTGTTGAAAGAAACAGCGTGGGATCGTCATCGAACTGCACGTCCCTGTAACCAGTGTATGACGAGATGGTCTTGTACTTGCCGCCGCTTCCATCCACTGTATCAACTGCCTTGTGAGCGATGGTCACCGTACAGTTATTATCCAGTGTAACTGGATCGGTATAAAGAGTTGGTGTCATTGTGCATGCACCTGTAGTAGGAGTTGGATTAGGCACAGGTGTCTGTGTTGAAACGCATGTTCCTGACTGGCATGTCCCCGAACCGCCTTGCGTAGTCGTGCATGCGCTGCTGTCTGTGCTGCATGATGTTGATGTAGACCATGTGCCGTCTGATTGGCATGTGGCTGTTGCAGTTCCCGCGCATGTGCCTGAACCGCACGAGGCGCTTCTTGTCTGACCCACTTGATATGACACGCTATCAAATGCGCATGTTATCGCGGGGGGTGGCGTTGGAGAAATTGATGTGACGCAGCTCCCGCCTGAACACTGGCCGGATGAGCATAATGATGTGCATGTGTCATCGGCTGTATATTGGGATGTGCCGTCTGAATAAACTGTTAATCTTTGGCACGCATTCACATAGCTGCACTGGTCGTATGACACAGTCGGCGCTGAAGTGCATATTGCGTCGTCATAACACCAATGCCCCAACGAGTCTGACTGGCATGATTGCGTTGAAGCGCATGTATACGTATTCTGCGTGTATTCGTCGTAACATGAACCGCCGCAGGTGCTGGCATATCCCGCATCTGCCATTGAATAAGAAAACAGAACCGCTGATGATATCAGAAATACCATTAATAGACTCTTGTTCATATTTTTATCGCCTCTATCTTGCTTCCGTCTGCAGACGTCTTGACATCAATCTGCTTCACAGGCGTGCCGTCCCTTGATGTGACCGCTTTACTCAGGTAAACCGTGAAAATCCATCCTCCGCCTCCCTTGTTGACATTCAGGACCTCCCCCGGATAACTTTTTAGCACTGTAGTTGATGCGACTTGGCATACTTTTGTCTCATTTGTGAATCTGACGCAGGGTGAAATTATTCCGCTGGATGCGGCTTGGGACGACTTGTAAAGGGAAGTGACATAAAACGCAAAACCAAAAGCTATGACAACGCCGACGACAAGGATTATTATCTGATACACGTGAATGGGAAGCTTCCTGTTAATTTTTGAAATGGCGTCGCGTCTTTGGTTTGATTCGGGCATTACATAGAATTTGATTTCGGGGGGTATAAAGTTTATTGGATTGGTTTTAGATAACCTGCCTTGTTTCTTCTTTTATTCCATAATCTCAAAAGTTCCATTTTCTTGTAAGTAACAATTCCTCTCTCAGGATCATGAAATACGACTGTATCATTTCTTATATCAGTGACCACTCCCACGTGCCCCATATTTTTCTTTTCTTGCTCTATATCAATGCTTACTATAACCGGTATTCCTAATTTTACCAAGTTTGCCAATTCATCATAGGACATATGTCGTTTATGTATCAATTCGAATCCAATTGCCTTTATTTCTCTTTCCGCTATTTCCCAAATGGTGCCGTGTACTGGTGTCGCCTTTAGAAGGATTCTTAAATCGTGTTCAGATTTTCTAATTCCATAATACTCCAAAACCATTTTGGCACAAGTTGCAAAACAGCTGTACCAAAATTCCTGCTTATAGTAGGGGACTTTCATTATTACCGGTTAACTCTTTTGCCGTTTGATGTATTTTTTTTGGAGAATCAGAAATAGATTCATTGATTTCTAAACTCTGGCAATCAACAAAAATATGACCATATGTATAGAATTTCCCTTGATAAAATCCCGTTACTGGAACCTTATAATAATCCTTTGAGTTTATCACTGCATGTAATGGTGTTCCTGAAGATAGAATATCACCAACATAATCGGTCAGATATGCGTTCACTTCAGCTCTTGCTTCTTCCATGTTTCTAATTTCCTCCTTTGAGAATTGGAGTAACCTCTCTAAGCTTACCCGTATAACTTGATTTCTGTTAGAAAATAAGCCTTCCTTTACAAGTTCGTCCACCTTTTCCAAGTCTTGCTCCTGCAATTCTATTTGCGCCATATCCATAATTTGATTTCGGGGGGTATAAAGTTTATTGAATTTCAGATTCCTTATATTCGGCTGCTTCGAGTAGCATCATCTAGATTTTTATAACGTACTAATCCCGATGCACTATTCATAAATACTTTCTCTTTTCCCGATTTTGTAAACAATAATACTCATGCCTTCCAAATAAAACAAGATTCTCAAATCTCCTACTCTCAACCTGTAATGATTCTGATAACCTTTCAGCTTCTTAATATCCAAGGCGAAAGAGAAACCATCTTCCAAAATCTTCAATTTCTCCTTTATTCTAGCTTTTAATTTTCCAGAGAACCGCTCCAACTCTCTAGAGACCTGCTTTTCAACAAATACCTTGAACATTTATTTCAGCTTGCTAAGAGGAATCAATTCTAATTTTCTTTCTTTCCTTACTTTTTCGAATTCCTTTATGGCATTTGCTTCTTCTCTGCTTGGTGATTCCGTGCCTACTACCCTGTTTTCAACCAACATAGAAACCCTTCTCAATTCATTTCTTATTGATTTAAGTTCGTTCATTAAATAATTCGGTTTTAGTTTTTCTTCTCTCATGTAAATTAACTATTTTTCAATGTTTATAAAATTTACGAAATGTGAATAGAAGATGCGCAAAGGATTTTCAACTGATTAAGTCTGATGTCCATTGGCATAAAGTTTATACTGCGTAACGCATAGAATAATTATGAGATATCTTGTATTTGCGTTGTTTCTCTATTCGCTGATCGGGATTGCATACGCCGGCCCGAATGACAAATGGGTTTACATAGGACCGAAAATCGATGCCGTGACTCTTGTCGTTGTCGCCGCGCTGCTTGTTTGCGGATATATGATATTTCGCGGATGTAAGCGTGCGAGGAAAAGAGCAAGAAGATAATCTGCATAAGGTTTATAGTTCAGGTAAACGAAATTAATTCATGAAAAAATTGGGTTTCCTGATTTTAGCGTCACTGATTTTCACTTTTCTTCTGGTCAATTCATCGAATGCATCTACTACTTGGAAAGAATGCAATCAGGAGGCAAGCGACAAATTACAAAATGTTGGTGGTATAAATTACTATTGCTGCGCAACAAACGATGTCTACGGGTGGGAAACGAGCTCTGATAAATGCATACCTTCAATTACAGCGACGCCTATATTGCCATCGAATCCTACAGACAAAGATTCTATTGTAATCCGTGTGGAAGCAAAAGACGATGAGAGTGGAGTAGGCTCCATTACATTATACGTTTATGACAAAGATGGCGCTGTGTTCCCAAATAAGGAAAATGGCGATAACCAAGCCACTTTTTCACCAAACCAGAAATCTGTTGGCAAAGATTTCGCCATTGGCAAATTAAAGGCGGGCGATTATAGTTTTACAATAACATTACAGGATTATGCCAATCCGCCGTTTGTGAGGACAATGGAAAAGTACAGTTTTCAGGTTCTGAAATCAAACTCTGTTATCACATGGGGGTCTACACTTAAAGAACGGCTTAGCAGCGATACTGTTTTAAGCGTAAACATAAACGGCAACGTAAAAACATTGACTTACAAATTCATGGACTATGTGGACGGTTATTTTTCTGCTCCGATATCTTTTCCATACGGTTCTGATTCCGGTTCATTCACAATTACGGTTGGCGCCGGTAAAAACTGCAGGACCCAAAACGATATTGGTACCATTGATAAAAGATGTCGTGTACAGGTGCAAGCCGACGACAACACTCCTATAAACGCGAGTTTTTACATCGACTACACCCCGCCCACAACAACCCTATCATTAGAAAATCATGGCAGTTTCCAAGTCATAACATTGAATTGCAAGGACGCGGTAAGCGGCTGCAGTTCGACCCTTTACTGCACTGATAAAAATAATGCATGCGCACCGAATCAGAAATATACCGGTCCTATTCCTGTATCTGGCGGAAATTATATCAGGTATTATTCAACAGATGTCGCTGGCAATTCTGAGACTATAGCATCATACGGTGTTTCTACTGGTTCAGGAACAAACACTGGAGGAACAACTGGCGGGACAACAGCACCTGGAGGAGGGACGATGCAGCAGCAAAATCCGCAAAGCCCGTACATCAATTCATTCACATTTTCGGGCGACAAGTCGGGCTTTGATGTATTGTGGCAGGCATTTTATCCGACCCAGACAATGCAAAGCATGAATGTCGAATGCGGGTTGAATTGCGATCCAAGAACACAGAATTGCGCGCAAATAGCCGGAGAAGGCTGCAACCCATATCCATACCAGCATGGAACAGAAAGCGTAAAAAGCGGGCAATGTAGAATACTGTCGCCGTCATACAATTTCGCATCCGGCTCGTCCAATAAAATAATGTGCCTGTTCTACGATCCTGCAAACAAACAACAATACAACACGTTTACCAGTTACGATTTCACCCCAATAGACTTTTCGTTGTTGTCATCGAACCAAATAATAGCCACGGTGGGCAGCACAACAGAACTCAAAGTGAGCATCGCAAATAGAGGAACATTGACAGACAGTTATTCTGTAAGTGTTGTGGCGGACAATCCTGGGACTCTGCAAATATCGCCAGTGGCATTTACAACTGATGGCATCTCATCCAACCAAGCGACCAGCGCAGAATTTCAAATAAGGCCGTTGGTGGACAACAACAGGATAACCATAACTGTGACATCAACAACAAACCCGTCACTGACCCAGACAATCGTAATGGACGTGAAATCGGGCTTGTTCCAGCTGCCTGATTTCGGCTTGGCGGGGTTCATCCAGATAATAATCATTGCCGCACTTTTGTATCTGGTCGTCGGGAAAGATTTTGTCAAATTTAACAGGACCAAGAAAAGAAGATAATTAATTCAAAAGATGCATAATCTAATCATGTCAAAACTCGGAATTATTCTATCCATATTAATTCTGTTTTTCGTATTGGTTGTCCCTGTGCACGCAACCCACCAAATCCAGTACAGGGCACCGGACAGCATAACATCCACCGTGGGACAGCCGACAAGCTTGCAGGTTGATATAAAGAATGCTGAGGCATCTCCGGATACCTATTTCATTTATATCACTTCCCTGTTGCCGAATGAAATCCAGATAACAAACAACAATATAACCACGCAAGTGCTGAATCCTGGCGACATGGTGACAATATCAACGAACGTGAGAACATTGACGGAAAGCGACAACATTATAACATTTCAGGTGTATCGCAGCGGCGATTCGTCGCATTATATTCCAATAACGATACCAGTAAAGTCCAAAAAATTCAGCCTGCCGGATTTTGGACTGGCCGGATTTTTGCAGATAGCAGCCTTGGCGACCGTCATATTTCTGCTTGTCAGTCCTAAGAAAAACTTAATATCAAGGATTACAAATTAATCACATAATGAACAAGAGACTA
Source organism: Candidatus Aenigmatarchaeota archaeon (assembly GCA_016187415.1). Classification (GTDB taxonomy): domain Archaea; phylum Aenigmatarchaeota; class Aenigmatarchaeia; order CG10238-14; family SCSR01; genus JACOWB01. Next base: position 84,608 of record JACPJT010000004.1, read on the forward strand.
ATCATCTTATCGTCAACGTTTCTTCTAATGATGTTTTCTTTAGTTAACATTGCATATGCATATTGTTCGGCATCGTCCCTCACACCGTCTTCGGGCGATGCGACCAGTACATATACATTTTGTGCCAATGGCGCCGGAGTTTTAAATGTCTTCATCGACAATGTCAATCGCGGCACGATGGCTCTCACAGGTTCGTGCGGCGGCTCTTCCCTTCCATATTCTTATTCAATAAGCGGGAATGACGTTTCTCTCGGTTACCATAGTTATTATATCATCACAATCATTGGTGGCGGTCAGCAATGTAGCGGGGATTTTTCAAACCTTTTTTCAATAACGGATGTTGGCGGAGATACAACCGAACCATATGTCGATGTCAAGGATGACGGTTTTACAGATATCAATATTGCAGGAGTTCCAAATGTGGCAGGATGCGCTATGTATCAAACTAGTGTTATCGATGAAACGTCAGTTGTAGTTCAATGTACAAAATCCGGCAACCAAGCTACATGCAGGGTCAGCCCAACTGTCAATGGTTCTTCTTACACAAGATATGTGCAATGCGGCGGGCAAACAACAGGCGTCACATGGAATGTGATCGTGGACAAATCGCCACCGAGCGTCGCGATAAACTCTCCTGATATGTCGGCGTGGTTTAAAGGCGATTTCACTGTGCAGTATGATGCCATAGACGAGAACATAGACTCCTGCAAGATTTACACAAAGGACAGTATTGGAAGCTGGGTTATTAGGTCTACAAATTGCGGCGCCAACCAAAATTTTGTAGTAACTGTCGGTGGAACAGATTCATTTTGTGTCGAGCAGGGGAAAGATTCGTGCAAAGTAAAAATATATGCCGTCGATAAAGCAGGAAATTCAAATGAAACTGTCAGGAGCTTCTCGATAGACTCTATACCGCCTAAAATCGATTATATAGGGCATTCGCCCAGCAGTGTTATAGAGGGCACAAATGTCACAATAACTGCCAATGCATCGGACAGCGGCGAATTGAATGGAATTAAACTTTATGTTGATGGGCAGCTGGCAAAGGTTTGTGATACATCACCTATATCGCCATGCTCATACACCAACAAATTTACAAATGGTGCACATCAATATTATACTGAAGCCACTGACAAAGCCGGCAATAAAGCAACTTCTACCACTAATTCGTTTACCCAGTCGGCTACAACTCAAACCCAATTGCAATCGGTTCAAGTATCAGAACCGGCTGCGATAAACGTAACCAAAGGATGGAACCTACTCTCAGTGCCATACAGAAGTTTCGACTTTGTTTCAACCACATGCGACACCAGCAAGAACTTGTACCATTTCGATTCCAGCATCGGGCGGTGGGCTGCTGTAAAACAATTGAAAGACGTGAAAGGTGGCAGTGGTTATTGGCTGTATTCCGATAAAGAATGTGAAATTAAAATCGTGGGCAAACAAACGCTCACTTCTAGTGATGTGGAACTAAGAAATGGCTGGAATCAAATAGGATCTCCGTCTTCAGATTATACTTTCCAAAACATTGGAAATTGGTGCGGCGCCCAAACGATTCTGTATTATAACATAACAACGCACCAATGGAAAACATTAACGTCGACCGACAAGTTAGAGCGGTTCAAAGGATATTTTGTCAAGACCGGTTGCGTCGATGTATCTTACAGTGGCAGCGGAACATCTTATGCGGGTGAAGATGCTGGTCTAGGATTTACGATAACCAATCCGACCCAGAGCACACTGTCATTATCAATAATTGGATATCTTAGGGCAGGTGTCATAGAAAAATCGCATTCGTCATTGACAGCTGTTACAGTGGGGCCCGGGCAGACAACTGCCAAGTCTATAACAATGACGCTGCCATTCAATGGTACTTATGATGTCATAGCTAATTTTACTGACGGGCAAAGATCGGATGAAAAAATCATAGGGAAAATTAATGTAATTCAAAACACATGGAATCACCTAAGTTATACGCCACACGTGCCGTATGACACAGTTTATACGCTGCAGGAAGGTGAACCATTCAACTTTTTGTCTGCCGATGTCAAAAATAATCAAATACAATCTTTGAAGTTCAATCTGTCATCAGAATTGGGTACTGGAATTGACCACACCACACAAACACTTGGAATCAGTTCCAAGTATGTCAGATTTTCTGTACCAAGCGTGGCTAAAGCTTCTCCCGCAAACTATCAGTTATGCCTGCATTTTGAATCGCCCATGTCAAGCGATGACATCAGGACATGTACACCAGCGACGGTCGCACCATTCCAGAGATGGGGCGTCAAACTCTCATCACAAAGCATTCAACCGGCAACCGATTCGAGTCCGGCACAAGTCGTGGTTAACTACGGTTACACTGGCTACAGTTATCAACTAAACCAACCGAATGGGATATACAGGCTTTATGTCGACGGACAATACATTAGTAGCAACAACATAATCGATTATTTCTCTGGTTATTGGAAAAAAGATGGGTACTTCAAGGCGGAACTGCCTGCGCAACTTAAAGGATGCCATAATATAAGCATAGATGCATTTATGCCAAGGCAGTCGTGGGATTCCGTGCAAATCCCGGGTGTTTTTGTTGCAGACCACATTGAGTCAAATCTCAATTTCGACAATAATCCTGTTACACCGTGTTAGATTTACGGCCACACTACAAAGAATGTGCCTTTTGCATCTGCCCTGTCGGATTGTATCCTCAGCGTGAATTCAACTATAGTCCCCAGCTCGTCCGAACAGGGAGAAATGGAATAAGCGAAATCTATCCTATAATTTTTTTCCTTTGCAAAATTATCCACGAATTTTTTATATTCCTGCGCATTGTAATTCAGGGTATTGCAGTCCTCGCTGCTCTTTACAACAACGGAAGCCTTTTCTTTTATATTGTCAAACGTCGACAGTTCATCCGATTTGACGATATACGATGTGTCGGGCTGGTTTGACGGGCTTACCCACCTGCCAACAAAAAACAAGATTGTCACAACAGCCAATGTGGTAAGAACGAAGAACTGACCTTTCCTAGTTCTGGCCGTAAGATTCGAGCTTGACGAATTGCGCATGCGGGATGCCATCAACATTAATTATGTTCTCTTCCGATATAAAACCGTTCTCCTTCGCCAGATTTACTATGTTCTTGCCGAAGATGTTACCGATAGTCGCCCTGTCCATTAATTTTATTGCTATATTGTCGTCGACGAGGTGCTCGCCATAAAAATGCTTGCTGATCTTGATTTTGGCCTGGGTTTCCTTGAATTCAAAAACTTTTTCAAGTATGTCCTCGTCGCATATGGCAACTATTACCTCGGTCCTCGTTGTGAATAGCTTGGCCCAATACATCCAACCATCAGACAGCCTTGTATGGCGACCTGCCGCCGCACGCGTCGCATTGGATTATTGTTATCCGCCCTTCCTTGACAAATTTTGTATCCGGCTCGCCGCAAATTTTGCACAAAACAAAATCCTTGACATATCCGACAATCTTATCCTGTATCTGGTCTTTCATAAGTTTCCTTTGGAAAATAAGTGCTGAACCTTGTATGTTCCCCGGAGTCGCCAGTTCCTTGAAAAGGAATTTGGCCATATGCGCAGGCTCTCTGCGCAGAACAGATGCAATGTCACCGAAGTTTCTCACCAGAGTTTTGTTTCCCTGTATCTCCGTGATGGCATCGGGAATCTGGAACCTGTCCTTTTCATGGTTTTTTTTTGGCATCTTCTCGAATGCTGATTCCAGCATTTTTTCGTAGTCTTCCATAATATTAGGTTAAATTGATTGGTTTAAATTCTTTTATATTTAGGATTTTGATATGAATGTGAAAATTGTTGCTGGTATTAAAGTGCGTTATTTAAGAGTGAGGGACTTGCTAAGTTTGGACGGCTTCACATCGCCAGAAGTTCAGAAACCTGAAAGACGATTGAGAACTTTAGGAAACAGACCGTATGAATTATACTATGATTTCGAGATGTTGAGAGAAACTGTTATGACAGCGAAAACTGATGAATCAAACGGCGAATTGCATAACGACCCGCATGAGAGTTATTCTATTGCTAAAAATGGTTCAAAAGAACTTGTTGGATTTGCATCTACAGGTGGTATAATGTCGGATATTGTAATTGAAGGTAGATATAGAAAAATACCAGATGTGCATTACGTAGATGTGCATCCGGAATACCGTGGACGTGGAATCGGCACTGCATTAGTTGAAAAACTTCTTCAACACCATACCTTCTTAACACTTTCAAGTGTTTCTTACCTAGGCGATACCCTCACAAGCAAATTACTACATGTGTACGGGCACCCTGAAGATCGAAAAGTGATACGAGCTCCTAAACGAACAAGAAATGTATAAAAATCTGGCATTGTTCATTAGATTTTCTTGAGGAATCCTACTCTAGGTTCGTACAAACTCCCATCATTTATGAGATCGCTTATCGCCTTTTCAGTTATGTTTTCCGGCAAGTTCAATGTTTCGAACAAAGTTTTAACGCCCACCCCATTGCCATCGTCGAGTTTGGCGATGATGTCAAGCACCATAGGCCTGTAATCAATTTCCTTTTTCTTGATTTCCAAAATCACAGACAATATCTCATCATCTATGCCGTATGTGTCTTTGGCGTATGACCTCAATTCCTCTTCATCCACCTGATTGGACAGAGCCTTTATATCGTCGACTATTTTCTTTTGTTTTACCAGATTGTTTAAAATCTCGGCGCGAAACAAAAGTTCGAAATTGACATCTTTTATTTCATGTAAAATCTCGAAAGCGATGTACATTTCGCCGTTGTATTCCTTTATTTTCCCTATTGCACGGACCAGCTCGCCCAACTGGACATTCTCGAACGGAAACCCTTCAAAAGATTTTAATCTGATTGCATCTGTGCCGTCGTCTATAGTAATGGAAGAATAATTCCCATCCTCGCTGACGAACTTGTCGGTTACAGTTCCCATAAGATGTGCTCTGGATATTTTTTCGCCGTACGGTGTTATGACGTAGCTGGGTGTCATGTCTTCCTTGCTGCCGTAGAAATATTTACCATTGAGCAAATCGTATATTCTTACTTTCTTCGCAGGAGATCTCTCAATACGGATGTTTTCCATAAGTAATAGTAGTTACATTAAAGGTTTTATGGTTTTCATCCTAATGATAGTCAACAGTGTTCTTTCCCACTTCAAGCTATTTAAACTGTAGAAAGAGTAATTTTTCTGGTGAAAAAGCAATGCTAAGTGAAAATCGTGGTGACTTAGTTTGGAAGAGGGATTCAGTTCACTTCGATTACTGGCATTTCGAAAATCGATTCTAAAGGCAGAATTTCGATTCCCATAGGCTTGAGAGCTAAGTTGAATTTAATTGAAGGTTCTAAAGTAAAACTTTCATTAGATGGAAATAAATTATCCGTGGTTCAGCCTTTTGAAAAACTTGCAAAATTCTCAAAAAAGACTATAGGAGTTTTAGGCGGAATGGGTCCAGAAGCTAGTGCAGAACTTTATTTCAAAATAATCAAATACTGCCAAAAAAAATACAATGCAAAATTAGATGAGGATTATCCATCGATAATAATTTATAATCTTCCAGCACCTCAAATGATAGACAATCTCAAAAATAAAAATAAGTTACGTTCTGCATTGATCGGCGGTATTAAAAGACTTGAAAATGCTGGTGCAGATTTCATTGTAGTAGCATGCAATACTGCCCACTATTTCTTATCTGACCTTCAAAAGAATGTTTCAATTCCAATTTTAAGCATAATTGAAGAAGTGGGTGGATTATTGGTCAAAAACAAAATCAAAAAAGTAGGTCTACTGGCAACTATCACTACGATAAAACAAAAAATCTATGAAAACAGATTAAGAAATCTTGGTATATCAATTCTTGTGCCCGATAAAAAATCGCAAAGAAGAGTTCTCAGCATAATAAGAAAAACGATAGCAGGAAAATCAAGTGAAAGAGACAGATTATTTTTGAAAATTTTAATAGAAAAATTGAAATTAAAAGGTGCTCAATCTATTGTATTGGGATGCACTGAACTACCTTTGATCATTTCACAAAAGGATTTTTCCATACCATTGGTCGATACTCTCCAAGTTCTTGCTGAGACTGCTGTTAAGGATTCTAGATAACAAAATAACATCCTAACAGATTATTACACTTTGCTTATCATTCCCGGCCGCGGATTGAACGCTATGCCTTCCTGCTGCATTTTTTTCAAAATCTCTTCGGGTGATTCGACTCCCTGCATCCTGCACATTTTGACAACTTCGTCAAACGGAACATCCTTGCCATACGTCTTTCCCAACTCATCAATCACATCCAGAACTATCCTTATCTTGCTCCTCTGTGCGGATGTTGCCCTGGCACCATCTGCCCTGTCAATATCGATCTTGCCGGTTTCTGGTTCAAACCCGAATTGCCTCAGTGAAGCTTTCATGAGGTTTATTGCGCGTATCGCATCCTCAGTTGTCACATTATTCCTCAATTGAATTTTCGCGGATGATTCAGTCAGTCTTATCAGAGCCTCATATTGTCTTGGTGTAATCGCAATTGGTGAATCTTCGCCGGAATGTTCCCTCAATCCCAAATAGAAATTCTTTATTTCATCTGCCGCTTCGCGTGAAAGTTTCGGATGGCAATTCTTGCGTGCATATGCAACATACTTTTTGAATGTGTCATTGTCTACGATCGGTGTAGCTTCTTCGCCGCCAAAATGCCGCGACAATAGAATGTGCTCGGTCACCTTTGCATCTGTTTCTACATTGGGTATATCCCTGAGCGCGAACTTCAAATCGAATCTTGACAAAATTGTTTCGGGTATGTCTATTTGTTCCTTAATCGGAAGATAAGGGTCGAACCTGCCGAGCTTCGGGTTACCGCCGGCCAGTATCGCAGTCATGGCAGGCAGTGTTGCGACTATGTTTGCTTTTGCAATGGAAATCGTCTGTTGTTCCATCATCTCGTGCAACGCAACCAAATCCGTTTTCTCGATTTTTTCAAATTCGTCTATGGCACACAGGCTCCTATTTGTCATGACCAACGCGCCTGCTTCCAGAACCCACCCGCCTAAGAACTCTTCATCTTTTACAACAGTTGCGGTCAGCCCAGCACCAGTAACACCTTTGCCTGACACGTACCTGCCACGTGGAATCAGACCTGATACAACTTTCATTAGAGCGCTCTTTGCAGTACTTGGATCGCCAACCAACAAAACGTGTATGTCGCCCCTTACCCTTGACCGATCCTTTTGTATGTGCGTTTCCCCGCTAAAAAGCTGCATTGTTATCGCCTGTTTGACATCATCCAACCCGTATATTGCAGGCGCTATGGAATTTGTCAACTTGGTGTATATTTCAGGATCCTTTGACAGTTCTAGGATTTTTCGTTCGGTCTCTGGAGTTATTTCCAGCTCTTCCCATTCTGTCTCAACGGATTCTACATGATTCGCCTCCAGATAAATTTCCATCTGCCTGGAAGGGGTGCCTTTGATTCTTCTGGGAAGTTCTTTCAGAACACCGACAGTTTTTATTCTGTTTCCAGGATCTGTCTTGTTTTGCATTTTTGGCGATGTAAGATCTTCCTTAAGATACACACGCAAATCCGACGGCCTTTCTCCTTCTGTAATTTCGAAAGGCTCTTCCACAACCACCCATCTGGCATCATACAATTTTTGATCGACAAGTTTGAAACTTTTCCTATTCCTGCATGCCGGATTTTCGCATTCTATTGGCGCGTGCATCATCCTTTCAGTCTGTATAATCGTCAGGTTGCTCCCGCAGTCCAAGCATTGGAAGATTGCTTCGCTCACTTCGGGCCTGACTTCACTTGCACGCTTGACGAACCCGTCAATAACAATCATCTTCCCGATATGTTCTGAACGTATGTTCCTGATCCTTATGTCCTTGCTCGGCGGCAGGTTGAAGAATCTCAGTCTGAAATTATCGTCAAGATAACCGACATCGATCTGCTTCAATGCCTTTTGAGCTACGCCGATTGTTTCATTGGGATTTTCCAAAAGATAATCTGCTATAGTGACATCGAATTTTTCCAATAAAGAAAAATCTATATCCAGAGATCGTTTGCCTTCGTTTGCAGCTTTTACCAACTTATCCTTGTAGAACTCGTTTAGAAAATCCGCGAATTTTTCGAAGAGATCGTTGTTGTCCATGATTAGCAATAATCTTTCAGGTATAAATTCATTTATTAATTTTGAAATGTTTCAGAAAAAAATTGAATTCACTCGGGTGTCATTGCGCCTTTTAATTTCTTCAATCGGATATAAAGCTTGTCAATCGCGATTTTCACATCATTTACGCTTCTTCCGCCGGTGCAAACTATTTTGCCAGAGCCGAATAAGAGAAATGCCACCTTTGGCTCTGTCATCCTGTATACAAGCCCTGGAAATTGTTCGGGTTCGTATTCAGAATTTTCCAATTTAAAAGCAATGCCATCCAAATTAAGTTTGGCATCCAGCTTTGCAGAAGCGACAATGTTTTCTATCTGCGTTTTGTAATTCCTTGGCACCCTCACTTTAACGGATTGCACTATAGTTACTACTTTCTTAAAAACCGCCTTTACATCCACTATGCTCCTTGCGCCGGTGCAAACTATTTTGCCAGAGCCGAAAATTAATGCGGCCGCTTTTGGCTTTTCCATCCTGTATACAAGCCCTGGAAATTGTTCGGGTTCGTATTCCATTCCCTCCAATTTCGAAACTATCTTTTCAAGAGGAATTATTACATTTAGAGTTGCAGAAGCTACAATGTTTTCTACACGAATTTTGAAATCCTTTGGCATTCGATCACAAACTAAATATTATTATAACGATAACTTTATATACTTGACTTAAAAAGCTTTCGCAAAGGTTAAAAGGGATAGATTTCGTTTATGAACTTGTTCAATTTCCATACAGGAACTACAAATGTCTCATTTTCCTTTATCATATCCTCATCTTGAAGAGTGACCAGTAATGGAATGGTTTTGAATTTTTTGTCGACTTTGAAAGATTTTCTAGCCAGAATATTGTCGTTTAATAATTTTGCGAACTCTTTCACACGGATTTCTTGCAATCGCACTGCATTCTTCAGACCCGACTTCTTGTATCGGCCTTTATTCCACCACTTGCAATCTACACAAAAAATTTTATTTCCGTTGGATGCAACAACATCTATCTCGTATCTTCTGCCGACTTTGAACCTAAAATTTTGTTTTGTTGAGAATCCATTCGCCAGAAAAATCTCCGAAATTACAATCTCGAATTTTTTCCAGTCATATTTCTCAAGTACATCTTCGATGGTTTTATTTTTCCGTAACTTGTGTTCTATTTCATCGATCATCATAGAACAAGTTAATAAAAATGAGAATTTAAAACAGATTATGGAATTTGTAACTGGTATAGATGAAGCCGGCCGCGGCGCGGTTTTAGGTCCGCTTGTGGTTGGCGGCGTCACCATAGATACAAAGTCTGAGAAAAAGCTGAAAGCACTGGGTGTAAAAGATTCAAAAAAACTGACGCCCCAGAGAAGAGAAGAATTGTACAAGCAAATAGAACTCGTTGCAAAGGATGTTTTTGTTCTCAAAGTTGCACCATGCAGAATCGATACATACAGGAGCATGGGTGTGAATCTGGATAGGATAGAAGCGATGAAAATGGCGGAAATAATAGATTTCAACAGCAGTAAAAAGGTCTTCATAGACTCGTTGACAAGCAATCCGGAAAAATTTAAAGGTGTTATAGAACATTTTGTAAAAAATAAAAGCGTTGAACTTGTAGTCGACAATTATATGGACGAGTCTGTAATTTCCGTATCGGCTGCTTCCATCATTGCGAAGGTTGAAAGGGACAAGGAAATCGAGGAATTGAAGAAGCAGGTTGGTGTGGATTTTGGTGTGGGCTATCCGCATGACCCGTTGACTATACAGTTTTTAGAGAAAACAATCAAGGAGACCAATGGCAAGAATCTGCCTGATTACATCAGAAAGTCATGGGTAACGACAGAGATGCTCCAAGAAAAGTCATGGCAGCGAAAAGTAATGGATTTTATATTTAGAAAAAACGAGTTAGAATGCAAGCAGGAAGAAGGTTAAATGGATTCTGAAAAGGTACTTACATTGATTTATCTGGTGCTTGGCGCGGTTGCCGGATTCGTATCCAATAAATTCGATTATTTGATATCGCTTGGGATTGGCATAATCATCTATCTTGTGTCGTTCATAATCGTCAGGAAAATAGTTAAAGCGCAAAAGAAGACTTCGTGGTATGTCTTAAATAGTTTGGTTACTTTTCTTCTTGTATGGTTAGTAGCTTGGATAATGTTGCGCAACTTGTGATTAGATGAAAAGAACCCATTATACTAGCGAATTGAAAGATGCTATAGGGAAGGAAGCCATTGTTAAAGGTTGGGTGCATGACATTCGATTGATGGGCGGGATAAACTTCCTTTTGCTTCGGGACATGGATGGCATTGTGCAGATTACTGCACCGAGGAATAAAATTTCACCTGACATTCTTAAGAAAATAGAGGGATTGCACAACGAAGACGTGATAGATGTCAAAGGAACTGTTCAGAAAACAGCAAAAACCAAGACTGGTATTGAAATCATTCCTAAAAATATCGAGATAATTAGTGCGTCTGAACCTATGCTTCCACTAGACCCGAGAAGGGTAACAAAAGCTAACCTAGACACAAAATTGGATTGGAGGTCATTGGATCTTAGATCGCCTGAAAATTTGGCGGTTTTCAAGATTCAGTCAAAGTTAATGGAATCGATGGAAGAATACCTGATAAAAAACAAGTTCATGAAAGTATTCACACCATCGCTTATCGGCGGTATATCGGAAGGCGGGTCAGAAGTCTTTTCCGTAGTCTACTACGACAAACAGGTATTTTTGAGACAGGATCCCCAGCTTCATAGGGAACTTCTTATAGCCGGCGGTTTTGAAAGAATTTTTGAGACAGGGCCGAGTTGGAGAGCTGAAAAAAGTCATACTGTAAGGCACATGAGCGAGCACAGGACTATAGCCGCAGAACTTGCATTTATTGAAGATGAGCATGATGTTATGAAAATGGAAGAAGGTATGGTTGTAAATGCGCTGGAGAAAGTTAAGAAAGAGTGCGGTGGGGAGTTGGAAATATTAAACAAAGAAATCAAGATACCGAAAACTCCGTTTCCTGAACTTCAATTTCCAAAAATTTATGATATACTCAAAGAGTTGGGAAAACCTATACAAAAGGGTGAGGATCTTAACAGGGAATCTGAAGAGACTTTAAGCGATTATGTTAAAGAAAAATTCAAGAGCGACTTCTTTTTTGTCAATAAATTTCCATTTGCAGTAAAACCGTTTTATGTTATGAGGGCCGATGACCGTTCTGAATGGGCGCGCAGCATAGACATGGTGTTTAAAGGAACAGAATTGTCGTCAGGCGGCCAGAGGGAACATCGATATCCAAAATTAATCTCTCAGATAAAAGAAAAAGGATTGAATCTGGATTCTCTCAAGTGGTTTACAGAAGTTTTCAAATACGGCGTGCCTCCGATGGGCGGATTCTCATTGGGAATTGAAAGATTTACGATGAAATTGTTGGACATAGAAAATGTAAGAGAAGCTACTTTATTTCCTAGGGACACTGAGAGGATATTACCTTAGTGAAATCATGTGCAATAGATTATGTAAACCGCAGAAAGTTGTATTATATGGAAAGAAAATTATACTAAGAAACCCGAAAATGGGCGACGTTAAAACTCTTGTAGATTTCATAAATTCACTTGTTGAAGAGGACGCACTAATTTTGGTGAACAAAACAATCACGTTTCAAGAAGAAAAGAAGTGGGTTAAAGAGAATTTAGAATTGTGCCGAAAAGGCGAACAACACCTACTTGTGGCAATGTATAAAAAGGAAGTTGTTGGAACTATGGGTTTGCATAGGGGTAAGTGGAGGCAATCCCATGTAGGTACTATTGGTGTTTCTGTTAAGAAAAGTTATCGTGGAATCGGACTGGGAACTTTGCTGATGAAAACTGCTATAGGTTTAGCGAAGAAAGATCCGAAAATTAAAATATTAACGCTTGATGTGTACGAACCCAATAAAATAGCAAGAAAATTATATGAAAAACTTGGCTTTAAGTCAGTGGCGAAATTATCGAAGCGTGACTTGTACAAAGGTAAGTACATTAGCCATATTGTAATGGAATATCCACTGAATAAAATCAAATAAGCTTTTCCTTCAGCATGCATGCATAGATATGGGAACATAGTCTGTTGTGCAATGAGTTGTATTTGCAATCGCATTTCCATTCTTTGTTTCCCTTCTCGAAAATAACAGAATGCTCCTCCTCTTCGCCTTCGACTGAGAAATAAACCCTTTTTTCCGTATCCAAGTCCTTGGACACCTTTCCCAGTTCCACGAGCAACTTGCCTTTCTGAACAATCTCTACGGATAACTTTTCCATTATTCTAGAATTGTATTTGAGATTTATTTCTCTAAGCATCCAGCTTCAGTTTTCTCAGTTTCGGGTATATGACAACCCTGCAGTAAGAGGCTGTTTTGTTGTTATTATAGTAGTTTTGGTGATGCTCTTCGGCCTTGTAAAACGTAGTGAGCGGCTTGATTTCTGTAACGACTAGTTTGTTAAGCTTCCTTGCTATGGCATCTTCGGATTTCGTAGCTGTCGCTTTCTGCTTTTCATCGTGGTAAAATATGACAGAACGGTATTGTGTACCCACATCGGAACCCTGGCGATTCAAGAGAGTGGAATCATGCATCTGCCAAAATACATCTAAAAGCTCATCATAACTGATTTCCTTTGGGTCGAACGTTATTTGGATTACTTCGGCATGGCGTGTATCGCCACTGCAAACTTCATCATATGTAGGATTCGGTTTACTGCCACCTGCGTAGCCTGATATGACCGATTTGACGCCGCGTATGCGCTGGAATATAGCTTCGGCGCACCAGAAGCAGCCACAGCCAAAAGTCGCCTTTTCTAACCCTTTGTCCATTATTTTAAATATGTTAATTGAATATTAATGTTGGTTGTATGGAATTGAATGATGTTATCAAAGAACTTAAGAAATTGAAAGCTAAACGCGTCTTTATCCAGTTCCCATTGGGACTGAAGAACGATAAAATACAGAAAATATCAAGGACGTTGGACGATGAAGGAATTGATGCTGTACTTTGCATAGAATCCACTTATGGCGCATGCGATATCAGAGATGTGGAGGCAAAAAGGCTGGAATGCGATGCGATTCTTCATGTAGGCCATGTGGATTTTGGGACATCCTCAGAATTACCTGTTGTATACTGGGAATACTTTATTGATTCAGATCCTGTTTCTGTTCTGGAAAAGGAATTTGAAAAACTAGATGGCTATGAAAAAATCGGTCTGGTGGGATCTCTGCAATATATGGACAAGATACCTGAAGTGAAGGAATATCTGGAGAAAAGAGGGAAGAAAGTTTTTGTCGCACAAGTTGAAGGTGTCAAATATCCTGGACAGATACTCGGATGTAGATTAAAATCTGGTAAAGAAATTGAAGATAAAGTTGATGCATTCCTCTGTGTATCTGCCGCAAAGTTCTATGGTCTGGGATTAATCCTTAACACAAACAAGCCAATGTTAACTTTGGATGTCGAGAGAAAAGAGATAACAGACATTGCATTTGAGAAGAAGAGAATACAAAAAATAATAGCATGGAATAAATCTGCATTCAAGGACGCGAAAAGAGTGGGCATTCTTGTATCTTTCAAAAAAGGGCAGATGATATTACCATATTCGATAAAGAATTATTTGGCGAAGAAATTGAATAAAGAAACATACATACTGGCGGGAGATGAGATAACGCAGGAGAAAATAATGGGATTGAAACTTGATTTTCTCGTTTCAACGCTTTGTCCCAGAGTAGGAACCGATGATACCGAAAGGTTTGAAATACCGATGTTGAATTTTGACCAAATTGCTAAAATTAAATCTTAATAGACACAATTTAAATTGTGAACAAAAAACATCTTGAAATAATTCTTTCAAAATTGAAACCTGTGGAGAACCCCAAACCTACGTTAGAACAGTATACTATACCAAGCGACTTGGCTGCGGATATACTTCATTTCGCCCATATGAACGGCGATATAGAAGACAAGGTCGTATTTGATTTCGGATGCGGCACCGGCAGACTAGCAATTGGTGCGCTACTGCTTGGCGCGAAGAATGTTGTAGCAATAGATCTGGATTACAAAGTTCTGAAAACTGCCGAAGAAAATCTGCAATTTATTTTATCAAGTGGGCAAACTCTTACAGGCTCCATAAAGTTCGTTAGGACTGACATAAGAGATTTCTCTGGAAAATGCGACACCGTCATACAGAACCCTCCATTTGGGATACAGAAGGAACATGCTGACAGGATATTTCTTGAAAAGGCACTGGAATGCGGAAGTAAGATATACAGTTTGCACAAAGACGGGTACGAAAAGACGAGAGAATTTATCACAGAACTAGTTGAAAATAAAGGCGGGAAAGTGGAGAAAGTGCTTCCTTACAAGTTTCCGATTCCGCATATGTTCAAGTTTCACGATAAGCCGAGGAAAGAAATTAGCGTCGACTTGTACGTGATAGGAAATGTTTAATATTGGGAAAAACCAAATTGTATTAAATGAGATCCCTAAATCTATTCGCCATTTTCATTGTGTCGACTATCCTGCTAACCAGTTCTGCGTATGCGGCGACTTTTGAAGATTTTCTGAAAAATATTTTTTCAAGTATAACAGGTATGGCAACAGACACGGCTGCTCCTTCGACTACATCACCAACCAGTTCATCAACACCAACACCTTCGACATCAGGAACAACGTCTCCAACTTCTGGTAGTTCTCCCTCAACCACCACTACAACTGCTACTACACCAACGAGTGTACAATCGCCGACATCCACGCCGACCACAGAACAAACTACAACGGCAACTACGACCACACAAACACAGCCAACTCCTGTGCCGATAGCAACGTCTAAATGCCCGGCTGCACCACAACCACCAACTTGCCCACAAGGACAAGCCTTGACAAGCAACGCAGACAATAATGGTTGTGTTGTTGGATTCCAATGCGCCCAATCTGCAATAACTCCACCGACAGTAGAACAGAAGCCACTCCCGCCTGGGTCTCCTCAGCCAGTACCCAACCAACAAGCACAGTGCCCTGCAGACGAGCAGCAACGACAATTGAAAGAAGACTGTGGAAAACAAGGCGGTAATCCTATACCATTCACGCAGAATGGATGTGTCTTTTATAATTGCCAGTTCCAGCAACGGCAAACACCCGGTCAATCTGGACAACAAGGGCAAGTGAATATACAACAACAATCATGTCCATCCGAAAAAGACAGCCAGATAAAACAAGAGTGCCTTCAAAAAGGAGGTAACCCGAATTCATTTGAAGATCCGCCTGGCTCAGGATGCATTCATTATAACTGCCAATTCCAACAGGTGAATCAATTCAACCCGCTTTCACAACAGACATGTCCAAGTGAAAACGATATTAGCGCGTCCACGGAAAAATGCCAATCGGTTGGCGGATCACCATCTGTTTCTTTTTCAGGCAACTGCAAGGTTCCTCAATGCATTCAGGGAAAATCCAATAGACCGCCGTGCCCAGAAGATGCCGATTCCTCAATAAAACAAAGGATAACTCAAGAATGCCAGCAACGAGGCGGTCAGACATACGCAAGTTTTGATCCGCAGGGCTGTACAATCACAGTATGCGGCGGTCAAGGTGTATCTCCGGGAGGTCCTCAGCAACCTGGGCAGAGTGGACCTAATCAGCCAAATGCACAAATATCTCAGGGTGGTGCCCAGCAACAATCCCAGACAAATTTCGCCAATACTGGGATATGCTCAAAGTCGCCGCCAGTTCAAGCTGTGACAAACTGCCAGCAACAGGGAGGCCAACTGGTCACTGGAACTGACCAAAACGGTTGCATAACAAATGCGCAGTGCATAACCAGAGGGGATATTACAGACACTTATGTGGAAACCGTGTCGCAAGTTCCCGATACAGGTGTTCTTTTGGATGTCGCATTTAGCATGGAACAACTGAAGATGAAGCTTGACCAGATGTCAAGGCAGACTGGCGACATAGCCGCATATTACCAATCCGTCGGTTCTACCGATGCCCAAAAATACACAAGAGTTTCACAGATGTTTCTGGCGGCCAAAACAAAGGTCGGCGACATACAGACGGAACTTAGGGGTAGATTGAACGGTTTGAATACTGATGACATAACGAAAGTCAAGAGCGACGTAAGATACGTGAAGGATGTCATGCTGAAGGACGCCCTGTACCTGATGCTGACGAATGACAATAGTGACACACAGTCAATTACAACGCAATCCGCAACTTCACAAGCATTTGGAAGACAACCGGCAATTCAAGTAAGCGGGAATGATTGCGGTAACAATGGATATTGTTTTGATCAGGCCGTAAGGATATGCAAACCTGTTAAATTCCAACCGGATCCAAGTGCACCAACCATAACAATTGTTGGGTTGCAGGGCAATTCATGCGTTGTTGAGATGGTATTAGCAGAGAACCAAGGACCACCAGCTGGCGCCATACCTGGAGTCAATCCACCATATACTGCCGAATGCAAGCTTACTGACTATGCGCTTGGATTCGGAATAAGAGGTCCGCAAGACATGTCCAAGTACTGCACAGGATCGCTGGTGGAAATGGCTAAAGGATTCTCTGGATCATCGGGACAGGGTGGTGCCCAGCGAGCACCGCAAGGCGGACTAAATCAACCGTTGCCCCAACAACAAGTTCAGCAGCCAGTAACAAGAAGGTGATACGATGGACAAAAAATTCGTGACAATAGCTATTGTAGTTGCAATTGCAGTAATAGTTGCTGTGGGAGTACTATACACTACTGGAATTCTGAAATTTGGATCGGCTTCATCAATAAAGAACACTCAAGAAGCCACGCAGACTGTGGGGCAAATCAACAATGGCGTGCAGGACATAAGCAGCATTCTCACAAACATAGACAAGAAACTTGGTTAGAATTTTGAGCGCCCCAGGAGAGACTCGAACTCTCGACCATCACGTTAACAGCATCGACCTTCTTTACGAAGTGTGCCGCTCTACCTGCTGAGCTTTCCCGATGAAGTTACCGGGGCAATGCTGGGGCTTAGTTTAATTAAGGGAACCTAAACTAAATAAACTTTTACTTCTTGGCAATCGTCCAAAGCAATTCAAAATAACTTTTAAATGTCTGTGCCAAGTTTTTGTCTTCAATCAGGATTGTCAAAAAGGTTTTAGATTCTAAAATTATGGCTATTGTTTCATTGGATATGACTATTGGCGAATTATATTCATAGTTTTTAGGCAGGTAACGTATTTCTGTATTTTTTGATTTAATGATAATTTGACCTTCTTTAACTAAGACTCTTTCGTGAATGTTTGTTTCCTCTATGGCCTTGGCAAACAATTTAAAAAATTGATCCAAGCTCGAATAAGTCTTTCCGACTATCGCAACATAATCTTGTTTGCGTCTTAATAGTTCTCGCGTCAAACTTCTTATACCGTTTGTCCCTCTATAGAGTTCAATTGTTGGCTCTTTTTTCTTCTCGTTTACAATACTTTTCAGTTTTGGTAAATATGCAAGAAATTCTTTTTCCTTTTCTTTAAATTCAAATAAGAATGTTTCAGGATTAACGGCGCGGAATTTTTTTATTTTGTTTTCGATGATGAAATTCGCATACCCCTTATCAATTAATTTATCGAGAATTCTATAGACAAGCGTCCTTTCTATTTTTGCTTCTCTTGCTATATATGTAGCGGTTGAAGATCCGTATCTAAGTAAAGTCATATACACATCTGCCTCTCTTTTTTCTAGTCCGACATTTTCTAAAATGCTTGTATCCATAATTTAAATGATATTTCCTTATTTAAATATTGTGGTTCATTTCGCACAACATAAATATAAATAGTATATTGACAACTGTAAAGTAGTGAAACAAATGGCAAATCACGGCATACAAGATTTAATTCAACGTGCGTATTCAGAAGAAGGAATTTATGCGAGTAGAGAATATAAAAGGGGTGAGTTGAAACGACAAATATGTAGCTACAAACAACAAATGGGTAATTTGGAGTCTGTTTATCCCACCCCGTCAGTCGATGAGTTGGTTGAGTTGAGAAATCAATTGGAATCAAGAATGGTAGATAAATCCCTTATAAAGTTTATAGGAGGTTTTGTGTCTCTATGTTCTATTCCGGCAATCAACGTGATCGCATATACTCTAGGTCCTAACGTAGGAGTTGATGTGCCTCTACTTTCAAGTTATGTTGGAATATATGATACCAGAGCAAGTTTATGGTTTAGTGGTATATTTGATGCTGTTTACGGACTCTCGATACTGCCAATATTATATCATAGGGTTTTGAAAAGTGGTGGGAAACTGGAAGGAAAATATGGTAAAGGTATTTTAGACGGCTCTAGCCTCAGAAACGTCAAAGATGAAATTAAAAGAATTCAAGAACCGGTAAAATATGGTCCTAGATGATTCTAGAGTTGGCAATTATAATTGTATATTTTCATGCAGTGATTTCATAGGATACATTCATAGAAGGCATGAAAAATCTGCAGAAGATTTCTTAGGAGCAAATTTGATAGGATCAATACCTAATGCAATTTTGCTAGTTGTTCCATCTTTTTGATTAAACAAAAACGTTAGATTAATTTTTTGATTTGTTCTCTTATCTTATTCGGATCTCCAGCAGATTTAGTCTTTCTGAGAACCTGCCCAATTAAAAATTGTATAGATTTTTCATTTCCAGACTTGTAATCATCTACAGCATTCTTGTTTTCTTTGATAACTTCTTTTACAACATCTTCCAAATCGATTTTCTTAGGCACCCCCTTCTCCTTTATCAACTCCTTAATAGATTTTCCAGTCGGGACTAATTCTTTAATCAACTCCTTACCCAACCTTTCTGTTATGTCTCCTTTGTCCATGGTCTTCAAGAATTCAACAAATATTTTTGGTGTAAGCTTCGATTGTCTTATTGTCTGATTATTCCAGTTCAACACTTTAAGCAAATCAGTAACAATCCAACGTGATATATATTCGGGTTTATCAAATGATTTCACGCAATCCTCAAAGAAATCTGCGAGAGCTTTGTCTGTATAAACAATAATCTGCGACTGATTTTCTGGTATACTATATTCTTCAACAAATCTTTTTACCCTTGCATCAGGCAATTCAGGCATTTTTGCTTCTATAGATTTCACAAACTTTTCAGAAACATTGAACTGCGGCAGATCCGGTTCGAAAATATAACCGTAATCCTCCTCTGTCTCCTTCTTTCTCAATGTTGATGTAGCCTTTGTAATTTCATCGAAGTGTCTCGTCTCCCTTTCAACCTTCATCCCCATTCTCACAAGATTTTGCTGACGGATTATCTCATAATTTAACGCCTTTTCCACGCTGGCGAATCCTGTGATATTCTTGATTTCAACCCTCTCCCCGCCTTCCAAGGAAATGTTCGCATCAACTCTTAATGATGCTTCTTTGCTGGAATCATACACTTCCAAGTGCTCAAGGATCGATTGCAGTTTTGAGAGAAATTCCCTGACTTCCTGGACGTTTTCGAAATCGGGCTCCGTAACAATTTCTATCAGCGGTATGCCGGCCCTGTTGTAATCGATGAGAACATATTGCGCGTTGGTTATCCCACCGCCCACGTGCACGAGCTTGCCTGGATCTTCTTCAATCTGGATTCTACCTATCGTAATCTTTTTATTGGATATTTTCAAATGGCCGTTTCTTGCAATCGGAATCTCGTACTGCGTTATCTGGAAGTTCTTTGGCATGTCAGGATAAAAATATGATTTTCTTGAGAAAAACATTGCCGGGGATATGTCGCAATCAAGTGCCTTGGCGACCATAGTTGCTGATTCCAAGACTTTCTTGTTGAACTGGGGTTTTGATCCCGGGAATCCTAGACATACAGGACATGTGTTGTCATTGGGTTCTTTCCCTTCGTAGTTTGCGGGTGTATTGCAGAATAATTTGCTTTTGCTCAGCAAGTGAACGTGAATTTCGAGACCCATTATCGTTTTCATATAATCACATTAAGAATTTTTAATATAAAAGTAGAAGGAAATGAACTTAAGTTAACTGTTTCTGGCCGGGGCTTCTATTAAAGTATGATAAGTAACAAAGACGTATACTGTTGAAGGTATTATTAGAACATGTGTCGAAGCCAATGTATGATTAATAAAAATATTAAAAATCAGTTTAAGTAAAATTTTATTTGAGACGCATAGCTCTTCTATTTATATCACATATTTTTAAAACAGCCCTTTCCGGATTCTTCATCCCGTTTGAAATATCTGCCAAAGCGGTCAATGCCAAAACTAAACCGTCGTCTTTATCTCCCTTTAAATTAGCGATTAAATTGCTAACAGCTACTTGCCTATTGGATCCACCAGCAAATAATGCGCCAACTAACCCTTTATAGCCGTCTTTTCTTTGCGGTGCGATTTCTGGTTCTACTGATTCGAACCCCGCAATATCGTATCTTTCACCTAACAAACCCTTTACGCGTGTTCTGATATCATCGGGATTTGTGTCAAATAATATACCGTCACCAATTTTTTTGTCACCCACATAAGCTTCAAAACTAAAGCCAAGATTATCTGACATTATTCTTACTATAGCTTTTTCTCTGGGAGGCTCATAGCCGAACCTTCTTATTAATTTATCTGCCGTGTAATAAATTTCATCGACAGTGCCTACAAATTTTATGTTTTCCCTTTTGCACAACCTCGTAAAAGCGAGATTTACAGGATTGTATGCGCTGAGTTGAGCATCTGCGTGTCCGTCTGGATAGACTCTCATATTTAGCATATATGTAACAGAATCCCCGTGCCATTCTCTCCTCCAAGAAGATATACACAAATTTCCCTCGACTGGTATATCGGCAACCTTTTTGAATCCTTTGCCTTCCAATATTGTAGTCATTCCAGACATCGTATAACCTTGTATCATATTTCAGCCATTAGCTTCTTAAATGATGAAAGGATTTAATTTTATGCACCCTAATTAAAACTGATGAGATGAGTGTTATAGGTGATATAACTAGAAGACTCGGAGTGCTTGGAACGCGAAGATTTCAGGATGGTCAAATAGTTTGGAATGAATATTCGCATGGGATATTTCCACGTGGTATGACATTTCATGCTGATCCTGTAGAGATACTTGGATACAACCCAATAACAAGAAGATATAGGGGGCGTGTTATTGATAGCAAATGTGGTGTTTGCTACAACAGAGGTGATATTCGTCGCTTTAGCGAAAATGATTTACAAGTAACAAAACCTTTGTACGATGGTTGAAAAATAATATTTTCTAGGATCCGAAACACAATGTCATATAATGCCTGCTAGTTGCCCACGAATACTTGGAGTGGTTGTATTTTAGTGTAACATTCGAACGAAGTCCGAAAATCCAAAGTTTGAGGTTCGGGCGTTTTAGAATTTCCTGAATTAAAAGATTCTAAAGCATGTTTGTTTTGTTACAATTGGCAAACTCCTGAAGGCAAATATAATAATAGATAAATTAGACGCCAACCTCTTTTTATTATTTCTTCGATCTTTGATTTGACTATTTTAGCCCGAACCTCAAATTGCAACTAAGCCGTGTTAAGTGACCCGAACTTGCGGGAAGAACATCTGATAAATTCCATTTCTTTTGGTTAAACGGAGCGACTTTTATCATTCATTTAAAATGAAAATTAAATCTTATAAATATGCGGACTGAGAGAAAGGCATTAATACTTTTGTATTTTGAATGAATTAGCAACTTGAAGAATCTTCCCTTCCTGCAGATGGTCTCCCATCAGATGCAACCCCACAGGCATATTGTTAACTTTACCGGCAGGAACAGAAATCATCGGTATACCGGCTAGGTTGGGTGCGACTGTCAGCACGTCCATCATGTAATTCTCTATCGGAGACAGTTTCTCTATCTCGTCAAATCTTGGAGCGACAACAGGCATGGTCGGCGCAGCCAACACATCGAACTGCTTGAAAGCTTTCTTGAAATCTTCTATGATTTTTGTCCTGACCTTCAGCGCCTTCAGATAGTATGCGTCCCTATAACCGGCCATTCTTGCAAACGTCCCGAGAATAATTCTTCTTTTCGCTTCTTCACCAAATCCATTGCTTCTAACGGCAGAAAAATATTCATCGAAATTTCCTTTCAATTCTAAATGCAATCCGTATCTCATTCCTGCGTATTTAGCCAAGTTAGTCGACGCTTCTGATACAGCGATGATGTAGTATGCAGACAGTGAATATTTTGTATGTGGCAGTGAAACTTCCTTGTAAGTTGCACCTAAATCTTCCAACTTTTTAATCGCATTCCAGATAACTTTTGTGATTTTTCCATCTACACCTTCAAAATATTCTTTTGGTACACCAATTTTCATTCCTTTGATATCTTTCTTCAAATATTTTGTGTAATCGTGCGCTGGAACATTTAATGAAGTAGAGTCTTTTGAATCATTGCCGGCGATTATAGAAAGTGATAACGCGATGTCGTAAACAGACTTTGTTATTAAACCTATCTTGTCTAAGCTGTTTGCGTAGTCTATCAACCCCCAACGAGATACCAAACCGTAAGTTGGTGTCAATCCTACTGTTCCAGTGAAAGCTGCAGGACAGGATATACTTCCTCCTGTACTTTCTGCTAGGGCGACATGCGGAAAGTCTGCAACAGCCGTAAAACAAGAAGCACCACCAGATGAACCACCACAACTTCTTTCTGTATCTAATGGATTTTTCGGGATACCATAAGCACAGTTGACTGAAAAGGTACCGAAACCGAATTCGTCCATTGCCGTCTTCCCTAAGATAAATGCTCCTTCATTAACAATATTTTCTACACAACTCGCTGAAAATGGTGGGGTATATCCTTCCAGTATCCTAGAGCCTGCTGTGGTTTGTATACCTTTTGTGCAGATGTTGTCCTTGATAGAAATAGGAAGTCCGTACAATTTTCCTTTTTTCTTAGGTTTCTGTATCTTATCTACTAGTGTTATGAACGGATTGTACTTTTTCTGTATCGATTTGGAATTTTCCATCACATGCGCAGTAAAATCATCCAAGTCTATGTCGCCTGATTTTATCCGAGCTAGGAATTCTTTGACAGAAAGCTTTTCCAGTTTCATAACTTCAACTCCTGTCTTGAATTATCTGGGAAGTTGACTTCGTCAAATAAAACTATCATTGATGGGATTATTTTGTAAATATGATGATCTGTGATATTTTTCACGATATCCCGAACTGATTTCATGAACTTTCTGGTTTTAGGATAGCGATTTACGAATAAATTGAATGTTTTTGGCAGTTCTAAAAGGGAAACCTCCGATGCTTTTCCTTCGAATTGTATACCTCTAGTCTTTACTCCTAGTGTTTTGTGTGGTTTGACAATTGCGCCTGCTACGTTTGGATTATCTTTAAGTTCAAGCGAATGTCTTCTAGTTTTACGAGAGATAAAATATAAGTTCATATTTTTATCGTAAGCAAACCAAACTGTCGCAACCCATGGTTTATTGTCTTTTACTGTAGCTATCTGCATTAACTTAGCTTCGTTAAGGTATTCTTCAACCAGTTTTCTTAAATTATCTTTTGACATAAATACCACAATTAATATTCAATCAATGTTCTTCCAGCATCAACAATCAACACTTCTCCTGTAACTGCTTCAGCTGTTGCTAGGTATAAACAAGCGTTGCCAATCTCTTCCGGTTGAATCCATCTCTTTAGGTATGTTCTGCCAATATATCGGTTTTTGATTTTCTCAGGCACATTTTTCCAAGGCGGTGTGTCTACATATCCCGGGGCTACAGCATTAACCGTGATGTTTGGGGCGAGAATTTTGGCTAAAGTCTGTGTAAAATTAATGACTGCGGCTTTAGCTGCAGAATACGCTATGAGACCATCCTTCCCTGCGTTTTCCAGCCCATAAATCGAGCTAATGTTGATAATCTTTCCATTTTTTTGCTTGAGCATAATTCTGGCAGCATGTTGCGAACAAATCATGGTGCCAAAGAAGTTATTATTAAATGTTTTGAGCCAATCTTCTTTAGCAGCTTTGAGAAACTCTGGTTCGTCTGCAACTCCGGCGTTATTTATTAAAATATCGACTCTACCCAATGATTTCAGAGCCTGATTGAACATTTTTTCCACATCTTCCGGAATAGAAACATCGCATTGAACAACCAATGCATTGCTACCGATCTTTTGAGCAGAATCTGCCACTCTCTGAGCAGACTTGTAATCGGATTTGTAATCGATGACAATATTTGCTCCTTCTTTGGCAAATTTTAGCGCGGTAGCTTCACCTATACCACTCGATGCCCCCGTTACAATAACTACTTTATCTTTCAATTTCATACGATTCTCGGTCCTTTGAAATACTTCCCTTCCTTGTGTTTGGTGTTGGAGAGTGGATCCCAATCGAACTTCTCGGCCTTGTCCTCCCTGTAAACGTCAGAAATCTCCTGCGGATGGAAGGAAGGCTTGACATTACCCGTATCCACTTCATCCAGACTTTTGAAAGCACCAAGAACGTCTTTCAATTGTTGTGTAAATTTGCTTGTTTCTTCTTCTGACAATTTCAATCTCGCATTTTTAGAGACTCTTTCCACGAACTCTTTGTCTACTTTGATTTTTCCACCTGTTCATTAATTATAAAGAACGTAAGATAAAACTTTTGTTGTCGATATACACTACATATATCTGTCTTTTGGGATGAAATGTTTGACGGGAAAGTTGAATTTATAACATCTAACGGTAAGTTCGTTGTTCAGGATCCAGACAAGCGCCGTTATAAATATCCTGTCCGATTTTCAATAGAGTTGATTCATCATCTCTACTAACTCTTATGTAAGAGTTTTTCAATCCATCGTAAGCTGAAGACGGGTTTAACGACAATCTTCCACTAAAAGGAAATCCTTGTTCAAATACACTAGCACTCGGATAACTTCTCAAAACGGATTGGACATTATCGATAATTATTCTTCTGGCGGTTCTTTGATATTTTTTCTGGAGTTTGTCGCATTCTGTAGAAGGCAAATCGACTTCTAAAACATTCACATCATAAGGTTTGCCGTTGAAATACTCCTTAGCATGTCCTACTCTTATAGGTGCTATGGTAGGTGTGCCGACAGGCTTATTGGCTGTATTTTGTGTTTGGGATTGTGTAGGAGCTGGGGCTTGTACAGGTGCACAGGCGACCAATGTAAGACTTGCCAATAAAATTGAGAGCGAGATCTTTAATCCGGAAGCAGACACGCATTACCGCCTACCTTTTCGTTCCAGCATCTTTCATAAGCCTGTACAATTCAGATTCGGTTGAAATAACTAGTGTGTCACCGGGTCCAAGAGTTGCTTCAAGCAGTGCCAGTTTTTTTAATAAAAATGCTACATCAGGATTTTTAGAATATGCATCCTGAATAATCTTTAGGGCCGATGCGTCCGCATCACCTTTTACTTTTTGTGCCTCAGCATATGCTTTGGACGTTATCGTTAGTACGTCTCTGTCGGCTTCTGCCGTCAATTTAGTCTTTTCACGTTGCCCATCTGATCTTTCTGCTTGAGACAGTTGCGCTCTTTCAGCTTTCATCCGCTGGTATACTGAAGCCAAGACATTCTCGGTAGGATTAGTAGTAGTTATCCTGATATCATAAATCTCTATTCCAGCCGAACTTTTCAATAATGGTCCGACCCTTTCTTTTACAGCTTTTTGAATCTCTTCTGATTTTGTAGCAACTTCCTGGAATGAATATGTTCTTGATATAAGATTCCTCATTTCTGAATATATTACATCATCAATGTATGGTTGTGCGGCTTCTACTGTGGGAGGTGTTATTTTCCTTAAAAAGCGATCGGGGTCAACTATTCTGAATTCCGCATAATAATCTACTTTAATGGTTTTATTGTCGGCAGTTAAAGCATTCTGCGGAGCCGGCTGATGATTGACCAACTTGTTTGTAAATGTGTGCGCGGTTTGGTAGAACGGTCCAACAAACACTAAACCCGGTTGCCTACTAAAACCAACCGGATCGCCAAGTTGCGTTATAATAACATTTTCTGTCTGATCCTGCTTGTAAGTCCCAAGACCCATAGCCACCGACAAAGCCACACCTGCATATACAAGAGGTATTGAAAATAGGCCATACAAAAGAGGTTTTAGTCTCATTTACTATCGCTCCCTGACATGAAAATATTTATAGGAGTATTGCCATCGACGATAATTTTCCTAGGTTTTTCTAAAATATTTCTCATTTGCTCTATATACAATTGTCTTCGTGTTATATCGGGGTCTGACGTATATTTTTCCAGTATCGCCAAAAATCTATCAGCGTCACCTCTGGCTGTATTAATAACCTTCTCTTTATAACCAAGTGCTTCATTCTGAATTTGGGAAGCCCTGCCATTTGCCTCGGGTATAATCTTATTCGCATACGTTCTACCTTCATTTATTGTTGTTCCTTTATCTGTTACAGCCCTTTGCACATCTTGGAATGCGTCGTTGACCTCCTCTGGCGGTCTTACCTCTTGAAATTGCAGAGTTGAAATTCTGATTCCAAGTCCGTAATCGTCAACAATCTGCTGAATATCTTTTATCGCCTCGACTTGCATTTGGGGTTTTCCTGTGTATAGAACATGATCTATAGTATTCTGTGCAACTATTCTTCTCATTACAGCCTGTGAAATAAAATGCAAAGTTCTACGCGGATTATCGACGTTGAATTCGAATGCGACCGGATCTTTGACTTCGTATTGTACTGAAAATTCAACAATTGCAAGGTTTTCGTCGTTTGTCATCATTGTTACTTCTTCTGGATGGTTTTTGTACATTGGTGTATTTGTTTTTGGGTCTGTACCTACTGTTTCGTATCCTACCTCTTCCCTTTGAAGTCGCGTTGGTATAATAGTTCGTGATTCAATGGGCCACGGTGCTTGAAAGTGAAAACCAGGTCCTTCTGTCCTGTTGTATCCACCAAGTCGCCTTATAACAGCTGCTTCGTTTGGATCTACACCATAAGGAGTGGTCGCAGCGAATACAAGAGTAGCTACGGCTGATGCTCCAAGAAATAAATATTTCCACATAGAAGAAACTGCGTTATCATCGTCGTCTGATGCGGATATTCCTCTTCGGTATGACATGCTCTCGTATTAACATACGATATCAGTAAAAGATTTAAGCTTTTGTCGATCGTAAAAAGATTTATAATCGTTAGAAGATAGTAGAACTATGGGAAACCATAAAAAAGTTGCAGTTGGCACGCTTGCAGAACAGGAAACCATAGAGCAAGTTGTAGATCAATTACCTGCACTTGAATCATACGAAACAGATGCCATACCCGAAAGTTACAGTGGTGTAAGAGAACTTGTCATAAAATCTAATAGAAAATTTACAGCATATTTAGATGGCGTTAGAAGAAAAATAAACGGATCTTTACGGATTACACATCCCAAACCTTTGACAGTTTACGAGATCAAAGGAATGAGGAGTGTTTCTTACCTCGCGCCTGGAAACAGTAGATTTCCGAACACTGATGCACGAGAGGTGACGCTTACTCCTAAAGACGGTGCACTTGCTGTAACTAGCTACGAAACTGTACCTGAAGATGGATTGTTGGAATCAAGACAAACGACAGGCAAAACTGTATATAGACGAATCTATCTAGATCCTCGAGTTGTAGAACTCGATGGTAAAAACTTTCCGAATGTAAAAACAGTTCGTATCGAAGGGTTGCGCGACGCAGAAATCAAGCTTTACATGCAGTAAATCCAGTTAGACGAAATCTTAAGAAGTTTAGCCCTAATGCTAGATTATGAAGAATGTCAGAGAAGTTAGGGATAAAATTAATTTTGCATGGCACGATGCAAAACATTTTTATAGTGAAGATTACCCACCCAGTTTTGTCGGTTTTGCAAAGTCAAGATATGTGAAGACTACCGGCGAAACAGAAATTTCATGGAATTGCGATAGATTTAAGGCCAGGATATTCAGAGGGGGTGCGGCTAATAGAACTTTCGAATCTGGCGACATTGAAATAGAAGGGAACTTGCTGGTAAGAGCATTATTCGGTGCGGAGGATGAAGCAACATATGTCTTTTCTAGAAGCGGTCTGTTGAAGGCTGTTGTTCGTGCATATTCGCATACTGTCAGACATGAAAAAGTTATGGAAGGCGACAGTAAGCCGTTCTCCACCAGTGAAAAGGAATACTGGCCGCACATACTCAAATATTACTTGGAACACGGCGACTTTGACATTGGTGATAGAAAATTCGGGGAGTTTAGAAAACTTGCAAATGGTATAGGACAATTTTCTGACAGAATAGAAAAGGCTCACTTTGAAGAAATGCTTGATTCTGCACGATTGCTGAAAGAAGTTTATGATAAATCAAATGGCTATAAAAGTCTAGTACCGCTGAAATCTATAAAACCCTTCTCTAAGGCGACTCCCAAACGCATAGAAGTGAACGGCGAGGGGATGAATGTTCTTTATATACCGTCTTTTGGCGGATCCGGAATTAAGGAAAAGTTGTCAGGGAGTGTATACTTGTTCAGCAACGAACCTCAAGCAATTCCAGTTCCTGCAGTTATTCGTGCTGGATTGGACCCCAAGGATTATGCGGAATTTCCGATAACAAATG
Organism: Candidatus Aenigmatarchaeota archaeon; assembly: GCA_016187415.1. Taxonomy (GTDB): domain Archaea; phylum Aenigmatarchaeota; class Aenigmatarchaeia; order CG10238-14; family SCSR01; genus JACOWB01. The sequence goes on from JACPJT010000004.1 coordinate 113,335, forward strand.
CTGATATGATAAGGACCGATGGACAACCAAAAAGAGGAGAGATAAAATTAGAAGCTAAAGAGCTAGAATTGTATGCAGGTAAAGTAGGTGAAGCCGATTTCGGTAAATACGGAAAGGAGATTTGGGATTATATCAGACAAAATCCGTTGACTTATATTTCATTGGCGTTTACTGTTGGTTTACCTGTATGGGCTAGATTTCTTAGAGTAAGACCACTTATCATTGGACTGCCTATAGCAGGAGTTGGCTTGGGGTCTTTTGTGTTATATCGTGCATTCGCAAATGCTCGAACCAAAGTAAGTGGTGATGATTATATTTATTTCAAAGCGCTTGGAAAAGAAAGGACATAAGTTATGAATATCTTGGTCTCGCACCTAAAATAATCATTATCCCTGCACTATAAGAAATGTTCATTTAAGAAAATTAAACCTTAAGGGTGCATTGGAAGTACCATATTTTAATTTCTGAAACGTTTATGAATGTCGAATGCTTAGTTAAAGAGGGGAAATAAATCAGATGAAAATGGAAGATTTGAAGTTGAGCCCTGAAGTGACGAGGGCTGTAAAAGAGTTGGGATTCGCAGAAATGACGCCAATTCAGGAGAAATGCATACCCGAAATCAGGCAAGGCAAGGATGTTGTCGGACAATCGAGCACGGGATCTGGAAAGACTTTCGCTTTCGGACTGCCCATTCTTGAAAAGATTGAACCGGGAAAAGGAATACAAGCTCTGATATTGACGCCGACACGGGAACTTTGCGTTCAGGTCACGGATGCAATAAGCACTTTTGGGAAATATACGCATGCAAAGGCCGTAAGCGTCTATGGCGGGGCGGGTATAGAACCGCAGATACACGCACTCAGGCGAGCGGATATTGTTGTTGGAACGCCAGGCAGAATCATAGACCACATCAGAAGAGGCACCATACGCTTTGGCAGTGTTAAAATCCTGGTTCTTGACGAGGCGGACAAGATGTTCGAAATGGGTTTCATTGAGGATGTTGAATTTATTATCGCCAATGTACCGAAGGAAAGACAGACTATGCTGTTCAGCGCGACCATACCAGACGAGATCCACAGGCTAGTGGATAAGCACCTCAAGTCGCCGGTAATAGTTAAAACACAGGTGCGTGTGGCAAAAAACTTGCTGAACCAGTTTTATTATGATGTAAACTCCTATGAAAAGTTTTCATTGCTTGTCCATCTGTTAAAGAAATCCCCTGAGGGACTGGCGATAGTATTTTGTGCAACGCGCCGAGAAGTTGATGTCGTGGCCAGGAATCTCGCTTCGCAGGGGTTAAGAGCTATGGCTATTCATGGCGGTTTGTCGCAAAACAGACGGTTGGATGCCATTGATGCATTGAAGAACAGGTCTGTAAATGTTCTGGTTGCAACAGACGTGGCTGCAAGGGGTCTTGATATCAAGAACGTGTCGCATATCTACAACTATGATGTCCCCAAAACTTCTGACGAGTATATACACAGAATTGGAAGGACCGCCCGTGCCGGTATGGAAGGCGATGCCGTTACTTTGCTTGCGCAACGAGATCACGATAATTTCAGGGCCATTCTTCGCGATCACACGATTGAAATCCAAAAAATGGAGAAGCCTGAGCTTGAAATGGTGAAATTCGATCGCCCTCAGAGATTTAGCAGAGAAAGCAGATATGGCGGAGAAGACAGGCGAGGCTATCGCGGTGGCGGGCGATTTGGAACAAGAAGAAGCTCTGGATCATCCAGAGGCAGAAGACGATAGGACTAGTCCTTACGAAAGTTTACTGAGAAATAAAATTAGGAGGACGCTTTTCTTATGGCATCCTTGACGAATTTTTCTATTTCCTCCATGGTCGTGTCTTCAATGGTAAATGTTATGGATCCCCTTCCGTCTTTTGTTTTGAGCTTATTTCTATCCCATATGGTGACAGCCACTCTTGATTTTTCATTTTTTTCTCCCATTAAACGCATTATAATACCTCCAGATTATTTTGACATTTATTTCTATATTATATTTAAGATAGTTTAAATATTTAAATCTTTATTTCAATACAAAATACTATAAATTGTATATTTTTTCGGGAATATTCCAAACCACAACGAATTGTATACGAAATTTTTTTATACACAATCGTAGGATAGAAATTGCAATAAGTATATATAAATCAGAATAAAATATGTTTTACTCGTAAACTCTCGTTTGATCTCGTACTAGTAATCTCGTGTAACGCTCGTTTTCGTCACACTTAATTATTGTAATCTAGTTTTCGTAAAAGTAAATTGGAAACCATTTATAAAAAGGTTTTCGATGAAGCAAAATATATTTTGCATAAGATAGGAGGAGAAAAATGGAATCAATAATAAAAAATGCGTTAGGCAAATCGGTCGGCAATGACGAGTCATTGCAAAATCGATTCAAATTAGAATCAACATCTGGCGCAACATTCAGTAATGTCGATTACTATAAATTGGCCGAACAGGAATTCGGTTTCAATATTAAGAAAGCCAAAGTAACCGTTATAGGTTGCGGTGGCGCTGGACAAAATGCAGTAACCAGACTAACAGAAATGGGAGTCGAGGGTGCTTCAACAGTATCTATCAACACAGATGCCAAACACTTGGCCGTTGGTAAAGCTGACAAAAAAATCTTAATCGGAAGGGAATTGACAAGAGGATTGGGCGCTGGAGGCATTCCAGAGGTCGGTAAAAAGTCTGCTGAAGAGTCAAGGAATGAACTCAAGGAAGCTCTTGAAGGTTCTGACCTAGTATTTGCAATTGCAGGTCTAGGTAAAGGAACAGGAACAGGTTCTGTACCAGTGGCTTGCGAAGTTGCCAAGTCAATGGGAGCAATCGTGATTGGCGTAGTCACAATGCCGTTCAAACTCGAAGGTGCTAGAATCAGCAAGGCTGAAGAAGGCTTGGCGAATTTGAGACAGGTATGCGATACAGCTATCGTGATTGAGAACGACAAACTGCTCAAGTTTGCCGGAAACATGTCCGTACAACAGGCGTTTGCCGTAGCAGACGAGCTGATAGCGAGCATGGTAAAAGGAATCACAGAGACTATCACATTGCCAAGTCTAGTCAATCTAGATTACGCTGACGTCCGTTCTGTCATGCATTCAGGCGGTGTCGCGGCAATAGGTGTAGGTGAAAGCAACTCAAGCAACAGAGCTGAAGATGCTATCACAAAGGCATTGTTGAATCCGCTGCTGGAAGTCGACTATGCAGGATCATCGGGTGCCCTAGTACACATAACAGGCGGTCCAGATCTCAAGCTGGATGAAATAAACCTGATCGGCGAAACAGTGTCTTCACACTTGGACCCGCAAGCCCAAGTATTCTGGGGAGCAAGAGTCTTGCCAGAATTTGAAGGCAAAGTACAGGTAATCGCCATCATAACAGGCGTGAGATCTCCATACATACTGGGTCCTGTAAGCAGGGAAGCTCCGGTAGTCAGAGAAATCAGCCAGACACTTGGCATCGACGTAATAAGATGAAGGCTCGGCCTTCACTCTTACCTTCTTTAATTTCACCTTAAAAACAAATGGAGGAAAAAAAGAATGGACGACGACGTTTGGGATCCGTTGGAAGAAGTAGAAATGGATGATTTAGACTCTGATGAGCTCTAAACTCCTTTCCTTTTTTATTTTTTTCGTTTTTATCTAGAGATTTCTGCGTTCATAGTACGTTTTATACCTAGAAAACTAAACGATTATCAACATGTACCGATGATAGAAATAATTTCTACAGGACTATGCATCAAATGTGAGAATCGGAAAATTTATCGCAATCTTGAAGATCTTCCAGCTGGAGCTTGCGGCTGATGCGCAACCACTTCTTCCATCAGTTCGCTTTCGGGCAAGGACGCGTCACTTATATGCTTGATTATCACAACATCGCCGACCGATTGGACCATGCCATAAGGAATTACGACGCCCTTCTTACCTCCAACCATCTTGCCCAAAGTAGAGCCTCTGGCGGCTTCTATAACAAGCGACTTGACCTTGTATCTTGACAGGTCGAATTCCATATCGTTTACTTTGCCACAATAGAATCCTTTGTTTGTGAAAACATCTTTAGCGAACATATCAGAAATTTCTTTTACAGACACTGGCATCAATTCACCTAGTATATTATTTGTTGGAATTCATTTAAATATTTATATTGAGTTAAGATTTTTTCATTAGAATTAAATTTTTCGCAACAATCTCCGTTTCCCATCCGTATTCAGCACTAATATCTAGAAAGCGTCTGAATTTTCCGAGACTTCCACTTGAACCGTTGCCGTTTCTGTGCATTCGCGGATGATAAATTTCAACCCCCGATACAGGAGCAATATGCAATTGTGTCTGAAATACTCTACTGATTATATCCACGGCTTTTCCAACATGCTTATACTGGCCAATCAACAAACTATCTGCTAAAGAACCATTTGTCAGGAATAGCGGTGACATGTATCGCGTAGTTCTTATTGCATCAGTTAGAAGTTGTAAATCAAAACAATCGCCTACCAATAAATTCACCCCTGAAGGAACCGCAGTTTGAGAAACCACTCCATGATCTTTGTCTACTGCAACATAATCGCCATTGTACCCGTATTCCCTGAAATAAGCATATCGTTCTAAATTAGAACCGACACCGCCTTCAACAATTATATCGCACTCGCCCAATATTCTATCGCGTATCGTTCTCTTCAAATAAGAATGCGAAAAACGAGCCATTGAAAGAAACTTATAATTAAAAGATTTAAGTATAGTATTTGTAGTGTGCTGAGGTCGCCTAACCAGGTATGGCACAAGGTTGCTAACCTTGCGGGCGCAAGCCCGTTGTGGGTTCAAATCCCATCCTCAGCGCTTTGAACTATATGATAAATAAACCACACGAAGTTTTGCAAATCGGCGCAGGTCGCATAGGTAGGGGACTTAATGGCGCTGTAGTAAGTGATTCTGGTTACCGAATTACTTTCGCAGATGTTAACCCATCGGTAGTAGATCTTATTAATCTATATGGGGAATATCCTGTGATTACAGTTTCTAGCTATGGTCAAAAAGAAAGATTAGTTCGAGATGTTAATGCAATACGTATTCAAGACGAAGAAGCATTTACCCGTGCTGTAGTAGAAGCGGATCTTATACTTACTGCCGTAGGCAGCGGTGCACTTGCTGATGTGGCACCCCATTTAGCAAAAGGATTGGCAGAAAGATTTCGACGAAGACCAAAAGACAATCTCCATGCAGTTGTTGTTGCTTGTGAAAATATTACGGATAATACTCTACGCTTAAAAAAACTCGTATTAAGTCATGTTCCTGAAGAATACCGCCCTATAATCGATGAGCATGTTAGCTTTCCCAATTGTGTAGTCGATAGAATCGTTCCAGGCGGATTGAATAGCAGTAATCAGAACCCGCTTGCTGTTACAGTGGAAGAATATTATCAATTGGTAATTGACGGGAATGCGCTTCGAGGTCCTATGATACAAGTTCGTGGAATAGAAGTTTCATCTAATTTGAAGGATATTCTGGCTCAGAAACTGTTTACTCTCAACATGGCCCATGCACACATCGCATATTTGGGTTATAGAAAGGGTTTCATGTATGTACATGAAGCTGCTAGAGATCGAACCATACGTGACATTGTTAGTGGTGCTTTACAAGAGGTAGAACGTGTCATTGTAAAAACATGTCCTAGTATTGCTGCTGAAGCCCAACACGCATATGCGAAAAAGGTTTTAGATCGGTTTGAGAACCCGTATTTGCAAGATGAAGTCTCACGTGTGGCTAGAGACCCGAAAAGGAAATTAGGACCTGAAGACCGTTTAGTGGCTCCGGCTGTACTAGCATTGACATTAGGAGAAATACCCTCACACTTAGCGACTGGAATAGTTGGTGCACTTACATATGACAACCAGCGAGATGAACAAGCAATGGAACTATACAAAGCTCTTAGAGAAAGGGGCATAGACGCTGTATTACAAGAAGTGCCCCACGTACCACCGAAGAGTCCATTTGGAAATTTAGTGAGAGCTATGTACAATTTTGACCGGACAAGATACCCGTGAAGCTAATTTTTGTTGTGTGATGCCCTTTATTTTTAGAAATAAAATATAATCATGGACTGGAGAATATTCACTATAATTCCCGTGCCTATGCTGATGTGGCTCTGGTTTCAGCTAGTCCGCAACGAGGCAATTCCTGTTCCGCTTCCAAGAAATACAATTAGGGAAATGCTGAAGCTGGCGAAGCAGGGTTGTGATAATCGCCGCGAAAGAATTCGGCGCAAAATCCGTTGGAATAGAAAGAAACCGACTTTTATTTTGGTTGAGCCATTGGTTGGTTAATCGTGAAAAATCACGAAATAGAATGAGAATAATAAAAAACGATTTGTTTAAAGAAGATATCAGAGATGCAACAATAGTTGTGATATATCTCTCGCATAAATTGACCCAGCAATTGAAAATGAAATTCAGAAAAGAATTGAAGAAAGGAACTCGCATAGTTTCTGCGAGCCATCAAATAGACGGATGGAAAATAATTAGAAGGATAAAAACAGGACATTTCTATTCGTATTTGTATGTGGTTCATTGAATTGTGACATAACCCGTATTGCACATGCTTGGCGAGCATAACCTCAACGAATGCATGCCTTTTGTAAGCGGTGGTAAGAATTTTACCGTAGCTGTCTGGCTTGGCGACACGATGCCAGAATAAAGTTGTTGCACTTCCGCGCCTGTAAGAGCACGGTTAAAGAGTGCCACCTCATCTATGGTGCCGTAAAACTTTTCAGTCGGGCAACAATCACCCGCGCTACCAATCCTTAGTGGGCCGGCTGCACTACTATCACCAGAAGCACTTGTAGTATTCTGGAATATGCCATTCACATATATTTTAAGGATGGTTCCGTCAAAAGTTCCGACTATATAATAATTCGTGTTTTGTGCCATGACACCATTTGAGGAATAACCCCTCTGGCATGGGACTGGTGTGGTAACCCATGATGAAATCTGGTTGTTTGGTTGTATTCCTATTGCAAAATCTTTACATTCTCCTACAAATCCTGCCACCGTTGAGAATTGGTTCTGAGATGGTCGGATATAAGCAGACAGTGTCCAATTCGCCGGATAGCCGGCTGAAGGTTTTTGTATTTCCACGTAACCGTTCCCGCTGAACTGCAAACAGCTGCCGAATTTGCAGTTGCCTGTAACCCATGTGTACACGCCATTCAGATTCCCGTCATTTCTGTTCCCGCTGTTATCGTATGCAGCCGTTCCGTTGCCTTCATTAAAACTCCAATATCCCACAAGACCTGCTATATTTGGCACGATGGCTACATTAGCATTGTTTGAATCCAACGTTGCTGTCATTGACGTTATGTAATCTGTTCCCTCATCTCTTATTGTCACTGTGTCATTGAATGTGTCCAAAATAGAAAAAGAGTTGGATATCTTTCCTGTAAGTATGCCCGATGCGAATAGAAATGTCGATCCCGCCAACACCATGACAATTGACAGTATTAATATTGTTGCGATGATTGTAGAAATTGCTTTAAGCATTAAAAATAGTTTATTTTAGTATAACTTATTCATTGGGTTCGTAGTCTAATGGTAAGATTTCATTAAAGGACGTATCTTTGACGTGGATGAGATCGCGGTCCGATTCCGCGCGAACCCACTCTTATTTCATTAGGAATCTCTTGAAAAGTTTGTAAATTAATTCTATCAGATACGGAATCAACGGTGATACAACAAGCGCTAGCAACAGATTCCTGGCATATGCATCCGGCCCTACCCATATATGGTTTCCCCACGGCCCTATCGGATTGAAGAAGCTGTAGCCGAGGAACTGTATAATTACCCAGCAAAACGCGAAGAACAGGGAACCCAACACTCTTCCAACATATTTCTCAAAGCCTGCAAACCTCCTGTTAAATAGAATCTCAAGATAAGTCGTACCGAATATAGCGCCTATTGCACCGATTATGATGAACGGTATCCCGAATGTCTCAAGATTGACAGGTATCGTCTGTGAATTGCTATGATAAAAGAAGAGCGTATCATCCAATATCGGGACTACAGAATGCTTTGTTGCATACCTGTAAATTACGGGAATCATGTATAGCAAGGCGCCGATCAGAACCCATTTCTTGTTTTTATTCAAGCTTCCAAGCGCGGGACCGATAACCATATTTAGAATTTGTTTCCCTGGCATTTATTGGTTTAAGGCTTAAATACTAGTCCCGACACTACTAATTAGGCGAGCTGGTCAGGTAGCTTCGGGCTTCCATCAAAGGAAGACTGAGGAAGTTCTCTCCACCCGTTAAGGTGCTGTGAAAACAGCTGGCTGAGAAGTCGGAACCAGAATCAGAAACGGTATCTGTTGTCGGCGCTAATGATGAATGAGAATGAATTGCCGATAACGGAATGAAACGGTCTGGTATAACCTTGGGTGCAACCGCAAGGGCTTAGATAAATGCTACCAAAACAGAAGAGGGGCTAAGGCCAGCACGCCTTTTAATTTTTTCTTTTATTTATAGATTTACTGCAATTAAATTTTTAATGAGTAACCCAAACGGTTATGATAAATTGCCGACAGACATCAGGCGACTGGCAGATAGTGTTTTCTACCTACGCGATCCTTACGATAGAACATTTCAACAAGTTGTCAGAACCGTGGGCAGATTAAGGAAAACCACGTGCAATGATACCCATAAGCTGCTTCAGATTGTTTTAGCCAAATATCTTGCAGAAACCGGTTTCGATGATGTGCAAATTGAGAGCAGCGCTGGCGCCATAGGAAATTTTGATGTTGTTGCGCCAAAAAGATGGGGAATAGAAGTCAGCAGCCAACCTCCGAGCAAAGTCGACATGAGAAGGAAAATCAGGGGATACTCTCCGCATGTTCGGAGATTTTCATTTGCTTACGCAGTTCAAAACGGTGATTATCCTGTAGAGGGGGTTTTAAAACAAGCTCGTGTAGTTATCGGCGACTTGTGTCATAAGGAATTGTATCACATAGATTCGATTCTGACAGTTGTCGCTGAACCGCCATTTACAGTAACGCAACATGACTGTTTATAAGGTTTGGTTACAATTGTAAATTATGTCGAAGAAGGACAAGGTATACATACCATCGGGTGTAGGTGGATTGATAAGATATCCGGAAGAAGAGAAGGAATTCATCAAGCTGAAGCCCAAACATGTTGTCTGGATTGTTATTGGCATAGCTGTTTTCGAGATTTTGTTGAAGCTTGTATTGTAAATTGAGCCCAATATTTTTATATTAAGTTGTATTATTTTGTGACTGGCTAGTTCTATTAGTGAAGTTGATAAAGAAAGTTATTCACAATGTTTTTGACTATACTTTAATAGCTTAGAACTCAAACTTGCTCTAATTTCATCTTTAGAACGTGGTAATCTTGCTTCTATTTCTGCAAATACTCTATCCAAATCCTCGCCATTAGCGTCTGCTTGTAAAAATCGTACTCGAATTTCTTCTTGTGAAATGCCTTGACGTTGTTCGCGTTCATAAATTCCTTCAACAGCTTTTTCTATCAATTCACTCCAATTCACATACCATTTGCTTTCTACATGTCCCCATTCTCCACTCCAGCCACCACCTACAGGTCCTTCTCCTTCTGTGACAAACCTATAAGGTTTTCTTGCAATGTTCCTAGCTTCATGTATAGCTGCAGAATAGTCCTTATAATCAGTTCTCCAATTAGGATAAAATTTTAAAACACTGGCGGCATCCTCATACCACGAAAATTGATTTAATAAAGCTTCTATTAAGAGTATTCCTCTTCTCATCTTTTCTGGAGAAGGGTTTCTTTCTAAATATTTCATACTCTTCACTACCATAGTTAACTATTTATCTCTTCTCTGGCTCGGCGGAACACTTTTCTATTTTGTCCGATGAAATACTCTAACTAAAGTAGCGATTCAAAACTTCCTTATTGCTTTCCAACCAATGAATGTTTCTTTTCATTCGTTCGAATGCCCTATTCAGTGTCATCTTATACTTCACTGGGTGCGATTTGAAGAATTTCCTGAGTTCTCTTTCGTCCTCCTTTGTGACGTAAGAGCTGACGAAAGCTTCCAGTATGTTTATGAAAAGCTGTCCCGCCTTTTGATAGGACTCCAGTTTTTTCCATTTGCTCTTCACCCAAGAAAACAGCAATTCGCGCGCGATTGGATTAGATGACACAGACGCTATTATAAAAGCGGCGTCCTGTGTCCTCACTTTGTCGCTTAATGAAAACTCCAAAACCTTTTTCAGTATATCAAGTTTCTTAAACTGTCCTAGAGCCGTCAGGACCAGCCTTTTCTCCTCGACTATCTGAGTCTTGGAATACACGTCAAGAAGTTCCTGATATGTCCTTTCATTACCATTCATGGCGGCGATGTAGAAGACAGCCGGTTTTACATCAGGGTGCAAATCCGCTTGCTTGGAAACATATCCTTCAAACTTTTCAATGCCGATCTTGACAACATCGCCGTCTTCTGCAAAAGCAAGGTACTTGATGGAAATGTCCCTCAGCAGTGCATCATGTTGGGATTCTCCTTCTCTGGGATTCCACCCAAGTTTGTCAAACAGCTTTCTGAAAGGCTCTTTGAAGTGTTCCTTAAACCCTGGCCAAATCGATTGCCAGAAAGCTTCGCGTGAAAAAACAAAGTAAATGTTGCGCAGGCTTCCGTAAATGCTGCTCAAAACTAGAAAGTTGTCATCGTTGCGATAGGATTTCAAAAATTCAAGATACTTGTCCAGTTGGACGTCTCCATTAAGGCACATTTTGTAGTAGTCGTTTTGTATGCCCCATCTGTCCAGGGACGACAAATGTTTCATTGAAATGAATGATAGCAGATTGGCAAGATGCGCATCCGGATATTTTACTCTATAAAAGCCGGTTTGGTTGTAATTAATTTTAATCTGACTTATGCTTTGGTCTATTCGTATCTGCTTCTCTTTTTTATCCAACAATCCTGCAAGAGGATCAGAACTATTGTCAGCCTTGATTACAACCGGTATCATCCACTTGGTTTTATTGTCCGTTTGGTTAAAAACGAACCTGTGCTGACTCAGTATCAACTTGTTGTTTTGTCTGGTGGCCCCCACTAGCGGATATCCGGCCTGCTTTATCCAGCTTGACATTATTTTTTTGACAGGCTGATTGGAAACTTTCGAAAGCGACACCCACAAATCCTCTGAGGTGGCGTTGCTGTATTTGTTCTGTGAAAGGTAGTTGCTTACGCCTTTCCTGAAAGTTTCTTCGCCAAGGTATTTCTCGATCATCCTGAGAATGCTGCCGCCCTTTGAGTAACTGATTGCATCGAACAATTCTTCTATCTGGTGCGGGTTCTCGACTTTAACATCAATGGGATGCGTCGCCTTAAGGGAATCGTCATCAAGAGCGCGTTCTGTTTCATCCCGTATGAACTCTTCCCACATCTCCCATTCCGGGAAGAACGCATTTACAGCCTTGTATGCCATGAAGGTGGCAAAACTTTCGTTGAGCCACAGGTCGTTCCACCATTTCATCGTAACCAAGTCGCCCGACCACTGGTGCCACAGCTCGTGGGCGATTATCATTGCTATCCGCTTCTTGACGGCGGTTGACGTCGTCTTGGTGTCGTAAAGAAGGTACAGCTCCCTGAATGTTATCGCCCCCCAGTTCTCCATTGCACCGACTATAAAGTCCGGCAACGCTATGATGTCCAATTTCGGCAACGGGTAAGGCACTCCGGAATATTTCTGGAAAAAATCCAGAAACTTTTTCGCCAACGACAGTGCAAACATCCCTTGGTCTTTTTTTCCTGGGACTGAAACGAATCTGATTTCGATGCTGCCCAGCCTGTCTTCAAGAAATTCGAAATCGCCGACGCCGAGATAAAGAAGATACGTCGACATCTTTGGCGTCGCCTCGAACTGGACTGTCTTTTTGCCGCCTCTTATTATTTCCTGCTTTATTGGCATGTTTGAAACCGCCTGGAGATTCTTGTCGATTTCCATTGAGACATTAAAAGTAGCCTTGTACTCGGGCTCGTCAAAGCACGGGAAACATCTTCGCGCATACGGCGCCTCAAATTGCGTGGTTGCAAGGTATCTTGTCTCGCCGTCTTGGACATACTTGCTCCTGTAGAAGCCCAACAGATTATCGTTCAACTTGCCTGAAAAGTCGATAAGCAGCTTGGCGTTGCCTTTGATCTTTTCGTTGAATGCGATCTCTAGAATTTCTCTTTCCTTGTCGAACTTTACTTTCGGTTTTATTATTTTGTTGTTGTGGACTAGCCTGACGCCCTTGATGTCCAAGTCGTCGGCATTTAATTTTACAACAGAAGTGGATCTGGCTATATTGACATGTATGACTTCCTTGCACGAAAATCTGAACTTGCTCAAGTCGACCTGGAAGCTTAGTTCGTAATTAATGGGGCGTACATTGGTGGGTAGTTTAAACTCTTTGGCGGGCATTACTTATTTCTTTGCATATTAGAAAATAAAAATCAATGATGCTATGGATTTGAAGAAGGCTCTAAGACAGCTTGAAATGTTAGAGAAATACAGTTCTGGGATGAGGCTGGCTGCCGAAAGATGGGATGCACCCTGGAAAACCCTGATTGCTATTATCCTGTCCGCAAGAAGCAGGGACGAGAAAACTATAGAGGTGGCGATAGATCTGTTTAAGAAATACCCGAATATAGGAAAACTGGCAAATGCGAAGCTGGGTGATATAGAGAATTCCATAAGGCAGATAAATTTTTACAAAACAAAAGCTCGAAATGTTTTGGGATGCACAAAAGTTTTAGTCAAAAATTACAATGGCAACCCGCCGCATGACATGGATAAACTGCTGGAACTGCCCGGTGTTGGCAGGAAAACCGCCAATGTGTTTCTCTCCGAGAGTGGCAAGGATGCTATTGGTGTAGACACCCATGTTTCATACGTGTCACGAAAGCTGGGGTGGACTGAGAACACGAATCCTGAAAAGATAGAAACCGACTTGAAAAGACTTTTCCCGCAGAAATACTGGAGAAAAATAAATCCGATTTTGGTAAGGTTTGGTAAAAGTTACACGAGCGAGAAAAGGAAGAATGTGATCCTAGAAAAAATCAAGAGAATGTAAACAAAATATCTTTTATACCCGTTTATATTATGCGGTCAGCGGGCTCTGAATTTGTTGAGTAGGTTCTGGGATTTCACGAATTTTTAGATATAATGTTCCCATTCCTGTTTCCCTTACAAGAATTCCGTATTGTTTTGCATTTCTATAAACAAAATATCCTTGTGGTGCTAACTCTCTGATATTTTTTAATGCGTCTCTGTCTTCTAACAACACATTGACTACTGAATGTTCTACTGAATGTTTTTCTCCATCAAGCGTGAAATAAACATCAAGAACACCACGTTGATCCAGCAGTTTATATTGAACTAAACGTACTGATCGTGCCCTATCGTGCACAGCTTGTGATAATATCGTTCTAACTGGTTCTACTATCAGAGGATCATTAGCTCCATACGTCATATAATTTAATTTGTTACTTAATTACTTAAACTTTCGACGCGTGCCCGTCTCCCTAAATTTTCATATTTACTCGTTAAAACAATTCATTTATAGGCTGGTTTGAGCTTAATTCTTATTATGAAGAATTTTGAGATCGCCAAGATTCTGTACAATATTGCCGCCTATTTGGAAATGGGAGACGAGCAGTTCAAACCGCGCGCATACGAAAAGGCTGCACGATCCATCGAGGCGTTGACTGAAGACGCCTCTGAGATATACAAGCGCGGTGGCATCAAGGCATTAATGGAAATCCCCGGAGTGGGCGAGCGCATAGCGGAAAAGATTGAAGAGATGGTGCTTACAGGAAAACTCGAATACTATGAAAAATTGAAAAAGAAGATTCCAGTCGATATTGAGAAATTGACTTCTATAGAAGGGATGGGTCCCAAGAGGGTGAAAACTCTTTATAAGAAATTGAAGGGGGAAAAGCGAGCAGGCTATTCTAAAGGGTATAGAATTTTTCAAGCGAAGCAAAGGGAGGTTTATTCTCGGATTTGTACTGCCTACTTTACGCGATATCGAAGAACGATTAAGAAATTTGTCGGAAGTGAAAAAAGTTAACATCGGCGGGAGCACTAGGAGAATGAAAGAGACTATAGGCGATGCCGACTTTCTTGTTGTATCCGACAGACCTGAGAAAGTCATGGATTTCTTCACGACGATGCCGGATGTTGTCCATGTATACGGCAAGGGCCCTACAAAATCCATGGTAAAGCTGAATACCGGTCTGGATGCGGATATACGGGTTGTGCCCGAGAAAAGTTATGGCGCTGCACTGCAATATTTCACCGGTAACAAGGACCACAACATCGCACTTAGGAAAATCGCAATTGACAAGGGATGGAAGCTAAGCGAGTACGGGATTTTCGATAAGCACGACAAACAGATTGCTGGAAATACCGAAGAGTGTGTTTATGAAAAACTTGGATTAAAGTGGATGCCGCCCGAACTTAGGGAAAACACCGGAGAAATAGAAGCTGCAATGAAAAATAAGTTGCCGAAATTAATCGAATATGATTCGCTCAAAGGTGATTTGCAAATACAGACAAAGTGGACTGATGGTGCTAATTCTATAAAAGAGATGGGAGAAGAGGCCAAGAAATTAGGATTGGAATATATCGCGATTACAGATCACACCAAAAGGAATGCTTTTGTCGGAGGACTGGACGAGGAAAAGATAAGGCGACAGATGAAAGAAATAGAAAAGGTGACTGAAAATATTACTGGAATCAGGATTTTGTCAGGCTCGGAAGTGGATATACTGAAAAATGGCAAATTGGATATATCAGACGACGTGTTAGAAGATCTTGATGTCGTTGGCGCTTCTGTTCATTCTAGCTTCAATTTACCTAAGACTGAACAGACTGAAAGGATAATCAAGGCCATGGAAAATGAGAATGTTGACATTCTATTTCATCCAACTGGGCGGTTGATACAAGAAAGGGAGCCGTATGATGTGGACATCGAAAAGATTATCCAAACTGCAAAAGACACTGGGACAATACTTGAGATAAACGCGTTTCCGAACAGATTGGACCTTAAAGACGAGCATATAAAACTCGCTGTGAAAGCGGGCGTGAAGTTTTCAATTGATTCTGATGCTCATAATGTGAACCAGATGCATTACCTTGAATTCGGAATCGCTCAAGCCAGAAGAGGATGGGCTGAAACGAAAGATGTTGTTAATACGAGAAATGTGAAAGAGTTTCTTAAAATGATAAAACATTAATGTAAGCGTTGTGGTTCGGGCGACGGAAAAATTAAGATATAAAATAATAGAATAAAAAAACAATAATTATGGAACCGTTTGAAATTGCAGACAAGTTAGGCAGAAAGATAAAATTAAAGAAAGAAACTATTTGGCACATTATCAGAAGGCCTGAAATGGAGAATGAAGAAGAGTGTATGAAGAATTGTTTAACTGATCCTGATTTGGTGGTAGAAAGTCCAAAATCTAAATCTGTACTTATTTTCAATAAGAATTATCCTGAGAGAGAATTGAATGAGCGATTGTTGATGGTAGTAGTAAAGGTTTTAAATAAGCACGGATTCATATTAACATCATATGGGAGCAATAGAGCTAAACGGGGTAATGTAATATGGACAAAGAAATAAGTGTGTGGTTTGACAAGGAAGGAGATTACTTAGAAGTTACTTTTGATGAGCCAAAAAAAGGCTACTTTAAGGAAATAAAAGACGATGTTTTACAAAGGATAGATTCTAAGACAGGTGAAACTCTAGGATTTGCTTTTATCAATTTCAGCAAGCATTTCGGTACTATGGAAAAGCCAGAAGAGATAAAGCTACCAGTTCTTTCAGTTTGATCATATGTTCAGAGATTTTGTTTTATCGGAGTCGTTGAAAAATCCCATACACACCTTAGATTTGTACACTTCATAAATATTTAGGAAAGTTGCCCATCGTCAAATTTAAGTTCCGTAATCGTGCTGACCTTTTATTATTTCTGCCGCCAATTGAATATAATCCGTGTTGTCAGACCTCATCAGAGGCTACGTAGTAGAGTTCGGGGGCTCGCCGGTTAATTTTAATACTTAAGAATGTTATGAGTAAAGTGTGACTAATATGAAAATACCTATACCAGTTGTGATAGCCAAGGAAGGAAAGTGGTTTGTAGCATCCTCGCCTGTGTTAGATATAGCTACGCAAGGCAGGACAGAGCAAGAAGTTAAAGAAAACATGGCAGATTTGATAAGCGATTATTTCAAAGATCCTGACACGCCAAAACCACAGATGAGTGCAATAATGCAGATTTCTATAACGAATATACCTGTTAATGTCCCAGAAGGTGTTTTGCATAACAAAGCTTCGTCCTCTTCCCCAGCGTAAGATAATTCAAATACTTCTGAATAACGGCTTCAAGGAAGCCAGATCCGGCAGACACATAACATTCAAGAAAACCGATGCAAGCGGAAAAATCTGGACAACTTGGGTTCCTCACCACAACGAGGTAAGCGTTTTCGTGATAAAGTATATAATAAGGCAGACTGGGAAACCGAGAGAGGAGTTCGAGTAGTTAATACTGGAGTTCTTTAGTTTTATTATAATCAGAATAAAGGTTGCACTTTTTCTTTTCTTCCGGTTAACGGATTAATCCAATAATCGCCGCTTAAAGATTTTTTCTTCACTGAACGTCTTTTCTTACCGCTTGTAACAGATCGCGTTTCAGACTTTCCCATTTTCTTAATAAAAGTAGCCCAAGAATCAGTACCTTGTAATTTATTACATTTGTAACATAAACAAACAGAATTCCTTAGTGTAGCATTCCCACCCTTTGAAGCAACAGTCTTATGACCTGTTTGCATTTCAGAGAATTCTATTTTTTTATACATGCTTCGCATTTATGTTTTGCTCGATCGTAAAAAATTTATTTGTCTCTTATTCCAAGCGTCCTCTTTTTCGAAGGTGAGATTCCTCCATACAAATTTATCGGCTTAACTACATTCCTTAAATAATTTAGTGCGAGCCCCCGAATTTCTGACAACCACTGTTATACGTTTTTTCTGAAAGAAAACGAGGTTTAGTGCAACGTTCGGCGAAGCCGAAAAATCCAAAGTAAGCGGGCGAGCGTCGTTTAGGGCAGGCGTCATGCAGTAATTGTCTCTTATTAGGAGTAACATAATAGGAAGTTTTATAAAGGATGAATATATTCTTATTAATATGGCACCTGAATTAGATACATCAACAGTTAAAGAAAGAGAATTGTCAGATTTGGAGAGACAACTATTTTCAGAAACAGATGTATCTTCAGAAAAAGAGTCTATCTGGCAAAAAGCAGGCGATATGGCAAGATATGTTTCGGATTTCTATTTTAAACCAAAATCATTTGAGAGAAGTGGCAAGGTTTATGAAGCATTAGGCGTGAGAAAATTCAAAAAAATTATGTTTAATGGAGATTACATGAATGCACTTCTTCGGAAATATAATCCAAATCATAAATTAATCAGGAATGAAGGCTCTGCAAAAAGTTGGGAAATGTTTACAAGAATTTATGAAGGCATTCATGTCGGTTTTGGTAGTCTAATGCTTTCAGGGATGGTTGATAGACTCGCTAATGGTGATTATGATGGTGCCGCAATTATTGCTGCAATTAATACTGTTGTTAATATTTATCCCATTATGTTACAAAGATACAATCGTGCAAGGATCTACAAAGTTTTGGATAGAAAACAATAGACGCCTGCCCGTTAATAATCGTTCTTCAAAATTGAAGATTTTGACTATCTTTTAGCTCGCCCGCTTATTGAATATAACCCGTGTTAAGTGACCCGAACGGAACGAAGTGGAGTGAGAGCGCAGCGTGGCGAGGAGCGGAGGCGAAGCCGAGCACCGCAGAGTTCCCGAAGGCGCCGTCAGTATAAAATTCTACTTTTCAAATCATTTCTGATTTTATATGATTTTTCAGCAACTTTCAAAATAGCTGTATCAATTTCTTGAATAAACATTTCTTTTTTGTTATGCTCTAATCTTTTAATAACTCCTCTAAATGGGATTATAATTTGAGAATGTCCAATCAAAGTATCTTGGAATTTATCAAGTTGCAATTTTCCTGCGGCATTGCAATAAACAAATATGATTTCATTTTCAAAAGCCCTGCCAACGCACAAAGAATCAACAAGTTTAATTTCAGAATTTGCGTCATATTTTATCCCATTTCCAACATCGCCATAACACCAGTAACTAGGACAAATAACAATATTGACTCCTCTTTTTACCATTTTTCTGAAGATTTCAGGAAAAATCAAATCCCAACAAATAGTTAATCCAATCTTACCAAATTTAGTGTTAAAAACAGGAACTTCATGACCGGGAACAAAATACTTTCTTTCAGGATGCCATAGATTAACTTTTCTATATCTTGATTTGATTTTTCCTGTTGAGTCAATATAGTAGGTGGTGTTATGGAGACCATATTTGTCTTCTTCAATTACCGAACCGGGCACAATATCGATCTTATATTTTTTAGCAAGATGCTGGAAATGGTTTCTATACTTATTTTTAGAATCAGCAAATTCTCTTTTCCCCTCAATAGGACCTGTTAAAAAATCTTCAGGGAATACAATAATCTGGGCTTTTGAAAATACCGCTTTCTTGATGAATTCCTCAACTTTCTTCAGGTTTTCATCTGGGGAAAATTGCTTAATATCAAATTGCACAACAGCTATTTTGAACTTCATATGATAATGATTTGAAAAGACATTTATTAAAGTATCGTTAGTTTAGGCGCCGTAGGGAATTACAGATAACTGGTGTTATGTGACCGAAACGGAGAACATTAACGAAGTTTAAGTTCGGAGTTGAGGCGACCAAAGGGAGAGTTCCCGTGCCAAAATAGAAAACTTGACCTGCGAACGAAGGGGGAGAACCCCTTTAATATGAAGAAAAATAATTCTGTTAGTATATGAAGCCCAAAACTTTGGAAAAGATTATGAGAAGATTTCAAAAATTGCCTTTACACTGTATAGATTCTAGCATAATCTTAGAAGCTTTCGATGAAAAAAGCAAATTTAGAGAGTCGTGCAAGAATTATCTCAACAAAATAGGTTACAATTTTCGCGGTATTTTACCCATATCAGTAATTGGAGAGATATTCACAATAATAGAAACTGACATAGCTGATAAGACCCAGAAAGAAATATTCTTCCAGTTCTTCGATAGTTTGGTTAAAAATAGAAAGATAGGCTTTGCAGTACCAAAGAAGACTACGTTTCAGACAGCTGAAAAGGCTAAAGAACTAGAAAATAGGATTGGTGCGACAGACGTGTTGAATCTAAGTATTGCTATAGACAATGAAGTAAATGTTTTTGTTACTTTAGATGCAGATATGATTCACAATAAACAACTTGAAAAAGAATTTGATATCCAGACTAAAGCCCCTTACGAATTCTAGTACCAGTAACTTTCATTCTATGCAAAACCTTCTGATACAGCTTCTCTAATTCTGGTTCCTTGAATTTTATTTCTTCTCTCATAAAGAGTATATTGCAGTGAGTATATTTAAGGTTTTAAAGACGGTTAGTTATTTGACATAATCGGCCTTTCTGAAATAAGCTATAGGATATCCTGATTTTGTATATCTAATAGCATGAAATGAATCTGGTTTGAACATGAATGTAAATGCAAGGATATCTTCTATTTCTTTCCCAACACTCGCTAAGAAGTCCAATTGATCATAATCTCTTCTTCCACGTGGAACAACTTTTTCAAAAGATAATTTTAAGAATTGTGATTTAAGAGCTGCGAAATTATCAGTATTCAGTGCTTCAACAAAATATGTGTAGCCAGTAGAAGTATCAAGCATTGTTATATCTAGCGGGATTCTTACATTTGGAGGAGGGTAGCGAGCGAGTCGAAAGTAATATCCGCACAACGATTTCACTTAATCAGTGTTATGTGACCGAAACGGTGAACATTAACGAAGTTTAAGTTCGGAGTTGAGGCGACCAAAGGGAGAGTTCCCGTGCCAAAATAGAAAACTTGACCTGCGAACGAAGGGGGAGACTTATTTCTTTTTACGTATATCTAAAATCTCAACATAGATAAGTATCAAGACCATAAATATCATCCAAAATCCTGCATCAATTGTAACACCTGCAAATTTGAGAATATAATAAGCAATTAAGAAAGCTACAACACTCCATATGACATTTTTTGTGTGTCTATCAAGGAATTTCATATTTATACACTAATCGACCAACTATTTAAAAACACAGTAATTCCGAAGAGGGGTTAGTGAGCAGGTCAAGTAGTAATACAAGTCGGATATAAATATTTTGCATAATCCTTGTTAAGTGACCCGAACGGAGCATAGCGGAGTGAGAGTGCAACGAGGTGCGGAACGAAGTGGAGCAAGTTGATTTTGGGCGCGCCATCATAGTTTTTTCTTAATGTCTTTTGCATACTTAGAACGAGCTTCGCTGCTTTCATTAGTTCTCATTGGGCTCCAATCAATTAGGTGCATATCTTTCTTGAATCTTGGAATGATGTGGAATTTATAGTGTGCAACCAAATTATAGCCACTCTTTGAAGTGACATCATCAAAAACATGGGTTATTGCATCAGGGTTGCACGCTTTTCTAACAGCTTTAGATAATTTTTTAGCAACAAGAAAGATATGCGAAGCGAGTTCATCAGGAAGTTCTACAAAATCTTGATAGTGCTCTTTAGGAATAACTAAAACATGATGTTTATTGATAGGATTTTTACTTATGACTGCGTAGCATAAACTATCCTCATAGAGTAGAACTTCCTTATCTTTAAAATTGCAAAAGACACAATCTTTTTTCTTCATACGATTAATAAGTTAATGGCTGTATATAAAATATTCGTTCTAGCGCCCAAAATCAATTTCACTTAACGCTGTTAGTTGCCCACGAATACTTGGAGTGGTTGATTTTTAGTGCAACGATGCCGAAGGTAAAAAATCAAAGTTTGCCCCGCGTTTTTTGTTTTTAGTTAGTCGTCAGGAAGCCCTCGCCATAATTTTTTGCTTCTTTTTTAGAAAAAAGAAGATTTTATATTTTATCCCAGAATAAAGCATTATCAGAAACTTCAACCTTTAATTTTCCTCTTCCATGTAGAGAGCTAAGGTAAGCCATAACTACTGTATTCATTAAATAATATTGTTGAGTTCCTTTCATATTTAATTGGTAATGGTCACATATTTCTTTTAGAAATTGTTCTGTTTTTTTTCTTCCATGAAAACTTTCTAGAATATATCTCTCCATCCCATCAATTGCTTCAAGATTAGCGTCAACTAATTCAGTTAAAGACTCTCTCGGTTCTGCATGAGAGGGAACATAAAACTTGTATTGTGAATCTCTCAAAAATCTTAAAGTTTCTCTTGTTCTATCTATAGCTGTATAGAAAGGAATTTTATGTTTTTTAAGCACATCTTGAGAAAAAAGCGAATCCGCACAAAATAATACATCGTCTGCTTCCACACCGACTTGATTTGGAGCATGGCCTGGCAAAGGAACTATTCCTAACTCAATCTCATCGAATCTTAATTTTCTTTCATCTTTTTTAATTACATAATCGACATTGGAAGGTTGAGCCATCAAAAATTTATTTTGTAAATCTTTCAACGGGCTTGCGCCAGAGAATAAATATAATGGCTCAAGCGAAGGATATTGTATTATAGCAGATTCAATTTCTGGTGCATAAATCATTGCTCTTGTTTTCTCTTTTATATACCTATTACCTCCACAATGGTCTGCATGGGAGTGAGTATTGATTATTGCTTTTGGAAATAAGCCATTTTCTTCTAGAAGTCTTAATACTTTTTTTCCTGTATCATCGTCTAGACCTGAGTCTATTAAAATGGCTGATTTTTCTCCATCTTTCACAACCCCTATATTTGCGGGATTTGGTATGTAATAAACCCGCTCAGTTATTTTTTTCAATTCCATCCTCTTCTACACCTCATACTAATACATAGCAGTGGGACATTTTTGGTTGTTGTCTCCCTTCTATTTTTTGTAACCTAAAAGGACCTGATTGGATTGTTGGTTTATCTGATAAATCAAGAGTTTCCACATAAACCTTAACTTTATCTTTTAATAGATATTTTTCTGTCCCACAACCAGGTGCATGATAGGTTTTACTTTGCCATTGTGCTTTACAAACACAACCACCAGCACAAGCAGGTAAATAAGAATCCCTCTTACATTGTTCAATATTGACAGGGTTTCTTTCTAAAACATCACCATAAACAGAAGTTTTCTCTAAATTTCCATCAAAGTCAATTCTACCAACCTTATGTTCTTTTAATCCAACAAGTTCCCAACATTTGTAAACTTCTCCAAAAGAATCAACTATGTAAGAACCATCAGCAACACTGCTACAAGGAAGTGGCTGAACTTGTGGTCGAATATCTAAAGGAAACCCTCTTTCATGAGCTTTTCTCCAAAGTTCAGGCATTACTCTAAATAGTTTTAAATCTGATAGTGTATGGCTTTCGAAATCCGCACACGCATCAGTAAAAGCAGTTATATAACAAAAATCTGGATAAACGTGCGTCAAATCTCTAGATTTAAGTTCATCTAACAATCTTTCCATTGTTGGATATGTTTCATCTGTAAGACTTATTCTAATGTGCGTTTCAACATCTGTTCCTCTGGTCATGCTCAGGACTCTCGCTATATCTTCAAAAGAACCTCTCCTATCTTCTTTATAAAATCTGTATCTGTTGTGCATTTCTGGGTCTCCATCAACAGGAATTTGTAACCTAGTTCCATAACCAGAAAGCCATTTAACAATATCTTCATCTATTAAACTACCATTACTTAAGACATGTAACCCAAAAGCAATATTATTTTTTCTTGCCCATTCTGAAACTTCTTCTGTTAATTCTCTTCCCATCTCTCTTGCTCTTGGCAAGAAAGGTTCTCCGCCATAAAGAACAAGTTCTAATTTCTTAGCTCCTCTTTCAGCAGTTGTTTTCTTAATGAACTTTTTAGTAGCGCCCAACAGTTCAGGACCCATATATTTGAAACCATGAATTTGTTGTCCTTTTTCTCCTCTGCCTTGATAACAATAAGGACATTCAAAATTACAATCGTATGTTAATAGAGCATTAAATTCAACATTTTCTCTTCCTTCTTTCCATCTTCGATGCATTTGAGCATATTCTTCTAATTCATCTAATCTCGGAGGAATCAAAATTCCTTGTTCTTTTAAATGTTCAACCAAGTCAACTAATTCAGGATTATCAAGAGGGGCCAAATCTTTGCTTTTTAGCAATTGAGCTAGTTCTGGATTGACTCTACTTATAGAACCACGAAGCGTATTGTAAACTAAAAACGATTCATCTTCTTCTCGTATTAATACATTAAATCTTGAGGTTTTCATGTTTATCTTTCCCAAGTTTGTTTTGTTATAAAAAGGTATTGTTCTAAACTTTATAAATCTTTTCATTCTTGAGTCGTAACACTTCCGAGTCAAGGCGAGACTATCTGTCCCGAAGGGACTCGGCGGAGGCTTCCGTTCGTTTTTGATTCATAGTCGAGGGGGCAAATTGCACATAACGGTTGTTATATTCCCCTGTTAAGGGTTGCGAGTTGACAGGTAATGTCCGAGCAAAGTTTCTGAGCGAATGCGAAGAAATTGAATATAACAGGCTTTTAACGAATATGGATGCATTTGCGGGATTTGAAACTAATAGACGCAGGATTTGGATAATGATTCGGGAAATTTCTCTCATTTACCTCTTAGTTCTGGCTAATAAAATATAACCTGCTAATTGCATTTATAGATTATGGTTTATATCCCAGTAGATATTGAGGAAGCTGTGCGTAGAGAGTGCAGGAGAAGGAGGTATAGTGAAAGGACTATAAAAACGTACATTTATTGCATAAACCGATTTCTAAAATTTGCTAAAAAGGACATAAACAGGATAAGCAAAAAGGATGTGCGTCTGTACCTTGAGTCTCTTTCTGAAAAAGGAATGGCAGGAAACACAATGAATGTAGATCATATGGCGATTAGGTTCCTTTTCGAGGATGTTCTTGATAAAAGGATTTGGATAGATATCAAATATAGCAAGGTTCCCGAGAAACTGCCTGTTGTCCTTAGCAAGGAAGAGGTCAAGAAACTGTTCAATGTGATTACAAATCCAAAGCATAGATTGATGGTGCAATTGATGTATTCTGCTGGGCTGAGAGTTAGCGAACTGATAAATCTGCGAATTGGGGACATCAACTTGGATAAAAATTACGGTTGGGTACGTGGCGGTAAGGGAAACAAGGACAGGCTATTTATTGTCGCAGATTCCTTGAAAGATGAACTCCATAAATTCATGAAATCAAAGACAGAGTGTTTGTTTACTAGCGGGAGAGGAGGAAGATATAACATAAGAAGTCTCCAACAGATTATTAAAAAAGCTGCTAAATCGGCTGGGATAAAAGGTAAAATTTCTCCGCATACTCTTAGACACAGTTTCGCCACTCATTTGATAGAGAATGGGTATTCTGTCTCGGAAGTCCAGTCGCTTTTAGGGCACAAAAGTCCGGAAACAACTTTCGTTTATTTGCATACAGCATCTCCGAGTATGATTAAGATAAAAAGCCCTATCGACAATCTATAATCTATGAGGGTTTTTCTCGGTCCAGCTGGTTTGCCCATGGCATCTGAAGGGAATACAGTCGATGGCATAAGAAAGATAAAAGAACTTGGGTTAAACGCGATGGAAATAGAATTCGTCCGTTCTATATACCTGAATGAAAAAACCGCAGAAGAAGTTGGCAAAGCGGCAAAAGAGCTTGGAATAAGGTTGTCCATTCATGCACCATATTTCATCAACTTGTTGTCAAAGAACAGGGATGTCGCAGAAAAATCAAAAGAAAGAATAATCAAAAGCGCTGTAATAGGGGAGATATTGGGTGCCGATGCGATTGCTATTCATACTGCATACTATTCTGGATTAACCAAGGAAGTGGCTCTTACAGAATTAAAAGAAATTTTCATCAAGATATTGGATGAACTAAATGAAAGGGGCGTGAAAAATGTCAAACTGGGTGTTGAAACTATGGGCAGAAAAAGCATGTTCGGCGGATTGGACGAGACTATAGAACTGTGCAAGGATGTCAACCGCAAACAGTTGGTTCCGTACTTGGACTTTGGTCACCTGTTTGTCAGAAACAATGGAAAGATAAATTATTCTGAGATTTTCGACAAGATGGAACCCTTGAAACTAGACCACATAAACTCGCAGTTTGCCGGCATGGGTAAGAATAAACGGGGCGAATTTGTAGATGTTCATACACCAATCGGAAATTATCCGCCATTTGAACCGCTGGCAAAAGAGATTTTAAAAAGAAAACTGGATATAACAATCATTTCTGAAAGCCCATTGTTGGAAATCGATAGTTTGAAGATGAAATCTGTTTTTGATAGACTTACTTAAATACTTTTATAATTTAATGGTATATAGACACCATGACTCTAAAACTTCTGGAAAGGCTTGGGTTACGTTCACATTCAGGAGATTACATTCGGAAATTGCCGAGAAACATACAATTTTATACGCAGGAACAACTTCACGGCTTAGAAATTGCTGCCTTAAATGACGCTACAGGACTGGCAGTATTTGGATGGGATGCGCCCATTATGGACGACCGATATTGCGAAACATTAAACGGATTCTTATCACGAAAGAACACCAAGGTTTTGGCATACTTAAACGATGATGCGCCGCAAAGAGTAAGAACATTGATCGCAGAGCACCCAGAAAAGGTTGCATCTCATTCGACTTGGGAAGACAGGGAAAAAGGATTTAGAATATACGATATAGGCAAAGACCATGTTACCAGATGGAACTTACTTGTTGAGTGGGATTCGACTAAACCATCGCCTCATCCAAAAGAGCCACATATGCGGCTTCGACAATTTCGACTTGGCTCGGCGTTTCCATGGGGTACACGATATGGCCTTTACCATGAAATTACCGATCTTATGTATAATATGAAATGGAAATCTGGAATAGATATGATACATTCTTATCATGCGCACGCCGGTTATATCACGTGATCTAAACGTCCAAAATAACATCGGCTTTCCAGCCGTCTTTGGTTTTTTCCACTTTAAAATTATGCAAACTCACAGCCTTCACGTCCGCCAGCAATTCGTGTTTTTTCATATCCAATTTCTCGCCGTAAGCCCTCGCCTTTAGTTTCCATTTCCTGCCATCTGTTATGCTCACATTGAACTTACTGAATAAAAGTAAATTCGCGTCCTTATGGAACACTATTTCCTGCAAGAAATTAAACAGAAGCATCCCAACATCATCTCCCCTTACTTCTATCACCCGCACAACATTCTGCTTGACGGAATCGAGGTTTTTGACCATCGTATTCGTCACAGCCAGTCCGGCAGACTCGAACATCTCTTCCATAGTCCTACCGGTGGATTCGAATGCCACATCCGCTATCGCAATGTCATCAAAAAATTTGTAAGGCATAATCTTAATACGTGTGCCAAATAAAAGAATTTAAGCCGGCCGCAAAATCCCCATTATGTAGTTGTCTTTTGCTTGCTCCCGCCTGAGGGTTTCCAAGTCGTCGTACAACAAACTGTCCGCGACCCTTCCTTGGAGCACATGCTGCCGATTTTTGACATACGACTGCAAGAGATATTCCAACTCTTCTTCGCGAAGGTTTCTTATCCCTCCTTTTCCGGTTTTGCTGCGGCTTTTGAGGCTGCGATCGTATTTGAGAACCCTGTTTATCAGCCTGGCAACTATGTCCGCAAATTCCCTTGTTATCGGCAACACAAAATTTGTTTTGAACGGGTCGCCTCGCTTCGCCGACTCAACGCCAGCCGCATAACATCCCGCTATCACATGCTCGTCTAATTTGACCTGTCCTGATCCAAGTTCCTGATAAGTCGTATGGTGGCACATATGCCTTAGGAATGTGTCCTGCCAATCGTTGTTGCTTTTCTGGGTTGGCGGTTGCTCTATCCTCACCATATGAGACCGCAAATTTGACAATGATCTGGATGGCACTTCGCACATTATGGCGTTGTTGTAGTTGAGGCTGACTTTTATTCTTTCTTTTGGATTGCCTGAAACGGGCATGCTACCGCTAAAAACTTCGTATAACACAAGACCGTCGACTGCCGATAAAAGAGGGTATATCATAAGTCTGTCAGCTGTTACCCATCCAAACCCTCGGGCGGTATATTGCGGCCTGAACACATTTAGAATATGTTTGACTTCTTTTATGAAATCTTTTTCTTTTTTCCAGAGCATAATCGCGGGACCGTATCTTGCGAAACTGTGGAAATCCCCGCCGGGCATAATTTCATAATCGCTGGGTAAAAGAAACGACTGCTTCCCGGTCAAACCGCGCACGTGGTCGATTAGATGATACGGGGTTTGCAATTCAAACTGTCTGGGAAATCTCCAATCGCTATATCTTTCTAATTTCTCTTTGGGCGTAAGATAATCGCATATGTGTTCTCTTGTCCGCTGGACAGCTTGCTGCATGTTAAAAGAATCTATAGAAAACTATTAATTGTTTCTCAACCCTTCACATTTCCGATTGGGGCGAACTTGACTACCTTCTTGGAAATGCCTGAGAGGTGTGTGGCATCAATTACATCGTCCACATTTTTGTATGCCGGACCGGCTTCTTCGGCCAAACCAGACCAGGATACAGATTTCACGTATATCCCGCGTTTCATCATGTCCCTCTGCAAATCCTCTCCCCTAAACAGCCTAGTGGCTCTGGTTCTGCTCATTGTCCTTCCGCTTCCATGCGCGGTTGAGCAGAATGTTTCGGGCGCTTTTTCCCCGCCAACCAGAAGATAAGAGCCTGTCTCCATGCTGCCACCGATAATCACAGGCGAACCGTCATTGCGATATAGTTTCGGTATTTCTTCTCTTCCAGCAGGATACGATCCCGTTGCACCCTTTCTATGGACTATTAATTTCTTTTTCTTTCCATCGACTTCATGCTCTTCGAGTGAAGCGCGATTATGCGATACATCAAAGACCATTTTCAATCCCAATTTTTCTGCGTCCTGTTTGAAAACATCTGAGAACACTTCTCTGATTCTATGAAGAATCACTTGGCGATTAACAAAACTCATATTTACTCCAGCTGCCATCGCCTTGAAGTAATCCTGCCCTTCTGGAGAGTTGAAGGGTGCACATGCAAGTTCAGGATCCAATATTTTTATTCCGTACTTTCTCTCCATCACTGACAAGAATAACTGCAGATAGTCTGTGCCAATTTGGTGGCCAAATCCTCGAGAACCACAGTTTCCTGTTACAAAATTATCTGCAACGAAATTATGATTTTTATTCTTTACCCGTATATCGTAGACGAATTTTCCATTATTTTCAATTTCTTCAATGCTTTCTACTTCATCCCATATTATGGGTGTCGGTGGATTGAATTTGAACTCTTCTCTAAATTCGTTGAATGTAGGGTATTTTATTGATCTAAATTTAAAAGGTGTTATTGCAAGCTGATTCTTTGTTTTATTAGTTAACTTTGATTCTTCTTCTAATAATTTATTTTTGCAGTTAAGGTACTGTAATGCATATGCAGATAGGTTAGTTCTATCTTCACAATATTCAAATCCTATCTTAGACCAAAGTTTCTTTAGATTATCTTCCTTTGAAGATATGTCAATTCTCAATTTTATTGTCTCTTTTCCGTCTTTTGTTTTGACACCTTTAATTTCAAATGTTTTTGCTACTTTTACTCCAAATTCGTTTAGTAAGCTCTCGATTTGCCTTAAGAATTTCAAACCGTTTTCTTTTTTATCAGCTAGTTTATTTATCGAGAGTCTTGCCATTCCAAATCTATATTTCTCAATTAATCTTATACTAGGTTTGGTTAACTCTGCCCCAAAATACCCTGCTAGATACAGTCTTTTTATCCATAGAGGTGATTGAAGAATCCATCTAGGAACCTCAAATTCTTTTCTGCTTTTATTTCCGAGAGGGGCGCCCAAAGCATACATAAGAATGGGCAGACTTAATGAACCGATTACAGTAGTATTTGTTTCTCCGTCTATGGTTCTTTTTTTCCCGTCAGTATATGTTACATTACTTTTACATCTTTGTGTATATACCTTTGTTGCACTATATCCCAATTTTTTTATATCTTCCCTTATCCTTTCGAGGTTTTCCAGTTTTCCTATGAATTTCATAGACCATCTGCCTTTAGCTCTACCTAGCCAACCATCACCTGTCAGAAAGCCCAATAATTTTGTTAAAATAGGAAGTTTTTGGTTATCCATTTTTAATGGAAGCAATCCTTGTTTCTTCAGTCTATTTACTATTCTGTCATTATCTTCTATTTTCCTAATATCCTCCTCGGTGACTATTGTCTCATCTGAAGGATCTTCATATTCAACTCCCTCATATGGGTTTACAGCTACTCTAACAGAAGATTTAAACTCTCTAACTAATTTTAACCCATCTTTCGTCAAGAAAGGATGATCTTCTGTAGCTATAATTTCCTTTCCAGATTTGGTCTTTATTTTGAATAATTTTTCCCTGTTCTCGATCTTATAGAAATTTTCTATTTCAGTATCTAAGACTTCATGGGTTTTTTCATCAAAACATTTCACCTTTAAGTTACTATTTTCCATATCTTTTATTCTAATCCAAGCTCCATGTTCTGTCAAAACCTTTGCATCTCCAGGTAGACAATGAAACATGATGACAACCTGATTAGGAAACAATCCCCATTTCTTCGCAAGATTTTTGTCAAAAATATTTTCTTCTTTTACAACCTGTATCTCAAGATAATGATTTCCTGAACCCAAAGTACCTATCTGACTGAATCCTCTTTCAACAGCCTTTGATGAAACTTTTGAAACGTCAGACCAATCTGCTTTTCCGTTCAATTCCGTCCTTTCCAAATCTTCCTTCCATGCATATCCATTATCCACACACCACTCTGCACCATCAACAACCACTTTTTTAAATTCATTCTTAGTCAGCTTGACAAAACCTGTCGAACCGACGCCAGCCGGGACTCTCTCGAATAATTTATCGACCAGTGGTTTCAGATGAGGTTGGACATCCTTTTGAGTGAGATTAGTCAAAACCAGACGCATGCCACAATTAATGTCGAATCCTATTCCACCTGGTGAAATCACGCCATTTTCTTCTGGGTCGAATGCGGCTACGCCTCCTATTGGAAATCCGTACCCGGAGTGCCCATCGGCCATACAGAAAGCGTATTTTTGTATTCCAGGCAAATTGGCGACATTTGTTATCTGGTCATACACTTGAAGGTCCATCTCGTCTACAATCTTCTTTGTGGCGTATATCCTAGAAGGAACTTTCATTCCTTGCTTGAAACTTTGGGGTATTTCCCAAATCACATCTGATACTTTCTTCAATTCTGGTTTTTTGAACACTTGATTACCGAATGGCATTTTCTATTTTCACCCAAAACAATTATCTTATTATTGTAGGATAATCATTTAAATTAAGACAATTCTCTCAATATTTCAACTTTTCCTTTCACACCAGCTTTGAATTCATCTTCAGCAGCCTTTGCTTTATCGCCCAACAATCTTCTGTAATGGATAGGAATTGTAACCTTCGCATTTATCGCATTCGCGGCCTGTATAGCCTCTTTCACGTCCATTGTGTAAGTCCCGCCGATAGGAAGAAGTGCGACATCTATATCGGTCAGGTTTTTCATCTCCGGAATAAAGTCGGTGTCTCCCGCATGGTAAATCCTGTATTCGCCAATTTCCAAAATATACCCCACCCATTTGTTTTCTTTTGGATGGTAGTTGAGCCTGTCGGGTTTGACATTATATGCGGGAACTGTTTTCGCTCTTATGCCTGCAACTGTAACAATCCTGTCAGGACCAAGTATCATGAAAGCGTTGCTTGGCAGATTAAGATTTTGGCATCCGTTTGTTGCGACAACAACCGTATCGGGTCTTAGCAGTTTTCGTATGTCATTGGGGCTCCAATGGTCATAATGAGAATGAGTGATAAAAATCGCATCGGATTTTTTGTCCGGAGGACGTTTTATATCAAACGGGTCGATAAAATAGAATTTTTTCCCTTCCTTATTTTCCACGGAAACGCTCGCATGACCGAACCAAGACAGGACTTCCGAAGCATCCGACATAATCTATTTTTAATTTCAAAGGTCTTATCTTTGCCGATAATAAATCAAACCTTTATTATCCTATGTTAACAATTTAGATATTATGCCAATTAGTGAAGCGCCATACAAGAGATCATACCATCATGGAATGTCAAGAGGCAGGGAAACCAGTGTCGTGTGCGACGGCTGCGGCAGGCAGGTTCCGAGATACAAGACGTTCCCTGTAAGGCGCGGTATGAGAATCAATGATCCTGTAATTATGCAGCAGGTGGACAGAAGAATGATTCACATGATGCAGAAGATTCTGAGATATTGCCCCAGTTGCGCTAGATTCAGGCACATTTCACAGCCTGGTAAGAGCGTGAGGAAAAAAGGCATGAGATAATGGTTTTAGAAAAGCTAAAACAACTAAGGGGTATATTTTACAGGAAATTATTGAAGGAAGGCGGCGGGCATGAGGAACCGCTGCCCGGGTTTATGATAGAAAACACGAATAGAATAGTCGAACTTCCTGATGCTGGGGACATCACCAAATTGGATGTGACATATCCCCTGCTTGAGCCATTTTCATACGCCCATATACAATGGAATGACGAGGAAAAGACGCTGATATACAATGTCATCGAGCCTGTCTTGAATGACGAAGAAAAAAAATTATTGGCCAAAGTTTCCGAAGCCGTGATCCAGCTTGTTGAGGTGGGACTCACCGCATTAAGAGAAAGGTCCAAGGCGATAGAATATCTGCAAAGGCAGGTTGACAAGGTCCTGAAAGATTTCGGCATACAATTGACGCACGACCAGTATGTAAAAATAATGTACTTTGTCTACAGGAATTTTCTCGGCTATAATGAAATCGACGGCCTTATGCTCGATCCGAATATAGAAGACATCAGTTGCGATGGTGTAAACACGCCTGTTTTTGTCGTGCACAGGAAATACAGTTCCATCAAGACAACCGCCAGCTTCGAGAATGTCGAGAATCTGAGAGAGTTTATAATCAAGCTTGCAGAAAGAGGCGGAAGATATGTAAGTTACGCCGAACCAATCCTCGATAGCACCTTGCCCGACGGGTCAAGAGTATCTGCTACTATAGCCGGCGATGTTGCAACACGCGGACCCACATTCACTATCAGAAAATTCGGTGACAGGCCGCTTTCGCCTATCGAACAAATATTGTCCCACACGACAAATTCTGAAATTCTTGCGTACTTCTGGCATCTTGTTGAATACGGCGCCAACATGCTTTTTGTCGGTGCGACCGCAACAGGAAAAACCACGTTCCTTAATTCCGTGTGCATGTTCATTCCACCGGAAAGAAAGGTTGTTACAATCGAGGATACCAGAGAGATCAGGATCCCGCATGAGCATTGGGTATCCGGACTGGCGAGAATCGGATTCGGAATACCTGATTCGTCTGGCCAGAAATATGGCGAAGTTACGATGTTCGACTTGTTGAGGGAAAGCTTCAGGCAGAACCCGGACTATGTCATTGTAGGCGAGACGAGAGGCAAGGAAGCATATGTCATGTTCCAGGGGATGTCATCAGGTCACACATCATTCAGCACATTCCACGCCAATTCCGTGGACGCCGTCATCAAAAGATTAACGTCCCCGCCAATCGAATTGTCCCCGACACTGATTGAGAGCCTGAACGTCATCGCAATAATGACGCACACTAGCATGAAATCCGAAAGGAGGGTGAAGGAAGTCGTTGAGATTATTTCAGTCGACCCCAGAACAGAGGAAGTGAAAACAAATCTTGTATTTCTATGGAACCCTGCAACTGATACATTTGAAAAGGTTAATGACAGCCAGATTATTCCGCGACTTGTTGAAGCGCGGGGCGGCGATGCGGAAAGCGCGAAAAAGGATCTTGAAAGGAGAAAGCTTGTATTGGACTGGCTGAAATCAAAGGACATAAAGGACTATCTGGAAGTTGTGCGATACGTTAATATGTTTTACAAAGAGCCCGGGAAACTTTTTGAGACGATTGGGAATGTGGAGTTTAAACCAGATGAGGTGAAGAAAGAAGTAAAGGTCGAAGTGCCGACCGTACAAGCCGAGACGCCGATTGCAGAAATTGAACAGCCCGTTGCGCCAGCCATATCCGCAGCGCCAGCTGAACCCGCACCAATCGAAGCTCCGAGGGAAGAGATAAAGGTTGAAGTGCCAAGAATCAGGAGAAAGAGAACGTCAATTTTAGAATTGCTTGGCATGCCCGTGATTAGGGAATCCCATTAGAAAATCTTTAGCTATATAAAATTCAATATTATTACAGGTAAAATGATAAGCTATAATGCGATAGCCACGGTTTTATTTGGCGACTTTGTAGACAGAATCGGGGACAACTTCAAATTTCTTAGAGAGAGCCTGTATAAGGCGGATGTCAAAATACCGTTTAGGACTTATCTCAGCGTGACCTTTCTAGACAGCATTGTGGTTTATTTGTTCTCATTGCTCCTGTTTTCTGTGGGATCGCTTTTCATAAAAATGCAGCTCTTATACAAGATTTTCCTGCTGCTATACCTGCCCTTCCAACTTGCTTTATTGGCTGCCGTGATATTGGTATTGTATCCCTATCAAAAGGTGTTGAATCGCAAGAAAAACATAGACATAAACATGCCGTTCGCACTGACGCATATGGGTGCGATTGCGGAATCTGGCGTTCCTCCTTATACGATATTCAAACTGATGGGAAATTTTGAAGAATATGGGGAGATATCGCGCGAGATGAAATTGCTGGTCAGGAATGTTGACACGTTTGGCATTGATCCGCTGACGGCTGTCAGGGAACTGGCTGAAAGAACACCCAGCAATCAGTTGAGACAGATACTTCTGGGCATCATCAACGCCACCGAAAGCGGCGGTGACGTCAAGACGTATATCAAAAATGCCGGGCAGCAGGCCCTGTTTGATTGGAAATTGAAAAGAGAAAAATTCATGCAACAGCTTTCTGCGTATGCCGAATTCTATACCGGTATTCTGATTGCGGCACCGTTGTTCCTTATTGCGCTGTTCGCAGTTATGAATATGATCCAGCCTACTATTGGAGGGTTCGATATTTTAACATTGACCAAATTGAGCATCTACATCCTAGTGCCGTTCCTGAACATCGCATTCTTGGTATTCTTGAAAAGTGTGGAGGTTGAAATGTAATGGCTAGGTTTCTGTACATGGTGCTGGGCGCTTTTGGCGTATACGTTGCATTTGCCGCACTTAATTATTTCTATCTCTCGCATGTAAGCGCATATTCCGTTACATTTTACGTTATCGGCGGTATAGTTATCGGCTCGCCGCTGATTGTCATCAAATATCTTGAGAACAAAAAGGTGAAGGAAATTGAAGAAAACTTTCCTGTATTCCTTCAGGATTTAGTCGAATCAATAAGGGGCGGTATGACGCTCCCCCAGTCGTTTAAGGCAATCTCAGTGAACCAGTACGGCGCCCTGACACCATTGGTCAAGAGAATGGCCGCGCAAATGGATTGGGGAATAACTGTGGAAACTGCCTTGCTAAGGTTCTCGCAGGAAACGCATTCGAAACTGATATCAAGAATAGTATCGACTGCGATAGAAAGCAACAAGTTTGGTGGAAAACTTGTAGAAACATTTGAAGCGCTTAGCGGTACTGCTGTAGAAGTTGAAAGATTGAGGGATGAAAGAAGACTTTACCTGAATTCCCAAGTTGTAACCGGATATATCATATTCTTTGTATTCCTAGGTGTTATTGTGGGGTTGGAAAAATTCCTTGTACCCAGCCTTGGCCAGGTATCGAGCCAGAGTCTGACTCAGATATCATCCGGCGGTTCTGCCGCACCCGTTAATCTGACAGAAGAATATGGCGGAATTTTCAGAAACTTGATTGTGCTTCAAGGACTGTTTGCTGGGCTGACCGTAGGCAAGATGTCCGAAGGTGCTATAGTCGCGGGAATCAAGCACAGTGTGATCATGATAGTTGCAGGAATACTCGTGTTCCTAATTGTCGGTTAAAGTATGCGGTTCTGAAAGTTCGAGGGGGAATCTGAGTGAAAGAAATCCTAAAGTCGCTGTTAAGTGGCCTGAAGAAAGTGAAGATCCGAACACAGCGAGAGAGTCGTTGTGCCAAAATTAAGAAGTTCGACCCGCGAGAGAAGGGGAAAATTAAAATCGTATTTTGCATCGTTCGCTATAATCAATTTTTTGAAATTCGGAAACTTGCGCTTTTTTTATTAATTGCCAAGGTTTACGTTCTAATGCTAGTCTATATCCACTAGCGCCATCACTATGCTTAGTAAGATTATACGGATTTCCACAAATTGCTAAATAATAGGAAGAATCTGTTACAGCCCAATGGTGCATATTCCTAATTCTACTACGTTTTCCTAGGAATTTATTATAATAAGGGGATATAATTATATCGCCAGTTTCTATTATTCCATCAGCACGCAATTCTTCAAATGTTCTAAACCCTCTACCTTTTACAGTATCTGTCATGTTGGTTATCATAAAAAGAGATTGATAGTTAACTTTAAAACCAGATGATAGTGGAGGTAACGAACGGACCGATATAATACAAGCGCAACGATTTCATTTAACAGGATGTCACATCAGCCGATACTGCCGTATCAGTCACACTGCTGCAATTGGTATAGATGAATATCGTGTTATAATTTGAGGCACTGGAAGCGCCTATGCTGACATTGAATCCGAATACTTGGCCTGGTTTTAATGCCAGGAAATTTCCCGATGAAGTGCCGCCTACATCCGTGTCATTCAAGGCATGCGAAATGGTAGTCCCGTTGTTGAAAATTGTCTGCAGTGTCATATTTCCTAATGTTATCCTGCCGTCATTCTTGATTATGCCGGATATATTGTTGTTGCAATATTTCAAGCTGGTCAACGAGATGGCGCCGTTGCTGCATATTATTTGGGTCTGCCCGCTCTTACTTACCGTACTTGTGGAAGTTTGTGTGAAACCAGTGACCCAGATGCTAATCAGTCCTCCTACACCTACGGTAAACGCAATCAGCAAAACAGTTGCAACTAGCGGGGATATTCCTTTCATAATTTTACCTTGTGCACGAGTTTGACCTGCTCAATTCCGGACAGTTTGACTTTAT
This sequence comes from Candidatus Aenigmatarchaeota archaeon, assembly GCA_016187415.1. Taxonomy (GTDB): domain Archaea; phylum Aenigmatarchaeota; class Aenigmatarchaeia; order CG10238-14; family SCSR01; genus JACOWB01. The sequence goes on from JACPJT010000004.1 coordinate 149,592, forward strand.
TAACAAATTGGAGAAATCAGAAGATATAGCTGTTAGCGTATAGCTTTTCACGGTATTTGCCGCAAGGCTGTCGTTTAACGGGATTGGATTTGATATGGTGCCGTTTGTGTATTGTGTTGTAATTGCACAACAAGAATTCGAACTGCGCCAGCCTGCACTGTGCTGTCGTTGTGTTTTCGCCCGGCAACGTATTAGAGACGAATGTCGAACTCCAATAAGCCAGCACACCCGCAATTGTCATTGTAATCGCTATCAGGAGAACAGATGCCACTATAGGCGAGATTCCTTTCATCTTATCAAATTTAACTTGTGTTTTACGCCAAATAAATATTTTAAAGCGCCCTTTTGAGAAAGTTTATTAGCCGCCGATTGCAAAAAGATAAGTATGGCCAGAAAGAAACTCGATTCCTTGAAGATTTACAAGATCGTTAGTGTGATTGCAATAATAGTTGCTATAATAGCGTTGGCGAGACCTTATTTGACAAGCACGGAAGTGGTGACAAAACTCCTGCCCATAAGCGAACTGTCGACGCAGGGGTACACAAAAGTCGATGTTCAGGTCTCTTCTGACGGAAACACAGGCACAGTCACCATTCAGGGCAATTGTTACCAAATTAATGCAAACACGGAACTATCGCAAGTCGAATCCATAGCGAACGGCCAAGAAGGCAAGGTGGGATTCAGACCGGATTCGCATGATCTGATAAAAGATGCCTTGGACGGATTTGACATTAAAGTGGTGATGGTCAAAATCGTTGACATGCAAAACAACACATTCATAGGCAGGCTTGTTCTAAAGCAAGACGGGAAGATAGTCAGTTTGGATTCAAAGCCAAGTGACGGCATTGCTGTGGCTGTAAGATACGGCGCGCCTGTCTATATCAAAGATGATTTGCTAAAGTCGCAAGGAAAGAATATCTGCTGAACTGGTTTTATAAATGTTGTCGGACATTCTACCCTAATGGCAGAATACCGCATAAGGGAATACCAGGAAATCTTTCAGAAGCTTGTCAGCGATTTGCGCAAAATTGACGATGCCGAATTCAGTTACTCAATATCAAATTCTCTGTTGAAAAGAATCGTTGCGTTGAAACTAGAAGAGGCTGCAGCAGAAGGACCTGTTCCTATAGCGTATATGCCGCTTGCCGACCATGCAGAAGCCGTTGTCAAGGGTGTGAAGGACGGATTCAGGAAAGTTCCTGATAAACAAAGGATAAAAACGGATTTTATTGTAGGGACATGCTATCCCGGAGAAACCGATTATTACCGTGGTTTTGTGCCGAGCATCTATGAACGCATCGACGATGAACTTAAAGATTATATCAGGAAAGGACTGTCAATGCCGCCTGTCTGGATATTCGCCCTTGACTACAACGGCGAGAAAAGAGGTTTCGTGATTGACGGCCACGGCAGGACAAGCCTTACAAATTGCATCGGATTGAAAGAAATTGATGTAGTTATATTCCCGTGAATTTACTTTTTCAACGCGTCTTTGAATTTGTCTTTGAACTCTTTGGCTTCGTCTATCAGTTTTCCAGTTGCTTTCTCCAACGCGGTTTCGGGCGAGCCTCTTGAAGTCTCAACTAGAATTTTCGGTTTGGCCAAATAAGGATGTTCCATGATTGAAGCCGACTCCTTTACGCTGGAGTCTTCCCACAGCTTGTCTTTTACCATATTTGCAAAGGCTATAGTCTCGCCGTCTAGTTCAACAAGCAGTTTCTTGTCAGTGCCCTCGATTTTTTTAAGCTCCATTAATTCACCTATAAAGTTTGTCTGGAAGAGTATTTAAAGTCTTGGTATGCCGAATGCAATAATAGCTATGGCTGCGTGCACTGCTACGGAAATGAAGAAAACCCACCACCAATAGCAATGCGTTGTATAGAATCTCTTATACCAATCATTCTGCCATAGAAATTCAGCCAATTTTTTTCCCATCATGCATCTGCATGTAAAAAATACAAGAAACATGGACAACAAATTCGTTATGCCGAGAACGAATGTAATACTCGGACCGTATATCAAAAGAAAATCCAAGACCATAACATTAAATAATCTTGTTGGTGTTTATAAGTATATGGCCCCGTGTGGAAATCGGATATCCGGCAAGGCTTCGGACCTTGAGTTAGGAAAGGTCCCTCAAAGAGGGTTCGAGTCCCTCCGGGGTCATCTAACCTTAGGTAAGTTTCCTCTGCTTACTGTTGGCCCGACCTGACCGTTATATCTAGAATTGTAAACAGATTCGCATTCGGGATGCAACTCTTCAAAAAGCAATCTGCAAGCAAAATCACCAGCTTTAACATGCCTCGGTATACTAGAAACGATCTCTAATGTTATCGAATGTTTGGAACCCGGCCAATGATAAGGCGCATTCAGATGTGTCCTATACGAATCTAGCGGCATGATACCAAGCTCGTGCAGCACACCTGCATGCCTTTTGCCGATACCAACTGTTTCCTGTGTTGAGGCCAGGTAAAATCGTCCGGACTCAAGGACGTAACCGTGCGTAATATCAACTTCGTCAAAACATCCACTGCTGTCCTTAGCGGGATTTATGGTCTTCCCATTATATCTCAATAGTTTTGGGTGGAATGTGAGAATCAGCGAATCGGAATATATTACCGGACTGCCACCAGAAACATCAATATCACCATTTCTAATGCCCTCCTTGATTTCTTCTGTGAAAAGCTTTCTTGAAGGTTCTACAACCATCTGGCACATGGGGTAGTTTTTGGGCAGTTCGATATGAGTGCCGTAAGTGTTTATCACCAAGAAAGGCTTTCCTTCGAATGCGTCAGCCTTATCCAATTTTTCTTCCGAATACTGTACCCTAAGACCATTTCTTGCAGAACTGCTTCTTGTTGCAATCTGGGTGTGAACGCCCCTTTGGATTGTTATGTTCTCAGCCGTTTGCGCATAGTATTGTTTATTTGGTTCAAGAACCCAACGACCATCAGTTTCAGGTACTTTATCGCCAAAACGAGCAACATACTGATCGAAAGGCAGCGCGCCAGGCTCTTCCATCTTCTCTAGCATTTCAAGAAATGTCTCGCATCTGTTTAATTTGTCGACTTCTTGGTTATGTAAAAAGTGTGCTTGTGCGTTGCTTCTAAACAGCTGGTTACCAATATGAAGGTCTATTGATGCTGGCCCTATTTGGGGCGATGGCCCTACTTTTAACAATCCCCTTCCTATGTAGTCCTTTATACTACTGTCTGATAGCATATTGATTAGTATGACAATAAGCTTTTTAAATCGAGTGTGTGTTTGAACATCATAAACTTAAAAGGTTTATCCAAAGAATATAGGATTAGATGATAGCATGAAAGCCGTAATTCTTGCAGGCGGGCATGGCACCAGGGGGAAGCCGTTTACAGACTACTGGCCAAAACCGATGATACCAATCAATGACAGGCCGACAATCGACTATATAGTGAGATACCTCTCCAAATCCCCGGAAATAGACGAGATAATCATAATCTGCAATCTGGATAATGACGGGCATGGGAACCAAATAAAGAATTATTTCGAAGGTAAAGAATCATTATTGAAAAAAAAGATTACTTATATCGACGACAAGTTTGAAGGCACTGGCGGTGCCTTGCTGAGGGCCAAGGATCTTATTAAAAACGACGACGAGTTCCTTGTTTGGTTCAGCGACAACCTTTGCGCATTAGATATCGGCTCTCTTGTCAAGTTTTACAGGAACAACCGGAGCATAGGATGCATAGCGGTAACCAAAAGAAGGAAAGAAGAGTCTGGATTCGTCAAGTTAGATGGCAACGGCGCCATACACGAATTCAAAGAAAAGCCGACTGTGGAACTGAACGAGCCTGAATGTCTGGCGATATATATCCTCAACAAAAGAATTCTGGATTACATCGAAAAGGAAATAAAACAAAAACCGAGCGTAAACCTGTCTTTTGACATTCTTCAGAAGATGCCGCCAAATGAAAAACTTTTTGCCTTTGACATAGGCGACAATGACTGGGTTGACATCGAGTCCCCGATAAAAGTTGAGAGAAACATTGATGTTATAAGAAAGATTATTGAACAGATGGATATCAATTGAAACTTCCATAATACGAACTAGAGATAGGAAAAATCAAGGTCTTTCTCTTTCCACAAGTTAAGGACTTCATGCGCCCAGCGGAATGGCCTGGAACCGTTTGCCATAGACTCTAAAAATATTTTGGCTATTTTATTCCCGACATTCTTCCCGTAAAGCTTGTTTGGTTTCGCCAGGGTTTTCCTGATTTCATCCGAATTGTGCACATGCTCCACCATCTTGGCAATCCATTCTTTGCTGGTAGGGGGAATCAAAATATTTGTATGCGCCTTGAAAACAGTCTCTGGCCTGTCTGTGCTGAATCTGCAAGTCAGGCAAGCAACTTTTCCCAGTTCATTCAGTTCTTCCTGCATCGAACCGGAATCCGTAAGTTCCGCGAAGCATTTTCCCGAATTCAAGAATTCAATGACATGGGCGTATTTCGGCCAGACACCGGTAAAAAGAAAGTTGTCTTTTTTATTCAGATCTAAAAGGATTTTCCTCATGCCATACTGTTCCAATGCCGTTTTGGTGGCGTTGAGCTCTATGAAACATATATTATAACCCTTCTCGACAAGGTCCTTTACTCCGCCTATAATTGCTTCGAATCTTCTAGGAGTCAGGTTCTCCCTCCTATGCATGTCGACCCTTATCCAATCGTCTTTCTTTTCCAGCTTGGGATAGGCATCGAAAACGCCGATTTCACTTTTTTCCTTCATTTTTGCTGCTGCAGCGTCAACAATGGAATTTCCTACGACAAATACCCTATCGCTAGGATACCCTTCCCTGAGTAAATGTTCTTGATTTAATTCTGTCGGGGCAAACAGAAATTCCGAACCGGCACCAGATACAAACGTATCCCACTGTTCTGGGAACGGTTCGTTTCTCAGAATATGCCAATCACCATACCATTGATCATTGATGAATTTTTCTACGTTTACAGGCTTTTCGGAAATGTTTTTCATGCTGTTTGGCGCCATGGCCCTTAAGCCGGCCTCATTCTGCGCTACCTTTTCGTTTCTGGAAAACATCCAGCCGATCGGCGCAACCGCGGCCACCAGCGTATCGCCGTGCACCACTGGCAACACTGTTACACCCGGCCAATTCTGCTTCAGGTATTTCCCAAACCATCCTATTTTTGTGATAAGCTCTGAACTTTTTTGGAGCAGTTCCCCTCTTACGGCCAAATCGCAGGCGAATCTCTCTCTTAACCCAAACTCGTCCAAACCATGCCCTACTATCTCGTCATAGTGCTGCCCTGTATGAATTACGAAATTTGGAATACCTAATTTTTCGCATGCCGTCAGAATGCTCCACTGCTTATAAAAATCGGGCTTTGTAGCAGTAACGACGGCGATGACCCACTTTTTTCCCGCCTTCGCTTTTTCCATAGTTTCTTTTATTTTTTCTTCGTGCAGGGTAATCGGAAGCATATGGTTGTCTTCAAATGGATTTACTTGCCTTGCCATTATGATAATTAAATGCGTTAATTATATAAATCAACCGAAGATGTTAATATTAAACCCGAAATAATTATATGGGAAAAATCAAAGTGGGCATATCCATTTACCCTCTGCTGATGGAGCTTGCCGATTTGCAGGAAATACTTGAGGCGCTTTTTGTTAATGAGATTGGAATCAGGCATATTGAAGTCCATAGCGAATACTTGGATGAAAATATCGACGTATTCTTGAAATTGCTGGAGACCAGCGGCGTGAAATACACCATGCATGCGCCACACGACGCCACGAAGAAAACCAAGGTAAGGCTTTGTTCTGCGCTAAAGAAGGACATAGAACTGGGCGATTATTGGTTAACGAAATCTATTGAGTTTGCAAAAGAACTGGGCGTGAAACTGATAACACTGCATCCCGACAGGTTTGTCTATGCTACAAAAGGAAGAGCCAAAGAAATACTAAGAACTCATCTATCAAAAGCTTTGGAGAAATTGGATAAGGGCATGATGCTGTTGCTGGAAAATATGCCGGACAGAAATTACACGATAACAACACCTGAAGACATGAAAGACTTCATCAAGTTGATGGGAAGCAAAAAAATCGGATGCACATGGGATGTTACTCATTCAAAACTTGCCATCGGAGAAAATTTCTTGGATTTCCCTAAAGTGTTGAAGAAAAACATTAAGCATGTCCACTTGTGCGATATAAAGGGCAGAAGAGATCATTTCCCACTGGGTACGGGCGAGCTGGATCTGTCAGTTGTGTCGAACTCGTTAAAAAAAATAAATTATTCCGGCATAGTGAACCTGGAAATTGTGACGTCAAATCCTTTGGACTTGGTTGATTCCAAAAACAGGATAGAACAGGCGCTCAGGTGAAATTATGGAAGAAGAAATCAGAACAAGCGCCGGGAAAGAAGTCGATAGAATCAAGAAGATAATGGATGGTTTGAAAGTCGTTGATTCCAAAAAAACCGATTCATTGGTAAGAGTAATGAAATCGTATTATGATGACTGCGTATCATTTTACAGGAAAGAAAAATATCTGCAATGCTTGGAAACCGCGTTTATAGTATGGGCTTATGTCGATGCTGGCCTGCATCTGGGCGTGTTCAAAGTACCGGGCGATTTGAAAAAGATGTTTACTATTTAAAATAAAATACGAAATAAATTTTAATGGAACCTCCTGAACATTTTGTTGTCGCGTTTGTGATTGCATTTTTAGCCGGCCTCCTGTTGGGTGTAAACCATGATTTGCTTCTGATGTGGTCAGTTGTAGCCACTTTGGCTGGGGTGTTATATGATATAGATCACTTGTTCTGGGGACTGGTGTGGAAAAAGGCGACAGTAGGCGCGATAATCAGGAACCCTCTCATAGTTCTGCGGCTCAGGAAAAGCACGGGCGTGTTGCCTCATGTCCCCACGCATAACATAGTTGCAGCTTTAATTTTCACGATAATATCAATGGCACTGATACCACAGTGGTCTATTCCCATTGGAGTGGGGTTGATATCGCACATCCTTATTGATGAAGAACATTAGACATGATTATGCATTCCACCAAAAACTAAACTCTAAGTAAGTAAAAATCCAATAATATTAAAGGGGTTTCCAGATATCAATGAACACGTCAATTACCAAGCTGGCAATGCAGGGATTCAAGAGTTTCAATAGGCGTGTGTCTATACCGTTTCTGCAGGGCGTTAATGCGATAGCCGGGCCAAACGGCAGTGGAAAGAGCAATATCCTGGACGCGATTGCTTTTGTTCTCGGCAGGACATCTGCCAAGTCAATGCGTGCAGACAGGCTACATGAGTTGATATATCACGGCAGCCAGGGGAAGAAATCGGCGGACTTTGCGTCAGTAACACTGACCTTCGACAATTCCAAAAAGGTTTTTTCGGTTGATGGCGACGAGCTTTCGATTAACAGAAAGGTCAACCAAAAGGGCATGACCGTATACAAGATGAACGACAGGACCGTGACAAGGGACAAAATAATCCAGACTTTGGCGGCTGCCAGAATCCATCCTGATGGCCCGAACATAATTTTGCAGGGCGACATAACCGAAATAATTGAGATGAACCCTGTTGAGAGAAGGGGCATCATTGACGACATATCGGGCATAGCAGAGTATAACGACAAGAAAGGGAAAGCGCAGAAAGACATGGATGCCGTTGATCAGAAGCTGAAGGAAGCCGAGATAATCATCACGCAGAGGTACGATATTTTTAAGAAACTTGAGGATGAAAGGAACGCCGCAATAAAATACCAGAATCTCCAGCAGCAGCTCAAGGTTTTGAAAGCGTCCTTCGCCAACAAAAAATTTGTGACGTTCCAGGAGCAATTGAACAAGATAGATGAAACTGTCGCCGGCAAAACCGAGCTGAACGAAAAATTAAACAAAGAACTGCAGGAAGTCGAAGGCGAGCTGGACAACAAAGAATCCGGCATAAGGGAAGTTGCAGACAAGTTGATCACACTGTCTAAAAAGGTCGAGCTTGAAAAGGAAATATCCGAACTGCGTTCACAATTATTGATTAAGAAGGACAGGATAGACGCCAATACGCGCGAGGTAGAAAGACTGAATAGTTTGACGGAAAAGCTTGCCGTATTCGAGTCGAAGAAAGCCGAACTCACAGGCGAGATGCCGCGCGCCGTGCAAAGTATTCTGAGATTAAACCTGCGCGGCGTGCTCGGCACAATATCCAAGCTGATATCAGTGCCTGAAAACCATCAGATTGCCATCGAAGTCGCCGCCGGGCCGCACTTGAATGACATAGTTGTGGAAAATGAGGATGTCGCAAAATATTGCATAGATTACCTGAAAAGGGAAAGGATAGGGCGCGCCACATTTCTGCCGTTGAATAAAATCAGACCTATGCTATTCAGGGAAAGCGATATGCTGGGAAAGCATGGCGTCATTGGCGTGGCAAGCAAGCTGATCAAATACGATACGAAATATATGTCGGCCGTGGAATTCGTCTTCGGCAACACGCTTATCATAGAGAATCTTGATGCAGGACGCGCTCTGGGCATAGGAAGGGCGAGAATGGTGACGCTGGACGGCGACTTGATTGAAAGAAGCGGGGCGATGATAGGCGGCCATTATGTGAAATCCCATCCGAAATTTGTTGAAGCTTCCACCAAGGATGAAATCGGAAGATATCTTGAATTGAGAAGAAGGCTTGAAGAAGAAACTGGTTTCTTGAAGGAAGAAGTGGGAGAACTTGAAAAGAAGCTGAAAAAGTTTGGTGTGTCGGAAGAGACAAGGGAATTCATCGATCTGGAAAAATTGAGGTCTTCAAGCGAACAAGATGTAGACAAATTGAGAGAAAGGAGGAAAAAGCTGCACGAGAGGAGGCTGAATCTTGAAATTGAGATCAACAGGCTCAATATCGACAAAGCCAGATTTGAAACCGAGATGCAGAATGCCAAGCTTGAATTGGAACAGTACGGGCAAATCACGTATGTCGATGAAACGCTCCATTCCCTCGAAGAGTTCATAAAGAAAAACGAGAAGGAATTGTCTTTGATAGGATTGGTGAACCTGAAATCGATTGACGAATATGAAAAATTCAAAAACGAATTTGAAGGATACAAGGTGAAATACGAAAAGATACTGGAAGAGAAGAAGGCCGTACTTGACATGATAGCTAAGATCGAGGAGAAAAGAAAGGACGTGTTCTTCGGGACATTGAATGATGTGAAAACAGAGTTCAACAATATTTTTATTAAAATGCTGAATGGCAATGCAAGTTTGGAACTGGAAGACAACAACAATTTGGAAAGCGGGCTGCTGATAAAGGCCAGTCCGAAAGGGAAGAGCCTGCTCAACATTGATTCCATGTCCGGCGGGGAGAAGACACTGACTGCTTTGGCGTTTATTTTCGCCATACAAAAAAACAAGCCGTCGCCGTTCTATGTCCTGGATGAAATCGATGCTGCTCTCGACAAGGCAAACAGCAAAGTGGTGGCAGACATGCTCAGGGAATTTTCGAATGACGCGCAATTCATTTTAATAACGCACAACGACACCACATTGAAGGCGGGAAACCAAGTGTACGGCGTCAGCATGGTGGACGGCGAAAGCAAGATAGTCGCACTAGAATTGCCGAAAGCGTGATTCCATGAAAAACGAAGTTAAAGAAAAGTCCGAAGAAGAGAATATTCTCAAGACCATTATCGAGAAGGAAAACTGGGAGGATGTGATTTATTACATAGTCAGTCTGGAGCAGTTGAACCCGTGGGATGTCAATCTGGTCAAACTGACGGAAAGTTTCATCAAATTCATTAAAAATGTGGAAAACCTGGACTTCAGGATTCCGGCCAAGGTTATTTTTGTGGCTGCTATACTGCTGAGATTGAAATCCGAATTTTTGTCCATGTTTGAAGAGGATGAAGACTCCGTCGATGAAATGCTGAAGGAAGACAAGCCATTCGCGGAACTCGGGATCGACCCCAATCTCGTGCAACTTGGATATCCTATGCGGAGATCGCCCAAGAGGCAGGTCACATTGGAAGAGCTTATTGCCGCATTGAGGAAGGCGCTGGATGTCAGGGAAAGGAAAGAAGAGAGGGTGAAAATCGCGAGGAGGCAGCTGAACGTCATAACGGTTGAGGATGAAGATATGACAATAAAGACGGAGAAAATGCTGGTCGAGATAGACGAACTTATGCGGAAACTCCATCAGGATAAAATCGATTTTTCACAACTTGTCAAGGAATGGAAAAGAGAAAAAATCATATCCAAGTTTGTTCCATTATTGCATTTGGAATCCGACGGGAAAGTCGTTAGTGAGCAGGAAGATTTCTTCAAGGAAATACTCATATCAAAAAAGGATGTTTAGAAATAAACAAAATTTAAATACTTCTGATACCAATTGGTATCTATGAAACCACAAATTAATCTAAGGATACCAGAAAATTTGAAGAAAGCCGCCGAAAAATATGCAAGAATCCACAGGTATAGAAACTTGCAAGAGCTTGCCACAGAAGCCATAAGGGAGAAAGTTATGGAAAAGAATTACGACGAAAGTTTTACTGCAAAGGAAATAGAATTGATAGACAGGGTAATAGATGCGACTATAAAAAAAGGTGATCTAGTAAGCGAAAAGGAACTAAGAAAGGCTTTGAGATGACTTATGAGATAGTCGCGAGTAAAACGTTTATTAAACAGATAGAAAATCTACCATCCAAACATAAAGAGCAAATTGACAAGAAAATCGATCTGATAAAACAAAACCCCTTTAGATTCAAGGCAATATATGCGAAACTCTATTCGAGAGTTTTCAGAGTTAGATTAAATATAGAAGGCAGTGAAACTCGGCTAATTTACGTTGTTCTTGGATCAAAGATTATCATAGCTTGTCTTTTGGACAGAACTGATGAATATAAAGATTTAGAAAATTACTTGGAAAAGATTGGAGTTTAGATTTTCTAAAATTAAACCGTTGCTTATTTTAAGACTTCTTCAGGGAGATTTTGATTGGCAAGAAAAGAGTGGTTTAACCGTAAATATTGTCATGATGATCATAGTCCTCCAGTATAACAGTCTTGGTATTTTCATCGATAGAATAGACTAACACGAAGCTTTTGTCAATATGTACCCTTCTCATACCCTTCATGACATTGCTTAGTGGCTTGAATCTGTATGGATTCTCTAGTATCTGCTGCAGTTTTTTTGTGATCATTTCAAGTTGTTTGGGGTTCCTTTTAGCAAGTTTTTTGAATATTTCATCTATATTTGGTTTATTAGAGACGTTGTACATCTCATTTCAGTCCGTATCGTTTTTGAAAATCTTCAAGAGTACCTATTTTTATAGTTTTTTGCTTATGGATCTTTTTCAATTTTTGAATATATTCTGGTCTTATTTCGGGTTCTATTCTGACAAACTTCCTATAATCTTTGGCCATCTTGTCTATAGCTTCAGACTTATCCTTCAGGCCGTATTCGGCCTTTAGAACATTCAGCACTCTGTTTGTTTCTTTGTCTATATCAATAATCGCCTTTACCATATTAATATGATGTTAATATCAGTATTTAAACATTCACCTGACGAAAATTAATATCAGCGAAAAACAAAATTAATTGCATGAACAAGAGGGCATTGGTTGAATCCGCACTGTTTGTTTCTGACAAACCGATAGGTCTGGTGAAATTGTCTGAAACCACCGGATTATCGCAAGATGAAGTAAAATCTGTGATTGAGAAGATACAGCAGGAGCATACCAAAGAAGAGAAAGGGATGGAACTTGTGGAAACACCGGAAGGATACGAATTCAGAATCAAGCCGGAATACCGTGACAAGATAGTCAAACTTGCGCCGATGTCTGATCTCACAGAAGGCCAGCTTAGGACTCTTGCACTGACTGTTGCGTTGAAACCTCCTGTCAAACAGTCTGCCATTGTCAGGTATCAGGGGAACAAAGCTTACGGATATATCGGACAGCTGGAAAACAAGGGCCTCATCAAAACGGAAAAATTCTCCAGGACAAAAATCATCAAGCTAACGCCGGAGTTTGAAAAATATTTCGGCAAAAGTTTGGAAGACTTGAAGAAACTGCTCGAAAAGCCGAGCGAACCTAAATCATAAGACTCTTTATCATTATTCCTTGCTGTGTTATGTCAAATGGATATATCTTCTTGCCGTGATCTGTCCTTCTCATTTTCAAAATCTGCATGGTTCTTGACGCCCCGCCGACTGTCATGTAATTCAGCAATAGAACAGAATCCACGACAAACTCTTCGAATCCGAACCTGCTCAATGACTGCTTCTCCGCCCTTTCTACTTCTGATATTATCATGCTTGTGACGCCAAGCGACTTTAACGTGTTCAGCATGTCAAACGATTTTGATCTGAGTTTGAATGCCTCGTCAGGACTTTCCCTCCAGCCCATGGTTGCGATTGTCAGACTATCCAATGCAAATCTTTTCGCGCCTATTTTCTTCACGTTTTCAACTATTTTTGTTGTGACAGTCGTTATGTCGCTTGCAATCAGACTCTCCAACTTGAACTTTCCAGCCGCAATGTATTTGGAAAAATCCCAGCCGAATCTTGAAACATCCGCAAGAATGTCCTCTGGCCTCTGCTCAAGAGTAACGTAAACGCCGTTCTCGCCTTTCAGCAGGCCGTTCCACAGATATTGCATGCAAAGAAGCGTCTTTCCTGTACCGGCGTTCCCTGCAACCAGATTAGTGGAACCTTTGACAAGCCCGCCCTCAATCAATTTGTCAAATCCTGGAATTCCCGTCTCGACTCGCTCTACTATTGGCATAATATGAAATTAGCTAATCTTCAAGATAAACTTTCAGAACTTTAGAATTTTTCTCTGATACAGCCAGTATACTATAATCGCCAACACTATAATTCCGAGAATTATCCAAGCCCAAGATGATATTGGTTTTGCTCCTGTCGCAGCAGTTGGCGTTGTTGCAGCTGCCACTGTCTGTCCTACAGCAATGGTAGTCGTATTCAACGAATCAATCTTCTTGTTAACCTGGTAGGACAAGTCCTTCATTTCGCCCTGCTTAACTTCGGAGAAACTCCACTGAACCACTGGATCGGACTGCAGAATCTTCGGCTGTTCGCCGATGAATTTAATGAAACTCGCATCCTGCGCGACATACTTTGGTATAACTTCGACCAAGTCGACGTTCTTCAAATCCTTGTCGGGTGTGAACGATAATGTAACCTTGGATATTGTGGTAGTTTTGTTCGTGGTTGTTTCTTTAACTTCGAAGACTTCCACCTTTGTGGAAACAGATACGGAACTTGCTGAACCCGATGAAACCGCAGATTTGATTTCGGTTAATGCTGTCTTCGCATCTGCCGTCGCAGTCTGCAATGCGCTGTCCACATCTGCCACTGTGGCAGTTTTTACCGCTTCTGCCTTGCCTGTTTGTGTGACCTGAATGTTTGCCGTGTTTACAGTTGTCACGCCCAAATCACTTGGCTTAACTGAACTTATTACTCCGCTTGCATCAGAAACTGGCACCGGTACGGAAACTGGAGTGACTGTTATTGTAGTTTGCGTTGGTCCTGTGGTCGTGGTTGTAGTGGTTGCAGCAGGAGTTGTAGTTGGTGTCGTGGTTGTAGCCGACGATGTGGTTGTTGTGGTTGATGATGAAGATGACGAACTGCTGCTTGTTGTTGTGGTCGTAGTAGAAGGTGCCGCACTAGCCGTCGCAGTTGATGCGCCACCAGTGCTCGGTGCGGTTCCTATAGTTACTGAAGATTCGCCCATTGGTGCCGCTATAACTGAAGAAACCACTAAAAAGTATATTACCAAAAATATTGGGAAGGTTTTATTTCCATTCACTAATTAACCCCCGAACTATGATGGGTTACCACCAGTGCTCAGTGATACATTATATGAACCAAATGTGAATGTTGTCGTATACGTTCCTGGCGTTGTCGACGTTGGCAACTTTACGTATATCGTTACTGTACCATTTATTGCGGATGTGGTTGTATCCAAATCTTGCAATGGGTATATCGTATCTGTTGTGTTGTATCTGTCTGATATGTATGCCGTTCTGGCAGTGCCGCTAGCGTCTGTATAATTCATAATTGTATTTCCTACTGTTACTATTGTTCCTGTTCCCCCTACTTGAGTCCAGTTGCCTACTTTTACTGAAGTGGCATTTACATTTGTCGAGTTTGTCGTTGTACTGCCAAGTGTCACGTTGAATGTGAATGACCAACCGTTCGCATATGTATTATCTGCTATCGCGCTTGTATCGGATGTGTTTAATGTAGCTGTTACGCCGTTCAGTGTGTTGACACCGAAGTTCCTTGTTGCATTTGTGGCTGCATTGTTGAACGCATCTTTTGCAGATATGGTTATCGTACTATTAGCCAAGTCTGTCAACCCGCTTGTCGAGAACGTACAGGTGTAGTTCAAATCATTATTGCGCGTACAGTCTCTTGTAGCATTGAATCCTGTGATATTCACTGCGATGGTCGTCACGGCTACTCCAGATCCGCCATCGTTGTCCAAAACCGTGAATGATATCGTTGGCGACGCAGATGTCACATTCACACCTGATTGTGGCGATGTTATGTTGATCGTTGGGCCAACCAATTCACCTAGTGTGACTGCTGTTGCAGTGCCGTTGCTTGTCGCCAAGTTACCCGTAGTATCTACTGTAGTGATATTGTATACAAAAATACCAGCATTAGGATAGTCTGTGTAAGTTGTTGTACTCGATGTACCTAATAGTGTGTTGTTGCGATAGACGCGATAATAAGATGCATCGCTCGATGTTGATGCCGTCCATGTTACTTGGACTTGCCTTGATGTGGCATTGTTTGTCACGATTGTGGCCGTTACTGACGAAGCGGCTGCCGGGGCTGTTACATCTCGCGAGTCTACTGTTGATGAAGATCCATTAGTCGAACTCAGCACACTTGCATCACTGACCGTGGTGACATTATAGAAGTAAACTCCTGCTATAGGGGAATCTGTGTAGGTTGTTGTAGTGGTCGAACCTAACAGTTGAGTGGTATTCCTGAAAACTCTGTAAGATGCCACTGGACTTATGGTGACCGCACTTGAACTACCGTTCGTCAATGCCACGTTGTTACCAGTGTCGACTGCAGTTACATTATACGCATAAATGGAATTGGACGGTGCTGTCCAACTGACATTAATTTGTCCGCCACTGGACAGAGCCACCGCTGTAACACTTGAGGGTGCACCTGGGGCTGTAGTATCGCCAGTAGTTGGGTTATCTGTAAATGATGTCGTTGATGCTGTCCCAATCAATGTGTTGTTTAATAAGACACATCATTAGATGTCGATGCTGTCCATGTTATAGATACCTGCTTACCACTTGCAGTAGCTGTTACGCTTGTAGCGGCTGCCGGGGCTATCGTATTTCTTACATTCGCGCTGGTCAATGATAATTGTGTGGTGTAATTAATCTGGTATCCAGAAAATGGTCCCCAAATGCTATAACCATTGGCATTAGGATATACAGTCGCATACAAATTATTTGTAATGTTTGACTGATTTATTGGCCAATAAATATACCCGCCTGTTGAATTCAAATCACCTACGCTGCCAGATGTGTTTGTTCCCGAAGCGCTATTAATAATTGTTGAGACGGTTGCATTCCCGTCGTCTACACTCCATGTATTCGAGTTTGCATCAAGTAGCTGCACTGTAGCCCCGCTGTAGACATTGCCGCTCTGGTCTTTTGTGGTTATCTTCACGGCAAACGGTAATGTGGATGTGTTTGTCATCTGCGTGCTCCCATTTATAGATACACCAGTGCTGTTTTGATAGATATATCCGTCCTTCTTGAACGAAATGTTCGCTACACCAAGTTCACCGCTGGCATTGACCGTGGCATTGATATAATAGATATTCGATGTCGATGCTGTTCTGAAGAAGTCTTTGTTTTCTGTGCCGGCTGTGCCATTGACATTTACAGTCACACCGCTATCCATTCCAGTACTTGTGCCCAAGTCATCCTGCAATGTAATCTTTGCCGTATACTTGAGCGGCGTTGTGCTTGCATTGAATGTGATTGTGACTTGTGCAGTGCCTGGTGTTGGCGTTACGCTTGCATTTGTTGCATTGACATAGCTTTTACCGAATGCTGTTATTGATAACGCACCTGTTCCCGGCGCTGCGATGTAACCGAAAACACCACTATATCTTGTAGTATTTCCAGCTAACTGGGCACCGCCATATGCTGAACGGTCTGAACTACCGTTTATCGTCACGCACGTCTTGTTCAGCTCGTCGCATACGCTGATAATCTTAAGCGTGAACGGCAATGCCGATGCATTCACCTGCGACAATAAGCTTGATGATGTATTGAAAACTACCAATGTCTGGTTGCCTGAGTTTGGCGTTGCCGTGGCGGTCGTGTTCACATAACCCGAACCGAATGCTTTTATAGTTATTGATGTTCCGTTGGTCGCGTTGATGTAAGCTGTTCCTCCGCTATATGTTGTGGCATTAGTGGCGCCTCGTGAAACTGAAGATGCTTCCACGCCTCCGGATCCTATAGTTGCCGTGCTCCCGTCTATTGTCAGGCATGTTACATTTATCTCATCGCAGATGCCTCTTATCGGTATCTGTATTGTGAACAACATCGTTATATTCTGTACGGCCTGAGCTGATTGGTTAATTGGAAAGACTATAGCTGTGCTGTTATCAATGTAACCCGATGACGACGCGCTAATGTTAGCTGTACCGCTGCCAGATGCCAACGGCAATGCAAAGTATGCGAATCTTCCGCTAGTTGTATTTACAGTGTTTGAAACTGTTCCATTAGCATAGAATGTTACAGCACTTGCAGTAAAGTTGGTGTTCAACTCGTCCTTCGCCAAAATCTTTATGTTAAACGGCAACTGTATTGTCATGGATAGCTGCGATGCGTTGGTTACAGATTGGCTATTATTTGTTGTATTTATATAACCAGCTCTTGATACACTTGTGTTTACGCCTCCAGATGTCTTGTTTAATAACACACCGCTACTGCTTTGATTCGCGAAATAATAGACATTGCTTGAAGTAGCATCCGGAGTTGTGTCTGTCCCGTTCAATGCGATGGTATTACTCGTCAAAGCATTTCCCAGTTCGTCTTGAACAGTGATTTTGATTATATATCTCAATCCACTGGCAAGTACAGTGGCGCTTAACCCGTTGGTTGTGTTAAACAGAACGGTCTTTTGCGAACTTGCGCTTGGCGTTATATTCTGGGTTGTATTCACAAGGCTTTGGTTGACCAGTTTTGCCACCAAGCTCACTTCGCTAGTACCTGTTGCATTAACGTACGCATTCGTACCGAAGTAAGTCACGACATTTGTTTTACCAGTGACATTTATAGCAGCATCAGTTATATTCAAAGTAAAGTTTCTTGTTCCCAATTCGTCGAATACGCCCAAAACTTTAATCGCATACTGCAATCCTGGAGCTGTTGTATTAGAAGAATTGAAAACCCAGACTGCTTGTGTCGACTGGTTTGTTATTATTGTCGATGTGCTGTTTACATAACCATCCTTGCTTGCATTGATTATTNNTATTACGCCCTGTGCTGGATTGTTTGAGGCGTTAATGTATGCAATCCCGCCATTGTATGTTGTATTTCTATTGCCGTTTCCTGAAACTTCTACTGATGATTCACTACCATCCATCGTATAACAGTTTCCTGGCGTGCCGATTTCGTTACATAGAGTTGCAACTTTGATTGAGAACGGCAATTGAACTGTTGCGGCTGCCTGCGTGGTTGCATTCAGCGGCCATGAATTGGAACTTGTGTTGATGTAGCCATTGTGAGATGCTGTGATGTTGATGTTTCCTGGCGTGCTCAAGTTGAAATAATAGACATTGCTTGAAGTCGAATTGGCTGATGATGGCGTGCCATTAAGGGAGAAACCTACTCCTGAACCCATCCCGGCAGTGCCTGCACCCAATTCATCCTGCAATGTAATCTTCAATGGGAATAGCAGTTGCGGATTAATCGACGCCTGCGTTGTAGTGTTCAGAGGTATGTTGTCTTGAGTGATGTTTACATAGCCAGCTTTGGATACGTTGATTTTAGCTGCTGTATAGCCTATGCTATAGAAATACACGTTTGGGTTCACAGGATCGGTTGCATTTGCTGTTGACAAAGTGTCATTGACCGATAATTTTGTTGTGCTGTTATCAGCGAATACGCCGCCTGCACCTAGCTCGTCAGTGACATTGACTTTGAGAACATAAAACATTCTGTATGTTGAATTTCCTGTTTGTTGTGCAGACGAATTAACCAAAAACCATGTACTAGACAAAGTGTTGCTACCGTTTGTCAAAAATCCAGATCTAGCCACCGATATTGTGACATTACCATTAAGAGTGGCGTTTGGTAAAGCAAAATATTGAACGTTTGCAGCTGTGACATTAGATGTTGATGTGCTGTTTATTGGAACTCCACTTCCATCTGTTTTGTTAATTGCTGTGATATTCACCACTGCATCTCTTAACGCAGTTCCAAACTGATCGGTAACCGTAATTTTTAAGTTGTATAAGAGCCCTGTTGCCCTAAAACCATTATTCCATCCTGCATTTCCTGAATTTGGATCATACGATGTCG
Organism: Candidatus Aenigmatarchaeota archaeon; assembly: GCA_016187415.1. Lineage (GTDB taxonomy): Archaea > Aenigmatarchaeota > Aenigmatarchaeia > CG10238-14 > SCSR01 > JACOWB01. The sequence continues at coordinate 168,189 of JACPJT010000004.1, forward strand.
TGGTTCCATCATTTCTTGTGGTGGTAGAGTTACGACTTACAAAACCGTCTCTTGTAACATTGAACTGTACTGTATCGGCTTGTTGACTAGATACATTTCCACTTTCTATTTCTATAATGCCTGTACCTGCAGAATCCGTAAATACAGCATTACTGCCGGGCTGCACAAATTTCACCTGACTGCCATTAATTAGCGTGACTTGAACGCCAGTTGTAACATTGCCTACCTCGTCATAAATATCAAATGCCAAATCTGCACCATCTATGGCTGCTGTATACAGTGTATTGGTTACAACTGCATTGGCGCTATCTTGCGTGTATAATGTCCAAGTACCGATTCCGCTTGCAGACGGCTCGGTGGTGGTAACATTCACGATCAATTTCCCGCCAGCTGCGACATTTAGTCCTGTACAATTCACGGATAATTGGTTTATAGTACATGCTTGAGTTGAATTTCCAGTTGCATTTACACTTGTGACAACATAGCCTGTCGCGTTTGTGATATTAATCATTGTTACAGTTGCCGCCGAACCAGCCTGATTAGTGACATTAAATTGCCAGACCACACTATTGGCAGTACCTGTTTTATTTATTCTATCTGCACCGTCACTTACGAGAACCATCGATGCATGCGCAGCAAATACGCCAGAAACCAAGACCGAGGCGAATACCAGAAAGCTGAAAACTAGAAGAAGGGAATTCATCGGTGTTTTAGTATCTTTCGCGTTACCTTTATATAGGTTAGGGTAAATGGTTCCTAAAGACATTTAAAAATATTTGTGAAAGGCTATATATAAACTTTTTCTTTTGAATTTGATGGTGGCAAATATATGTTTGAGAATATAAATGCGTTTTAAATAAAGATTTTTTTGCTTATTTGAATTGATTTTTCTGTGAAAAAATATTTTCAGACACTAACTGCATAAAAATTTAGAAAAAATGCACGGTTTGTATAGAATTTCCGAAAACTTAGTTTCTTCTATACTTCTTCTTCAAGTCGTCCCAGGACGATCGTCGGGAAGTTAATGCACCAAGATTTATTACATCAGTCTTTACAAGGTAGATGATCACGCCCGCTATTATCACGACCAAGACTACTATCACAATCCATGTATTGCTGCCTTTAAACAGCTGTGACAGCGGCGATGGCGAGGTTGCGTTCTGCCCCCCGGTTGTCTGGTTCCCTGTTGTGGTTGTCGACGGTGTTGACACGTTTCCCTTGGACTGGGCCGCTATCGCAAACACCGAGAATCCAGGCGTAGCTGCCTCATAATAGAAGTTATCAGTGTCTTCTGCTGACTTTGATGTGACCAGCTTGTTCCAAGTACTGGAGGAATATCGATATAGAGAAACTGTGGAATCGTCCATGTTATTAGCGGTTATCCAGCTTTTCGGGACTTTGAATTTTATAGTCGCGCTGCTGACGCTTGTGTCATCCAAGTTCGTCTTGTCGAATTGTACATAATTGTAGACTGTTCCTGTAACATCCTGCGAGATTGACGACGGCTTGCTTGCAAGTTTTGAAACTGTGATCTGTGCGTTAACTACGGAATTTCTGGCACTGACAACCACCTGCGTGACCGCCATGTCCTCTGTCGTGTTTATGCTTGCCGTTGCCGAACTTCCAGACGATATGGTTGGGATGGTTATCACAGCCGAGCCTTTAGTTGTCGCGACCTGTACGCCCGACGTGCTTGTGCTCGTGCTTGTCGACGTGGATGTGGTTGTTGATGATGAAGATGAAGAAGTGCAATTGCTACATGTGACTGTTGTTGAGAATGCATTTGAATTATCACCAACTTGGAAGCTTATCGTAGCCGATGATGCAGTGCCTCCGATAGTCACGGTCCATGAAAGTGATGTCGATGAGCCTGCGGCTATGGTTGTCGCTGAACTGGAAGTTGGACTGCCGCTGCATGTGAACCCGCTCGGGCATGTCAAGGCATAAGAAGTTGTCACCGCACTTGAACTGGGATTCGATATGGTCATGGATTCTGTGAATGTAGCCTGAGAATTCCCGCTTGTCGATGATGGCGATCCGGACACAGTCAATGTCGAGGCGTCAACATAGTTTATTGTCTGTGTTGTGGACGGCGTCCCTCCTGAAGTCACGTAATATGAATATGTGTTGGCAGAACCCGCGCTTATCGTGAATGTCTTGCTTACCGGCGATGTTGATAATGAGACGCTCTGGTATTGTCCACCGGACGGATCGGAGACTGTTATTCCTGCCGGCGATGTAATGATGGAAGCGCTCTGTGTTTCTGTTGTGCTGTCTGTTATGCTTGCCGTGATGGTCACGCTTGTCCCTGTCGTCGCTGTAGTCGCGGAAGCAGATGTCGTCACAGAACTGACTGACGCGCTTGCGGAAACTATAGAAAACAAGAGTGACACTATCAGCGAAACCATGATGATTTTATTTTTCATTTTTATCCTGTCCTAAAGATATTCGCAGCGTATATCTGCTGGCTGTCTGCCCCGTTTGTCAAATATGCATTGGCGAATACCGGCGGTGCGAATCCTGAAGCGGAAGGCCAGCTGGTCAATTGTCCCGGACCGATGTTGAATAGTCCGCATCCACCTGGACCGACTTTGACATCTGTACCAGTCGCGTTTGTATTGTTCATCAATTCATATACCGTAAGCGTCTTGACTGTGCCGCCTTGGGACCAGTCTTGGCTTGTAACATTATTGACAACCATTGATGTTAACGGTGTTGGCGGATTTCCAGCGAATGTCTGGCCGCATACTGATATTGTAACATTCTGCGTCGCATTCCTGACATTTATTACGCCGCTCTGGAAGTTGTCGCTTTTGTAAATAAGGATGGTCTGATTATTAGCGCTGGTGCTGCCGGTGGTGGTGTTAGGAGTTATCCAAGCCACTAGATAATTAGTTCCAGATAAACTGTATGTTTGGTTGGTGAATTGCGCCGATCCCGGTGCTCCAGGAGTACTTGTTGTAGGAGAATTGAAATTCATCGCGAACTTTGTGTCGGTTGTATTGTATTCAACATACAAGGTACCGTCAGCTGTTGTTGCGGTACCATTAAACGCCGCAGTTGAAGACGCCATTGCACCTGTACCACTGGCGTTATTGTAAAGTGTGACTCTGTATATGCCATTTCCATTGACTACATTCGTATAGGCGTTGAATGCCCTAGCCTCGAAAAATGTTGCGCTGCTAAAGTCAGCCGCGTCTTGCGTGCCGCTTATCGTTGTGTTCCAAAACGCCACGAAATTGCCTGACGTAGTGACATTAAGAGTTATGAAAGCTACTCCATTGGCATCTGTTGTTGAACTATTTGCTATATAACCTGTTCCTGGAGTTAATTTACCTGTAAATCCGAATCCTCCGTTCTTGCCGGAATTCTGCTGGCCAACTCCTTTAATGCTAATCGGCGCGCCAGATTGGAATGTTGGATTACTGGCGCTTCCCAATGCTATCACATAAGGTATTGTAAAGTTCGTGTTTTTCTGGTGCGATCCACCGTAGCTTTGTACAAATGACCCTTGTGGCGCCAACGAATTCTTTGTGGTGTTCACGACAGTGAAGTAGCCGCAGTTCTGTATTTCCCATAAGTATACGCCACCTGTTCCGCCAGCAGCTGTGATATTTCTTTGGGACGAGTTCAATATTACTATGGTGCCTGCCGGAGATGAACTGCTTGTCTCATTAAGTACAACTGTATCATAAGTCCCTGCTGTGTTTCTGTCGATTACCATTACTTTTGTGAGTCTGTCTGTTACATTGATAGGTATTTTCGTAGGCTGCCCCATTCCATATCGTGTCGAGTTGAACTCGTTCTTCACGCATACATTCCCGCCTACAGAATTGACACTGTAATTCACAGCGAGGAAAGTGATGTTCCAGCTTCCAAATGCCGTGCTGCTTACATTTCCTCTAGGATCATTTGTTCCATTGTACTGTATGCCGTATCCATCAAATGGCGAACCATTTGACTGGTCACCAACGCCTTCCTGAGAAGGAATGACTATATTGTACTTGGCGACACTCAACCCAAGAGGCACGGTCACTTGACCGAAACCGGATGTGCCGTTCGTCGACGCGTTCACAGTTATTGTCAGCATAGCAAATCCTTTCTTGACGGTAGTTGGTATGACATAACTTATATTCCATCTTTCGAATGGACCGCCTTGACCAAAACTGAAACTAGATGAGTTGGCTGTGTAATTCCATCCGTCGCTCAGCAAAGTTGCATTAACGCCAGTTAATTGTGTCAGATCGCCTTCCCATGGTCTGCCTACGGATATGTTGACTAGTGTGTTGTTTGCTCCCGAATAATACGTGCTGTTCCACTCGCCACCGACACCGGTATTGTAAGTTCCATTGGCCTGTATATCTATAATTGTACTCGTAACCGAACCTACGGAAACCGAACCGAAACCGAAGCTTTCTGGGAATGCATTAAATGGCACCACCATAAACCCGCCGTGTCCTGTATCGCTGAGCAGGCTTGTGGTTCCTGTTACTCCAGCCGTCAATGAAACTCTGACATCAAAGAATCCTGTCGGCCATTGCGTCAAGGCGACACCGCCTGCAGAAAAGTTCTGCGGGTATAACAGCAAAGTCGCGTTCATCGTGCTTGATGTGTTAGTGAAAGTCACCTGCAATGGTGTGTTGTTGACTAGAATCTTCATAGATCCTGTGGACGGGTTAAAGTTGAATATTTTTGTGACGCTCAAGACGCTTGATGTGTTTATCAACGAGCCTGTCATGTTTGTAGTGTTCGACAAAGTAAGGTTCAATCCCGAACTTGGCGATACAAAGAATCCCATGCTTGATGTGCTGCCGATTGTTGTTATCTGCGGGAATCCTATGTTCAGATTCTTGCAGCTGAAGAATCCTGGCACGCCTGCTGAAACATTTTTATAAGTTGCATTCAAAATCATAAAGTAATCGCCAGAGAAGCTGTAACTAACAGGACTGAATGTGACATTGGCTGTCAGTGTTCCCGAACTGCTGCTTGCAGTTGAACCGGCTATGCTTAGGAATGAACTTACATCCTTTCCGCTCTCTGCTTCCCTTGCCTGCAATACACCGACTATAGTGGCACCCTGCGCGGCAACATTCGTAGCTGCATCCTGAACCATGCCGTTAAATGTCTGTGTACCCGAACACAGCATGCCACTTCCACCCTGCGGACCGCCTTCTTTTGATCCGGCACCCGCTCCTCCCGGACCCCCTCCCACAGAAATATCCTGTGTCGACATGCCGCCCATCAAATAATTAGCTACTATGAATGCATTGCCTGTCGTTGCCTGTCCACTGACAGTAGCTTGAAGTTTAATTAAAAGTGGTCCAAGCATGCTACTTGGTATTACCATATTTATTGTAGGGTCTGTTGATGTTGGGTTGTCTCCATTCACACTGGTTTGAGTCACGTTTGTGGTTTCATTGGTGCCTCCTGTGAATTGCATCGGCAAAATAGAAGTAACTGTAAAGCTCGTTATATTCTGAGGTGTAATCGATGTGCCATCTGTGGTATTAACCGCCTTTAATGATATTGTCAAGTTGGAACCCGGCGCAACAACTTGCATGAAGTCGTCTTCACCGCCCAAGGATATGACTGGCGTAGCTTTTAAGAAAACACCCTGTATGGAGAAAAACCCTTCTATAACATGCGACTCTGATCCGAGAGTTACATTTACCCTTGCCCTATAAACACCGCTGGTTGACAGATTGCTGGCTCCTGTACTATTGCCAAGTTTTATCGAACACAAACTCCCGGATGGTGTCGTTGTCAGGAGGAACGAATAAGCATAAACCGTGTTAAGCACTGAAGTGCCGTTGGCGAAAGAAAGATCTGAAAGTGTATAGTTGGAGGCTGGGCAAGTCGATTGAATCATTGTGCTTCCGTCTGTCAGGTTTATAGAAACTATGTCCATTATGAAAGTCGAATTTGGCTTGAAAGAACCCTGTCCTCCCCATTCAAAGAAAAAGTTTTTCTGCGGCTGCAGGCTTGCTGTAAATCTCTGGGTATTAAAGATACCATTGCTTATTACAGTCGACCCGCTAATCGTGGCTGTTATTTTTATTTTATACGACCCAGATGCGGATGTGTCGGTAAATGTATTGTTATATGATCCTACAGTAGTCGGATGCGCGGATAATGTGATGGATGACGATACTGTTCCATTCGGGTATGTGACAACCGCAGTTACAGTGGCTCCAGTCACAGGAGTTCCGCTGGTATCCCTCACCTTTGCGAGAATATTGACAGTAGAGCTCGGGGAGAAAAACGATGATACTTCATCCGACGTGCTTAATGATTGTACTGCCACTACATAATTCGAGCCGACCCCGAAAGTAGAAACAAGGGCACCGTTATCTACTACAATGGCATAAGTCCCAGCCGATGCACCTGATGGCACTGTGATGTTGAACTGTATCAAACCGTTTGAATCGGTTGCATTTGTGTCGTTAACAATCGTCCATGTTGTCTGGTTTGCACCGTTAGCAGCATACACATTCACCTGAGGAAGCACACCTTGCAATGCAGTCGTTCCGTTCTTCAAAGTTATGTTTATCGTGAAAGTTGTCCCAGCCACAAATGGCGGGAATTTTCCTGTATATGCTACACTGCTTGACGAAGCCGTTTCGTTTGCGACTTGAATTGTAAATGCCTTGTTGATAAGGGATGATGAATTGGTAAATATCGTCAAGTTATAAATGCCAACTGTTGACGGCGCTGTTACGCTTATATTGAACAAGCCAGAAGCGGGTGTTACATTATAATTCCAATTGCTGCTGGTGTTTGCGGTGACATTTATTCCAGATATTGTATCAGAAGTGGTTGTGTTGCCTATGCTTCCTGTGACGTTAATCACTGCGCCGGGTTGCACTACTGGATTTACAGAGACATTGAGATAAGTCGATGCGAATGCGATGTTTACTAAGAAGAGTACCGAAAATACTGCAACTAACGGTAAAATTAAATTTCTCCCCACGTATGTCAAAAACTAATTGGTATTTTTACCAAATAAAGCTATTTTCAACGTTGTTTTTATCACTATCGAATAAGAAATCCGTTTAAATCACGCCGCCAATAATTAATTATGGTGCGTGTAACCAAATTTGACGGGACATTGCAGCCGTTTGACAGGAAAAAGGTGATCAACACGTGCCTGAAGCTGCATGGCAATCCCGAGCAGGCCAGCGACGTTGCGAACCATGTAGAAAAGGATATTTTTGACGGGATAAAAACGAAAGAAGTACTGCGGCTGATTTTCAAATACATGAAAGGACACAGGGACGAGATAAAATATCACATCGACTTGAGGACAGCCATCAGCCTGCTGAGGCCCAAACCCGATTTCGAACATTTCATAGGTCTGATCCTGAAAGATATGGGATATGCAATCGAAATGAACAGGTTTGTAAGGGGGCAGTGCGTGGAACACGAGGTGGATGTCATCGCCAAAAATGGAAATGAAACTGCTTTTGTTGAAGTCAAGCACCATGTGAATCCGCACATTTATGTCGGCATGGAAACATTCCTTGAATATTGGGCGGCTTTTGAGGATGTTAAAAACACAAAGAATAACAATTATGACTTCACCTCTGTAACGATTGCATCCAATGCAAAAGTGTCGGACTATTCAAAGAAATACGCCGCATGCAAAGGCATTAATTACATCGCGTGGAATTCGCCGGCAAACAGTATGGAAAAAATTGTGAACGAGAAAAAACTTTACCCGATTACATTCATCAAAAATCTTGACAGGAACCTGCAAGGAAGGCTAGGAGATGCCGGGATTGTCACATTGAAACAGGTTCTGGAAACCGACATGCAGAAATTGAAATCGATTACAGGCGTCTCGCAAGGAAAATTAGAAGACGTTAGAACCATCGCGTCCAGAATCTTAGGCGTCTGATTTCTTCTCGCCGCCCTTTTTCTCAGGTTCCCTTAAGAAGAGCGCCCAGAACAAGATTATCAACACCACTGCGGCCACTATGGCTATCCCCAAGTATGTCAAATTATTGCTCAGCGCCAACCTGCCCGATCCTGCAGTTACTTGCTCCGTCACATTGATTTTAACGGATGCGGACGCATTCAACTTGTCGCTCGAATACGCATTCGACAATGCCACAAAATGCACATCCGACGGCGCTGTGTAATTAAGCGCCGAAACAGACACTACGAACTTCTGGGAACTGCCTTTGTTCACATCAACCGTCGACGGCTCTATGGAAATCCAGCTTTCCGGAAACCCTGTGAAATAAAGACTGATATTCTGTATGTCAACGTCTCCTGTATTTGTGACGGTGACGAGGAAATCCTTTGTCGTATTGAATGGGACCACTACCGCATCAGTCGCCTGCAATTCTATTGACGCTTTCTTCTCAGGCTCCTGAGATTTTACCGGCTTTGGCAATTCAGTTACGACATTCAGCAAAGAACCGTCGCTTAGTTTCTTTCCGCCGGCTGTGTAAGTCGCAATTACTGTCCACTTACCGGTTACTTCTGTCGTATATACATTATCAGCAAACACTCCCTTGGCTTCTTTATCAATACTGAACGTGGAACTCTTTGTGACATCCTTCAAGTTATCGTAAATGTCGCTCGACCATGCTGTAAGTGTGATGGGTGTGTTTGGCAAAGCCGTATCGTTGCTCAACTTCAATTGTATATAACTGACATCGGACTGTTTGACATCCACCTTAATTATTTTTTCAACACTGCTACCAGAGGCTTTGATTTCCTGGCTGCCTTCTGTCTTCAACTTTATTGTGAAAGTCTTTACCCCGTTGTCGGAAGCTTGGAACGTGTAATCAGATGGCAATATTGCCAATGGGTCGGATGAAGAGAATTTAACTGTTCCTGTATAATCCGGCTTTACGTTTCCATTTTGGTCCAATGCTGTTACAGTAAGCTGGAATGGTGTTCCGGCGGTAGGTGTGTTCAATGTCGCTACACCGAAACTTGTCAGCACTGGGTTGAAATTTGTCACTGATATTTTACCAAAGCCCTCAACGCCTTTCAGATCGACTGCGGTAGTCTGAAATTCAAATTTTCCGCCCTCGCTCGGCGAGACCGCAACAAAATTGAAATTAAGTGAATTGCCAGCGGATATGCCTGAACCGGCGGTTGACCATATGACTTTGAAAGGCGATGCGCCAACAGAACTCCTTGTCTCATAAGTCCAACCGGCAGGCGTGCCAATCTCCTTAAGCATGTATGCCGGCAGGCTGTCCTGCTGTGGAAGCATCATCTCGATTTTGTTCACATTGTCTCCTGCGAGATTGCTGACGGAAAGTGAAAAATCAATAGGACGATTTGGTTGAGTTTGAGCAGGACTCATATTAACCTGAACCACTGCGGCGAATGAAGATGATACGACAACAATGAGCGAAATTAAAAACGCCGAAATTAAAAGAGATTTCCTCGAATACGAATGCATACTTAAGAGTAAGTGATGAAAGAATTTAAGATTATAAATCAAAACCTTTTAAATACGCATGGGAAAAGGATAAAAAGGTTGCTAATTCGTAGAGTTTTTCGGTGTTGGTTGTCCGTTAACATCAAAATCGGCCAAGTTGTTGTCAGTATCCGCGGTAACTGACTTTCTTTGCAGACTACTTCCCGAATCGGGCGGTATTGCAGGTGAATTTTCAAAAACATATGCAGGATTACCCCATCCGACAGCGTCAATCCTTCCGTTTTTAGCGTCTTCGCTCGTCTTGGTCCTTGGATCGAACGGGAAGACCGCAATCGAACCGTTGTTACTGATTTGCCCCAGAGAATACGGGCTTCCGCTAGATGTCAGCACGGTCCAATCCGAATTGCTCGTGTTGAAAATGTTTATCAAAAAGAACTTTCCGTGGCTCAGGATTGTTGCATTCGGAAACGCCCAGTTCCTGTATGTGTTGTTCCAGTCCCGGCTTGAAGAAAAATATGACAAATACCATCCTGTAACATTTACATCTGCGGCGGTTGGGTTGTACAATTCCACAAACTCGTTCGGCGCATTTTGCACCTCATATACGATTACATGGGACAATGTTTGAGTTGTTTGATCCGATGTTGTATTCGTTGCGGTTGTTGTCTGGTTTGTTGTGACGCTCTGATTACTTGGAGATTGTGTCTGGGACGATGTTGACGGTTGCGTCTGCTGCACAGTAGCAGGAATAATTATTGGACACTGACCGCAATCATCTACGCACGAAGAACAATTTTCAACGGGTTCGCATATGCTATTTCCGCAACAGTCCTTAACTACTCTGCTCAAGCAATTGCCGGATGCACAAACATTCACAGCACATGTACTTGGACTACCCCAACATTCCTTTGAGATGCCGTTTACAGGAGTATGCGAGCACAGGCTGTTGCTTGTCTCATTGCACCAATCGTCAGTGCAGGGATTTTTATCGTCGCATGTCGCTGGGCATTCCGTATCGCTTGAGGCATTGTTAGATGCATACTCATCAGAACTATTGGAGATACTGGATGAAACAAAATAGCCGGTAGGATTGAACTGCACGAAAAGCGCAGAAATGCCTACAGTCAAAAGTATGGCTGCTGGTATGACCAAATAACTGATTTTCATTTAATATTTATTAGCATATTAAAGAATATCCTTTGTCCATTTCATCTTATGTCAATGGAATTCAATATAGTGTATCGGTCTGTGCCTAGGGGTGAGTATCTTGATTAAAGCAATTGTATTTGATTTTGGTGGCGTGGTCAGAAAACCCGGAATAATGAAACATATTTACACGGCTGTGGGAAAGAAATATGGTATTGACAGGCAAATCGTAAGAATGCAATTCCACAAGCTTGAACAGCCTGTTATTACAGGGAAAATTTCAATGAAACAATTCTGGCTGAGGCTTGGCGAGCTTCTCGGGGTTGAGTGGAAAGGACTTGAAAGGGTTTGGATTAGAACTTATGCAAAAGGAGTGGGAATGAACAAAAGGGTTTTGCAGATTTTAGGACGCATCAAGAAGAAAGGCTACAATCTGTCCCTCCTCTCGAATGAGATACCATCGCATGCAGAATTTAATGAGAGGCACGGCTATTATAAAAGTTTTCAGAATGTTTTTCTATCACACAGTGTTGGACTAAAAAAACCAGACAGAAGAATTTTCATTCATGTTCTTCACAAATTAAAAATCAAACCCGCGGATTGCTTGTTCATTGACGACCACGTAGAAAACATCGCAACAGCTGAAAAACTAGGCATCAGGTCCATACTGTTTGAAAATACTTCCAAGTTCGAAAAAGACATCAAGAATTATCTGTGATTCCATGGTTTCAAAACAATTTAATTTTCATATAACTTGAATAGTTTTTCTTTTTTTCGCAGAAGAGTGAAATTAACAGTATCTCTAAATCTAAGTATATTCTCCTTTCCATAAATGTTAACATAATAAACGTAATACGAATAACGTCGAGGTGATTTGAAATTTTTGTAATACTTTTTGAAACTTGTGTTTATTCTTAATTTGGTTAACAGTTTGGTTACGCCTAATAATCCTTTTCCATTTACACTGTCACATGTAATGAAGTTTCTTGCGACACATCCTTCACTATCAAAAAAACCTCTCAAAAAAGAAGAAATTATATCTTTATTCCTACTCGTCATTATTATTTGAGGAACACGCCATTTTCTTACTCCAAATTTCCCAATCGATAGCAAATCATTACAAATAAACTCAGGTGAAATGTAAGCTGCAAATGTATTTCTTTTGGGACGAAAGTTATAATTAAAACCAAGTCCATATACATCCTTAAAACATTTAATAAAGAATTTTATGAAATCTTCATCTTTTTTATTGATTTCCAATTGAACAAAATCTTCATTAATGTGGCCATCCCCACAAAGAACTCCAAGAATGTACGCCTTTTCAGATGTTATTTTTTTAAAAGGTTTTGGTGGGATGATTAATCTAAAATTACGTAAGAAAGTCTTAACCCTTTTTGTGTTCATGGATTCTTTTTTATTCCTCAAGACAACATTGTACTTAGTTAGCCATTTCCGAACAGTATTGCCTACTACATTAAATTTTTTACTTATCTCTGTGGGGCTCATACCTTTTTCCAAATAAAGGTTTAGTAAAATATCCCTTTTAGGTGGTTTTCTAGGTTTGAACCAAGTTGACTTGTTTCTACCAGGTATTCTATCATTATATAACCAATTCGAAATTGTAATCTCTGGTATCAATATTTTGTGTCTTGATTTAATCAATCTTGAAATAAGTCTAGAACCAATCTTCTCTTTATTATATAACTGGACTGCAATTCTATGAAATTGCGATTTCTCTTTATCTGATATTTCTGCATACCTCAACATATATAGCAATAGCATGCTTTGAGTATTTATAGGTGTTATATAAATTAAACCTTAAATAAGATAATCGCTAATGAGAAAGCATGACCAATAACATAGCGCAAAATAGTGGAATATTTGAAAGTCTTGACCCTAAAGTAATCGAACTGATAAGAAAATTTGGACTGAAAGAACCGACTCTCATACAAGAAAAGGCTATTCCAATAATTTCATCTGGATTAAATGCCTTATTAATTTCACAGACTGGAACAGGAAAAACACTTGCAACCTTTTTGCCTATTTTTGATTTGTGGTTAAAAACAGAACCGAAACCAATAAGTGTTATTTATGTTAGTCCGCTTAAAAGCTTAAACCGAGACATGGTCGAACATTTAATTCGTTGGGGACAGAAATTAGGAATCGAGGTGGATGTAAGGCATGGTGACACATCCCAACATGAAAGGAAAATGCAAGTTGAATTTCCTCCAGATATAATGATAACCACTCTAGAACAACTGCAACCAATGTTGACTGGGAAGAACCTTAGAGAACTGTTGAGAAACATCAAGTATGTTGTAGTCGACGAGGTGCACGAGATAGTGGACTCCAAGCGCGGTGTGCAACTTTCGCTGGCATTGGAGAGGATAAGAGAACTGTGCGGTGATTTCCAGCTTATAATGCTGTCGGCCACCGTCTCCGATCCAGAATATGTCGCGGGATTTTTTGCCGGAGGAAAACCAACAAAAGTTGTAAGGGCGGATACCGATAAGGGATTTGAAATAAAAGTGATTAATCCTAAAGCGAGCGCGGAAGACGATGAAATAGCTCAAAAAATATTTTCATCGGAAGAAACTGCGGCCAGAGTCAGGGTGCTGATGGACCTTATAAAAGAATCGCGATCTACTTTAACTTTCACCAACACAAGGGACTTTGCAGAAATACTCACATCCAGAATAAAGTCCATAGACCCGAAATTCCCGGTCGAGATACATCATGGCTCATTAAGCAAGGAAGTCAGGATAAAAGCCGAGAAGGATTTCAAAGAGGAAAAAATCAAGTCTCTGATATGCACCAGCAGCCTGCAGTTGGGCATAGACATAGGCTCTGTTGACATGGTTGTCCAATACATGTCGCCGCGGCAAGTGAGCCAATTGATACAAAGGGTGGGGAGGAGCGGGCATGAATTATCAAAGACCAGCAAAGGCGTGATAATTACAACCGATGACGACGATATTTTCGAGTCGTCTGTTATTGCGCGGAAAGCTCTTGCCGGGGAAATAGAAAAGTCCACATTCCACGATAACTCGTACGATGTCCTGGCGCACCAGTTAATAGGCTTGACATTCGATTTCGGGAGAATCGAAACTGAGAAGGCTTACAGCATAGTGAAACGAGCATACCCCTATAGAAATCTGAGTCGTCAGGAATTCATGGACGTGTGCAAACAGCTGGAAAGACTTGGTCTGGTGTTCCTCGATGGGTATATTAAAAAACGTTTGCGCGGTTTCCAGTATTACTTCGAGAATCTCAGCACAATCCCCAACATAAGACAGTACCGGGTTTTCAACATGCTGGATAGGAGTTATGTCGGTGTTTTGGACGAAGAATTTGTCGCTGTGCATGGAGAAGCGAATACCACATTCATTGTCAAGGGTCAGCCTTGGAGGATTGTGTCTGTGGAAGATGATAAGGTGCTGGTTGAGCCGGTTGAAGATATAGAGGCTGCCATACCGGGATGGGAAGGCGAACTGATCCCCGTGTTGGACGATGTTACCGAAGAAGTCGGCAGGCTGAGAAGATTGATAGCCGGGAAAGTGGAAAAGCTGCCCCAGAACGAAACCGTGAAAGAAATACAAAAATTGTACCCGGTTGATGAAAATTCCGCCAAAAATATGATCAAGACTATCCAAAACCAGCTGAAATTTGGCGTGATACCGGATGACAAAACCATCCTTGTCGAAGATTATGATGACTTGGTTGTCATACACTCGTGTTTTGGCAACAATGTCAATGAAACTCTGGGAAGATTCCTCACAGCATTATTAACCAGCAGAGTTGGTTCAGTCGGATTGAAAACAGATCCTTACAGGATAATGATCCAGTTCCAGAAAAAGAATATTGATCTGCTGAAAGAAACTTTGCTGAAAACCAATCCGGAACATCTGCAGAGTTATTTGGAAATGAGCTTGTCTAACAGCGAATTGTTCGCGTGGAAGTTTGTCCACGTCGCAAAAAGATTCGGCGCCATCACAAGAGACGCGGAGTTCGGCAATGTCAAGATAAAAAAGATCATCGAAGACTATGTTGGGACACCTATATACAAGGAAACGTTGAAGGAACTGGAGACTGAAAAATTTGATATTGAAAAAGCGGTCGACATACTCAAGCGCATACAGAAGAACGAGATCAAGCTTGTCTTCAGGAACGGGCTGTCCTATATCGGGAAGATTGGCGTGCAGCACAAGTATGCCGAAGTTGTTGGACCCGAAAAACCTGAAATGGAGATATTCGAGTTGTTTAAGCAACGCCTGCTGAACACACAGGTCAGGATGATATGCGTAAATTGCGGCGACTGGGACAGGGTTTTCACTGTCAAGGACGTTGATGACAAACTAAAATGCGGCAAATGCGACTCAAGACTGTTGGCGGCCATGAGGAAGGAATGGGCTGTACCTAGCAAAATCATAAAGAAGGGATTCAGAAAATCCAAGATGACGGATTCCGACAAGAAGATGTATGAGAACATGAAGGAGAGGGCTGACCTGTTTATGAATTACAGGTCAAAAGCCGTCAAGACATTGGTGGGAAAGGGCATCGGTCCTACAACAGCAAAAAGAATTTTGGGAAAATACCATAAAGATGAGGAAAGTTTCTTAAGAGACATTCTTGAGGCGGAGAAGCAATTCGTCAGGACTAAAAGGTTTTGGTCGCTATAAGATTTGCACATAAAGTAGTTTTACTGGTATGCTAATAGGTTTCATGTAATTGTCTTATTTCCTTAATAATTTTTTTTCTCAACTTGTAGGTATTCCCGTGCATGACATAACCGAACCAGCCTTCAAGCATCTTGCTTGCCTTGTCGCCAATTGTCCCCCCCCCATTGACGCATAGATTGTTTAGCTTCCTTTCAAATTTATCCAGATTGCTCTTTCTTGGAAGTTTGTAGTGGTAGAACACCCTGAACCCCAGAAGGGTCACGCCATTGTGCAACGGGACAATCTTTGACTTGCCCGGATGGAGCTCGAGATTTAGTCTCTGCTTTAAAAAATTAGTTATCAGCCATTTGTATAACAGAAGCCTTTCTTTTGAGTCGTGCAATATGACGAAATCGTCAACATAACGGATATAGTATTTTGCTTTCAGGTTGTGCTTGACATAATAGTCCAATTCGTTCAGATATATGTTGGCGAAGAACTGGCTTGTCAGATTGCCTAGAGGCATTCCCTTATTTGATATTTTAAAATCATAATTACCAAGGATTGTTTTTATCAACTGCAGGGTATTCTTGTCTTCTATTTTCTTTCCTATAATTTTCATCAGGATTCCTATATCGATCGTGTCGAAGTAGTGTCTGATATCGGCTTTTAATGCATATCCGACAACCATATTCTTATCCTTGGCGTTCCTTGTTAACCGACCGTTGTTTGCAACTTTCCTCTTGAACTCATCGAATCGTTTCAATCCTGCATGAACTCCCTTGTTTTTCCTGTTGGCATAAGTGTCGTGAATAAAGATTTTTTCGAATATAGGCTCTATTAAGTTACATATTGCGTGATGTATCACCCTGTCTCTGAAAGCTGAAGCATGAATCACGCGTGTTTTTGGGTCTCTGACAATGAATCTCTTTAATGTTCTGGGTTTGTATGTTTGTGTTTTCAGTTCTTGTTTTAATTTTGTTAATTCGTCATCCAAGTTGGATTCAAACTCTTGTACATACCACTTCTTGCTTTTCCCTTTCTTGGCTTTCTTGAACGCTAGTCTGAGATTTTCAAAGGAGCACAATTTGTCGAATAGATTGTTATAGGTTTTCATAAAAATCCTGGGCCATCTGGGTTATTCAAAACAGAACCCCTGTTGGAGTTCAGGTCTGTTGAAGATTTCCTGTTCTCAGGCTCCCTGTTCGAATTCAGGTTCGGCCTTTCGCGACTCACATTCTCACGGTCCCTGAAGTTCCAGATGAGAGCTTGAAGTTAGCCTAATCCACCAAACTTGCACTGCGATTTTAGTATTCGTTCATCACTACTAACTATCACCGCTGTATTTCATGGCTAAACGGAAAAAGCCCTAATGCACTATGGAAAGGCATGTAGCCCAGACTTTGCTGTCATCTGCAGTCAAGCACAGCCCAGGAATATAGAATTGTGAATTTAAATATTAAAATCTGATTTATATTTCTGTAATAGGTACGCCTGCTCTTTTAGCCAACTCTTGCAATCTTTCGTATTGCGTGCGTGGCACTCTAACATTGACAAAATCTTCTGCTTCTCGGCTAGGCATCGTCGGCCATGCGAGAATTCCGCTTGATCTCACCCAACAACTTTTCCATATGCCGTCTCTTAATCCCCTGTAGGCATCTCTCACTTGTTTCTCTTTCAAGCCCTCTCCGCTTTCGAATCTTTTAACCTCGTCTCCCATCCACTGTTTGCTCGGTTCTTCTGGCTGGACGAATGCGGCTATTCTATTCACATCTTGTTCGTCAGAATTTACCAAACCGTTCTTTTGAACGTATAATTGCGTCTCCCACAAATCTTCGCCTCTTAGTGCCACTTCAGGCTGGACGAAATAGCCAATGCCAGGTATTTTTATACGGCCTTCGCCTTCGGCGACGCTACCCAAAACAGAACCCCTGTCGGAGTACCCGTACTCAGGCTCCCTGCCCGAATCCAGGTCCGGCCTCTCACGGCCCCCGAAGCCCCAGATGAGAGCCCTTAATCCTTCATATAATTCTGGATTTGAATTTGTCCAGACATAAGTATTATCTGCTTTTAATGGTTTTACTGCATCTCGAGGCACCAATAAATTCATCATTTCAGGCGTTATCGTTCCGTTTTGTCTCACCCAATTTACTTGTTTGAATGGATTGTCCATGCCCTCTAAATTAATCCTATAATCCCTGTTTGCCCTGTTGACATCATCTACTCTATAACTAGAAATTATGATAGGGCTTCCATTTCTTGGAAGTTCCGCGCCTGTTATTCTTGGTGAGTATGATTGAACAGCCGTTGCCATGATTTAATAGAGTATAGTAAAGGATTTAAACGTTATGCTTAATAGCTTAATAAAAATTTTTTGCTTGTATAAGATATTCGACAGTTGCATATTTTTATAAAGAAGTCCAGAGATAAAAGTTATTTTAGGTGCAAAGCCGTAGCTGTAAACAACTATTTATTTGATTAACTCTTTTAACAATTATGCCCGCCATTGTAATCAGCATAGACGGACCGGATTTTTCCGGCAAGTCGACTATAGCAAATCTTCTCGTAGAGGTTCTGAGGAAAAGCAATAAAAATATAATTTTCAAGCGTACGGAATTGCCCAGCATACTGACCACTGGTGCATTCACCAAGATACTGAGGAACTCGATGGACCATGTTTCTTCAGAAGTGTTCGCACTGGCGTATGCTGCGGACCATGTGCACCATTATGAAACTGTCATAAAGCCCGTGAAAGAATCCAAGGAAAACTTTGCAGTCATCCAAGAGAGGTCCCTTCTTTCAACCTACATTTATCAAAGTCTGATTGGAAAGACGGATTTGAAATGGCTGAGAGAAATCAACAGGTTTGACAAAAACGTACCTGATCTCACTCTCGTGTTGAAGGTTCCTGCAGAAGAAATACACAAAAGAAGCCAGTTGGAGAAAAGAGGGTTTGATAAGTTTGAGACAACCGAGCATCTCGATAAAGAACTGAGCGTGTATTACAATTTGCCGCAAGACATGGTAGAGGAATTCAATGTCGAGTATATAGATGCAGGCGGTGATGCTGAGAATGTTGCTCGGGCATGCGCAGAAAGGATTCAAAAAGAGATACAGTCGAAATTCAAATAATTATTTAAACACTTAGCCTAATTAATCTGTAGAGACTAGTCTAGTTGGATGAATATGGACAAAATAACTTGCGAGACTTGCAGTAGAAGATTCAAAACTGCTGAAGCTTTAGAGCAGCACAAAAGCGCCGCGCACAATCGACACATGAAAGAAACAAAGCCGCATGGAAAACGAAAGCTCACTAAAACCAAATTAATACTGATGCTTGTTCTTATAGGAGCCATCGGTCTTGTAGGATATGCTATTTATTGGTCTTCTACATCGGTGGGGCCTGGCACCATAGGTTCGACTCATATACATGCCGATTTCGCGATATATGTTGATGGCAAACAGATAACGCCTCTTCCGCGTCAATATTTTGTATTAAGCCCCTATATGCATGTTGAAGAGGGTCCTGGAGCCGGCAGTGTGCTGCACATGCATGCCACCAATGTTCCGCTTAAAATGTTCTTTGAAAGTGCTGGCATGAAATTGGATTCCAAGTGCCTAGAACTAAATAATTACAACAGCCTTTGTGACGACGGTGTTAACACATTGAAAATGTTTGTAAAGCATTCCAATAGTACATGGGGATCCAATTATGAATATGGCGATTATGTTTTCAAGGATTTGGACAAGATATTAATCAGCTACGGTTCGGAAACGCAGGATAAGATAGTGCTAGAACAGAACAATGTTACCGATTTTTCAAAGGACAATTCTGGGAAAATGATGATAACGAGATAAAAATTGGGTGATGACATGAGGAACAAATTAAACATCGGGAAATTGATCTCGAGCATATCCAAAATAATATTTACTAAAAATCTTACGTTCTTTGCGATTTCTTTGCTAGGGTTCGTCCTTTTGTATTCATTTTTTTACGGAATATTCACAATACCTGTCTTGGAAATAGGGTTCTTTAAAGATACGCCGCCGGGCGCATTCGATTATTTTTACATTGTAGCCGCATCGGTATTGTCCGCATTGATAGTCACGTTGACCAAGTACTCAGTAAAAACAAAATTAGTGTCTAAAGGCGCATCAATTCTGGGCGTATCAGCTGGAGCATTTGCCGCAGTATGTCCCGTGTGCCTTGGCGTGAACTTTCTTGTCTTGGGAAACTTCATAACCATACCGCTTGTCTTTCTTATACCATATTTGTTTTGGATACAACTTGCGGGGCTTGCCCTATTGACGTTTGGATTGTGGGTGACTGCCAAATCGTCTTATGAGAATATATGCATCGCGTGCATGACAAATGAAAAAGAAACAAAAGGTGACGCATCATTATTCGGCGACTTTACTCCGCTCCAGAAATACATTTTCTTCGGGCTAATGCTTGTTGCAATATTGTTGCTTGGTTATCAAATCATACCGCTGGTTATTGGAAATACTATAGGGGGTGCGGCTGTTGCGACAGGCCACAACACCAATATGAACGTTGATCTTGCTGATGTGACAAACCAGGTGCTTCCTGAAAACGGTTTCACTGTAGATGTGAAATGGGGCGACTCTGTAAGCAAGATGGTAAAATCCGGGACCCTGGACGTTAACAAGTTTAATGATATCATGACCAAAAGATACGGCCAGCCTTTGACAGAGGAACAAAAAAAATTGCTGTCTTCAGATTTTTCAGATGAAAAACTGACAATCAATTCCAAGAATGCTGTCTTTATGATGTACATTCTATGGGCGATGAGCAAGCAGAACGACAATCAGATTCTGCACGATAGCCCATTCGCACAATATTTCAAAGACTATGACATAGGAGTTGGAAAGACGGGTTACGGCGACACAAAATTGATCACGTTGACACAAGACCAGCAGGATATCGCAAAGTATGTGGCGATGAATTCCTACAGGCCCTGCTGCGGAAATCCCACCGGCCAGCCGGATTGTTCTCATGGTTTCTCTGCATTGGGCTTGGTTGAACTGATGGCGTCACAAGGATATACAAAGGACCAGATATTCGACGCGGTTGTGAAATTCAATTCATTCTGGTTCCCAGCCACGTATGTGCAGGATGCGCTATACTTTAAGTTGAAGGAAAATAAAGATTGGAGTAATGTTGACAAGGAACTTGTCGCTGGAAAACAGTTTTCATCCTTATCGGGCTCGTACGCCGTTAAGAAAAGTTTGCAAGATTTAGGACTATAGGAGGTTGAAAATGAACATAAATGTCGTATTGGTTGTGCTAATGGGAGTGTTGGTGCTGATGGCCGGAATACAAGCGTTCCAGCTGGTAACACTGTCACAAGCCATATCAGGCGGTGTCGTATCATCGAAATCTGTCAGCGGATCATCGTCTGGTGTATTGTCCCAGCTTTCACAAGCTTCGCAAGTTGGCGGATGCGGATAAATTTTGAATTTTCTTTAATTTTATTTTAATATGAGATGATTGGTTGAAAAAACAAAGAGTTGGCAATAAGCTGTATTGGAACATATTTTTGGGACTTGTTGTAGTTCTGATTATAATATACGGGATAAATATTTTTGCTACCGGCAGTCTTCTCAGTCCTTTGAAGGGGGCTACCGAGAAACAGAGACCGACAAACCTGTATCTGACTCTGATCACAAACAATTGCACAAATTGCTTCGACATGAATAGTGTCGTATCGTTTATTAAAAAACAAAATGTGAAAGTATTGCAAGAAAGGAACTTGACATCTTCTGACAAGGAAGCGCAGGATATCATAATCAAACAGAACATAAGTTCATTGCCCACTCTAGTCATTACAGGTGAGACATTGCATGGAAATATGACATCTATATGGAGGGGACTTGGCGCACAACCAGTGAACGGCGTTGTAGTTATCGGCGGTTTTCCGCCTTACTACAGCTTAGACAAGCAAAAGGTAGTTGGGGTCGTACAAGTTATAATGTTGAACGACAGTTCATGCGCAGGGTGCTATAATGTTGAAACCCACCTGCAGATATTGTCGAGGTTTGGCGTCTTTATAAACAAATCGGTGACTTATGACATATTATCCAACAATGGAAAAGATTTGTTGCAAAAGTACAACATAACAAAAATACCTACCATAATACTTTCGTCAGACGCTTCTGTATATTCTGCATTAAATCAAGTCTGGACACAAGTTGGGACGACTGAAAAAGACGGATATTATGTTTTCAGAGATACTGGACAGATGGGCACTTACAAGGATTTAAGTCAGAGTAAAGTAATCAATGCTACGGGTTAGAATGAAAAGAAATGAAAACATAATAGTAATCTTTGCTGTTGTTTTTGGGTCTATTGGTCTATTGCTGGGCGTATACTCTTTGTTTTCTGTTTCAAGAATAACCGACAATGTTGTTTTACCCAATAAACCTATACATTGGCATCCTAATCTGAGAATAATAATAAAAGGTGAGGAAATTGGTATACCCGCCAATATAGGTATGGGTACAAGTTATTCGAGTAGCCCATTCTATGATTCGATGATGGGCATGACCAACATGCATACTCATGATGACAGCAGCACATTACACTGGGAAGTGATGATGCACGCACCAACACGTGAAGATATGTACCTCGGTAATTTCTTCCAAGTTTGGGGAAAGACTTTTAACAAGAACTGTATTTTCGAATTTTGCAATGGCTCTGAAGGAAGTGTGAAAATGTTTATAAACAACAAGTTAAACAACAAGTTAAACAACAAGTTTGATAAATACATTGTTAGAGATGGTGATGAGATAGTTATAGAGTTCATTTGAATGTCTTTGCGCATGCTGAGCAACAAAATGCAGTTTTTTTCCCTTTAATAATTTCGAAGTATGCTCCATGATATATTTCACAGCCACAGTGTTCACATTTTTCAAGTTTAGATCTGACAGCAGAGTCAATCATATAATTAAATTTAGTTAACATTTCTCTAACGTAAGATTTACCAGATTTAGTCAACAAATAAGTTTTCTTTTCGCGGGCACCAGATTTTTTAATAATTACAAACTTGTGCTTTCTCAGATACTTTAAAAAAGGGTATACCTCTCCTGCACTTATTTTCTTACCGTATCTTTTTCCTAGTTCCTTTATTAGTTCATAGCCATACTGCCCTTTCTCATGAAGGAGCAGAAGCGTGGAAAATTTTATTAAACTTGGGGTTTTTGGTTCTTTTCCCATAGATTATATATGGAAAAGATTTAAATATATCAAAATTCGATATATTATTGATGGCTAAATTAAATTTGACAATAACAGCATTAGCATTAGCGGTTACATCGGCGATAGCCTATGTTGCCTGTGTATTGTTAATAGCTGTCTTTGGACAACCAGTGGTTTCGCTGTTTGGAACTATTTTCCACGGGATTGACATAACAAAGATAGCTACAACGGGCACATCGCTGACGGATATAGCGACAGGGTTTGTTGTGATATTCGTCTTGGCATTGTTTGCCGGCGCTTTATTTGCTAAGGTCTACAATTGGTTTGCAAAAGGCAAGTAAAAATAAAACACAAACCGATTTGAGACTTGATGTATATCGGTGATTTGATTAGAAGGCAAATTACAAAGAACAAACAACCAACATTAACAGAAGCGGAAAGAAAATTTAGAACAACTCTTGTTATTTCTGCCTTTGTGCTTTTTATCATAGTCTTATTCGGGTTTATTTATGTCGCAACAACTCCTGCTACAACCGCCACTCTTTTGTTAAGTTTTGCGGGCGGTATTTCTAACATCGTGCTTCCATGCACTTTACCGTTAGTTTTTATCATCGTCCCGCTTGCGATGGTAGCTGGGAGAAAGGGCTTATTGATGACATTGTTCTTTGGTCTGGGATTGGTAATAACACTGAGTGTATACGGAGGAGTTATTGCCGAGGTTGGAAAATATCTGGGACTTGACAGTGCAACAAGAATAATGTACTCTCTTGCAGGATTGGCTTCTCTCATTTTTGGATTGAGCGAACTTAAACTCATCCGATTTAGCCTTCCCAGCTATGCTGGTATGCCACAATTTATCCAAAACCAAGGAGATTACATAAAAGTTTTCCTTCTTGGATTGTTGCTGGGCAATGCTGGTGTCGGTTGCCCGAACCCTATAACTTATGTTATTCTGACATTGGCAGCGACGACGGGTGATATAATCAAGGGGATTGTTTTGATGGCCATGAATGGTATTGGAAGAGTTGTCCCCCTACTGCTTTTGACCGCCCTAGGAATGCTTGGGATCAATTACATCACATGGTTGACAAAGAGAATACAATCGATCACGAAATTCACGGCTTGGGCGCTCATTGCTCTTGGATCGTTCATACTGCTTAATGGATTGTTTGGTCACCTGTGGTATGAGGGAGGGATATTCCATGAAGGATTAAATGCCGCATTTATGTCTGTCGGCGGTAAAATGCTCGGAGAGGCTGATATACCAATAGAAGAGATAGAAGAAAAAGTCCCGTTCGTTGAATACGGCTCATGGGCTAATCTCGTCATAACAACTATTCCTGTTTTCTGGTATTGGCGAATGTTTCCAAGAGCACGCAAAGAAGTACTGATAGTTCTTTTGATTTTCCTTATTTGGAATTTGATGTTGTTTAATTTTGGTTTAGATGCAATGGGATGGCTCGGGCTTTGAAAAGGAGATTATATGAAAGAAGAACTTAGGATAACCAAATGGAAGTTGACTTTAGGTGTGGTATTTGTATTTTTGGCAGGGTTCCTGTTTGCACGGATGCTAAGTTAGGAGGTGAAAAAAATGAAACAAAATTTAGGCAGGCTTGATAGAATTTTCCGTTTTGCTCTAGCAGTTTGGTGGCTTGGACCTTTTGCTCCAAACTTCGCAGCCGCATGGGCAAATTGGATAATAGTCGCTGTGGGTTGGATTTCACTTGCTGAGAGTCTTCTTGGTTACTGTTGGCTACACAAGTGGTTCGGTATCAATAATAAAAACCAATAGCTCATAGAGGAGGGAGAAAGATGGTAACAGATCCAGTCTGTGGAATGAAAGTGGATGAAAAGAAAGCTGTTAAGAAAAGCTACAAAGGTAAGACGTATTATTTGTGCAGTCCGTCGTGCCAATGGGCGTTCGAGCAGAATCCAGAGCAATTTGCAAAGTGAATAATATGGTGAAGGTACAAATACTGACAACCCCGGGATGTGGTGGATGTGCAACTGTAGAAAGCATGTTAAATAAATTGAAGGTCAAGTACACAGTGATAGATGTGACGAAGAATCCAAAGATGCTACAGAAATACCCTATACTGACAGCGCCCGGTGTGGTAATTAACGGGAAACTGGAGTTTATGGGAGTTCCGAAAGAAAGTGATTTAAGGAAAAAACTGGAGAAATAGGGATTTTGTGTACGAATATCTGGTTGGCTCGCTTGGATTGCTTGTCATTTGGTTGATCATTTTCTTAAAATCGCCGAAGCTACGGGGTGAAATGCTGCTATCGGGTTCTATCATGCTACCTCTGGCATTAACAGAACCTCTTTTTGTACCAGAATATTGGAACCCTTCGACATTGTTTAACCTTGCAAGCACTACGGGATTCGATTTGGAAAGTTTTATTTTTGTTTTTGCGGTCGGCGGATTTATTGCAGTACTTTATGAGACTATATTCAAAACTGAACATGAAAAGATTTCTCACAAAGAAATGCATAGTAAAAGGCATAGATTTCATAGGTTAGTTTTAATAACGCCTTTTATAACTTTTGGATTGCTGTATTTCTTTACGAATTTCAATCCTATTTATTCTGGTGCAATCGCATCTGTTCTAGGTGCCATAGCAACATACTTCTGCAGACCAGACTTGGTTAGAGAAATGCTGGGTGGAGGCGCTTTGTTTTTAATTTTGTATTTTTCCTTCTTTTTGATGCTCCATTTAATATTCCCAGATTTCATAGACAGCACATGGAATTTTGGAGCTATATCAGGGATAAAAATATTTGGTGTACCGGCTGAAGAATTAATGTTCGCTTTAACATTTGGTATGTTCTGGTCAAGCTTTTACGAGCATGTGAAATGGTATAAATTAAAAGAAATGTGATTCAGTGATCCCTTACAAAATATTTCCAACGTTTCACATTGGACCGATTCACATCAGTATGTACGGCGTAATGTTTGCTCTGGGTGTTTTGGTAGCTTATTATGTTGCCAAGTATCTTGCGAGGAAAAAAGGAATTGACGAAAAAATAATTTCAGATATTGCTATTTATATCATTCTGTCTGGAATAATTGGAGCTAGGTTGTTGTACGTTATTCTTAATCTGGATTATTTCCTACGAAATCCTTTTGATATTCTAAAAATTTGGGAAGGTGGGTTAGCATATTTTGGCGGATTGATAGCCGCAATTATAACTGGTTATATTTATGTGAAAAGGAAGGATCTGGACTTCTTTCTGTTCGCAGATCTGATTGCAATCCCGTTAGTTATAGGTCACATATTCGGCAGAATCGGAGATTACTTGACTGGTGGTCATCCGGGAACGGTTACTAACCTACCTTGGGCGATACTTTTGGAGGGTGCTTTAAGGCATCCTGTGGTGATTTATGAAATTTTAGGTCTGTTCGCCATTTTAGGTATTCTATTTCTGATTAAAAATCGTATTGGGAAAGGTGAATTATTCCTGAGTTATCTCATGTTATATTCTGTTCAAAGATTTGCATTGGACTTTTTCAGAGAAGAAATGGCCTTATTCGGATTGAAATCAGCTCAGTATATAACACTCATTTTATTTATTGTTGCGATGATGACATTAATTATAAGAAGGGTCAAAAAGGTGAATGAATAAATGGCTAAAGATGTCATCTGCGGAATGTATGTTGATGAAAATAAAACTCCATTCAAAGCTGAACAAGAGGGGATGAAATACTATTTCTGTAGCAGCAATTGTTTGGACACTTTTCTTAAACCCCAAAAAGAAATCAGAAATCTGAAATATATTACAATTTTCAGTCTGACTGTAGGTACACTGACTGCATTCTTTGAATACATTTACCCAGTTTCGTGGTTTGGTATACATAATTACATCTGGTTGTTTTTCCTAGCTACTTCTGTCCAGTTTATTGGCGGGTGGAGATTCTACAGAGGAACTTTAGATGCCGTCAGAGCTAGGCAAGCCAACATGGATAGTTTGATCGCAATAGGCACATCAGCGGCTTGGATTTACAGCACAATTTATACATTCCAAGGGATTCTGTGGTCGCAGATATTCCCTAAAGTTACAATGGGTGGTCCGGAAGTGTACTTCACAGAATCTGGTTTAATCATAGGGTTCATCCTGCTTGGAAAATACTTCGAGCACTTGGTCAAAGGAAGAGCGTCACAAGCAATTAGAAAATTAATCGACTTGCAACCAAAGTTAGCAACGGTTATCAGAAATGGAAAAGAGCAACAAATTCCGGTTGAAGAAGTAAAAGTTGGTGATATTTTCATCGTAAAACCAGGTGAAAAAATAGCCGTTGATGGTGTTATTGTAGAAGGTTATTCAGCTGTTGACCAGTCGATGATTACAGGTGAATCAATGCCTGTTGGCAAGAAAGTTGGTGATGAAGTCATAGGTGCAACAATCAATAAAAGCGGGTTATTGAAAGTGAAGGCAATTAAAGTAGGTGCGGATACAACTCTGTCACAAATTGTAAAAATGGTGCAGGAAGCAATAGCAAGCAGGGCACCTATGCAAAGATTAGCTGATTTGGTATCCGCGTATTTCGTTCCAGCTGTAATAGCTATATCCATTTTATCGTTCTTGTTTTGGTATTTTGTGATTGGTTTACCATTTTCATTAGCTCTTACTATTTTAATTGCGGTTCTGATAATCGCATGTCCATGCGCTTTGGGAATAGCTACACCATCGGCTATAATGATTGGTGCAGGTAAAGGTGCGCAAAACGGTATTTTGATTAAGAGTGGTGAATATTTGGAGAAGGCGCATAAGTTGACATCAATCATTTTTGACAAGACTGGAACACTAACTAAAGGAGAACCTTCTGTTACTGATGTCATTCCGATAGATTCTACAGAAAAAGATGTGATTGAATTGGCGGCTGTAGCCGAAAAGGGTTCCGAGCATCCTCTGGGACAGGCTGTAATAAAAAGGGCTAAAGAAATGAAACTAGCATTGCGCGAAGGGAAGTCATACGAAACTGTTGCCGGAAAGGGAATTAGAGCAACTTATCAGAATAGAACAATCTTGGTTGGCAATAGAATGTTCATGAAAGACAATAACATACCGACTGCAAAATTCGAAGAGCAGATACAAAAATTGGAAAATGAAGGAAAGACTGTTGTAATTGCTGCGTATAATAAAAAAATCATTGGGTTGGTTGCAATCGCTGATACATTGAAGGACTTTTCAAAAGAAGCTGTTGGAGAATTGAAAAAAATGGGTAAAGAAGTCTGGATGATTACTGGCGATAACGAAAGAACGGCAAAAGCAATTGCAACTCAAATAGGAATTGATTATGTGATGGCTCAAGTTTTACCTCAGGATAAAGCTGACAAGGTTAAAGAATTACAAAAATCTGGGGCAATTGTAGCTACTGTAGGTGACGGTATCAATGACGCACCCATGTTAGCACAGGCAGATGTAGGTATAGCTGTCGGAGCTGGCACAGATGTTGCAAAAGAAACTGGTGGCATAGTTTTGATTAAAAACGATCTACGCGATGTTGTAACAGCTATTGATTTGAGTAGAAAGACTGTGAACAAAATGAAACAGAACCTCTTCTGGGCATTCTTTTATAATATCTCATTGATTCCTGTGGCTGCTGGTTTGTTATATCCATTCTTTGGAATTTTACTCAACCCCATCTATGCTGCTATAGCTATGGCTACAAGCTCCATTAGCGTTGTTGGGAATGCGATGCTTTTGAACAGATATAAGCCACCGATAGAGATTAAATAATGCTTAAATACTCTAACTTTGAATTGTCAGATATGAAACTAGTTTCAATTAACTATTCTGGCATTTTGGTGTCAGTTGTATCTATCACAACCTTTGTGATTTTGCTAACTGTATCGCTTGAGTATGCAAGTATATCACATTCTCTGTGCGGGTCGCCTCTTTGCACAATAACAAACCATATACCCATGCAATCATACGCCGGTTTTGCACTGCTGATAGTTTCTGCCGTGGTAGGCGGCTATTTGGCGTTCCGTCCTCAAAAAATTGAAAAATCTGTTCAGGCGATTCCAAAATCTAAATTGAACAAGCTGATAGAAAACTTGCAGGATGACGAGAAGAAAGTATTTGATGGTATAGTGAAAAATGACGGATCCGTCTTCCAGAATGATTTGATTGGTTCAACTGGTTACTCGAAAGTCAAAGTAAGCAGGTTGCTTGACAGATTGGAAACTAAAGGTCTAGTAGAAAGAAGAAGACGTGGTATGGCTAATCTTATATTGTTGAAGTATGGTGAATAGATGGAAACAGAATATTGCAACTTCCTTGGTAAGACTAATGATGATGGTAGTATAACAATAAGACATCTCGGCATCGCCAAAAATGAAATTAATCAACCTATGGCCACAGGGTGGAACGATATTATCACGGAAATTGTCATAGACGAGAACTACATGAAAGGATTTGATGGTATAGAAAATTATTCACATGTGATTGTGATTTACTGGTTTGATAAAGAGCATGAATGCCACATTAAACACCATCCACAAGGAAATAAAGACGTACCATTTGTTGGAATATTCTCATGCCGATGTCCTCAAAGGCCTAATCCGATTGGCATGTCGACTGTGGAGTTGGTAGAAAGGAAAGATAACGTGATAAAAGTAAAAGGATTGGATATACTGAATGGCACACCTATCTTGGATGTAAAGCCTTATTCACCACAGTATGACGCAGTAAAAGAATGTAGAACTCCTGAATGGATTTATAAACTGAAATACTGATTGAAACTAGTTTCATCCCAATACTTATAAGCTGTTTCTTTGAGCTTATTTTTGATAAAATTGAGAATCAACACGTGGGTTGTAAGCATAGGAATTGTTGCCTTGTTGCTTGGTGTAGTGGCATTTATAGGATACAATCTTTACGCCCCTAAAACTGGTTATGTGGGTTACACGCCCCCGCAAGATCTTAATGTGTTCACAGGCAAAATAACAAATGCCAAAGTCGCCCCAGGAAGAATCGAAGGCACAAGCGCATACGATAGAAACTGCATTGGCGACAGTGTAACCGAATGTGACGGTGGAATACTAACTAAAGAATACGGTCTGGTGAATTTCCATTATTTTCATGAGATGGCAGTACAACCTTGCATCCATATGTTTGGCTCGGAAAAAATGATAGTAGAAGTCCTTGATTCGGACGGGAACGCAAAAGTAACAAGAACACAAG
This sequence comes from Candidatus Aenigmatarchaeota archaeon, assembly GCA_016187415.1. GTDB lineage: Archaea > Aenigmatarchaeota > Aenigmatarchaeia > CG10238-14 > SCSR01 > JACOWB01. Next base: position 197,807 of record JACPJT010000004.1, read on the forward strand.
ACTTTGGTAGCATGGCGGGGCATCATGGTTAGCCTATTCGGTTTTGGTAAACAGAAATGCACCCAATGTAAAATGGAATTGAAAGGAGATACTTACGAATGGGAAAACAAGAAATTCTGTTGCCAAGATTGCAAACGCTCTTACCGAGTCGGAAGCAAGGGTGAAAAGAGTTGTCATTGAGAACAGTTTTGGTTTCCTTCATTTCATTATTCATTTTAATTCCAAGTGCATTTGCACACTGCCCATTATGCACAGCTGCAACAGGAGCAGCAGTAGCCGTAACGAGACTATATGGTCTTGATGATTCTATTGTTGGTGTGTTTGTAGGAGGAATGGTAGTCGCGACGGGGCTGTGGATCAGCAATCTGCTAAAAAGAATCAACGGGAATAAAGAATACGTAAAATTTCAACCAGCTATCACACTTCTTCTTTCGTTCATCCTTACCATAGTCACACTGTATTTTGCGAACCTTGTGGGCCCGAACAATCCTTTCAAGATTCTAGGCATTGATAGAATTTTATTCGGTACGCTTGTAGGAATAGGAATCTCATTCATGTCTTTCAAAGTCCACAATCTACTTCGGATATACAACAAAAATAGAAACTTCATACCGTATCAATCTATCTTGATTCTTATCGTATCGTTGGCAATAAGCTCGTCGATATTGTATATGTTGATGTGAATGACTGCGATCATTTACTATGTATTGCTGACGATGATAGGAGTCTATTTTGCATGGCTGGTTTTAAACAACTTGATTAAAAAAGCATTCGAATTCAAGATTTGCGCGATATGTGCAACTGTAGTATCAACCTGGTCTGGATTATTGATATTGAAGTTATTCGGATATACTATCGACCTAATTATAGTTGCCGTGTTAATGGGGCAGTCTGTCGCAGGATTCATGTATTTTATAGAAAGGAGAGCCGACTCGACTAAAAACAAAAGATTGCTCTTGGTCAAACCGTTGGTGATTCTTTTCGGGACTTTGATCGTGTATTTGGTATTATCGGGTGTGTATCAATGAAAAGAATCAAGAAAATATTTAAAATCATAATAAGAGCGATTGAAGAGTGTTGCAAGAATGGCTAAAAAGACTTTTCAAGACAGGTCAGTAATTCACGGTATTTTATCAAGTCTATCGCTTATCCTAGTGTATTTCACTATTGTGGGATTGTTTCAAGGGATGGCATATGCTATTAACAGGTTCGTTGAACTCTGGTATTTGATGACACCTCTTGTAGCAGGATTCGGTTTCCAAATTGGTCTTTTCTCGTACATTAGAAATTTCATGATGATGAAAGCAGGAACGGTCGGCATATCGGGAGGTGCATCTGCGATTTCAATGGTGGCATGCTGCGCACATCACATAACAGATGTGATACCAATTCTCGGCGTATCCGCATTGGGCATATTTCTGCTTGAGTACCAGCCTCTTTTTCTTGTTCTTGGTATAATCTCGAATTTAGCGGGCATCTTCTTTATGATGGATGTCGCAAAGAAAGGTGGCGTGAAATTCAGAAACGGTATTTTAAAAAATATCATCAGGTATGATTACGGCAAGTTGTTTAAGATTACAATTATTGCCGGTATTTTTGTGTTAATTGTGAGCGCATTGTTCATAGGATATCAATGGTATCAAAAGTATTATGGAAAAGGTTACAGTAGCGCTGTATCATCTGAACTGGAAAATAAGTGTGCTACACCCCCGGGATATACGGACGAATCGTGGAGAGAGCATATGGGCCACCATCCTGATAGGTATAAAGAATGTTTAGGAGGTTAACAAATGCCGGGTGTTGTGGGTACAAGAAATGTAAGCATTATCAATAATATAAACTCCAGAGAGATGTATTGATTATGAAAAACGCATGGATGATTATAATTGTCGGTATTCTAGTTTTGGCTAGCTCTGCATATGCGCATATGGGCGTGTCCTCTGTTGAAGATGTGATGAATTCTATGATGTCTTTGCAAAATGTGAACAATACGGCACAATTGGACTGCAATAAAATACCCGATAGCGAATTTACAGAACTTGGAGATGCCGTAATGGGACGTATGGTTGGAAATACTGAACTACATGAACAAATGGACAATATGATGGGAGGCGAAGGTTCCGCTAGTCTAAACCAGATGCACCTTATCATGGGTAGGAACTGGATGGGATGTAACAGTACTAATTTTCAAGGAATGATGGGAACGTACATGATGCCTGGGATGATGAGGGTGATGGGCAATTATTATCCCGGATACTACAACAGCTACAGTACTGCACTAATATTTGCCGTGATTGGATGGATTTTGTTCTTATTCACTCTTGTGATTTTAATCCTAGTTTTTGCGGGACAGATAAAAATCCGTAGAAAGTAATTTTGATTTTGGGCGCTGCAACAGGTTAGCACCTGAGAGATTGCCGCGAGCCGGTATTTTTACCTATGGGGAGATGATCTGCGGTGATAAGGATAAGTATATTCAAACCCAATTTTAATTGATGGCAAAAAGAAAACACTTGGATAAGCTTGTTTCTGTGCTGCAGTTTGTACTTATAGCCACGTTAATTCTAAGACTGTTCTATGCATATGAATGGCTGAACTCAGGAATAGGCAAGATACAGGAAATAACCAAAGACGCACAGGGGTATTTCGCAAGAATGAATCCTGTAATATCAAAAGCGTGGACAGACGGTTCCCAAACTACAAAAGCCAATCCATATACGTTTATGGTAAGTTTCTTGAAAGATGTAGTATCGCCTAATATTGGAACATTTTTGACATTGACTGCGATAGCTGAAGCTTCGGTGGGAATATGCTATCTGCTCGGATTCCTAGTCAGACCCGCTGCCATCGTAGGCATGCTGCTGAGTTTAACGTTCTTCCTTGCAGCAGGGCATACATCACCTTCCACTGCCGGTATAAACATACTTATGTTCGGCGGTCAACTTTTCCTGTTCCTAGTCTCTGCAGGAAGGGCATATGGGTTGGATGCAGTGTTAAATAAAAGATTCAAAAACCTAAATATATTCTAGATGATATTCGAAGATTTGATTTACAAGACGAAACTGTTTTTCCATTTTGTTAAATTTGCGCTTAAGTACTGGCAGACAGTGGGCGGCTTGGAACAAGCCAAAAAGGAAAAAATGAAAGAGCGGTTTATAGTTCCGAAGCTTGGGAAGAAAAATTATGACTTGATTATTATCGGGTGCGGCCCTGCAGGACTCGCTGCCGCCATATACGCCGCGAGACAAAAGCTGGACTTCTGCGTGATATCAAAGGATATCGGCGGGCAGACAAACATCAACACATATCCTATAGAGAATTATCTTGGTTATCATTACATCACTGGTGTTGAACTGGAACAGAAGTTTGAGGAACACTTGAAAGACTTTAACGTTGACATTAAATCGGAAGAAATAAAAAAAATAGCACAAATTAAAAACGGTTTTAACATTGCAACTAGCAGTTCTATGTATTTTACGAAGGCGTTGCTTGTAGCAAGCGGCAGAGTCAATCAGACATTGAATGTTCCCGGTGAGCTGGACTTCCAGGGAAGAGGCGTGTCATTTTGCGCGCATTGCGACGGACCATTGTTCAAGAATAAAGTCGTTGCCGTAATTGGCGGCGGAAGGTCCGGCCTTGATTCTGCATCTCAACTGGTTAATCTGGCGTCAAAGGTTTACTTGGTTGAACTATCCGGTGAAATAAAACATCTGGGACCGACAATGGAATATGTAAAGAACAACCCGAAAATTGAGATACTTACAAAAACCAAACCGCTGGAAATTTCTGGAGACCAAGTTGTAAGAGGTATCACTGTTTCCCAGAACGGGAAGGAAAGAAAAATGAACGTTGATGCTGTTTTCGTTAATATTGGGTATAAGCCCAGCACGGAGTTTCTTAAAGGTGTTGTGAAGATGAATGAAAGAGACGAGATTATAATTGATAAGAATAATCACACCAGCATTTCTGGTATATTTGCTGCCGGGGATTGCACCGTTATAGGCGAAAAGCAGGTAAGTGTTGCTGCTGGCGAGGGTGCGCAGGCTTTCATTGCGGCATCAGAATATTTGACAAGATTAAAAGGTAAGAACAAGGAAATAGTGGCTAAAGTTTATGGCACTAGACAAGAGAGCGGTCTTTAAAGAACTGGAGAAAGTTTTGGATCCAGAGTTGAATGTATCCATAGTGGAATTAGAGCTTGTGGACAAGATAGAAATCAAGAATGGTAATGTCACAATAAGTTTTCATTTGACTGCGCCGTATTGCCCGCCTATGCTTGCGCTGAAGATGGCATACGACATAAAGGAAGTTGTATCGCGTATGCCAGACGTAAAATCAGTAAAGTTGAACATGAGCGGGCATTATCTTTCTGCTGATTTGAACAAAGAAGTTAACAAAAACTAAATTATAGAGATCTCGTCAAACCGACAATAAATCCTACGATAAATCCAATCAGTAACAATAACAACCCTAAAGATGAAATGACCAAAAATGTAATACCCAAGCCGTAACTCTTTCGTCTTATCAATTTGATGCTATAAACGATTGTTATAATAAAAGCCACTAGATACACAAACTCTGCAACTAATTTAAGGAGAATTGATGGGACGATTACATCTGCTATAACCCCAATCATTCCTATCGTAAAAAACGTAATCGCTTTGCTTCTAATTTTGGGCAAATCTTTTGCTTGTGCCATTTATTCTCTTATTGTAATATTAATGATTCTGTATTTAAACATGTTGACAAAAAAACTAAATCGAGAGATTCACATTTACGCCTTTGTCATTGATTTTCCGCTGTTCAACCAAAAAGTCCTTGTAACGTTCATCTGCTTCGCTTAACCTATGAAGCATGTCATTTTCAACATATTCTGGGTCGACGTAGCGGAATTTCTTTTTCTTTATGGTTTGTGGGGCATCTTCATTCGGCAAAAGAGTTTTTTTGGACGATAAAATATTCAACATTTTATTTATTTCCAAGTTTTTGCCTGCTTTCAATTTTCCGATGACGTGACTGTCATCATGGTAAAAATCTTCCATGAAAATTATTTTCTCATCTAATCCTATCTTCAAAAGTTTTGAGAACAGATGATACCTCACTACTGTATCTGTCGAACCCCAATGTTCCATTTGGCATCTCATGAAATTCCTGCCAAATGCTTCTGCGGCAGCTTTTGAACTAAAAACCATCTTTCCGTCATATATCCTCAGACTATCAAGACATAATTTTACTATTTCCGGATTCGTCCAATAATGAAATTCTTTCAGGGCGTAATCCACACGGTCTGCACATAAGTTAGGCAGCTCACTTTCGAGCAAACTGTATTTCTCGATATCCGTGACAGACATATCAAAACCAAACTTTGATAATATTTCTGGGATTTCCGATTTGGATATCATCTCTTTGTGTGTCTTGTCCTGGAAATCCTCCTTGTCCGGATCGCCGATAACCCAGTCTATGACATGCGAGAATGCTGTATGTGAAACGTCATGCAATAATCCTGCTACTTGTTCTTCTAGAGATGCGCCAAGCTTCCGCAATAACAGCATGGCTCCCACACAATGGTCATACCGACTGAAACCCGGGAAGAGGTAGTATTCTTTTGGTATGCCATATTGCTCTATGTTTTTTAATCGTTGCAGCGGCTTGGACTCTATCAGTGCGATTAAAACAGGCTCGTTAACTTCGACTGATTCGTATACAACATCATTAATTTTCATGTAACCTATTGAAATGTCCAAATCTTTAAAGATAAGTACGTCATGTGGAAATCGGGAAGAAAAGAAAAAACAAAAGAAACGTTTAAGCTTTTCTTGCTAGTAAGTAGACTTCCTTTATAGCTACTATTACTGCAGCTGGCGCAACGAATGTTGATATGTTGGCCAATATCGCGGAAAGGTAACCACCGATTACAGGCAAGACACTGTATAATCCAGTGTAGCCTGTTGAAGCGCCTCCATAACCTGCCACGCCTGCAATAAGCAAGGCTATAGCCGCCAGGAGAAATGAATTAGATTCTCTTGCGCTAACGTTAACCAGTCCAACAATAATGCCTAGTACGACTAGGACTGCTGTTACTGTAGCTGCCGGAATTACTGTTTCACTTGGGAATAACCCAAGTATTACTGCTAGCAATAATCCAACTAGAAAAGCCCATTCGCCAACTTTAGGAGCGGCTTGTGAGCTTCGTTTTGCTTTTGGCATAATAGAATTATTTGGAATTATTATATTAAAGGTATCTAATTAGTTGGAGATAATTGAATATAAATAACATTACTGCCATTTGTAAACATGGAAGAAAGAGAAACAAGAATTACACGACATATTAGAAAAATATTAGGTGATGGTTATTTTGTGACAGAAACCCCGTTAGGAAGAGCCGAACATGTTTATATACAAAAGAAGGGTGAATTTTTCAGACATCCCCCACAACAACCGCTGGATATATTGATTAAGGAAATATTCCCAGACGTGTCCTACAATTTGAAAGTTTTCCCAGATGGTTTCTTTGATACTTCTTCCCCAGAGAAAGATGAACTGGTCCTGACATTTGGCTATCCATCAAACTATACTGGACATTTCGTTGTATTTGGAAATGATAATCATGTTATGTTGGGTTTGGTGCGGAGAGGGAGATATCCGACAAGAATACAGAGTAAAAGGTATGTTGATCTAGTTACTAGAATCTTCTCAGGGTTTTATCAAAAATAGATACTAATCAGTTGTTATTTTTTCTGATAAGGTCCTAAAGAACCATCAGCTTGATGTTCATCATCAATAAATCTTATACCAAGCGCTCTACGAATTTTAACCGTACGCTGACTGGAAAGAAAATACACTGCGCCCATAAATAATCCTCCCGCGATAACAATCCCGCCAGCTAACGTATATGGAGTAAAAACCGCTTTGAGATATTCACCCACTCCCATGATTATATATTAGCTCAAAACTTATTTAAAGATGTGAAATTCCTCGAACTCTTTCTTAGGTTCTTCTTCCCTGACTTCAATCTTATCAACTACAGCAAGCAGCGGCCCTTTCTTGCATTTCTCTATAATCTCGGATATCGTATTCTCATTGCCTTCGAACACGGCTTCAACTGTACCGTCCAGATTATTCTTCACCCATCCTGTCAATCCAAGCTCCTTTGCATGTTTCCTTACAAAATTTCTAAAACCCACGTTCTGCACGATGCCGTATATCCTGGCGGTTACCCGTTTCATGAAAATTAAGGGATTGTTCAAGTTTTTATTCTTTGAAACCGAATTACTTCAACATGAAATCAAAAACGAAATCCAGAGAGAAAGAAGATTCATGCGAATGCGGAAACAAGCACGGCTGCTGCTAGTGTTGAAATGTTAAATTACTTCTCGATTGACTTTTCAAACCATTTGAAGGGAACGAGAATTATTAAAATCAAAATAGTTGATGCGATAGCTATATAATATTCGCCCAATCCTACCAGTACACCTATGGCAGCCAGTGTCCAGATTTCTGCGGCGGTTGTCATACCCTTGACCTTATTCTTTGATTGAAATATAGACCCTGCACCAAGAAATCCTATTCCAGTCACAATTCCAGGCAATAATTTAGATACTTCAGTATCGCCCAAACCAAGCGCTGCCAGTGTGAAAAGGCACGAGCCAAGTGCAACCAGAGAATGCGTTCTTAATCCTGCTGGTTTTTTATGTACGCCTCTTTCGAGGCCTATCAACATGCCTAAAAGAGTTGATATTAGAAGCTTGATCAATATCCCGGTTTCAAGTGCTACCATTAACTGTATTATGGCTTTTATTTTTATTAAGATTTCTCCAGAACTGCTTTCACAATGCTTTCCTTTATCCCTGCATCGGTCATCTTTGGTATGATGTACTCCTCATTTAGTTTGTCGGCTGGAATATAGTCCGCAAGCGCATACGCTGTAGCCAGTCTCATTTCATCGGTTATCTTTTTTGCTCCGCTGTCGAACACCGCCCTGAAAAGTGCGGGAAACGCCAAGCTGTTGTTAACCTGGTTCGGAAAATCGCTCCTGCCTGTTGCAACAATTCGCGCACCTGCGTCTTTTGCATCGTTGGGATTTATATCGGGCTCGGGGTTGCTCAATGCGAAGACTATAGGATCGCTTGACATGGAACTGACCATTTCCTTTGTTATGAATCCCTGTTTTCCCGTGACCGCTATCAACACATCCGCATTTTCAACCGCATCTTCAATTCCGCCTTTGATGTTCTCGGGATTTGTGATGTTCGCCAAATTTTCCTTGTACGGATTCATGTTCTCGGTTCTTCCCCGGAATATCACGCCTTTGGAATCGGTGACTAGAATATTTTTAGCGCCAGCTTTCAACAGAATTTTTGTTATGCCGACACCGGCCGCGCCAGCCCCAGCAATGATAATCTTAACGTCACCCATGTCTTTTTTCACGATTTTCAGCGCGTTAATTAGTGCCGCAAGCGCGACTATTCCTGTTCCGTATTGGTCATCATGAAAAACGGGTGTATCCAATTCTTTCTCAAGCCTGTCAACAATCTCGAAGCATCTGGGAGAATCTATGTCTTCGATGTTTATCCCGCCAAAAGTCGGCGAGATCTTTTTAACGATGTTTATTATCTCTTCTGTATCCTGGGTGGCTAGGCATATCGGTATCGCATCGACACCACCAAATACCTTGAACAAAAGCGCCTTCCCTTCCATCACAGGCAGCGCGGCTTCGGGTCCTATGTCGCCCAGCCCCAAAACCCTTGAGCCGTCGGTGATTATTGCTATCGTGTTCCATTTTGACGTGTATTCATATGCAGACTCTTTGTTTTTGAAAATTTCCATCGACACCGCTGCCACGCCTGGCGTATAAAGGAGCGCCAAATCGTCCAAAGATTTTACAGGATATTTGCTGTTGATTTCGATTTTTCCTCTCAGTTTCTTATGCAGCTCTAAAGCCCGCTCACTTATGTCCATATCATCTGATTGCATACATTTGTTTATAAAACGAAAATATACTTATGCCAAAAAAGCTTCCAGCGAAAAAAATTATATACAAATGCAAAATTTGCGGGTTTGGGTACAATGATGAAAAGATGGCGCAAAAATGTCATGGCTGGTGCAGCAAACATAAAAGCTGCAACCTTCAGATAACAAGAAATGCCGTATATTTTCCTAAATGAATTGAAATACTTTAATATCTATAAAGGAAAGATATATCTTAACCAAAAAATCATAAGATATAAGGGGTCATAAAATGGTCAAGGTTCAACTGGTTTATACAAAAAGTTGTGTATACTGTCCTATCGCGAAGGGTTTGTTCAAGGACTTGAAAAAGCAGTACAAGTTTGACTATGAAGAGATCGATGCCATGTCGCCCGAAGGGCAGAAGATGGCTTCCAAATTCTCAATAATGTCCGTGCCTACAATAGTTGTTGACGGCAAGGTTCAATGGGTCGGCGTGCCTCAGAAGGACAAGGTCATATCCGTGATTTCAGGTAAGTGAAATGGCTGAAGACCAAGACGATGAAAAAGAATCTGCTGGAAAATATACGAGACTTGTTTTTGAGTGCGCAGTATGCAAAAAGGTTTACAAGAAGCCCGGCGTTTGTAAAATCTGTGACACTATACTAAAACCTTCGGGTGGTTAGCTTCTCTGAAGAAAATATCTACGATGTGATTATAGTTGGCGGCGCTGCTGCTGCTTTGACAGCTGCGATTTATGCCGCCAGAAGAGCGATGAAAACTCTTGTCATTGCCAAAAGCATCGGTGGCCAGGCGACTATGACGGATTCTATCGAGAATTATCCGGGCTTCCTGAGAATCGGTGGAGTGCCGCTGATGAATAAAATGCTGAAGCAGGCGATGAAATCTGGCGCTGAAGTTTTTTATGAAGAGGTCAACGGTGTAGAGGAAATACAGAAGGGTAATGTGGACAAACCGTTGTTTCTTGTCAAGACGACTGCCGGCAACAAGTACAAATCAAAATCAGTTATACTCGCATATGGCAAGACCCCGAGAACTTTGGATGTTCCTGGTGAAGGTGAATTTGGCGCGAAGGGCGTGTCTTATTGCGCAACTTGCGACATGCCGCTTTATGCCGGCAAGAATGTCGCAGTGGTTGGCGGCGGCAATTCTGCATTGGAGGCCGCCGAATACGGAAGCAAAATTTGCAAAAAGGTTTACCTAGTCCACAGAAGAGATCAGTTCAGGGGATTCGAGTCTCTTGTCGAAGAAGTAAAAAAAAGGAAGAACATTGAAATTCTTTATAACAGCGCTGTGAAGGAAATCAAAGGCGACGGCACCGTACATTCTGTAGTAATACAGGATGTGGTGACAAACAAAACCAGAGAAATCCCGGTCAATGGCGTGTTTGTTGAAATCGGGTCTGTTACTAAAACCGAATTTGTAAAGAATCTGGTGAAATTGGATCAATTGGGTCAGATAATTGTAACAAACAATGGCAACGCATATTATCCAGGCAGAGATGATATAAGACCGGGTGTATTTGCCGCCGGGGATTTGACGCAGACGCCGTTCAAGCAATTGGTCGTTTCAGCCGGTGAAGGATGCAAGGCTGCGCTGCAGACATACAACTATCTTTCAGGGCAACAGGCTACATTCGTAGCTGACTGGGTGTCAAAGAAGAAGAAGTCTTAACATATTTTTCAATACCAAGTCTCTTGGCAATCGCATCCGTAAGAACAGCATAATACTTGGTTGGGTTTTCAATGACGCCCCATTGTTTTTTGTAAGCTTCATCACCGACCTCAAGATCGTAATACTTGCTATGCTTGCTTATGGCGTCTTCAATGTCCTTTTTCAGAAGAAAAGTAGGCACCGATAGATTCTTGTATTTTCTATCCCACCAACATCCAAAATAATATATCGTATCTTTGTCGCGCATTGCAATATGAACTGCTATCAATTTTCCGTCAAGGTATGCGCTTATTGTGCAGCATTTCTGTTTCCACAATTCCAGTCTTCTCGCAAAATCCTTTTTATTTTCTTTCCATTGCTTTAGAAACCATTTCTTGCTTTTATCCAGAGCATCCTTTTCATTGTATACAAGTTTTACATCGGCGTTCTTCTTTTCAATCCGCCTCAAATCTTTCCTCAGGTCATTATCAATCTTCAATTTGTCGAAACTGTCTGGCAGCTTGATTATGTTTGTGTGATCGCTTTTATCCTTTGTCTCGAACCCTACAGGGCAGTCCGGATGTATCTCTGTCAGGATGAAGGGCGTTGGCAGATTTTTCAAATCCTTTTCTTCAAGCCAGGCATACGGAAGGAACGGCAGATCGCGCCAAGTCCAATAGAACCATGTTGTTCCGGGTATCTTGATTTTTATGAATTCCATCTAATGTTCCCCAAGCCTGTGCCAGTCCCAGTAAACGATAAGCTCGTGGCTTCGCCAGTTGCCGCCTATGCTTTCCAGATATTCTTTTTCTTTCTGCGTGGCAACCACATGTGCTTCCGTATCAAGCCGCAATCCGAATTTTTCCGCAAGAAACTTTTCTATCACCTCGTGAACGCACAATGCTTTGAATGATTTTTTCCTGTCTCTTTCGCCTATTTTGTTGTCGATGAAAACTTCCTTTCTCCGTCTGCTCCACTCTGCAACATGGTCTTCTTTTTTCATTACAACCTTGTCAGAGATTTTATGACCGAAAAACTGCAAGGAAACTCTGCTGTCAAACACTCTTGCATTCCTAATAGGCACTCTCATCAGAATCTTGACAAAGGCGTGACGAAGTGCTTCCTCTCGCATGTCGGAGTTGTTTCGTTTGCGTTTCGGCATAACTATAATTCATTTTCTGATTTTTAATTTGCCTTTCCACTTCTCTGCCGTCTGGATTCTCTTCAGCGTGACTGGGTGCGTGAAAAACCAGAATTCTACCATGGGATTTACTGTCAGCTGCGACAGGCTGTAATCCGCCAGTCTTTTTTCTGTGGAAATTTGGGCGACGGGCTTTTTAACATGAACCAGTGCGAATTTGTCCGCTTCTGACTCCCTCCATCGCGAATGCATATTTAAAATTGGCATCAAAAAGAATTCGATTGTCCCGTAGACCAGTCCTATCAGTGGCAATGAAGCCAGACTAGATATGCTGGATATTCCGAACATCGGTGAAAGCATTCTAACCAAATAATCGACTACATACAAAGTGGGAAAAACCAGAACGGCGTCCAATACCAATCCCCTCAAGACATCTTTGCTGGCATAGTGACCAAGTTCGTGTCCTACGACCGTCTCCACCTCGTCCTTCGTGAAACTGTCCAAAAGCGTGTCAAACAATCCTATGCTTTTAGAACCGCCAAACCCCATGAAAATCGCATTCGGCCTTACGGATTTTTCACTTTCTTTTATGACCACGATTTTGCGTACACCAGTCACGCCGAGTGTTCTGCATAATTTTAGAATCTTTTCCTTCATTGATGTGTCCTTGTAGGGTTCTGTCTTCCACATGAAAGGAACTATGACAAAAGGATAGACGTAATTGAGGAATGCCCAGAAGATTATGTAAAATATCGAAGCGTATATCCACCATTGGCTAAAGGCGCCGATTGTGAAATAAAGAAGGGTTATCATGATCAGCGAAATGATGTAGGATATCAGGCTTCCTTTTAAAAGGTCTGCAAGCCATCCTGAAAGGCTGTAACGCGAAATGTTGTACCTGCGGTCGTGGATGTATGTTGAATAAAACGCCAGCGGCAGGCCCGTTAACGTGAATATTAAAAGCATGGTCAGGCCGTAGATTTGTGTTTGGAGCGGCAGACCTATTATCAGGCTTTTGATTGTCAGATGAAGACCGCTTACCAGTATGGCTGTCCCTGTGAATAGTGAAATTAGAAATCCCAAAAGGTAGAATATCAGCTTGTCTTTCCTGTACTCTTTTGCGATTTTTCTTTTCTGCGGGTCAAATTCATATGGGTATTTGATTTTTGGCATGACATCATCTCTTTTAAAAATTAAATAGTGAAGTTCACGTAAATATAATAGTAACCATGGAACTTGAAAATTTCGCTGATGAGTTCGGTCCGGAATATGTGATTGAAGTTTATGATAAGAAAGTTGGGTTGAAGGGTGTACTGGTTATAGACAATACTAATCTTGGTCCGGGTAAAGGCGGCATCAGGATGACCCCTACTGTTGATGTCACTGAAGTTTTCAGGTTAGCCAGAACTATGACATGGAAGAATGCCCTTGCTGGACTTCCATTTGGCGGTGCGAAAGCCGGGATTAAAGCATCGCCTGAGGATATTAAAAATAAGGAACGAAAGAAAGCGTTGATACAAGCGTTTTCCAAAGCGCTGAAGCCGGTTGTTCCGAAGCTGTATATAGCCGGACCTGATATCAATACCGGTGAAGAGGAGATGAAATGGTTCTTTGAAGCCAATGGTAATTGGAGGGCGTGCACAGGCAAACCCGCTAATGTCTGTATGAAGTTGTTCGGCAAAGGGGGTGAGAAGTGTGGTATACCGCATGAATACGGCTCTACAGGATTCGGTGTTGCACATGCTACAGTTGCGGCTGCAAATCATATTGGTTTGGATATTAACGGTGCTGCAGTTGCTATAGAAGGATTCGGCAATGTGGGCACATTCGCATCGAAGCACTTGTCGGATTTCGGGGCTAAGATAATTGCTGTGAGTGACAGTAAAGGCGTTATTTACAATGAAGATGGTTTGGACACCAAAAAATTATACAATATTAAGCAGAGGACAGGAAGCGTGGTGAATTACAAGCCTGGGAAAGTTTTGCCGAACAAGGAGATATTCGAACTGCCTGTTGACATTTTGATTCCGGGCGCATTGCCAGATGTTATAACAAAAGACAATTTTGACAAGGTCAAAGCAAAGATTGTGGTTGAAGCCGCAAACATCCCGACAACTCCTGAACTGGAGGAGATTATGCACAAGAAGGGAATTTTAGTTGTGCCGGATTTTGTTGCGAATGCCGGCGGCGTCATATCATCTTATGCCGAGTATCGCGGATATAATCCAAAGAAGATGTTTGAACTCGTTGAACAGAAAATAAAAAGGAATGTGAAGATTGTTTTGGAGAGGGCTGAGAAAGAGAATGTAAAACCGCGTGATGCTGCGTTGAAGATCGCAAAAGAAAGAGTTGGCAAAAAATTGAAACATTAATTAGAATTCATCACGCGCCTTTAAGCGAGCTAACAGAAATCTGTTTCTAGCGCCAGCTGATTTACTTCTTCTAGAACCTTTATGAACTATATGAGACACGTTGAGATCTGGAGTTTGGTTCCATACTGGATAATTTGATCTGGCTGGTGTTGTATCAAGCGGGCTTCTACCATCATAGAAATTTGCCAACATGCCTAAGGCGCGCAGTAACAATCTTGTACCTTTGCCGTGGCTAGACCCGGATAAAACCATTACTCTACCTCCTTCTATATGAGAGGGTTTCATTAACATGCTACCGACTTCCCTGTTCTCATCGTCATATAATTTCAAATTTAAGGATGCATCAACCTGTCCATATCTATTATCCCCTCTTCGTATAAAACGTCCCTTTACTACGCCTATATCCGATATACCTAAACCGCCATAAACAGTTGTGATCTCGGATGATCCGTATCTTGTCGTTGTGCAGTCTAGGAATCTTCTAGCTGAACCGATCATATTAGCTATTCTTACAGACTCTAATGATGCCAAATCCGTCCTGTCTACATACAAATCTTTATAACCGGGCACTTTGACTAGATCCGGATTTACATAATCGTTTTGATATATTACCATAACTCTATGAGACACATATACATTTTTATGCCTTTCTCACGTCTAACTCAGGACGCATCTCACGTCTACAATCTTAGCTTCTTTTTCACTAGATATTAATGGGTTTATGTCCAGCTCTTCCATGTTCCTGTATTTCTGAGGCAACCTAGATATTTTGATCAGAATTTGTTTCAACAGTTTGACATTAATTGGTTTCTGCCCGCGTGTACCTGTAACAAGCCACTGGTTCTTCAAGTCTGACAGCATGCCTTCTGCATCATTTTCGTCTATGGGGCATACTCTAAATGTAACATCTTTCATCGCTTCCACCAGAATGCCACCAGCGCCAAACATGATGACATGGCCGAATGTGGGGTCTTTCTTGATGCCTATGATAAATTCCCTTCCCTTGACATATTCTTGGACTATAATCCCTGTCAATTTCATTTTCTTTGATTTTACTGTTTTCATGAAGCCGTTTAGAGATTCCTGCGCCTCATGCAAATTGTTCACAACCTTTACGCCGCCTATTTCGGTTTTATGTATGGCCTGAGGCGATACAAGTTTCATAACAGCAGGATATTTTTTGATTTTTAACAGTTCCTTGATGTCTTTGACCAGAAAACTTTTGGCAAGCTGCAATCCTTTTAGGAATTTCTCAGCGTCCTTGCCCAAGAGAACTTTCATATAGATGATTTGATTTTCAATTGCTTATTCTTTAGTGTTTTAGTGATAGAACCTGTTGTAACAGTATGCCTTTCAAATTATCTCAAGCTTATAAAATTTAATGTTCATTTAAAAATGAATGTCAGAAACTGTTCGGTTTAAACAAAAGAGATGGGACTTATCAGATGTACTTCCTACAAGTTCTGGTCCAGAGTTTGATGCTACTCTAAAAGAACTCTATAGCGACGTAGACCAATTTGAATTGTTAAGAGAAAAACTAAACTCGTTTTCAAAAGATGATATGGTGAAAGCTTTACAACTTTATGAAAGGATAGAAAGGTTGACATCTAGACCAGTATGTTATGCGTCACTGAGACTTTCCGAAGATACGCAAGCGCAAGAGTCTAGAGTGCTTGAGAACAAGATGGGAGAACTGAAAAGTGATGTGACAAATAAAATGTTATTTTTCAGGCTGTGGTGGATGTCCCTTGATGAAAGTCGCGCTCAGGAACTAATGCCAGAGAATGGAGATTGGAAACGCTTTCTTACCCAACTAAGGAAGGATAAGCCTTATATGCTTGACGAAAATGTGGAACAAGCTATTGCAATAAAGGATGGGACTGGTATGTCTGCATGGACTAATTTTTATAGCCAGCTCACAAATAAGTTCACGTATGTTGTCAGAGTTGATGGGCAAACTTTAAAAGACGAAGGGGGCAGTAGAACAAGAAGGTTTACGCGCGGTGATTTAATAAGCCTCATAATGGGTGTAGATCCAAAAGAAAGAGAAGCGGCATATCGGTCACTCTTGAGGACATATGCTGAGCATGGAGATGAGTTGGGTGAGATTTACAGAACTATTGTGAGAGATTGGAGAAACGAACATATAAATCTCAGACATCATAAATCTCCGATAGCAGTAATGAATGTAGTAAATGACATTCCTGATGAAGCAATAGATGCTCTTCTCTCAGTTTGCAGAGAAAATACCAGTGTTTTTCAAGACTTCTTTAGGAAAAAGGCTGGACTTTTGGGTATGAGTAAGATGTCGCGCTATCATATTTATGCACCACTCCAACCGAAAGACAGGACAATACCGTACTCTGATGCTGTAGAATTTGTATTAGATGCTTTTGATTCATTTGACAGAGGGTTTGGAAAATTGGCGAGAAGGGTTTTTGAACAGGACCATGTTGACGCTGAAATAAGGCAAGGTAAAGAATTCGGGGCGTTCTGCAGTAATGTTGCACCTGATATAGTGCCTTATTTGCAACTTAACTATGCAGGAAAAACGCTGGATGTGGTTACAATTGGGCACGAGAGTGGTCATGCTGTTCATACACAAATGGCTTCCAGACATTCTCCGTTGACATATCTCCCCTCAATTCCAATGGCAGAGACGGCATCTGTCTTTGGTGAGATGTTACTATTCGATAGGATGGTAGAACAAGAAAGGGATCCTCAGGTGAAAAGAGACTTGTTAGTCGCGGAACTCGGTAACCTGTATGGTACAATACAGAGACAAGCATACTTCACGCTTTTTGAGATAGACGCACATGATTCAATTGGTAAACATGCAACAGTAGATAAGCTATGTGAACTTTGGTCTTCAAACTTAAAAGAACAATTTGGGAGTGCCGTAACAGTGCCTCGTGAATTTGAATGGGAATGGACAACCATACCCCATATCTATGGCGCGCCATTTTATTGTTACTCATATCCATTCGGTACTCTCTTAACCCTTGCACTATACGACCAATACAGGAATGAAGGCAGGTCATTCGTACCAAAATACTTAGAAATATTGTCAGCAGGCGGTTCAGAGAGTCCGGCAAGAACATTAGGCAGGGTTGGAATAGATATTAAAGATCCTAGATTCTGGCAGAATGGCTTCAATGTGATAAGGGATATGGTCCACAAACTTTAGATAGTATACGTCTTTTTTTCAAGTCCTTATCAAACTCCACTGGATAATCTTCTGAAATCTTTTAATGCGACTAAAATCTGATGTGAATATTGCCCAATATCTTGGCAGAAATAGTATACCATCTTATAGGGATGCACCCAAACCTTGATACCAAAGTTTCTAATAATGTGCCTTATCACAACCTTTGATTTTTATAAGAGTTTATAAAATCCTTCGTTTTTGAGTCTTTCGCTGAGGGATTTACCCTTTCCGGTCGATCTGAAATAATAGGCTTTTCTTCCTTCATGCGAAGCCACTTCTATTAATCCAGCCGAGGCTAAAAGGTATACCTCAAGAGGGTACTTTGTATCCCACATATATTCTCCATTGACTATTGCTCGTAGCGTACGCTTTGTTTGTGTTACAAAATTATCGTTTGACGCTATGCCTTTTGCTAGAGAATCTAAAAGCTCTTCCTGCGCATTCATGTTTGACACTTCTTTCTAAGGTTTTTATCTCTTTCTAACATCTCCACACCCGATAGTGTTCATAGTACATTTGAAATTTCCATTATGTAGTCCGTGCTCATCGCCAGGACAGATAGAAATCGTGAATTTAGAAGCTTACTTATATTTAATTGGGGCGTCTGCTCCTATACCCAGAACCCCGCCGTCATACCTGCCCAACGGCCCGCCCGCAACCGCGCCGAGACCCAGCACGCCAGAGCCCCAGCCGCACCCGACAGTAGATATACCGTTTTCATCGGGATAATTACCAGCCCAGTAGGAAATTTCCTTAGCATCGGGTCTTTCTTCAAATATATCATCATCGACAGGTATATCCCCTGAAATCGTGGTGAAAAATCCTGTTTTGGTAGGAATCACTATATTTTTGGTGCTGTATCCACTAAGCGACCGTCTGTCTCTAGTTATCAATTGACCTGTTCCAGATGCGGATGGGTCTATTGGAAGTGCCAGAGCTTTCATAATGGCTGTGTCATTGCTTAATCTTATAAGTTGTCCTGTTCTCGTCCACCAGGGCACCAGCACATTTTGCTTGTATGGCTGACCCTCATTGGAATAAGCCGCAGCTTTGTTCTCAGCAAATCTGACATGCTTCAGTCGCAAATCATCCGTTGATAATAAATCAAGTATACCGAAATCTTCTTCTGATGTTAATGCATAGACTACCATCTCGCGTTTAGTATAGCTTCTACCGTCTGTAGTTCTTATTTCTCTTGAAACTCTTAGCGGATAAGGATGGATTTTAGCAACGGTGCCATTGCCTAGAGGAACTAGAAGAAACTCCGATTCTTTGGGGCGTATTGCATATTCAACTATCGCTTCTACAACTTGATCAGGTGATATTGTCAACGCCTTGGTTGCCATGATTAATTAGTAAACAGTAAAGGATTTAAAGAGTTCAATCCAGCTCTATTTCCACCCGTTCTTCCGACTTCCTGCCGTTCAACACCAGTGTGAAAATGATATACGGCAGATCTGAACCGGTGTCGACCATGGCGTCCAATTTTCCTATATACTTACCGGCATGTTCCAATGACCACGACCCTCTCCCGCATGGCCTGTAATGAAGTTTATTGCCGTACTGCTTTAGCAGCTCTGCTGTCTTTTGCGCCCTTGGAAGATAAGACTGTACGTCTTCTAGCCCCATGAAACAAACAAATATCTAAAAGATTTAAATATAATAGTAATGGCACTGGACAAATTCTTCAACGCTAAAAGCATAGCAGTCATAGGCGTTTCCAGGGATCCGAACAAGGTGGGCCATGTCATTTTCAGGAATTTCGTGGACGGCGAGTACAAGGGAAAGATATACGTTGTCAATCCGAATGCCGAAAGCATACTGAATCACAAGGCGTATCCGTCAGTTCTTGATATAGATGACGACATCGAGCTTGCCATAGTCGCCGTGCCTGCCGAAATTGTGCCGAAAGTCTTGGAGGAATGCGGCAAAAAGAAAATCCGCCATGTGATCATCGATACCGCTGGCTTCAAGGAAATTGGCAACTACCAGCTTGAAAGCAAACTGGAAAATGTCATCAAGAAATACAAATTAAAAGTGATCGGACCCAACGCATTGGGCGTGTATGACGCCTATTCGAAAATCGATTCGTTGTTCCTGCCGAGATTTAGGATGAGCAGGCCGAAAGAAGGAGTCATTTCATTTGTCTGCCAGTCGGGAGCGGTGGGCTCCTCCATAGTCGACTTGGCCACAGCCGAAGGATACGGCTTCGCGAAATTCATAAGCTACGGCAATGCGGTTGATGTGGACGAGTCCGACCTGATTGAATACCTTGGCGATGACGAGAAGACGAGAGTCATCTGTGTTTATATAGAAGGCGTGAGAAACGGGAGAAAGTTCCTAGACGTATGCAGGAAAGTATCCAAGAAGAAACCGATAATCGCGATAAAAGGCGGCGTGACGGAAGCCGGCGCAAAAGCAACTTTATCTCACACGGGCTCGCTGGCCGGCAGCGCTGAAATTTATTTCGGCGCCTTCAAGCAGGCCGGAATTCTAAGGGCTGAAAATCTGGAGGATTTGTTCAATTATGCCAAGATACTGGAGAAATGCATAGCGCCGAAAGGCGGGAAAATGCAGATAATAACAAACGGCGGAGGTTACGGCATACTGGCAACGGATGCCACCGCGAAAAACGGGATAAAACTCGCGGAATTTTCAAAAGAAATAAAATCGGAACTGAGAAAGCAGCTTCCGCAGTTGATAAACATCGTCAATCCATTGGATCTTGTGGGCGACGCCACAAGCGGGAGATACAGGCTGTCCATAAATGCGTGCATGCGGGACAAAAATATCGATATACTGCTTGTGATTGTCCTTGTCCAGACCCCGTTGATAGCCACGGATATTGTAGATGTTATTACGGAAGCGAATGACTTGAAGAAAAAGCCCATCATAGTTGTTTCGGCTGGCGGCGAGTTTACAGAAATCATGCGAAGGAATCTGGAGAGCAATGGCATACCGACATACACCTATCCTGAAGACGCTGTTAGGGCTGTGCAGCAACTGGCGAAGTACTACAAAAATAAATAGATTTGAGGTCAATTTTTTAGAAATGACTGAATGGATTGTAAGCACTTATCCCTTGGATCGTGCCGTTCTAGACAGAATCGTATTCCTATACGAACTTGATTACAAGCCTTCTCTACCATCTCTAATCATGAAAAATCTAAAAACGAATGACAACATCACGGGTCGGTTTAACGTTGGCACGCAGCCTATAAAAGCCAAAGATGTCATAGATAGTTTAAATCTTTTGCAACTATACGGATATGTCGAGAGAATCGGTCAATGTTACAAACCTACACCGCAAGCTCGCATATACCTACGAAGAAATTAATTTAATACACAGTTTTTGGTGAGATATTATAATAAATAGATTTTGGATTATGCCCATAGCTACTTAATATATCTTCCAATTTCTTATTCTTTCTCGCTATGGAAAATCCTATTTTATTTTTAAACATCTCTAAATTAATCTTACTACCTATTCTTAGTCTGAAACACACTGTGTGACCGGTAAACCCACCAATCTTTTTGTCTATGTTCTGAACTTTTATTCCCACTGCCTCTAACAGAACTTTAACTAAACGTATCAACTCTTCATCTGTATTAAAAAGAGCTACAAACCTGGTTGATGTTCTCGGGGTGTTTAAGTTAGATCCTGACACATTCCCTTCTGAATCAAACATACCTCGTAAAAAATTAACTTTTATTTCTTCATTGGCATTGACTAAATCAGATATATCGAACTCTTTTAAAAATTCGGCAGCCCTTAAAGAGTAAAGTTGTACTGTGTACAAACCTTTGTTTTCATTAAAATCAAATTGAGCTTTTAATCCACTCCATTTTTCTAATTGGTTGTGAAATGTTTGTGCAAAGTCTTTATCCTTCACTTCTAATCCTATCTGACCCTTTGTACCTTTTGCTTTGATACTGACATAACCATCACCCATTAAAACACCTCTGATATATCCGAGTTCGGAGGAAAGTTTATTAAAATTGGATTTCAGAAAATGTCCTTTAGGGATTTTCCCTCTCTTAACCCAATCAATAATTGTACCTGGATAAGCAACGTTAAGTTTTTTTGATATTTCTTTGTAAGTAAATCCTTCCTTTCTTAATTCAAATGCTCTTTCATACTGTTCTTTTGTGTACATTGTTAACTCGCTAATTTTACTTAAAATACCACAAGAATTATATATTAAATAAATTCCAAACATTAAGTGATTATATGGAAGAATTATTATTCTTCACGGGAAGAGAATGTCCACATTGCAATGATATGAAACCTCTAGTTCAAAAACTAGAAAAGGAAGAGGGCGTGAGACTTAAAGAAATAGAGGTTTGGCACAACGCGGCAAATGCGAAAATGATGGAACAGTACGACAAGAACTACTGCGGTGGCGTCCCCTTCTTTATCAACACGAAAACTGGCAAGTGGATTTGCGGCTCGACCGATTACGAGAGTCTAAAGAAATGGGCTCTAGGAAAGTAAGTTCACTGCACTATTAGTCGAGATGATTCGACTGTTTTGATCGGCATATGCTCTTCCAGAGGAAGTTCTTCTAGTTTAATCTCTTTTAATTTGTATCCAAAAATACTAGCAAACTTTTCTTTCATGGTTTTCCTAACATCACTCATTGGAAGTGATTTACCCGTTATCTTGGCTAGGGATGTTTCTTCTATGTCTAATCCGCAAGGATATATCAGTTCACTAAGCTCTAAAGAGTTGTTAACATTAAAAGCGAGCCCGTGCATTGTAATCAACATGCCATCATAAGATTTTGTTTCTACTCCAAGTGATCCTACTTTTCGCATTCCAGATGCGTCTTTATACCATACTCCAGGATGCCTAAGAACTCCGCTCGCTGGCAAACCTTTTACATCGGTCAATAATCCATTTACATCGGGTGTCCCAGTTATCGTAAAACTGCGAATTCTTTTCAGCATAATGTCAATTGTATTGTTTCTTACTAGATCTATGCCATATGTACTGGCTGTTTGTATCATCGTTTCTTCTAAAGCGCTAACGTACCTAGCTGCAAGTGTGACTCTCTCCGCTAGAGATAAAATATGCGCTCTATCGGTAGAATCGCGCAGATTTAAAATCGGGTAGGATACTAGTTGTCCTGGTTCATGATAGGTGATATATCCTCCTCTTCCAACATCATAAATTGGGGCTTTCTTTCCAAGTTCTTCTAATGAAACCTTAGCCATTCTTCTTTTGCGGTCTAGTGTATGTGCGTTCTTGCCGAAAGTAATTGATGACGGGTGCTCCAATAGTACAAGAGTATCTCCTATCGCATCAACTTGTCTTAGATACGACAACCTTTCTTGAAGCTTTAAAGCTTCGTAATAGTCTGTGAGACCAAGATCGAACACATAAGCTGTTTTCATATTTATATGACTCCATTTTATTTATTAAAAGATGTTATATGGCAATAGCAACGCGTGGAAAACCATCCTGGTTGAAAATCAAAATACCGGAAAAAACTCGACGCATATTAGAATTGCGCGAGATTTTAAGAGAGCATGGTATGGTAACTGTTTGCGAAGAAGCGCATTGCCCTAATATTCCAGAATGTTGGAATGGTGGAACGGCAACTTTCATGGTTCTAGGCGACACTTGTACCAGAGGCTGTAGATTTTGTAACGTGGCAAAATCAAGGAATCCTCTACCGGTGAATTCATGGGAACCGAAGATGCTTGCTATGGCTGTTAGAGAACTTAAGTTGGATTATGTTGTGATCACGTCAGTTGACAGAGACGATTTGCCGGATCAAGGCTCAGGACATTTCGCAGAATGCATACGTGCCGTAAAGGAGCAGGATCCCAATGTTATTGTCGAGGTTCTAATTCCTGATTTCCGTGGTGATATCGAATGTCTGAAGAAGGTTATTGGAGCCGAGCCGAACGTTATAGCTCATAATATAGAAACTATTCGTAGGCTTCAAAGTAAAATAAGGGATAGAAGAGCAGGATATGAACAATCGTTGCAAGTTTTGAGCAATGTAAAAAAAATGGATTCAAAAATATTTACGAAATCTTCAATAATAGTTGGTTTCGGGGAAACTCAGGACGAAGTTGTTGGTGCTATGAAAGATTTGAGGGGCGTCAATGTAGATTTCCTTACAGTGGGGCAGTATCTCAGACCGAGCTCAAAACACATAGAAGTTTCGGAATTCATACCACCAGAAAAGTTTGAATTTTATAAAAAATACGGGGAAAAATTAGGATTCAAGTATGTCGCCTCTGGACCATTTGTCAGAACCTCTTATCGTGCAGGGGAGTTCTTCACAAAAAGTATTATACGGACTCAAATTTGAGAATGCTGATATTAAACATGTGATAATGCGAGTTTATCATTAGGCGATGTCTATTTCTTTGTAAATACTAATATCCTCTTCTTCTGCATTTTTCCACATATTTTCAAAGTATTTTCTATAATCATCAGAGACATCTTCAGATTCTATAACAATTGCGAGAGGGTTTTCCACAGATTCGAGAATTATGGCAACCTTGTTTCCGTAAATCCATGTTGATGTCGGCGTGTAATATTCTTTAGGTATTTCTCTCACATGAAATAAATTTTTATAAATTTTCATGCCATAAATTCTAGGTGTGTTTAAGGCATCACCTCTGGCTTTTATCATTCTTGCAAAAAGTTTTTTTCGTATGCGCTCACGTATCCATTGTTGAAAATAATAACCAACAACCTTTGCTATATTTGAACTTATACCGAATGCATCGTACATTTTATAATTGTTTATATCTCTTAAAACCGCCTTTATACCTTCCCTTCCTTTGAAGTGTTGAATTTCTTGCTTGGATTTTTTTTGATTATAAATTGCTTCAAGTTCAGGAAGTATTTTGCTTAGTTCATTTTCTTTTTCTCTGAGAATGGCATGCAAATTCGTGGGCGGTGCACACTCAAAGTATTTCTTATTCACGCGTAGAACACTGGCGACAAGACCCCTTTCCATTAACTTCTCTAAGGCATCGTAAACGTTTGCACGATGTATTTCACTTTTGCGCATAATTTCTGTGGCAGATGCAGAACCCAATTTGAGTAATGCTATATAAACCTTTATTTCATTCGTTGAAAGTCCCAAACTCTTTAACACTTCCATATCCATTCTCATAATACAATGTGCAATTTAGATTATTTATATTTATAGTAGTGATAACTACAACAAAAGTTGAAGTACATTCGTATTCTTAAAATTTACATGAGGTGTAATATCCATGAGAATATTTTACGATGTTGACAATCAAAATGATTTTATAAAAGGCAGTGGTGCACTACCTGTTCATGGTGCGGAAGCTCTAATACCTAATCTAGAAGCATTGACCCGCTATGCAGAGCGACATGGTATCCCTATTTTAGGTTCTGTTGATAGGCACTTCGGTACTAGGAGTTATAAAAATAAAGAGGAGGAGGAATTGTCTATCTGGGGAGGACCATTTCAAAATCATTGCATGGATGGAACAGAAGGCCAGAAAAAGATTCCGGGAACATTGCTTAGAGATGTCGTTTACATAGGTAGTCCGAGAGGACTCCTATCCAGAAAATTGGATGCTCAACAGGTAATTTTTGAAAAACAATCATATGATGTTTTCCATTCGCCTGGAAATTTGGGGGGAAATAGAAACATAGCGAGAGCATTAAGGATGCTGGATGCCACAGAAGCTGTATTGTACGGTGTTGCCACAGACTACTGTGTCAAAGCTGCTGCACTAGGAATGAGAAGATTACTGGGGAAAAAAATTGATTTGTATGTAGTTACGGACGCAATAAAACCTGTTAGCCCTGAAACGGAAAAAGAAGCCTTAAATGCAATGGGAAAAGTTAACGTTCAGTTTGTTACGGCTAAAGATGTTATAGGAAATTGAAATGAAACGGGGACTTTTTATTGGAAGATTTCAGCCCTTTCATTTGGGGCATTTTTATGTAGTCAATGATATGGAGAAATCTGATGTAAACGAGCTCGTAATAGGTATTGGGAGTGCTCAAATAGGGTACACTGCGTATAATCCGTTTACAGCCGAAGAAAGAGGACAGATGATAAAGAGAAGTTTATCTTTAGAAATTCCGTATCACATTGCTAGGATAAATGACATAAACGATTACCCCAGATGGGTAACGCATGTGAAATCATTAACACCAGAATTTCACGTTGTTTATTCAAGCAATGGTATTGTAAAGAGACTTTTTGAGGAATGTGGTTATGAAGTAAGACCAGTAACTCACGTATCCATGATTTCTGCAACTGAAATAAGGCAATTAATGGTAACGGGTGGCAATTGGCAGGATTACGTTCCACTAGGAACGCGGGATGTGATCTTCGAAGTTAACGGAATCGAAAGACTCAAGGAAATTACTGGGAAGTATATGAATCCTGCCGTTACTGCGGATATAATAATAAATTATAAGGGTAGAGGAATTGTCCTCATTAGAAGACGACACGAACCTTTCAGAGGATACTGGGCACTTCCAGGTGGCTTTCTCAACACAGGACAAGAATCGCTTGAAACAACAGCTAGAAGAGAAGTGAAAGAGGAGACATCCTTAACAATAGAATGTTTGGAATTGGTGGGTGTTTATTCGAATCCTGAAAGAGATCCAAGAGGACCTGTTGTTTCTGTTGCTTATTCCACCGATGTTAATGAAGGTGAACCGAAAGCAGATGACGACGCAAGTGAAGTGGCCGTATTTGACAAAATACCTGAAAATCTTGCATTCGACCATGGAAAGATGTTAAGTGATTATTTCAGACATAAGGAGAGAGCGAAATGAAAACTTCTGATATAGTTATTGTTCCAAAAATAAGCAAATATGAATTTGATATTCGCACATACGGGGCAACCCACGAAGAGATTGTTGCAAAGTATAGAAGGGAAGGAGTTGATGTGGAAGTTGTTCTGGAAAGCCATAAAAGACAGAAAGAATCGTTGGGAAGAATGAGAGGATACTTTGGTGATAACCAATTTATCTCTAGAGAGAAACTCGGAAAAGATATCGTAAGAAATACTAGATTTGTCGTTGCTCTAGGAGGAGACAACCACTTCCAATATGTTTCTCATTTTGTAGATTCGGCATTAATGATAGGGATTAATTCTGACCCCACAACAAGCGAAGGCGCGTTAACGTATTACCGAGCCGCAGATATCGAAGCTATACTTACGAGACTTGAGAATGGAGATTTTAATGTCGAAGAATGGACAAGATTAGAAGCTCGTGTAAACGGCAACCTCGTTGCATTGGCCATGTGTGAATATTTTCTAGGCGAAGCACAAAGGAAGAACATGTCTAGGAATATAATAAAACTTGGTGATGTAAAAGAAGAACAAAAATGTTCTGGATTACTGGTAACTACTGGTGCCGGATCAACTGGATGGTATGATTCTGAATGCAAATATCTTTATCCTAAGGGAAACAGGTTTCCCAAAACAGAAAAAATAGCTAGATTTTTAGTTACAGCACCTTATACTGGAAAATTAAATCGTCCTACTGTGTTAGAAGGCGCCATAAGAGAAGGTGAAGAATTGACAATCCACTCTTTGAATGACAGCAACGGTGTAGTGACTAGCGATTCTTTGGAAGAATATGAATTCGGGAGAGGTGTACATGCAGTAATAAAAGTTTCCGATAATCCGTTAAAAGTCGTGAGAATCCACGGGTGTGAACATGGGAGATAGAAAACCGAATCTCTTGGGACTTAATCCTAATATATTAGCCGGTTTGAAGGACCATTATGAAACTACTATGCTTGATACAAATGTTGTGGCGGGCGTGGCTGGAAGAAAATCTGTCTTTAATGTTGCTGTAAGGGGATTAAGAAATCATAAAGTCATAAAAGAGAAAACGATCGGAGATGAAAATGGCGAATGGCAAAGTTATTTGGCACAACCTGATAATTATTTGCTGAGTGCAGGGCTGGAACAAATACTTGCCGCAATTCAAAATTGGAAGATGAATGATAGATTATTACAGTTATACAATGCTAAGGGAATATCCCCCGGGGCTGTAAAATACTTAAAAAATAGAAGCCCTCAACTGACCATAAGTGCAATTCCTGAAGGTGTCCCTATTTTTGGGCACGAACCTGCATTGAGCGTCGAGGGCACTTTTGAAGAATGCCAGCTAATAGAGGGATTATTACTTGGGATATGGGGTTACCAGACTGCTGTTGCTACGCAAGCAAGTTATGTTAAAAATATATTACGCGAGTTTAACAGGCGTGATATAATTACTCTTGAAGGTGGCCTTAGAAGAACTTACCCCGGTGCAGCACTTGCAGCAAGTAGGGCTGCATTAATAGGCGGATTTGATGGTACATCACTCGAACAAATAGGCGTGGAATATCCCGAACTTAGAGAAGGCGTTGGGGGAAGTTCTGGACATTCAGAGGTTCTCCATATAGGTAATGACGAGGGAGCATTTGAAATGCAACTGAGAGCTCATTATAGAATACGTGATGGTGACGATGAAGAAACCATAAGAAGAAAAATAGCCGGTTCGACCAGATCCATGCTGACTTTTTTGATTGATACGTTTGATTCCAATGAAGGTGTAGAAGCCGCTATTAGAGTGATGAATAAATATGGCATTCCGTGTCAGATTCGAAATGATAGTGGGAATCAGTCGGAAAGGGTACGCTATATCAGGACGCGGTTGGATGAAGAAAGATTGTATAAAGCCAAAATTATGATATCGGATGATTTGAGACCATGGATGATATATGAACTGCTGGAACATGGTGCAAGGCTTGATTTAGTAATGATGGGGACCTATCTGGTTAATCCTTACAAGCTTCCAGGCGCTGTTTATAAAATTGCTGCCGACCAAAGGGTGTTCGGAGATCCGCAACTAGAGCCTGTTTGCAAAGTTTCTTTCAACAATCCTGCAAAAGGTACGCTTCCTGGAAAATTGGATGTGTATAGAGTTATCGGTAAAGATGGTAAAGCAGATAGAGATGTTGTTATCGCAAGAGATTTAGAAAGTATTGACAGATATTTGAGAACTGATGATGAGGACCATATTAAACTCAATCAAACAGTAATGGTTGGTAGAGAGTTAAATTATGATATCCTTGACATGAATGGAGTTATAGCTAACGCTAGATATCATTTGGAACTATTGAGAGACGAACATAAGAAATTCAGAGATGCTAAACCTTATCCTGTCATAATTTCCGACGTTGTTCAACGGGTGAGAGACGAATTTGCTCAAAAATATCGAAGGTGTTGAAATGAAAGCACAAACATTTAGCATTTTGGCTGGAAGCGTTGCATGCAATGCACGATGCCCATTTTGCGTATCAAAAATGACACCGTCCAGAGGGATTAGATTAAAAGAGCCTGGGGTAAATTGGGAAAAATTCAAAAGAGCTGCAGCTTATGCACGAGAACACGGCACAGAAACAGCAATGATAACCGGCAAAGGAGAACCAACACTCTTTCCCAAACAAATTACAAAATATCTAGATGTTATGAGCGGCTTTGGCTTCAGACATATAGAACTTCAGACAAATGGCATTAGAATAGCGGATGAACCAAATGTATACGAACAGCATTTAAGTGACTGGTATGAAAGAGGATTGGATCTTATAGCAATATCTATAGTTCATTATGACGCCGAGAGAAACAGACAAATATATCTACCTTACAGGAAAAATTATATAGATTTACCAAGTTTGGTTGAAAATTTAAATGACAGGAAAAGAAAATTTAAAGTCAGACTTGCGTGCATCGCACTTGATGGTTTTATAGACAGCTCATCAAGACTTGCAGATCTAATTGAATTCGCAAGAAAAAACGGAGCAGAACAACTAACAGTAAGACCCGTAAATAAAACAGACAGAGTTGATAATGGTGATCCGGAAGTAGAAAAGGCTGCAGTATTTATCAACAAATATCACTTGAAAGATGGACAGATTGATGATATGAGGAATTATCTGGCAAGAAACGGGAGGCATATTCGTGAACTTCATTATGGTGCAACTATTTACGATGTTAATGGACGGAGCGTGTGTCTGACGAATTCTCTAACGCGTGATTTGAATCCTAATTATTTGAGACAGCTAATCTTCTTTCCAGAAGGTCGCCTTCTGACGGATTGGCAATATGAGGGGGAGGTACCATTATGAAAAAACTCGAGACGATGAAAGCTGTCTATAGTTACTTCTTTCCTGAAGTAAGACGCCTCGTACACATGTCAGACAAATTGCCCGACAAATTGTTTCTCATATCAACTCCTGTAGAAGAAGCGAGAGAAATGATTGCGAGTTTATTTAGAACACCATTAGACTTGACTGCTACTGCTGACGGAAAAGTAGATCTGGACATGGTTCATGAACCCGTCATCGACAGAATAATCAGTGCATATGGTACTGCTATTCCACGGTTAAAAGATTTTTCATATAGATATCCTACATCAGGATCAAGTGAAGGTATATTCAAAAATTTAGCTATGTTAAAAGTCGGTGGTGTTGATTGGATTTACGTATTAGAGGGAGAATACGAAGGCTATAAAGAATATGGGAAAACTTTGGGGATAAGAACAATAGAAATTAACCCGCAAAAAACAGATGTTAGAAAACTTAAACCGGGAATTTGGTTTATTTCGAATCCTTCTGCACATGACGGCAATATATTACCGGATAATTTTGTGGGTGAGATTTGTGATAGTGGGAATAAAGTATATTTAGACTTGGCTTATGTAGGATCTACCAGAGATTATACATTTGATGTGAGTCATGACAATATTCCCGCTGTGTTTTTATCTTTCAGCAAACCTTATGGTGTGTTTAGATTTAGAATAGGTTTCACTTTTAGCAGAGCCGAGATACCATCATTGTACGGAAATAAGTGGTTTAAAGATATACCAAGGCTCTTCACTGCTCTCAGACTTGCTGAAGATATTGGACCTTCTAAACTTTACAGAAGTTATAGACATGTTCAAGAATCGGTAATAGAACATATAAATGAAGATTTTGGATTGTGTATGAAAACTAGCGATGCTGTTCTTCTGGGAAATTTAACACTTGATAGTGCAAGAAAACTTGATCCTTATCAGCTAAAAATGATAGCCCCATTCCAAAGAGGGGAAGGTTATAGATTTTGCTTAACGCCCTATTTTGAAAAAGTAGAGATGAAAATACTCAAAGGTCCGTGATTTAAAACACTTAAAATATCATAATAAATAAATTAATATGCCAAAGAACGATATCAGAATAAATTTTGAACTGTTCCAGATTCTCAACGAAGACGGCAGGATTGTAAACACGAGAGACATGCCGCAGCTGAAGAATGACGACATCAAGAGAATGTATGAATTGATGGTTCTTGCACGCGTGTTTGACGATACGGCGTTGAAATTGCAGAGGGAAGGAAGACTGCTGACATATGCGTCCCTTCAGGGGCAGGAGGCGTCGCAAATAGGTTCCGCAATCGCGCTGCAGAAGGAAGACTGGTTTGTCCCGTCTTATCGCGAGAACGGCGTGTTTATTGCCCGCGGCCATCCTATGGACATGCTTTACCAGTATTGGGCTGGCGACGAGAGGGGGATGGACAAACTGGATTCTATAAACGGGCTGCCTGTCGCAATTCCCGTAGGAAGCCAGATACCGCATGCTGTCGGGATAGCATGGGCGAATAAATTACTGGGCAAGAGGTCTGTTGCCGCTGTTTACTTTGGCGATGGCGCAACAAGCAAGGGCGACTTCCATGAAGGTGTTAATTTTGCCGGAGTGTTCCAAGTGCCTTGCGTGTTCATATGCCAGAACAACCAGTGGGCGATATCCGTTTCAAGAAAGAAGCAGACTGCAAGCGAGACGATAGTGCAGAAAGCAATAGCATACGGCATCGAGGGTGTTCTTGTTGACGGGAATGATGTTTTTGCGGTATTCAAGGTTGTGAGGGATGCTGTTGAAAGGGCAAGATCTGGGAAAGGGCCGACATTAATCGAGTGCTATACTTACAGGATGCAGAATCACACTACAGCGGACGACTGGAAGAAATACCGCTCCGAAGAGGAAGTTGAAAGGTGGAAACAGAAGGATCCGATTGAGAGACTTAAGAAGTATATGGAAAGTGAAGGCATATGGGATGAAAATTATGAGAAGATGGTCTGGGACGATGCGAGAACTCAAGTCTCCGAAGCCACGAGAAAATTCGAGTCTGTCGAGCCGCCATCTCCGTTGGACATGTTCAAAGATGTTTATGGGAAACTGCCGCCTGAAATAGAGGAGCAGAGGAAGGATTTCGAGTGATGATATGACAAGGATGAATTTGGTTCAAGCGATTAATCTTGCGCTGAAGCAGGAAATGGAAAGAGACTCGACTGTTGTCCTTATGGGCGAGGATGTCGGCAAAGATGGCGGTGTGTTCAGGGTAACGGAAGGTTTGTGGCAGCAATTCGGAGACAGCCGTGTTATTGACACGCCATTAGCTGAAGTTGGAATAATTTCTGTTGCGATTGGCATGGCGATTGCCGGAATGAAGCCTGTGACTGAAGTCCAGTTTGATGGATTTTCATTGCCGATGTTGGACCAGCTGTACAATCATGCAGGAAGAATGAGAAAAAGGTCGCAAGGAAAATATCATGTGCCTTTGGTCTTGAGGATCCCGCACGGCGGAGGGATAAGAGCTTTAGAGCATCATTCTGAATCTTTGGAAACATTCTTCACTCATATACCTGGAATTAAAGTCGTCGCGCCGTCGGGACCATATAATGCAAAGGGTTTATTGGTTTCATCGATTCGCGATCCTGATCCGGTTGTTTTCTTGGAACCTAAAAGGGTTTACCGTGCGATAAAGGAGGAAGTCCCAGAGGAAGAGTATGAGATTCCGCTGAACAAGGCTGAAGTCGTGCAGGAGGGAAGCGATATTACCGTCATTGCATGGGGTGCTATGCAGAAGATTGTCCGTGAAGCGATTGAACAATTGAACGGAAAATATTCTATTGAAATTATTGATCTGCTCACGCTGTATCCTCTTGACAGGAATACCGTAATAGATTCTGTGAAGAAGACCGGGAGATGCGTTGTCGTGCAGGAAGCTCCGAGGACATGCGGATATGGTGCAGAGTTGATTGCAACAATTAATGAGAAGGCTTTGCTGAGTTTGGAGGCGCCTGTGCAGAGAGTCACAGGATATGACGTGCCTATGCCGTTGCCGAAGCTGGAGAATTATTACATTCCTGATGCGACGAGAATCAATAAAGCGATTGAAACTGTCATGAGTTTTTAAAGTTTTCTAACATAATAACTGTCATGGCGCTTAATCCGATAAGTGAGTATTTAGATAAACCTCTTTTAAGAACTTATAGGAAAATTGGCAAGATATGGGAAGATAGAGGACATAGTATTTATTCACTTTCTTCTATCATTGGTATACCTAGCTTCTGGGGATTAATATATAGTTTGGGTACGCTTGCAGAAGGTAGTATAAAACCGCCATTCTTAGGTTTTGGTAATGGTGCTCTAAATGGCTGTGATTTATTCTATAATCTGAGGGGTATAACAGGACTAATAAAAGGCGATTATAATACAGATGTCATAGTTATAGACCCTATGACCAACTTCGATAGAAAAATAAACAGACTTGTCAGAGTGCCTGAATTTCTAGCAGGACTCGGTTTTGTTGCAAAGGCAAGTTACGATATCTTTAGATCTGTTACATCAAACGAGCCGTTAGATCCTAATGCGGGTTTGTATTTTGGTACGGGATTATCATTTCTTGGTTTATCCTCTTCAATGTATCTTAAAGACAAGGATCCGAAATTACTTCAAAAAGAACCGAGCATACTTAAAGCTGGGATAAAAAAAATGGCAAACAAAATAAAAGATTTGCTTCCAGAACCTACTCCAGTTCCTAAACCGGCTTTTTCGAGTGCGTCTGAACTACAAACACAACTATATACAATTTAAAAATAAAACCATTTAAAATGTGATGAGTTTTTAAGCGGTAATTGGCAGTCCCCTTAAATTATATGCGGCTGTTCTATAGGGAATGTTTCTCCTATCTACCATTTTAGTTGTGGTGACTAGACTATCCATATCCGTAATATTTAGAGCTTGTATGGCTCTTCTGATAAAGTCTGGAGTACTTTCACCGTCCTGTTGTAAACGAGGTTGTCCGCATTGTAGTCCTAGAGTTTCATTCTTATGAAGTAAATTGAATAATTCTAGATGTTGGACTGCGGCTTTCAATACTCTATCGTATCCGAACTGCTCTAAAAGAGTATTGATCCATTCATTTGAATATTGAGGATACCTTCGAGCTAAATCTTGATAAGTTCTGAAATTCTCTTCCAATTTACCCGCGGCTACTTGAACTAAATAATAAGATGCATGGCAAGCAATTGCACCATCTTCTGCATCTGCTTCAGATAGAATTTTTATTAATTGTTTGATAGGTTCACGGAGTTGCGGATCAAATGCAGGTGTTTGATGGTCTGGAGTTCTTAAAGTTGTTAATAATCGTTCATAAACTCTAGATATATCATCCGAAGGAAATACTGTAGTCCATGGTACTTCAACACGGCCACTATCGTATTGATATAATACAGCACTTGCACTTTCGATTGCAACTGCTCTGGGGTAATGTCTAAAAACTTCTTTCGCTTTTTCTCCAATAGGCGCAAGCCACTCATTTGAGGTGTATCTACTAGTGTCGAAACCCATAGTTTAACTAACAAATTTAAAGCTTAAAAAACTAATTTCTCTTCTAAAATAGTCGCGTTGCCACCAGACTTTTTGATGAAGGTTGCTATTTCTACCAATTTTGATAAATCACTGTGTTTCCAAACAGAATGCTGTATCATTTTTGAATCTATTTTAATTAAATCGCGCCAGACCTTTACTGCTATTCTATGTTGTCCTCTAGGTATGTCGAAAATTAACACAAATTCTTTCATGTAATGTGATACGTATCACATCGAGATAAACTTTTCTATACTTTGAAACACAAGAAATAATAATGCCTAAAGAGTTCAAGTTCCCCGACATTGGTGAAGGGATAGAAGAAGGAGAAATCGTCAAGTGGCTTATCAAGGAAGGCGACAAGGTAGAAGAGCACCAGGTTGTTGGCGAAGTGGAAACCGACAAGGCTGTTGCAGAGATACCGTCTCCCTATACGGGAACTGTATTGAAGATTAATTTTAAGGAAGGCGAAACCGTAAAAGTCGGCCAAGT
Source organism: Candidatus Aenigmatarchaeota archaeon (assembly GCA_016187415.1). Taxonomy (GTDB): domain Archaea; phylum Aenigmatarchaeota; class Aenigmatarchaeia; order CG10238-14; family SCSR01; genus JACOWB01. The sequence continues at coordinate 232,346 of JACPJT010000004.1, forward strand.
GTTGTTTGTCATCGGCGATCAAGGAGAGAAAGTTTCTGAAACTATGCCCGAAGTTAAAGCCGAGACGAGGCAACCTGTGTTCAAAGCCGCTGGTGCAGTGGGTTATCTCGAAGAGGCGCCTGAAGAGGATGAAATAAGACCATCAACTATGGTAACAAAAACCGTTAGTGCAGAGAAACGAATTCTTGCGACACCGATTGTAAGAAATCTCGCAAAACAATTGAATATCGATTTGACAAAAATAGCAGGTAGTGGCCCTGATGGAAGAATAATAGAGGATGATGTAAGGAAAGCGGTGCAGGGCGGACAAGAACCCGCGCCAGAAATAAAAATCGAGAAGAAATACGATGTCTGGGGCTATGTTGACCATATTCCATTAAGGGGACTTAGAAAGGCCATCGCAAAACACATGGTAGAATCGGTGAAACACATTCCGCATGTGACAACAATGGACGAGATGGACGCGACTGAATTGGTTGCTGTAAGGGAGCGGGAAAAGGCGAATGCGGAGGAAAAAGGAATCAAGCTGACATATCTCTCTTTTATAATCAAGGCGTGTGTTGCTGCTCTGAAAGAATTTCCGCTGTTGAATTCTTCGATGGACGAGGAAAGGGGAGAAATCGTGGCCAAGAAATATTACAGCATCGGATTTGCAGTCGATGTTGACGGGGAAGGCCTGGTGGTGCCGGTGATAAAATACGCCGACAACAAGAATATTCTGGATATAGCCAAAGAAGTACAGGATCTGGCAGAAAAGGCTCGCCAGAGAAAACTTGACTTGAACGACATGCAGGGCTGAAAAGCCGCTGGCCGTAGACGGCAAGATAGAAATCAGGAAAGTGCTGCCGCTGTCACTGGTGTTCGACCACAGGATTGCAGACGGCGCTTATGCGCAACGGTTTCTGAATAGCATAATATCAAATTTAAAAGATCCGACAAAACTATCGGGTTAACGAAAACCTTTTAAATCTTCTTTTCATTTCTGATTATATGTACAGCAACGGAAATCGTATACGTGTCGAGTTGACAGATCACGCTGCAAGACGTGTGGCTGATAGATTGAAATTACCGTATGATTCAGGGCTGATCCATGCATATTTGCTGTCTTTAACTGAAGGATATTTGCATGAACACAACGGCTCTAATGAGTTCGGTTTAGACATCACACGCCCTCGAGTTGAATTTGTTTTGGTCAAAGAACGTGGTGTTTACGTTGCAATAACTATGACGGTGATGGATAGAAAAGAGAGAATATTCGAACTCGAAGGCGATTCGAAACAGATTAATTGGTTTGTCAGGGACACTGTCTATGTGCCTGTTAAACGCAAAAGATTGCCGCATGCAGCAACGCAAACTTATCGGGAATATGAAGAAAGCGTCAGGTAAACCAAAGATATTTAAAAGACTGTGGTAAAGTCTTAAGTGGTGGGATTGTCCCATTTGAAACAGAATTGTGTCTGCTGGCAATACTTGATGTCATTAGTGGCGTGTTGTTATTATTCAGTTTTGTACCATTTGTTTACAACATACTCTTCTATCTGGGTGTGATAATAATAGTGAAAGGCGCATGGACTGTTTTCGACAGCCTGCATAAGAATATTTATTTTGACGGACTGGGTTGGATTGACATAATGTCAGGAGCCGTGATGCTGCTTCTTTTCTTCGGCTGGCCGATATCATTCGGGTGGCTTTTTGGAATACTGATTCTGGTCAAAGGTCTGTGGTCCGTACTCAACGCGATGTGAAACCTTATATCCATGACAAGTAAATTTATCCCATGGTTCTTCACCAGCTCCTTACAGTTTTAGATGCTGTAACTGCATTTGTCCTGGCTACCCACGTCGCCTTGGGCTGGTTTTCAACCGAGATTGTCGTATACCATGCATCCTATGTGATATTGAAAGGCATTATTTTCCTGGTCAAAGACTGGGCGAGTAGAATCGATGTCGTGGTCGGGATATACATGATTCTTGTGACATTCAATGTGATATCTTTAGGCGTCTTGACTGCAATGTCCGTCGCATGGCTTCTGCAAAAGAGCATATTCACGTTTATAGTACCCCTGTTGAAAATATTTAGTGATTAGATGGTTGTAAGTTTCTTCAAATTTACATTGGAAAAATTGGTCGTGGCGAAGCTGATAGGACTGCCTCTGCTGGCGCTGGATTATTTTTACAGGAACTTCCTTACGCCATCGCTTGCAATAAATATCGCGATCCTAATTTTCGCGAGTTACACTGCATCATGCATAGTGGTCCACTTTTATCGGCAACGACTTGATTGAGGAAATATTTAACCGTTTCAAAATCGCAATTAATAAATGCGGTGAGTGATGGCCAAGAATCATTTCAAGATAGAGCATGAAAAACATTTCAAAGGCAAGGAAATAAGCGGCATAATCCTTGGCGGCCAGGATGGGCTGGTAAATGTTCTGGGTGTTGTTTTAGGCGTGGCAAGCGCTACCAATAATCCGTTTGTAGTTATGGTCGCTGGACTGGCCGCTACATTTGCAGAAACAATTTCAATGGCGGCCGTGGCATACACGTCCACAAAAGCGGATCGCGACTATTACATGGCTGAAAGAAAGCTTGAAGAGCAAGAAATTGAACAGGTGCCAGAACGTGAAGTTGAAGAAATACGTGGCATATACGCTAAAAAGGGATTCAAAGGGAAATTGCTGGACCAAGTGGTAAAGGTGATAACGTCCGACAAAAAGATTTGGATAGACACGATGATGACAGAGGAATTAAATTTATCGCAAAGATTCGACGAGTCACCATTCAAGACCGCCGCTATTGTCTTTGTCGCAACTTTAATCGGTTCTATCCTGCCACTGATACCATTCGCGTTATTGCCCGTCGGCAACGCCATAATAGTAGCTCTTTTAACATCCGTCGCCGTTTTGTTTGTTGTTGGTACGATGAAGGCGAAATTGACCGTAGGAAATTGGTTCATTAGCGGGTTGGAACTGGCTGCCATAGGAACCACAGCCGCACTAACAGGATATTTTGTCGGGCTAGGATTAGGTAAGATATTTGGGACTAATGTTGCTGGTGTTGGATAATACTAAACTATTCTCTATTA
>JACPJT010000004.1:235438-251881 GCA_016187415.1 Candidatus Aenigmatarchaeota archaeon
AAATTGAATAATAGAATAGAGGAATAGATTAAATTCGCTATTCCTAAAATTACTCCTCCATTCTGGATGTAAATTAACCATTGACCGGTTGTCAAAAATGTGCGGGAAAAAAATGATGTGAAACCTACAAGAAAAATTATTAGAGAACTGAATGAAGATAATACTCTTAGTTGACGGCTTAATAATTTATTAGAATCGATCAAAGTAAGGGATGTTATAATTAATGAAAATGACCCCAATTCAAAATAATTTATTGTTTCAAGTGGTGCGATTACTTTTCCAATAACCAAATCATACGCTACCATTAAACCGACAAGCCCACCTCCGATTAATATCTGACTTATAAGAAAATTCTTTAAATTAAACTTATCACTCTTTAAAACATTTTCTAGTTTTTTAAATCCTAATATAAGCAAACCTGTATAAAGAATTATAAAACCAAGAACTATTGATAAATATAATATATTAATCATAAAATTACCATTAAGAGCATCCGCTAGTAGTTCCGCAACCAGTGCAAACATAACAAGTGCCGCTTCTCACCATGACATTCCCGCACTCGTGGCATGTCGGCGCATCGCCGTCCGCATCATAATTCCGCTTCCCCTCTTTCGTGAACAACGATAGGCTTGCGACTTCCCTGTTCTGGCTCTCGATTTCTTCTGGCTTTTCCCCGCTGACAATAACATGCTCCCCGTTCAGCATTCCTAATTCTTTCAGGTCTTCCTTCGGCAGGAATTTGAAAGCCATCCACCTGAATATGTAATCCGTGATCGATTTTGCTATCGGTATATCAGGATTATCCGTCCATCCCATCGGCTCGAACCTGTTGTTTATGAATTTGCTGACCCACACCTTCAGCGGGACACCGTACTGCAAACCGATTGAGATTGTCAGTGCGAACGCATCCATCAATCCCGATAGTGTGCTGCCCTGCTTTGCCATGGTTACAAACAACTCTCCAGGCGAACCATCCTCAAACAGTCCGACATGTATGTATCCTTCCTGATTGCCCACTCTGAACTTATGCGCAATCGCATTTCTCTCCGCTTCCAATTTTCTTCTCTGCGGCTTTAGTTCTTCCTTCTTCTCCCTGAATACCGACAACGGCTGGATCGCCTTGCTTCCGTCCCTGTAGAGGGCGACTGATTTTAGCGCCAGTTTCCAGGATTCAAGGTAAACCTGCTTTATGTCATCAACAGTCGCATGGCTTGGCATGTTAATTGTCTTGCTTATGCTTCCTGACAACAAAGGCTGGACTGCAGCCATCATTTTTACATGCGCCATATAATCAATATATCTCACGCCTTTCTTGCCGCACTTGTTTGCGCAATCGAAAATAGCGTAATGTTCAGTCTTCAGATGAGGGGCGCCTTCAATTGTCTGTGTGCCGCAGATGTATTCGTTCGCAGCCTCTATCTCGTCGTCCCTGAATCCCAAAGCTTTCAGCAAATTAAAATCTGGTGAGGTGTACTGCGACTCTTTGATTCCCAATCTCTCCAAGCATTCTTTACCGAGAGTGACTAGATTGAAAACGAATGTCAAATCCATCGAGCCGGACAATAATTTTTCCATCTTATCTAATTCCGAATCTGTGAATCCCTTTCTCTTTAATGTGAACGTGTTGACATACGGCGCTCCTTCGAACGTGTTGCTGCCGAGAACATATTTGAGTATATCTTTGATCTGGTCTTCCGTGTACCCGATGTTCCTGAGGGCCGATGCCACGCTCTGGTTGATGATTTTGAAATACCCGCCGCCTACAAGTTTCTTGAATTTCACAAGCGCGAAATCCGGCTCGACGCCTGTTGTATCGGCGTCCATTACAAAACTTATTGTTCCTGTTGGTGCAATTAAAGTAGTTTGCGCATTCCTATATCCGTATCTTTCACCGAGCAACAACGCCCTGTCCCAAGATTCTATCGCGGATTTCAACAAGTCTTCTGGGCATTTTGTGTTGTCGATTCCCGGGGGAATCACATGCAAATTTTCATATTCTTCTTTTCGCGCGTTGTAAACAATCCTTCTATGGTTTCTAATGACACGTAGCATGTGTTCCTTGTTCTTCTCAAATCCCTCGAACGCCCCAAGAACGCTTGCAATTTCTGCCGATGCGGCATAGCTTTCACCGGTCATTATGCCGCTTATAGCTGCTGAAATTGCCCTCGCTTTATCGGAATCGTACGGGATCCCCATTCTCATCAGCATGGAACCGAGATTCGTGTACCCTAAACCAAGTGTCCTGTATTCGTAGCTTAGTTGTGCGATTTCTTTTGAAGGATACTGCGCCATCAAAACAGAAAGCTCCAGCACAATTGTCCATAGCCTTACGGCATGCTTGAATGATTCAATATTGAATGAGCCGTTCAAGAATTTTCCGAGGTTCAATGACGCGAGGTTGCATGCGGTATTGTCCAAGAACATGTATTCACTACAATTATGAATTGTCATGCCGTTTGCGACGAAAGTGTGCGTTAAAGGTTCTGTCAAATCATAAACCTTTTCTACGCCCAGATACTCCAAACTTTCTACAGCATCAAACGGCAAATCTTTGTAAGCCGACACGGTTTCATTAACGACTTTTAGAAGTTCGGATTTTCCAGACTCTGGCATAAATCCTATCATTTTTTCAAAAAGAATTCTACTCGATTTGGATATCCTGAGAGAATGCATTTCATTTACTTTATATTCTTTCAACCCCCCTTTACCATCCGGCAATAGTGCCACATCTTTCCCTGCCCTTCTGTTTCTATAAATTTTGCTTTTGATTCCGAAACCCAATAAGAGTACCTGAACATCTTTTAACAGATGTAAGCTGGTAGAGTCTAAAGAAACATATTGAGATTTTTCGCCGTAATTGGCTACAGTACCATCTGCAGTAAATAGACCTTGTAAAACGTATTTCTGCATACCTAACGGCAATTCAAAAATAGCATCGCTGACATACCTTTCATACGATAAAGTAGGTTGCATGAAGCGTGAAACTTCGTTTACCAATTGTTTGGAAACCAAGTTTAATTTGGAACTAGTTGGCGTCATCAAAATTCTTGTTTGGTAGTTTTTATGAGTTATTTTCTCGAAGTCCGAGCTGTATTCTGCGAATTTTTGCAAAATTAGGTTTTCGTTTTTGTTCATGGTTATTTGTATATAGTGACCATCGTAATGTCCATCACCCAAAATAATGCCCAAAAGCTGGTAAAATCGTTTTTCATTGCCATCCAATTCATCGATTTTATCCACGCAATTAACTGGTAAAAGAACATAGTCGTCTTTTGTAAGTTCCATTGCCGGGACGAAACCTCTGTTGACTGTAAATACTTTATGGTCGGCCGTGAGTTTTAGTTCGTAACCGCTTTCCGTAACCAATTTATAGACAGGCTTTTCACCTGTTACAAAAGAGCCGCCAATAACTGAATTTTGAATAAAACCTGTATTAGTCAATATTTCTGTTTCCATATCTACTAACTTATCTATTCTTACCCATTTGCCGTCTTTAACTAATATTTTTGTATCGCCTGTAACGCACGGGTTGCTCGCATTGATCCTGCCCGATGCGGGGCACGTATGCCAATCATTTATTGTTGTATCAAATTGCAATCCGGGATCGGCGCATTCCCATGCGGCTTGTGCAACCAGATCCCACAAGTATGATGCCTTGACTGTTTTCGCGACTTTTCCATCAGTCCTTCGAATCAAGTTCCAATCTTTCTCATCCATGACAGATGCCATATAGTCGTCGGTGACACGAACTGAATTGTTTGAATTCTGCCCAAAAACACTTTCGCCTGCAGCTTCAACATTATTGGAATTCACCAAGCCCGCGCCCATCAGCGCCGCGAATTTCTTTTCTTCGTCGGCCTTCCATCTTATAAAGTCTTCAATCTCGGGGTGGTCGACATTCAATATAACCATTTTGGCCGCCCTTCTCGTAGTCCCGCCTGACTTGATAGAACCAGCGACCGTATCATATATCTTAAGAAAAGACAGCAACCCGCTTGATGTTCCGCCGCCAGACAATGTTTCACCTTTTGCCCTCAAATTTGAAAAGTTGGTTCCTGTCCCTGAGCCGTATTTGAAAATTCTTGCTTCCCTTACCGCCAAGTCGAGAATTCCTCCTTCATTAACCAAATCATCCCTGACCGGCTGTATGAAACACGCGTGACATTGCGGATGCGAATAGGCATCCTGAGATTGCGATAATATTCTTGTGTCCGGATCAACATACCAATGTCCCTGAGACGGACCTCCGATGCCATAAGCGAAATTCAATCCTGTGTTGAACCACTGCGGGGAATTGGGAGCTACAATCTGATGCAACAGCATATAGGCAATCTCATCATAAAATACCTTGGAGTCTTCCTCGGACGCAAAATAATTATATTTTTTACCCCACCACATCCAACAACCCGCAAGCCTGTGGACAACCTGTTTTAATGAAGTCTCGCATCCTATGACCTGCTGCCCGTTTGCATCCAGAATGGGATTCCCATCGGCATCAAATTGCGGAACCCCGCGCTTCCTGAAATATTTCTGGGCAAGTATATCCAAAGCGGTTTGCGACCATGATTTCGGAATTTCGACGTTTTCCATTTTGAAAACAACAGTTCCATCGGGATTCTTGATCATCGACGTTCTTTTTTCCCATTCGACGGTGCCGTATACGTTTTCCCCTTCTTTTGTAAAAGAGCGCGGAATCTTTAGTCCTTTTTGTTCGCCAACAAGTTGAACCCTTTGACTAAGATCTATGCTATCCATCCTTACTCCCCTTTCTTAAGTTCCTTTAGTTCTTTTTCAAATGATTCTATGTCTTTGAATTTTTTATAAACAGAAGCGAAGCGTATGTAAGCAACTTCATCAAGATTTTTTAATTTTTCCATTATCATGTCGCCGATAATCTTTGATTTTATTTCCGTCGTGTCCATGTTTCTCAGCTCATTTTCGATCTCATCGACTATTTTTTCGATTTTTTCCTGGCTTATAGACCTTTTCTCGCAGGCTTTCATTATTCCCAATCTTATCTTGTTCCGGTCGAACTCTTCCCTCCTGCCATCGCGCTTTATTATCGTCAACGGCACCAGTTCGACACGCTCATATGTTGTAAATCTTTTATTGCATTTTTCGCATTCTCGACGTCTTCTGAAAGTTTTCTCGTCGCTTGACCGTTTGTCAACAACCTTTAGCTCGTCACTGTCGCAATATGGACATATCATATCTTTAGATTTATTTTACGTATTTAAGGGCTTTACATACAACATATTGTGGTTTTTAGGACCAACAAATACAATTAATGTCGGGTATAAATAGGGTTTTCTGTATAACAAAGGTTGTGTTGCAAAATTATATGATTCAGATATGAAATTACTTTCCAGTCGTTAACTCTCTTCAGGAGTTCCTTCAAAATCCTTTATTTCGTACTTGAATTCTTTGTCGGATTTTATTGTGCCGCGCTCTTTTAGGATTTCTCTTGCTAAAAGCCAGAAAATTGTTGCTATCGACTTCTTTCCCTTGTTATTCGCGGGTATTATAATGTCTATATCCTTGACTTCGTTGAATGTATCGCAAATTGCGACTACAGGGACACGCGCCTTGACAGCTTCTTGCAGCGCCTGCGTGTCGATCAAAGGATCTATTATTACCATCGCCTGAGATTCGAAAAAGTTTTTATAAGTCGGGTTCGTTAAAGTGCCTGGCATAAACCTGCCGGCAACAACTCGCGCATTAATTACTTCGCCGAATTTCTTGATTGGGTCGAATGCAACCGACTTTCTTGTAACAACTATGATACTTTGCAGTCTTGAGAGAAAACCAGCAGCTACTTTTATTCTTTCATCGATTTTGCTTAGATTAAGCACGGCCAAACCGTCCTCCCTGATCTTATAAATGAAATCTTTCATCTGGTCTGTCTTCTGCTTCATCCCGATGTGGACACCCGAGGCTAAATATTCCTCTTTTGGGAGTAAAAGCTTTGTAGACATGAATATCTTATTGGCGAGAAATGTTTTTAAACCTTAGAAAAAGTCAACCTATGTAACTTAGCTCCTCTTTTCCTTCATTGCCCTTAGGTGGCATTTGCTGTTGCATCATCTGACTTACCGCTTTTCTCTGCAAGTCCTCTATTTTTTTGATGAATTCTTCCATTTCCTTTATCCTTTTATTGAGCTTCCCAAGGTCGATCTTAACATTCAATATTTTCATAACAACCTTTAGAATGACTTCTGCCGCTCGCGGATCTGGTAAAATTGGATAGCCGGTCGTTTCGGCAAGGAGGCAGATTCCTTTCATGCCGTATAATTTGCCGAGCCCCAGCAACAAGCCAGACGCACCGATTATTGTTCCTACTTTGTTGCCTGCATCGAATTCGATGCCTGAATTCTTATAATTTTTTTCCAGACCCTCATGACTAACGGCGCCAATTATCTTTGGTGTTTCCTTTACCTCTCCTATGCCAAGACCGCCAAGTGTTATCATTTCCTTGACACCAAAATTCTTCAGGAATTGCAGGATCTCATGCGCAATCTCATAATGGCCTTCAGGGTCTATGCTCTGAGAATCGCCTACAAGGAGTATTATATCCCGTTGCCCTTTCTTGCCTTTGACATAATAGAATTCATTCTTCAGGACATGCACGATAGACGATTGTTGCAAAAGGACATAGTGCATGAAATGCGATGATATCAACTCGGCGAACTTCTTCGCCTTTAGCTCTTCAACAAGAAATTGCGCGGCAATCCTGCCGACTTGCCCTATGCCAGGAAGCCCTTCCACAAATATAGGATTGTTCAACTTCGGCTTCTCAAGTTCAAAAATCTTTGTTGACATATCACTTATTTTGGTTTTACAGCTTATTTAAATTGTTCGGTGCTGCAGATTCCTTAAATTTGCGTCTCAAACTGCCGTACTTGTCCTCAGGCGAATATCTGGGCGGCGCGGGATTCACTGTTTCTTTGCCACATTTGGGGCAAGTCTGCTTAAAAGTATAATTATTGCACCCGTCGCATTTTCTCAATTTCATTGTATCATGCTGTAAGTTGCTTCCGCATCTATTTTATTTGCTTCAGAGACAATTTTCTGCAATTCGTTTTCAAATTTCTTTGTATCGGCCTTAGGATTCTTTGTTTTCATTTCCACTCTGTATTTCGGAGCAGAGATATATGAAACTGTTATTCCTGCCTTTTCCAAGGCTTGCAAAAGCTCTTTTAATTTTTCCACGCCGTTGCCGTCATAACTGGTTATCTGTAACTCGGCCTTGATGTGAAACTCTTTTTCAATAAAAGTTTTTTTGAGTATTCCTAGAATCGCATCGTGCCATTTCTTTTGAATACCGACTTTAGTTAAAATTTCCGGCGACTTTTTAGCTTCCTCGAATGCAGAATACAGGTCATTGAATTCTTCCTGCAGTTTCGACTTGATTTCTTCATATGCTTGTTCCTGAGTGAGTTTCAATTCTTTTGCCATTACGTTCAGTATGCCCTCGGCTCTTTGCTCTTTTCTGAACGCATTCCATTTGCTTCTTTCTTCACTTTTAGAAACTCGCTTCAAGCTTAGGTTTATTACATTGTCTGCTTGATCGACTTTGACAACTTTAGCAATGTACTGTTTGTTAGGCTTGATGAACTTTTTTATGTCGTGGACCCATTTGCCAGCGGCCTCAGAAATATGTATCATGCCTTCAAGATTCTGATACTCGTCAAGAGAACACCACGCAGCAAACTGTGTTATTTTTCTGGCTGTACATATAACTAGCTCGCCCCATTTAGGAAACCCTTCTTTTGCTGCCATTATCTCACCTTAAGTATGAGTTAGTTATTATTTAAAAGGAATTAATGTATTTGTATGGTATTCATGCTGGCATTGGGAATTGTTTTTATAATCAGCGTGCTTGGCGTGACCGGCGGTATGATGTTGATATACCGTGAAAAATGGGCTAATTTTGTTTCAAAATATCTAATAACATTCGCTGTGGGCGCAATGCTCGGCGTGGTTTTTCTGGATTTATTGCCTGAAGCTATATCTACCAACATCGTAGTTGGGAACATTCTTGTGTATTCTGTTATTGGTGTTGTTTTTTTCTATCTTCTTGAAAAAACGCTTCTATGGTACCATCATCATTCTGTGTATCATATATGGCACAGCAAACACACTCCAGAGGAAAAGGCGCATCCTGCCGGCTACCTTATAACATTCGGCGATGCGTTGCATAATTTCACAGATGGCTTGATAATAGCGGCTGGGTTCCTGACAAACATGCAGCTTGGCATTTCAACATCGCTTGCCGTTCTGTTTCACGAATTGCCAGAGGAAATTGGCGTATTCGCAGTTCTGCTACATGCCAAATTCGGCAGACTGAAAACTATTATTTACAGCCTCGGAGCGCAAATGACGGCTGTGATCGGATTCTTGTTAGGGTTTTATTATCTGCCTTTGTTCGAAGGCCTGAAGGCAATCGTTCTTGCTTTCGCGGCAGGCGGGTTTATTTATATCGCAAGTACAGACCTGTTGCCAGAGACGCATAACGAGAAGGACTTGGGTAAATCATTGGCACAAATAATTTTATTGATTTTAGGTATTTTCACCATATACCTCACGTCACAAATTCTGCATGAGTGAAGTTTATAAGGCTATTTTGTAAATCACTATCTTGATGGTCATGTCTGTAATACCAAGCAAAGAAAACAAAAACATCGAGTTCAAGGAAAAGCTCATACCAAGCATACACTTGAAGGACGCCAAGAAGCAGCATCTTGCATCCCAGATGAAGTATGTACTGGAAATAGGTAAAGGCACGGCCATTTATGTCATCGGCGTTAACGATGACGGCAAGGCTATCGGACTAAGCGACCTTGAATTCGAAGAAACCGTAGCCGTTCTAAAAACCATAGCAGTCGAAAACGGGGCGCAAATATCAAAAATTGAAAAATTTGCCGAGAACGGAAGTTTGATCGGGAAATTAATCATACAGCGCATTTCAGAAAACGGCATTAAAAGCCATATAGTTGTGGCAACTTGCGGGCATGTCAATGCTGGCAAATCTACAATAATAGGCACGTTGATGACCGGTGTGCCCGATACAAAGGGAAAACACTGGCTGTATCTTGACACTCTTCCGCATGAAATTGAAAGGAACTTGTCTGCCGATATACATTATGCGTTATTTGGCTTCAAGAACGGGAAACCTTTGCACATGAAAAATCCGTTGGATAAGAAAGAACGTTCGAAGGTTGTTGAGACTTCCGATAAATTGATCAGTTTTATCGATACAGTCGGGCATGAACCGTGGCTAAGAACTACAATCAGGGGACTGGTTGGCGAGAATATCGATTACGGTCTATTGGTTGTGGCTGTTGACGATGGTGTCACATATATTACAAAGGAGCATCTGGGTTTGTTGCTGGCAATGAACATACCTGTGATAGTGTGCATGACCAAGACTGACAAATCCGGCCATAAGAAAATCGAGGAGACCGAGTCGCAGCTAGGAGAACTCTTAAAGAATGTTGGCAGAATCCCGTACATGATAAAAAATATAGACGATCTGAATGTTGTGATAGACAAGCTTGATACGATTGTTCCAATGGTAAAAACTTCTGCCGTCACACTTGAAGGATATGACCTTTTGAATAAATTCATGTTATCGCTGCCTGAAAGAAGAAAAAACTTTGACAAGCCGTTTCTGATGTTCATTGATAAAATCTACAATATTTCGGGCGTTGGCACCGTAGTATCTGGAACCATTAAACAGGGCAGGCTGCAAACCGGAAAAGAATTGTTGCTGGGCCCTGACAAGGAAGGGAAATTCAGGAAAGTCAAGGCGACCAGCATTGAGATGCACTATCACAGGCTGTCAGAAGCCGATACCGGTTTCGTAGTGGGAATAGCGATACGAGGAGTCGACCATGAAGAGCTTGAACGTGGCATGATACTTGCCAGTGAAGAATTGAAACCAGACGTGATAAAAAGTTTCGAGGCTGAAGTTTTGGTCCTTACACATCCGACAAGAATAACAAACGGCTACGAGCCTGTTATACATCTTTACACTGTGGCAGAGTCCGCAAGACTGGAATTGTTCGGCAGAGATTATATAAAAGCCGGAGAAACCGCCAAAGTCAAAGCCACATTCAAATATTCGCCGCATTTCTTGGAGGAAGGCGACAAGTTCATTTTCAGGGAAGGGAAGACAAAGGGCATAGGAACTGTAACGAAAATTTTGAATTAATTTATGGGAAAGGCACTTGCTCACAATTTGTAATTGAAACTACTAAAGCGTCAGGTTTGTGAGAAAATAGTTGTGGGAGGTAGCCAGTTAAGAATTCCCTCACAAGTTCGTCCTTTGTACCGGAAAACGGACCATTTACTGCGTTCCCTAAGATATCTAATTCGCCTAGAAAATCGCCCATTGTTGCGCTTTCACTTTGAAGAACTTCTACAATACGTTCGGTTCGACGAAACAAAGTTCTTATATCTAAAATTTTATATGCCGCTATTGCCTCTGCTGATTTCTTGCCGGTTAATGCAGCTTGAACCATGACATTTTCCATATCTCTTAAAAATTCTTCTGGATATCCATTCATATATTGCATTAATCGAAGCCTTAGAGTTTGTCGTACTTTATTTTCAACATATCCTTTTTTCGAAGAGAGAAAAGTTTTCCATTCTTCATTTAGGTCTGGTTTATACTCTCCTTGTAAAAATTCAGAATGACACAGACTGATTAGATTAGGCACATCTTTGAAAGGAAGAGCGAGGTATTCAGTCCTGGATAGAAAATCAAAAAACTTATTTCCACTTGATTTGATAGCTGGTTTCTCGTTAGTTGTGTATCCGGGTAAATTTCCAACAAAAACTCTATTACGCCTTCTTAAATCATCGTGACTTTCGGTCACGATGTAAAGAGCAACATCCCCATCAGAGGATGGATGTTGGATTTTATATGATACGCTGATTCCCTGTGGTGAAATTCTATAATTTTGAATAGATGCCGATAACCCTCCAAATCGTTCTAAGAAGGCGCTAGTTCTATCTGCACCCGGTAATAATATTGTCATATAATCAAATGAGTTTATCGAAAGTAAGCTTTAAATAAGTTCAGTTAAACTAAAACTGCTGTTCCGCCAGAGTGCCATGAAAGCCTAGGCCTTATATTCACGGTGAATATTTTCTCCAAGTTGTCATCCAAAATTATGGCCGCCCCGCTTTGTCTGGGAAGCCTGTTAACAAACTTTTCCAATTCTTCCTGGATATATGTCTGCATTACAGAGTGCAAAGCCTGCAGGTCGTCCCGGCTTGTCAAACGGAATGAGATTACAGTATCGGTCTGCGATATGACATCCTGATGAACCTTAGACGGCATCTGTGTTATGCAAATCAAACCTATTCCGGGTTCTCTGCCTTCTTTCGCTATTCGTTTTATATCGTCGCTTGAACTGACATCTCTATCGGCCGGAACGAAGTTATGCGCTTCTTCAAAAACCAGCCATGTCAGGGGAAATTTCATGCTTAATTTCTCGCCGCCGATTTTTGCCAGCTCCTCCTCTTTGCGCGAAATGATTCTCTGATGCAATATTTCCCTTGTTATCAGGCCTGAAACAAGCGTCCTGACTTCCTGCGATTTCAACCTGGAAAAATCAAAAATTACTGCTTCTCCGGGCTTTATCAGCTCGCTTACCCTGTTCCCTTCGGTTTTAATAATACCCCACTGTGACAAGACATCAAGCAAACTCGTCAATGCGTCTTTAGTTTCTTTTTTTGCTTTTGGATCGCCCGTGATGGAATCGATTAAATCATCGATACTGAAATTTTTATTTGATTCTAAAAGCGAGTTGAAATTTTTCTCCAATGCTATGGCAAGCTCGCCTGTTCTCTCCAAGTTAAATGCGAGTATGAAATCATCTGCCGTCAAGTCGCGCAGTGATATGCTTATCGTGCCGTCAACAGGTATATCGGCTTTCTCATAATCCGCAAGCTGCTTCTCCGGGACATAAACCTTGATTGCATCGAATCCTTTTGGCTGGAGTTGCCAATCGTCCAACAGTTTTGACTGCGAATCATTCGGGAATTTCATGCTCCAGTAGATGCCGACGGGATCAAAAACTACGAAAGCCATTTTTTGCCTGAACTCCTCCGGCAATGAGAGAAATTCTTCCAAAATCACTGCTGCGCTGTACGATTTTCCGCTTCCACGCTTTCCGGAAATAAGAATGACATGGGGTTTCAACAAATCAAGGAAAACCTTTGTGGTTAAATGGGCGTCTTCGCCTGTACCTACAATATGCTTGCCGATATACCCAGTGGCTTTATTCCCGAACTTCTGATAGTCTTCTTTCGTTCTACCGACAATGGTCTCATATGACATATATAAAAGATTGAATTTCAAATCAAATATTGTTCTCTTTTGGGGGCTTGGTATAACTTGGTTAGAATTCGACCTTGGGGTTAAATGACAAATTGGTCGCGATCCGAGTTCAAATCTCGGGGCTCCCATCACTCCAAATATGTTTTCTTGTTTATGCCATCCAAAATAATCTTGAATTTGTTTAAAAGATTTCTACCTAATACAACTCTCGATAATCTTTCTGGATAATATTTTTCTTTTAGTACAATACATTCTATGTTCTCTATTTTATCAGAGATTTCAAGGGAGAGTATACAGATATCAACAGGGATTTTCTTCTTACTTCCAAACCCTGTAGTATACGATTCGTTTATTTTATCGAGATCCAAAGTCCATTTGTGGTCTTCATGGAGGACGCATAATCTTGCGCCACTATCAACTAATGCCAGTTCTCTAATATCCTTATCTTTACCTAGTAAAGTAACTGGAATGAATGGTGTATCATCTTTATAATCCCACGCATTCACTTAATCACACTATAGCATTCGTCTGTTCTTCAAGGGGGTATAAGAGGTGAACAAAAAATTCTCGTGCACCAGTTTTTTTCTTCGCTTTTTCAAGAGCCACATCTAGCTTCTTTTCAATAGCCACAGGTTTACCATTGTAGAATACAGCATACTTTCCTCTATGTTTTCTAATAAGCCCTCTTTCCATCTTAAAATAAGCCTGAATATCTTTGTCCACAAACTCGCCTTATTTAATATTTTGCTTTTTATATGTATATAGTTGAGGGGTCGTCGGCTAGCTTGGTTAGGCTTCGAGCCTTGGGCGCTTGAGACCCGTGTTCAAATCACGGCGACCCCATTTTTAATTTATTCGGAAAACAAAACATATTATGAAAAATATCAGGAGTTTTTCATTTGTTCTAAGTATAACCATTATTTTGATGTCCTTGATTCTGTACACATCCCAAAAACATTATTGGTTTTACCCTGCTACTATAGGTGTGTGGCTTTTCTTTGACAATCTATCGCATCTGGTAAACAATAAGACATCCATTGATTTGCTGATCAAAAAGGAATACAAAAAATTCTTAACTCTTTACCTACTTCTTTCCATTTTTGGATCATTGATTGAATTGTTTGGGAATTTTTTGTTGGGCTTATGGAGTTACACCTATCTTAGCCCTATAATGGTTGCCATAAGCACCCTGCTTTTCTATCCTTTCATTTTACTTTCTTTCAAGGAGACTTTTGATGCCGTTAAATCCAGGGTAAAAAACTTTCCGATTTCCTTAGTTCTGTCAATGTTAATAGGAATAATTGTCTGGGAAATACCAAACTTGTATTCCAATGACTGGATATATAAAATGCCATTTGCCAACATAACAATTTTACAACTTAATCCGATCGTTATAATCGGCTGGTCTGTACTGGTTTTAGGGCCAGTTTTTATCAACAAATTTAATGACAAAATACACGATTGATAAAACAAACGCTCACAAAAACCCAGCTGGTAAGGATTGGGAAAAAGAAGATGGATTTGTATAAGTGATACTGAATTAAGGTGGTTTATTTAAAATAACTCGAAGTGCTTTTTTATATGTTGAAGGACAATATTTCAAGCTTTGAATCCATCTATTTTGTGTCATTGCAAACTTCTGGACTGTTTTAGCTCTTAAATAAGATTTTTTATATGCCTTAATCACCCACTCATCAACTTCTTTTGGCTGCAAAAAATTAGGTTTATACACGCAGTTTAAGAAATCATATTTTTGCCAATCTTTAACAATTATTTGCGACTCTATTTCTTGAAAAAGTTCGGTTCCAGGCAATGGTGTCATGATTGCAAATTGTGCGATGTCGGTATCCAAAGAGAGAGCAAATTCGATGGTTTTCTTGATGTCATCTAAGGTTTCGTTTACATTCCCTATTATGTAAGCTCCCCATACAGCAATGTTATTATCATGCAATATCTCAACCGATTTTTTTACCTGATCCAAAGTAATCCGCTTTTGTATATTAGCCAAATTGTCTGCAGATGGTGACTCAATCCCGAGAAATACCAATGAAAAACCGATGTCGGCCATTTTTTCTACAACATCCGGACTTTTAGCGGTAGTATCAACCCTAGCCTGACAAAAGAACGACATATCAGTTAACCCATTTTCTTTAAGCGAGTTGCATATTCTTTCAACACGCGACGTATCTAAGTTGAACATATCGTCTACAAAAGCGACATCTCTTATTCCTCTCGATCTTATAGAAGCTATTTCTTCAATTACCCTGCTTTCACTATGTTTTCTCCACAATCTTTGGTAAAATGCTTTTACCGAACAGAACTTACAAGTAAATGGACACCCTCTAGTTGTTTCAACAGAGTCGATTTTAAGCCCGAAAAAATGATAAGGATATTTATTGACTTTTGGAAGCAGTGACCTGTCAAGAACAGGGAATTTGTCTAAATCTTTTTCAAATGGGCGTGGAGAATTGTGAATTATCCTGCCATCATGTCGAAAACTTAATCCGCTTATATTGGAAATGTCTTTGCTCTTATACGAGAGCGCATTCATCAACTCGTAAAAAGTGTTTTCACCTTCGCCTCTGACTATTACGTCTACATCATTATTTTTTAGGAGGTTTTCAGCTTCGAAAGTAGCATGGTGACCCCCTAAAACAACAAGAGAACCCTGATTTTTTGCCATTGAAACTACTTCTAGAGTGGCACCTGTGGATGCTGTCATTGTATTTGATACGCCAACTACATCTGGTTGAAATTTTTCAATTTCTTTCGCCTTTCCAAGTTTGAAGGCAACGCGCATTTAAAAATGTTGGCAACGTTCCATTTTTGCCCTTATTTCGTCAAATTTATATTTACACATTCATACTCCGGTTTTTATGTTCCAGGACCGCTTCGAGGCCGGCAAGCAGCTTGCAGCAAAGCTTTCAAAGTACAAAGGCAGCAAAGACGTGGTAGTTCTAGGTATACCGAGGGGCGGCGTGGAGGTTGCTTATACGGTTGCCAAGGAGCTAAAAGCAAGGTTAGGAATTGCTGTTGCCAAAAAGCTTGCCTTCCCTGGCAATCCCGAGCTTGCAATTGGAGCTGTTGCCTTTGGAGGCGTTGTGAGCCTTGACGACAGCTTTGTATTGCAGTATGGTGTAGGCAAGGACTATATCGGGGCAGAGAAGAGAAAGCTTGCTGCTGAGATTAAAAGGCGCTACTTGGCTTACGGCGTTAAGTTTCCAAACGTCAAAGGCAGAATAGCAGTTGTTGTTGACGACGGAATGGCAACAGGGCACACCGTCCTAGCAGCGGTAAGAGCAGTAAGGAAGGACAAGCCAAAGAAAATCATCGTCGCAGTTCCTGTCTCTTCACAACATGCAGCAGAGCTATTAAGGGCAGAGGCTGACGAGGTAATCTGCCTTGACACACCGGAATGGTTCATGGCTGTTGGCGAGTTCTACAGGAGCTTCCCCCAACTCACAGACGAGGAAGTTGTTAGTTATTTGAAATCGGCAAAAGCTGCTGCAAAATAGTTTCAAAAGCGGGCCTATCCTTCCCCATATTTACTGTACAAGGCTAAGTCTACTATTCCGAGAGTCAGGAAAAAGGCAGCAACTGCAATTCTTACGCTGTTAAAGCCGTAAAAAAAGCTAAGGGCTACGAACAGAATTCCAACCGCAAGCGAAAACCGCCCAAATCCCTTGTAGCTGCTGCACATCAGCGGCTTATTTTTTGGATTTTTTTGCCTTTGGCTTGATTCGCTTGGCTTCATTTGCGCTTTCCTGTTTTTCACTAATAACTGCAGCTTCTGCAGCAATTGCAGTAGTTGCTATTTGTGCGCTATTTTTGTTATTCTGCGGGTTCGCCAGTTCTGCAGAAACTCTTTTGAACGTGTCAATCTGTTTTTCTGACAAGCTGCCAAACCGTAAGTAGTTTGACTTTATGCTCCTGAGGAACGAGGACTCCTCATACAGCTTGTTGTCAATGTCAAACAGCTTCCTGAACTTCTCATCTGTTATTGGCTGGCTGATTTGCCTCATTGAGCATGCCGTGCAGATGGGAAACTGCCCCCTTGCACTTATCAGAACATGGTTTTTCCTGCAGATTGCGCA
>JACPJT010000002.1:0-44569 GCA_016187415.1 Candidatus Aenigmatarchaeota archaeon
ATAGACTTCTATAAGCAGTTATCCGTTTAGCGGCGAACGTAACTATTTTTGCATATTCATTGAAATAATTATCGAGTTCTTTCTTATCGTCGCTATTTTTAATTTCTAATTTTAGTCTAATTCCAGTGATAATTTTTTCAGGCAGATTTTCAGTGTAAAGCGTTTCCATATTATCCCCAACACTTACTTTTATAACAACAATCTATACATCGTTTCTTATATACGGTTGCTTTTGGGAATCTTTCCCCTTCAATTACATCTCTAACCTCGTTCAATAATTCCAATACATCTTTCTTATTACTAAGGTTGACCTTTACCAAGTCTCCAGATTTTAAGAATTTAATAAAACCGAAAGGTACATTGTATCCCAGACATTCCTTTATAAGAAGGGCCTCCATCAAAAGTTGATTTATTTGACCTCTAAAAAGTTTAGGTGGTCTGTAGCTATATTTTGCTTGTATAGGATAAGCTTCGTTCTTCTCTTTATCTATCATTATAGAATCTACTATTGTTTTTATTCCTAATCTTTCAGATACTAGATGCGCTTTAAACAACTTCGGTAATTTAGGATACTGTTTAACTACTTTGGTTCTTTTGGCTTTGGTTTGATAATCGTATTCTTTTTCCCTTCCTTTGAATTCCTTCTTTGTAGTAAACTGTGGGTCTCTTAAAACCTCTGTATAATAAATTATCCGTGGGCAGTATGAATAATTCATCAAATCAGTTGCTGTTATGTATTTTTTCTCCATTATAACCACCTATTATCAGGAAGTCTTTTTTCCTAACCGAATCCTCCTTCAAGATGCCTTCTATTATTTTGCTTCCGAAACATGAGTCGCATGAAGGGAAGATAAACACGCAGTCATTGGAGTCTTTAAGCACTTCCTTGACTTCGATTGAAAGCATCTCAATCCTGTTCCTTGTAACATCTCCCAGAAAAGCACTCTTCTGAACTCTCTTCAAGCCGTAATTCTTGCATATCTTGGAAACCTTTGTTCTCTTCCCATTATTTGTTATGTCGTATACTACCCAATGCAACATGTAATCACGCTGAAAACTCTCCGTAATATTCTCCTTCAAGCAGTAGCCTGACAAACTCTCTAGCCCTTTCCATTATGACTGCTTTCCAAGGTAGATTCTTATTTTTGTATTTTATCGTCCTGTTAAGAAGTTCCATTACTTCGTTTATTAATTTCTCTTTACCCCTTTCACTTAGCATGAAAACGTTTCCAGAACTTTCAAAATCGGAATCTTCAATCTGTTTCCTTGCAAATAAATTTATTACAGCCCTGTCTGCTATAGGCTGTCTGAATTGTTCAATGAAATCAAGAACTAAGGAAGGCTTGCCGTATCGGTCGGTATGCATAAAGCCTAGATAAGGGTCTAGGCCAGCTATTATGCATGATTTCTCGACTTCGGAATACATTATCCCATATGCATAGTTCAGCATCGCGTTGAAAGGGTCTTTCGCTTCATGTTGCCTCTCGCTGAAAGGTAAAATCCTAGACAGGCAAGAAAAATATTGAGAACTGGAAAATCCTTCTATCCCCAAAAGTTGCTGTCTTATGTCATCCATATTTCCGACGAGTGTTTCCAAGTTCTCTAACTGGGCTTCAATAGATTTTATTTCTTCCGAAAAGTCGACATTCTCCCTGGTCTTGCTTAGAGACTTGAGCATGTTTATCTGATTCTTGATCTTGGACTTTGCTATGTTTTTAATCGCTTCCGAAATTTTTGTTGATAGATACTGGGTAGCCTGCTTTCTTCTAGTCAGTGTGGTACCGCCCAATCTGCATGGGTATATTCTGGCATAAGGCTCGCCATATTTGTTGGCGTAAACTATGTCGATGTCTTTGGACATTGCAAGTTTTATCACATTAGCCGAAATAGACGCCCCTGCGGTTATCAATATTTGCTTGACGTCATCCGCTGAAAACTCGTGTTTCTGATCCTTGGTTACAACAATGAACCTATTTTCTTCTTTCTTTATTACTGACCCGTACTCGTTAATTACCAGCTGCATAAGTTCTCGATGAACTATAAATTTCTTAAAGTTATCATCGGTTCATTTCCCACATCATGACAGATATAAATTGATTGGTTGCATTATCTATTCATGAATGAGATAGGAACTGTAATATCATCCGAGCTGGGACCCAGTAGCCAGGAATTCTGGTTTGTAGTAAATGACAACAAAGGCGTGCCGGTCAGAAAGGGACAGTTCATACAACTAGAGACTTCCGACGGCCTGCTTGTCGCGCGCGTGGACGAGATAATCAAAACCAACAGGTACTACCAGCGTGCGGAATCTGTAAGCGAGTTTGAGAAATCCGGAAAACCTTTGACAGATCAATTTCCAGTTGACAGATGGGAATATCTGATAGCTCAGGCGTACCCTTTGGGCGTATTTTCCAACGGATTGCAAAGAAGGGTCACATTCCCTGTATCGCCAGGAAACAAGATATATCCGATTGATGAAAATATTCTGAATGATGTCCTAGGTCTTGATGTAAAAAACGGGATTAATATAGGAAAGGTCGAGTTCCACAATACAGATGCTAAATTGAACATAACGCGATTGTTTCAAAAACATTTGGCGGTGCTCGCAATGTCAGGTGCCGGAAAATCCTATCTGACATCGGTTTTGATTGAAGAACTCTTGAACAAGGAAAGGAATTCTAGACCGTCCGTGATTTTGATTGACCCCCACGGCGAGTACGGCGGCTTTGTCAATGATAATAGATATGCGACGTCTACCAAAGTCTACCACGGCGAAGAAATCACAATAGCAACACACAGTTTATCCGCATATGAATTGTCCATGTTGATGCCGAAGATAACTTCCGTGCAAAGAAGGGAACTGAATCCCATAATTAGAAAACTGCGGGGAGAAAGACCCGTTTATAACATGCAAGATCTTATTGACGCCGTGCAGAACAGCGACATAAAGGACATCAAAACTAAAACAGTGCTTGTGGCCTGGTTGCATGAATTGGATTATACGAAACTGTTCAGCAACAGGGATTACCCGTCTGTGAAGGACTTGGCGTTCCAAGGCAACCTGAGCATCCTTAATTTGTCTGACTTGGTTGATATCAGAAGGAAGCAGATAATCATCGCGTACTTTGCGAAGAAATTGTTCGATGCCAGAAGACAGAAAAAAATATCGCCTTTCATTTTATTTGTGGAAGAAGCGCACCAATTCTGTTTAAGTAGCGACACCGAAATTCTTACTCAGAAAGGCTGGAAAAAATACAATGAACTAAAAGTCGGCTATCCTGTATTTTCCTATAATAAAGATTCGGATAAGCTTGAAGTTAATCCTATACAAAGACTAATTATAAAAAATTATAGTGGTGAACTCGTAAAACTGTACAATGATGAAAGCATAAACTCTCTTGTAACTAATGATCATAGAGTTTTATGTTATACTCGAACAACAAATAAAAATCACGAATTCACATGGTCACAACCCAAATTTATTTTGGCTAAAGATCTTCCGACAGGATTTAAAATACCCATCACCGCTAAAATACAGTCTAATTCGAAATGTAACATAGACAACGATTTGATAAAAATAATAGGATGGATAGTAACAGACGGTTATAAACACTTATTTGATAGTGGAAAATATTTCTCCTTCGAGATATCCCAAACAAAAAAGAATATAGTAAAACAAATGATTGATGTTGTAAAGCGACGTTTTCCAAAAGCTAGAATATCGTCAAGAAAACGAAAGGATCACTTTTATGATTCTCGTTTCATCAAAGGAAATACAGAGTTTACATTTTACTTTGGTAAAGAATGCTCAGACGAACTTAAAAAATGGCTGGGAAATAATGCACACAGAATTCCTAGGCAACTCTTAGAGAATGCTTCAATTGATCAACTTAAAATATTGTTTGACGCACTTGTTCAAGGAGATGGAAATATTTCTTACAGTAAAAAAAATGGCTATAGTTATGTGACATTCTATCCTGGACACGATTCGTATTTGGCAGACGATTTTCAGGAATTGTGTGTTAAGCTTGGATTCTCTGCGGTAAAAACAAAATCCACGAATGGACAAATAAAGGTATTGGTTTCTTTCAGAAGAAAATTTGCATTTATCAGAAAGGTGAAAAAGGAAACATATTCTGGCAAAGTGTGGGATGTAACAGTTAAAAATGGTGCATTTGTAGCACGAAGAGAGGGTAAAATCTTTATTACCGGTAACTGTCCTGAAGGTGAAGAACGCGAGAGTGCTCTGTCAAGAGGTATAATAGACCAGATTGCGCGAGAAGGAAGAAAATTCAATGCGTGCCTTGTTTTGATTACGCAACGTCCTGCCGGATTAGCAACGACTGCATTATCGCAATGCAACACACACGTAATTATGAGAGTTACAAACCCGTATGATTTGGACCACATCAAGGAAAGTTCTGAAGGAATTACCGGCGGTGTTTTGGATTCCATTCCAGGATTGAAAGTCGGCGAGGCGTATATTGTAGGTGAAGCAGTGAATTATCCCATACTTGTCAATGTGAGAGAAAGAAAAAGCAAGTCTTCCGAGAAAGGAATGAAACTGGAAGATGAGATTCAGAATTTCAACGATAACAAACAAATCAGTGACAAAGATTTGGAAACATTCATGTAAACAGTTTTAATGCTTTCTTACCAATATCAGTTCTATAAATCAAACCGTGAAACCCAGAAAAATCTCCTCTGCCTCTCAAATAAGATTTACAGACAGCGGAAGATAGTTCGGGGTCACTTGACATAATTCCTAAGACTCTTCCTCCGTTAGTTGCCCACCTGACTTTATTTCCTTCCATAATTGCTTTCGTTCCACTATGAATTACCATCTGTCCTTCAATTGGACGTTTCAGCTGTCCGTAATCGTCTAATCCATTAATCGGTAAACCTATTTCTGGTGAATGTGGATATCCAGGTGAAACTAGATTTACAATAGCAGAATAATCATTTGTAACAATTTCTGGTAACATTCCCAATTCTCCTGTAGCTGTAGCCATCAGATACGGTTGCAATCTAGATGCCATTGAATATAAAACAACTTGTGTTTCTGGATCTCCAAAACGCATATTATATTCCAGCACATAAAATCTACCGTTTCTGTCAACAGCAAGTGCAGGATAAAGACACCCATTGAATTCGATGCCTTCTTTTATGAAGCCTTCAACCGTGCGTTCTATGACATCAGAAATGACTTTTCCTCTCAATTCATTGTTAATTGGTATTGGTGCAACCGCTCCCATGCCTCCTGTATTGGGACCCTTATCGTCATCCAAAAGTGATTTGTGGTCCATTGAAAATGGCAAAAGTCTGTAATCTCCATGGAAACTCTCGTTTTTTCTTCTCACATCGACAAAAGCCATTGCACTCAGCTCATATTCTATATCGACAAAATCTTGTATGTTTACTCTCGGGCCACCTAATTTACCATCTATCATTATTGCGTAGAGTGCTTCCGTAGCTTCTTCCAAAGTATGTGGAATTATTACGCCTTTCCCCTTTGCCAAACCGTCACCCTTTATTGCAACTTTTAATTTCCTCTTTTTAACATGTCCTACTGCCTCTTGATAATTCTCTGGATTATAAAAATCTGGAGTAGGAATTCCATTTCTTTTCATGAAATCTGAAGACCAGCATTTGCTCGCCTCGACTATTGATTCTTTTTTTCTAGAACCAAAGACCATATGACCTTCTTTTTGTAGATTGTCAACTGCTCCTACAGCTAACCAATCTTCAGGACCAATCACGATCAGTGAAGGTTTGTACTTATCTGTGACATCAACCAAGTGCTTGGAATGCTCTCTTCTTAATCCGAAATTCGGAGGCAATGGGATAGTTTGTGCGATTCCCAGCCTCTCCATCCCATCATTGCCTGGTATAGCAATTACGCGATAACCTTCATTGTGTAATTTGTAAGCTAGAGTAAATTCTCTTCCGCCAGAACCTATAACACAAATCGGATTATTCATGCAAAGTTAATACCCGTATGAATTTAAAAAGTTAGTTCAATTGGACAACTTGAGTATATCCGTCACCTGACTTGTCCCTGTCTAATCTGTAACCAGAGCCTGTGATGGCTTCCTCCAGTCTCGGCTCATGCGTTATGATGAATATCTGATCCAAGAACTCTCCTGTCCTGTCCCTCAATGTTTCAGCCAATTTCGATATGCCATTCTCGTCTAAATTGGCGGTAGGCTCGTCTAAAACCAGTATCCGCAACTGCGGGGCCAGCACCAAAGAGAACGCTATCCTCAAAGTCAGTGCCGCTATGCTCCTCTCGCCGCCGGACGCCACGCCTTCGACATCGAACCATTCGTTCTTCGACTGCAGCTGCAGAACATAATCGCCTTCGTCTACATTCAACCTGACACCGGTGAAATCCTGATAAGGATACAGTGTCTGCCACAGCTGTTCCATGGAATAATTCACAAGTGTGATGAATTCCTGCCTGAGATGCTTCTGCGTTTCTTCTAGAGCCTTTGCGAAAATTCTCAATTGTATGGAAATGTTCTCAAGCTTCTTCACGTCCTCCTTGTCTTTCGTAGACGTTGAAAGCGTCGATTCCAATTCTCTCAACCGGTTCTCGCGTTCCATTGACAGCTGCTTCAGCGATGATAGTCTTGCAGAAAGGGATTGCTCCTGCCCGACAAGATTGCGCAATTCTGCCTCCACAATAGACAGGTCCTTGCCGGAAATTGCACGCTCTAACCCTTCCAAATGGCGGCTTATCTCGTCTCTCTCCTTGACCAATTCGCTTATCCGCGATCTTTTTACATCATAATCACGGATTTGCGACGCCATCATGATGGTTTTCTGCTTTTTCTCGCGGGTTTCGCTCAAACTCTTGTTCATTCTCTCCAATTCGCTTCTCAGCGATTTTAATTCGGCTTCAAGCTTAACAGAGGACTCTTCTAAAACGGAAAATACATGCTGTGAATTTTCCAGATTTGTTTTTATTTCGTCGACGTCACCTATGGCTTCCAGCATTTTGTCGAGCTTGATGATGGAAATTTCCAATTCCTTCAAATCCTGTTCGGTCATTTGTTTTTGCTTCACAGCATTGTCCATCGACTCGCGCAATTCGTGCACCTGCATTTTCTTTTGTTTTGTTAAAATTATTTTTCTAGCCTCTGTCAGCTTTGATTCGCAGATGGGGCACACCGCCTTGACAAGCGACAGTTGATCTATTATGGCGCCGAGGTCCTCGATCTTTATTCGCAGGGCCTCGATTTCTCCGACATATTTTTCCACAAGCAATTTTTTCTTTTCTAGCGCCCTTTCTTTATCAGGGCCTACATGTTTCCTTATTCTTTCAGCATCCTTTTGCAACTGGAGCTTCTCTTCAAGTTCGTTTTTTAGCCTTGTTATGGTTTCTTTTCTATAGATGTCTGCTTCTGCCTTGGCCTTTGAAAATTGATCCACAATTTTTTGGTATTCTGATTGCCTTTCCCTGATCAGTTCTTCCAGCTTTTCACTGACTTCGGACAGGGATTTCATATCGCCTTCTATCATTTCCTTATTCGCCCCCCTCACAGATTCGTCGAGCTTTTCCAAAGCCGATTGAATTTCATTTATTGCGCTGGAAAGGCGTATATCGTCCCTTTTCAGAATCTCGAAATTTTCTTTTGTCTTGTAAAGAATCTTCAGTTCATTTTCGAGGTTTGACCTGCTTGATGAAATTTGCTTGAGCGTCTTTTCGATTTCCGATCTTTCAGAAACAAGGCCTTCGAGCGAAGACTTGAGCACGGCTGCAGTCTGCTGCATGTCTGCAACATTCACTTTGCTGAGAAGATTCTCCATTGCCGATTTCTTTTCGGAAATTTTATTTATCAGCGAAATTGCATTTGTGCGCGCTTTGTCAAATTTGTCAATAAGCAGCAGCTCGTCAATCTTGCGCATCCTCTGTCCTTTTGGTATAGTCAGGAAATAATCCAAGGAATTCTGTTCAGAGTATATTGCCTTGCTAAACAGCTCGTAATCCGCTTTAAGGGTTTTTTCCACGATTTCATTCACCCTTTGCGTGCTGGGAGCCTCGACCAGCTTGCCGTTTTCCCTGAATTCGGAATATGTCGTGCCCTTCCTCTTTTCTATTATCCTCTTTACGGAATAATTCTTGCCGTCGATCATGAAGAAGACTTCGACTTCGGCCATGTCCTTCATGGAAGGCTTGTTCATAATCAGCTCGTCAAGTTTCAGCTTTCTTGACTGAAGTTCCGGCGTTGTTCCGAAAAGACCGAAGCACATGGCTCCCAATATGGAACTTTTTCCGCTGCCCATTATCCCTATCAAAGCATTGGTTCCCTTGGTGAAATCTAGCGTGGAATTAAGATGAGAGCGCCAATTTTTCAGTATTATCTTGGTTATCATACAAATCACTTGAAAGCCTGCAATGTGGTCTGCTGCCCAATCAAAATGTTTAGAGCGCTTTCAGTCTGGTCTTCACTCAACAGGTGAAACATTGTGTCATAGTCGAAATCGTTTTTCGCGCCCAGTTCATCGAGGTTTGTTCTCAGTATGTTCAGGCCGAGCTCTTCTACCGACAGCTTCTGCTCCCTGAGATTCCTCAAGAGTTCTCTTTTTTCGCTCAGTTCCTGCGACTCTATTTCCTTGACCAACAAGAGAATGGCCTTATCGTTTAATTTGCTTTCAATGTTCCGCAAATCCGCGTCTAATATGCTTGTATCCCTGCCTTTTAGTTTCAGCTTGACAACGGGCTTCTTGTTGCCATCCGGAAATACTATTTGCGAAAGTTTTCTTTCGACTTGTTCTCTGAGTGTCAGGGACGTCTGTTCGAGCTCGAGATTTTCGTAGTAGAATTTCCTGTTTGTGCCAAGCGGTTCGAAGTCAACTTTCAAATCGGTCCCGATATCAATGCGACCTATTACTTTGTCCGATGCCGCCTCGTTCTTTTCAAATTGAGTTATGACAGTGCTTCCGGGCATCATAAATACGCTGCCGTCCAATTTTTCCATGTTGTGGCCATGCAAATGGCCGTTTATGATAATATCGAAACCTCTGGGCAGATTCGACAGGCTGAGGCTTGGCGGCTCCAGTGGAGAATATACATAGGGGTCTATGCTCTGGTGCAACACCAAGATATTGACGCATCCCTCTATCGGCTTTGGGTTCCATTTGTCCAAGACCTCCTTGGCGTATCTTTCTGGGACGGATGACATCGCATGTACGGCCACCTTTACGCCGTCTTTTTCGAAAATTATTGTATTGAGGTGCAGATGAATGAGCAAACCCGCATTCTCCAGCGACTCGACCGTGTTTATGTCGCCTTTCATAAGGCGTTCGTGATTGCCGTGGATTGCCACGACAGGAATATGGTTGAGGGTTCTCTGGGATATGTCCTTAAGCTGCTTGTCGCACTCGACCATCTTTATGCCCGGATTGTCTCTCAGCAATGGCTGTGAAAGAATCTTAAGCGATTTGCCCCATGTTTGTGTTCTCGGCGCTCGTATGTCAAATACGTCCCCGGCTATTATTATCAGGTCGGAATCCAGCGCCTTTTGGACGGCCTCGTCCGCATTTTCAAAACTGTCATTCTCCAGTTGCTGCATGTACGAATAGCCGAAGTGCAAATCCGACAGAACCGATATTCTCATACTGTATGTATCGGGCTAAATTTATTTATGCGTGAAGAAAAGGCATTTAAGTTTTAAAGCTCATTTCTAATTGATTCCATGGTTCCTTCAGATGGATATAAGGCATTGTCTGATTTGAATCAAGGTGACATATTCCGTTCTGGCGGAAGAGAATATATGCTCGCGCTTGGGTATGAAAAATGCAGGGAACTGCTGGGATGCGATCCGCCATCACTGCCGATTAAAAGTGTTGAAAGGCGTCCTGATAGATTTGTGGTGGTGGGTGATTTATGGTTTTTATCTGCGGCATCGGACGTTGCAGTTTCTGAGAAATTAAACCATAATGGGGAGACGATGTCACCAAATGAGATAGATTATTATAAAGGGAAATTTGGTAAACCGCCTTAATTAAAAATACTAAAACACATTCATTAAATATGGCTGAACAGGAAGGCATAACAGTAAAGAAGTCGGATGATTTTTCCGAGTGGTATACGCAGGTTGTGCAGAAGGCCGAGTTGGCGGACATACGCTATAATGTAAAGGGATTCGTGGTTTTCAGGCCATGGTCGGTAAAAACCATGAATAATATGTTCAAAGTTCTAGAGGATGAACTCGAATCCAAAGGACATATGCCGACACTGTTTCCAGCGCTGATACCAGAATCCAATTTCAAAAAGGAATCGGAGCACGTCGAGGGATTTCTCCCTGAAGTATTCTGGGTTACAAAAACTGGGAGCGATGTTGAGAAATTGGAAGAGCCTCTGGCACTAAGGCCAACATCCGAGACCGCAATGTACAAGATGTATTCAATGTGGGTAAGGAGCTGGAGGGATCTGCCGCTGAAGCTGTACCAGAGATGCCAAGTGTGGAGATACGAAGGAAAGGCGACCAGACCGTTCATCAGGGGAAGGGAGTTCTACTGGATAGAAGCGCACGATGCATTCGGCACTGAGGAAGAAGCGGTAAAGCAAGTGAAGGAAGACATGGAAACGACTGAGAATACTATACACAAAAAATTCGGAATACCGTTTATTTTTTTCCAAAGGCCCGAGCATGACAAGTTTGCGGGGGCTGTTCACACATACGCCGCCGATACGGTAATGCCTGATGGAAGAGTGCTGCAATTGCCGTCTACTCACTTGTTGGGACAGAATTTCTCCAAACCGTTTGACATAAAGTTCATCGACAAAGACAAGAGCGAGAAATATGCATGGCAGACTTGTTACGGCCCTGCCGTATCGAGAATCTTTGCCGCTGTAATTGGATTGCATGGAGATGACAAAGGGCTTGTACTGCCGCCTGAAATCGCAGGATTGCAGATTGTGATCGTGCCGATTTTAAAGGAAGGCGATAAAACTGTCCTAAAAAAAGTAAGCGGATTGTACAAAAAGCTCAAGGAGAAATTTTCTGTCTTCGTTGACGACAGGAAAGAATACACGCCCGGCTGGAAATACAATTACTGGGAACTGAAGGGAATCCCGCTGAGAATTGAAGTCGGACCGAAAGATGTCAAAAACAAGCAAATGATACTTGTCAGAAGGGATACCGGGGAGAAGATAGTTGCAAAGGAAACGGATATTAAAAAGATCGCTAGTGTGATGGGTGACATACAGGGCAACCTGATGAAGAAAGCCGATGAATATTTCAAGAAGAATATGGGAGAGATCAAGAATTTTGATGATTTAAAAAAAATCTTGGAAGAGAAAGGCGGGCTGATAAAAATAGAATGGTGCGGCAATAAAGAATGCGCCGACGAGATGAAGGAAAAAACTAATGGTGGCGTAATAAGAGGGACCGTTTTTGGTAAGGAAGAGAAACCAAAGAGCACATGCATAAACTGCAACAGTAAATCCAAATCGGTTGTGTATATAGCAAAGCAGTATTAAAGTTTCCAAAACAGCTTCGTTTAAAAGAACTTCGTGTTTTAAATCTCCTAAAGTGTTTAAAAAGTCGGTCGGATATACCTATTAATATGATTCAAAATGAAATTGTTCCTTGTCCTGTGTGTGATAAAGAAATTACTGTCAAAGTCAATAGTCCGACTGGGCTAGCTAAAGATACTACTTATTATGCCGTAGAGGACTGTCCTAATTGTAAAACGTCATCCAATAAGATAGAAAAAATGCTTAATTCCACTACTAAAAGGACAAAAACACCTATAGAAAAAAGTTATATAAAAACTGACCCACGAGGATAAATCACATGATGGTTATCGTTTCCAGACAATATGCCCGTTTATACCGTTCTTTTCATATACTTCTAAAACTTCTTTGCAGAATCCCAATAACTTTTCGTCTTTAGTAGATTTTGCGAGTTCGTAAAGCCGGATAAACATCTTTTTACCTGTTTCAGTTTGTTTATAGTTTTTCTTTTGGAAATTGTGTTGGGCACATAAAGTTTGTCCATTATCTATTGTTGCTTTACCTCCCAAATCTTTCGGCCTAATATGGTCGGCGTGTATTTCAACTCCATCTTTTCTACCCTTACCGCAAACAACACAACGATAGTTGTCCCTCTCGAAAATCGCTTCTTTTTGTGTTTCAGTAAAATCCTCAAGTTCTTTGTTTTTTATAAAATTGGAATCGTATTTGTATACCCCCTTTGAGATTTTGATTAGTTGACCTTCTTGAGAGAGTTTTCTAATAGCTCTATCGGGGTCTCTGAAAACCGTGCCTGTCCGCTTTTTATATTCTGCGACAACCCAGTCCACTATTTCGGGGTGTTTGATTTCTCGTTTAGGATGGTTCTTAAAATATTCCATGATTAAATCTGCCTGTTTTGTTTCTTCTGAATTATTGGTCATTTTATCTAGCTCTAATTGGGATTTCATTTAAATTTTTATCTAGTATTCTGGCTTCTTGAATAATTCGGCTTTTTGCCAAATTACAATATTCTTTGTCAATTTCAATACCAATAGACTTCCTGTTATTCATAACCCCCGCAATTAATGTTGTCCCGCTTCCCATAAATGGGTCTAAAACGACATCATCTACATAACTGAATAGTTTAATGCATCTTTTTGGCAATTCTATAGGAAACGGTGCTGGGTGTCCAACTCTTTTTTTACTTTCACCGCTAAATGTCCATAAACCATTAGTCCATCCTACAAATTCTTCTTTAGTTATATCAGATTCATGTCTGTTATTTTTTTTCCATTGATTTTTATAAAGAATAATAATCAATTCTACTGGTGCGATTACATAAGGTGCAGAAGCACTTAGCCAAGAACCCCATGCTGTCCTTCTGGATATATTTCCTTCGTTCCAAACAACAGTAGAATGGTATTTGAAACCTATTTTTTTCGCAATATTAGTGATGTCTGCCCCAACACTTTGCTGGCCGCCTTTATTTATATCCAATGGCACGTTTAGACACAATCGACCATCATCTTTCAACCACTCGAAACAACGTGAAAGCCATTTTCTACTAAACATATCATCACTTTTTCGATATAAGTACCATAGTTTTTATGATACCGTCATAGTCTAATTGATTATAGTTTATATTAAAGTAAGTTCTTCTATTATGATTGTTTAAAAAGTCCGAACTCTTTAAAATATCAAGAGGTAAAATGATTATTCAGCAAAGCTTCCCAGCAGTACACCCCAAAGTAAAATTTTACCAATCTAGCTTAAATTCTTGAGTTTTAAAGCTAATAGACATGGAATTTGAAAATTAGAAGTGTAAAAACTGACTTATTCCTCAATCAAAATTTACCAAATCATAATCCAGTATAGAAATCGTTTTTAAAGGACTTTTAGAACCTAACTCTATGGCACCAAGATTGAATATTCCACATGAAATAATAGAACGAATTAGAAGCATGTACTCTGAGTGTGTGAGTAGCTTGGGTATAAGCAAAAGGCTGGGTGTTTCACAGGGTATTGTAATGTACTACACAAGAGGCTTGCCTAGGCGAACAAAAAGGCTTACCAAAGAAGATAAGGAGGAGATGGTTAGAATGTGTAAAGAAGGTTATTCCAACATTGAAATAGGTAAGAAGTTTGGAGTTCATTCGAGTACAGCATATCTTGTGACAAGAGACTTTAGGGGGACTACGAGAAGGGTTTTAAGGAATCTTACTTTGGAGATTATTTCACGGCTGTTAGAGAAAGGATTTTTCATAGTTCCTAAAAATGACTATTCATATATTACTGCAATTAGAGATCTGTGTTCTCGCTTCGGTATAAGAAAGGTTTCTTTGTCTAGAAAAAGGAATCCCGTTACTGTATGTTTTCTACCTGACAAAAGTAAGGAAGCATTGAAAGCTGTATTGAAACAGCTGAAAAAGAAGGCTACGTCTTATCAGGAATTGAACATCTTATCTCAAACTTTTGGTATTAGATTGTCATCTGAAGAGAAAAGAAATGTGATTATGATAGAGAAAAGTATTTAAAATTAGATACGAAGACTAAAATAAAAAATAAATTTTAATTACTTTGAAATCTCATTAACTAAGATTTATAAGATAAAATGGAATAAATCATATGCAATCTAATAAAATAGTAAACATCACATTTTTCGCACATGGGACTACAACAGATAACGAAAAGGAATTAGCTTCGGGCTGGGCTGATGCAGAATTGTCGGAATTGGGAAAGAAGCAGTGTATGCAATTGAAAGAATTGATAAAAAATAAAAAATTTGATTTTGTTTTCTCTTCAGATTTGAAAAGGGCTGTAGACACGGCAAGATTAACATTTGGAAATGTCAGGACAATAGAAGATAAAAGACTGAGGGAGTGTGACTATGGAGATTTTACCAGATTACATTCGGATAAAGTGGATTCTGTTATTTTAAATTATATAAATAAACCTTTCCCTAATGGAGAAAGTTATAGAGATGTTGAAAGAAGGATTAGAAGTCTTCTAAACGACCTATTTGAAAAATATTCTGGAAAAAATGTTGCTATTATAGGCCATAGAGCCACTCAACTAGCTTTGGATGTTTTGCTAAAGAGTAGGACTTGGCAACAGGCTATAAAAGAAGACTGGCGGTCAAAGCAACCTAAAGAATGGAAACCTGGTTGGGCTTATAGATTGGGACGTGTTCTTTCTCCTACAACACGTGCCAAATCGTCGGGTCCATAAGGAAGATGCCTAAAAATTTCATGCTCCAACTCCAATTCTTTTTGAACAGCAGCTTCCCACCATGCGTCTCCCTTGTCAGGATGTCTGGGTAAATAAGTATCTTTCAGATATTGCAATCTATCCCTGAATGGTATTATTGTAGTAAATTGCACCCTCCAGTCTGCATAATGAACGACTTTTAATTCCATTCCTCCATTTAGGTATATCGAATTTCCAGTTGATCCGATGTTGGCGACAAATTCTGAAAATTCTGGAAATATAGGTCTTAAGACATCAGCGGCAACGAGCGTTTCGTGAACACCCGCGTATCTGGATCTCAGCATTTTCCACATTTCAAGCTCTTTCTTAAATCGTTGTATGAGTTGGCAGTCACATAGCAACATCTTACGTCAGTTCTAGAAGTGATTTGTTTAGAGGTATTTCTAGGGTTCATATTTTTAGAGATAAAAACTGTTCGAGTTCTAAATTCGCCACAAGATTTTCATTAACTAGAAGCCGACTTTACCCAATTTTATCATAGATTTAATCTAAATTAGGACTTGACGACATCCTTTAAAGTTTACTTTGCGATCTACTGCCCAGAACAAAACCTATTTAAAGGTAACAAAATAATTAAGATTAGCTGATTCTTATTATGCCATTGAATGACGAATTAAGTAAGTCTGTCGAAATAAGAAAGACTGGAACGACAACGCTAGGGATTGTGTGTAAAGATGGTGCCATACTGGCCGCGGAATCCAAGGCTACACTGGGATATCTTATAGCGAGCAAGGAATCCGAGAAGATAATGCAGCTGGAGGACCATATCGCCATGACCATTGCGGGTTCGTCTGGAGATGCCGAATCGCTGGCAAGGTACATGAAGGCCGAGTTGAAAATATTCTCGATCGAGAACCAGAGGAAGATATCCGTAAAGGGCGCTGCGACTTTATTGTCAAATATCCTGCAGGGGAGCAAGTACTATCCTTATTATGTTCAGCTGATTGTCGGAGGATACGACAGCACTGGTGCTCATGTCTTGACATTGGACCCGCTGGGTTCGATTGAAGAAGAAAGAAAGTTCTTTTCGACAGGATCCGGTTCTCCTATGGCGTTGGGCGTTTTGGAAGACGCATTCAAAGAAGGAATGTCCGTGGATGAAGCGTCGAAATTGGCGATGCGGGCGATTAAAGCCGCAATTGAAAGGGACATAGGATCAGGCGGCAAGGCGCTGGACATAGCAACCATTACAAAAGACGGCATCAAGGTTACAAGATACGATCTGGACAAGATTTCGAAATAACTGGATGATATTTTTCTTAGTGTGTGAATGAAATGGAAATTCTTGAAAAGGTAAAATCCTTACTGCCGAAAGAAGCAGTCAGCAGAGTAGAGTTGGAAGGTAGTGAGATAATTGTTTACACGAAGGACCGCGAATTTTTCCGCTCGCACGAGGACACTGTAAAGCAGGTCGTGTCCCAGATAAGAAAAAGAATAGAAGTAAGGCCCGAGAAAAATCTTACGCTTGACGAGGAAGCGACAAAGGAAATAATCAAACAACATGTTCCGGAAGACGCGAAAATAAAGGACATTTATTTCGAGCCAGAAAGAAGCATTGTCATCATAGCCGCGCAGAAACCCGGGCTTGTAATCGGAAGAGGCGGGGAAACCTTCAGGACAATTAGGGGCGAAACATTGTGGATGCCGAGAATTGAAAGGGTGCCGGCAATCAAATCTGACATTGTAGAGAACATCAGAAAGGTGATACACAGTGAGGTCAAGTTCAGGAAAGAATTCCTAAACACGATAGGAGAACGCATATTCAGCGAGAGAAAGTCCAGCCGCGATTGGGTGAGAATAATCGGCCTTGGCGGCTGGAGGGAAGTCGGCAGGAGCGCCGCGTTGCTGGAAACTCCGAAATCAAAAGTTTTGCTCGACTGCGGAATAAAGGCGGGCGCGACAAATTCCGAGCTGATACCAATTTTCAATACCAAGGAATTCGATTACAATGAACTGGATGCCGTGGTAATTTCGCATTCGCATCTGGATCATATCGGCGCCGTGCCTATGCTGTATGAATACGGCTTTGACGGTCCGCTGTATGTAACCACGCCTACTTTGGATCTGGCCACGTTATTGTGGTTCGACTATGTTGATGTGATGCAGAAGAGCACTACGAATCCAATCTACAGCGCACGAGGGATAAAGGAGGCTGTCAAGCATGCGATTACTCTGGATTACGGCGAGGTTTCGGATGTCGCGCCTGACGTGAGGCTGACCTTGCAAAACGCCGGGCACATACTTGGCTCGAGTTTGATACACCTGCATGTCGGCGAAGGCCTGCATAACATTGTTTATGCGCTTGACCAAAAGTTCGGCAGGACAACTTTGCTGGATCCCGCATTTACCGATTTCCAGAGGGTTGAGACACTGATCATGGAATCGACATATGGCGGCGCACAGGACATAATGCCGAATCGTGCTGAAGTCGAAAAGCAACTTATGGATGTTGTCAATGCAACCATTGAAAGAAGGGGGATAATACTTATACCGAGCTTCTCGGTAGAACGTGCGCAGGAAGTCATGGCTATCCTGGTCGAGCACGGACTCGAATATCCTGTTTATCTTGACGGTATGATATGGGACGCCAACGGAATATTCACAGCTTATCCGGAATATCTTGGCAGGAATATGCAGAAAAACATATTCCAAGGGAACGATCCTTTCTTGAGCCCCATATTCAAAAGGATTGCGTCCCAGCAAGAAAGAGAGAAAGCATGGGAAGACAAGCCGTGCGTTATCGTGTCGACATCTGGCATGCTCAACGGTGGGCCTGTCATGCAGCACTTGCATAATCTGGCAGAAGATCCGAAGAACACTTTGCTGTTTGTCGGTTATCAGGCTGAAGGCAGCATTGGAAGAAGGATCCAGAAAGGCTGGAAGGAACTGCCCGTGCCCGCTGAAAATGGAAGAACTACGATGCTGGAACTGAAAATGCAGGTGGAAACGATAGAAGGCCTTAGCGGCCACTCGGATAAAAACCAATTGCTGGGATTTGTCGGCCACTTGAACACAAAGCCTGAAAGGGTGATATGCGTCCACGGCGAATCTCAAAAGACTCAGGAGCTTGCAAGGACGATAAATAGAATTTTCAGGGTGCCTACTGATGCGCCCAGAGATCTAGAATCATTGAGATTAAAATAAATTGGGAAATTTAATGAATCGTTGTCCAAATTGCGTGTTAATTATCTTGTCCTGCAAATAGTGCATATCCGTTAAAAATTAGGGCACGGCGAGCGGCAACAAAAATTTATAAAGTTATCATCTACAATGATAAGATATGAATGGGATAATAAAAACAGTGAGAGTTGATATAAATCCTAGTCATGTTTATCTGATACCAGGAAGGAATGTACCGTCTACATTATCTTATCTATTCTTGCATTTAGGAGAATGGGGAAACAATTCTCCAGAAATACCATTTATAATATATTTCACTTTGCCCGAATATAGTGGAGAGTTAACGTATGGGATAAAACCACGAAGATTCTCTTCATGGCGTTCGAGAGAAGAAGCAGAAAAAGGTTTTTATGATTTAATGGGAAGAACCAGCGAAAGCAAATACTGCCTTGAGATTGCGGGGAGAACTACTCTTGTATTAACTCCAGATACTGGGGATAAAGTTGATTCTGAATGGAGTGATGAGTTGAGATTTTTACGGGAACTACAGAACAAGAAACTTATATCGCGAGCCAATTCCATATAAAATAATCACGATAACTTTCTTTCAGAAAAATGAACATAACACTGATTATACGAAATATTTTTATACGGTTAATTGGCGCAAAAAATTAGTGTGTTAAAAGCTCTTGCTCAAATTGCTTAAAGGCGTCCTCTAATTTTTGTTTTGGCATTTCAGGTGAAAATCTTAAAGCAATGTCAACTAGATAGGGTGGGAGTCGCCTTTCACTTGATGAAAAGGAAAAGTGGGCAGTTGCGGATCTCCAAAATTCTTTACCGCTTTTTAATTTCTCATTACGATATCTTATGCCGACTGCTATAAATTGGCCAGGAACTTGTTGTCTAATTATATCATAAGGTGTATCTAATGGGAAAGGAAATTCTTCACATGATTCATCTTCCTTTCTTCGTGTTAAACTTTTAACAATTATCGGTTTATCAGTCAGTGGTCTTTCCAATTGTGCTACAGAACTGTATATTGGCAATGAATCTGCGTAACTTACTCCTGTCGGTAAAACAATGTTGAAATATTGTCCTGGTAAATCTCTATCAAAAACCCAAAATTCTACTTGAGTGTCTGGGACCGTATATCGTGTTATAGACGGGTTGCTTAAAGGACGTAAATTTTCATTTCTTTTTGTCAATACCATGATTTCTATTTGATAACAATCTATTTATCTCTTATCCGCAGCTCCCGCCACCCAACTGCTTTCATATTGACTCGTTAAAAATACTCTTCAGATCGCCAAGAACTTCTTCAAAACGGCTTTCCCACGCTCAAATCAATCCTATAGATGTCCAAGATGTCCGTATTATTTACATTTATGTAAGATGTCACCTGGCCTATCTGCTGGAATTTCTGTTTTTGGTTTTTATTCATGACTGAAAATATGAGCGAGGATAAAAGCTGCCTGTGGTCGTCTCCTGTATTGGCCAGGCCTGTCCTGCTGAAATCTGCGACCCAAGCAGTCTTTCCACTGTCCGTGCCGTTAAAGATGACTGCGCTTATGGGCTTTTGCAGGTTAATGTCCCAAAAGCCCATCGAAAGCAAACCCTTGCCTTTATCGTCATCTATCGGAAGCAGTTTGTTGTGGCTCTCATCCGCAACTACAAAATCATTAAACGGATAGGCCGGCTTGAATGAAACTCGTATCTTATCCGGAGTGTCGATATAGTTCATGGTAAAGTTGGACGATCCTATCAGGAAACTCTGGCCCTGGCTGATGACAATATCTGCCTTGTTGTTTTGCGGTATGCTCGTGTCGAAGTAAGCCTTTCCATCGCTGCATATCCAAAATTGGAAGTTGTTGTTCTGGATGTTGAAGTTTCCCGTATTGCCGTTGCACGTTATCTGTTGCCCGCCTTCCATCTTGAATGAATTGCCTTTTCCAGTTGCCGTTGCGGTGTATGGCAAGTGATAGAACGCCTTGTAAGCCTGATAAGCCGCTTGATAGGCGTCCTGCGGTGTCAGAAAATTATCTTGTGTAATCGATGGGAATGTATCGCTTGTTGATTTCAAGCCGAAAATAAGTTTTTGCGCAACATCATCATCTGTCCCTATGCCATCGACCTTGGCATTCGGTATATCCGCTATCTCGATTATTCCGTTGTTATTGTTGATGAAATCTGTCAGATTGTTCATCGTGTCTTGCGGTGTCAGATCCTTATAGCCCCAAATTACCAGCGCGTTGGGATATTTTGCGCCAGATCCGCATGTGTTGATTGCCGGCAATGCCGTGCTGCAGACCGTGAAACTTATTTGGCGGTTATTGAATTTCACCGAATTAAGTATTCCCTGGACATAATTCATCTGGTCGTTCGTGCAATCGCATGCAACATATGCCACATTGCCGGGGGTGCCTACGGCATCCAGCCTGATTATAGAATCATTTACGGAATCCAATTTGCTGATGAACTCGCTGTTGAAAGCCGACAATGAAAACGAATAATCGTACAGTTTGCCCAGTCTGTCGGCTGTAACCAGAACATCTCTCCCGTTCATCGAACCGACTGCTTCCTTCCAGTTTGTCTGGTAAACACCGGTGTTTATTATCATGTTGAATGCTATGAACAGCGCGATTGACGCTACTATCGCCTCTATGATCGACACTTGCCCTTTCATGATCTCCATGCCTCTACAACCAGCTCACCGAATGATGTGCCGTCGATTGAAACGGTCCTGCTGACATTGAAACTGGTTTTTTTATTCGTTGTTACAGGCGACTTGCATATCCATATTATGTCGTTGTGTGTTGCGTGCTCGATGAAAGTTATTGATGTTGTATTCTTTATGTCCAGCTTCTGCGCAATCGATTGGAAATCCCCGCCCGTTACACAAATGTTCTTCAGCTGGTCCAGCTTTGCCCTCGATATCAGATTCGTGAGATTCCTTGATGCATCGGACAGCCCTATTCTCTGCACGTCCGATATTTGCCTTGCATTCCAGTCATTTGGCTGGCCGCCGTCGTTTATCAGCAACTCTGATATTTGATACGCATCTATCCTAAGCGACTCGTCCTT
Organism: Candidatus Aenigmatarchaeota archaeon; assembly: GCA_016187415.1. Lineage (GTDB taxonomy): Archaea > Aenigmatarchaeota > Aenigmatarchaeia > CG10238-14 > SCSR01 > JACOWB01. Next base: position 20,936 of record JACPJT010000002.1, read on the forward strand.
CAGGGTGTTGGCGTTTGCCGGCACTGTCTGGAACATTTGGAATGTTACGTAAGATAAAAATCCGATGAAAATAATTAAAGCTACATAAAAGTCCGCTGACAGCTGACCTTTCCTATAGACCAAGTAGACCCAACCTCACAAATATACTAAATACGCCGAAGGTTATACTGGCGAGTATCAGGCTGTGCCTGGCTCCGGATATCAAAGACCCTTCGCTGATCTCGCCCGCTACAAGTCCTGAAAATATGGATTGCATAATGCTCATGAAAAAGAACACTGCAGTGTAGTATGCCCCTATGCTAGATGGATTTATTCCAAATATCGCATTCGATGTTGTCGAATACAATGTGCACACCGAGCAATCGAAACCGAAACATGTGCTGCACGGATTTACAAGCCCGAATTCAACATTCTGCTGCGCGAGGTTGAATATGGGTACCATCAACTTGTTTATTGCGACGACTATCGCCAAGAAAATGAAAGCGACCGCATACATTACTATTATATACTGGCTCAAAGATGACGACCTTTCCTTTTCGGTTTCAAGCAATGTTAATTGGGAATCCGCCACCGAATCCATCGTAGAGACGACATTTCCGCCAGACAGGTATGATTGCAGTATCACCTGCACGCCTGAAGTCATTCTCTTGCTCGGCTTTATCCTTTCGGCGAATTGTTTCAGAACTTTATCTATGGGCATGCCCCAACTTATCTGGTTGGACATCTTGCTCACTTCTTTCGAAAGGGTTCCGTAATTTATTTTATTTGCATTCGCAATTGCCTTATGAAGCGGAAGGCCCGCCCTGAGAGACTCTATCAAATCGCGCAGGAAATTCGGGAAGTTCTCCTCCATCTCTTTCATTTCCCTGAATTTTTTGTAACGGAAATACAAAATCGGCGTGGCGATTACAAAAGTCGAGATTATAATGGCATTGCCGATTACGCCCGCGTCCGATGTCAGGACTCCTATCAGTATCAATAATGCGGATATGCCGATTGTCACAAGCAATGTCTTGTTGGTTGTTAGTTTCAGCATACTATTCTCCTATGGGGGACGATGCCCTGACCAAAACGATAAATGCTCCCGACACCAGCGGCAGGAAGATGAATATGATCAATGATTGCAAAAGGATTATGTTGCCGCCCACCCCGGAAATTCCTGAGAATATCGAAGTGAGAATTATGAAGAATATGGCGCCCAAAACAATCGCCGTCAGATAAACTTCAATAAAAACCGTGATCTTTTTCGAGTATTCGTCCAGGGATCTTCTGTAATCTGCCATTTGGCTCTTGGCTTTCTCGCGCAGATAGATGGCTATGTCGCCGCCTGAAATTGATGTGGACATAATTCCATACAACATTTCTTTCATTTTTTTAGACGGCGTCCTGTCGACGGCTTTTTGCAGGGCTGTATGCACATCCAATCCAAAAACTTCCATGTCATTGTTCATTGTTTTAATCTGCTGCGTTATTTCGGGGTAATTGCTGTTCTGGGAGAATATTTTGAAAACTTGGTTCAACGGTAGCTTTGTGCCCGCAATAGTCGAAAGGAACAGTGACGCGAATGGCAAGAATGTGTCGATCTTTTTTGATTTATCCGATATTATCGTGCTCGGGTATTTTGTAAACAGATAGAAAATTATTATTGTGAGAAGCGCTGAAATCGTTACCGAGGTTATCAGACTCAGGGCGATGCTTTTTGAGAAAAGGCCGAAAATGAATGAAAGGCCGGGTATTTCCGCCAGAAAAAACAGAAAAGATCCGAGCAGGCCGTTGCTGAGATATTCCCTCGCGGATATTTTCATCGCTGCCTTTTTGAGATCGTCCTTCAGGTCCGGAAATAAAATCATTAAGCTATCGCTGAGCCTACCGAAAAGTATGAATGCCAATCTTGTGAAAAAGCTCACTAACCGGCACCTTGGATAGTAGACAACAGCCTTTCTGGCTCGCTGTAATAAATTGAAAACACCTTGTGAACATCCCGATAATCCAATATGTTGTTCTCTTTCATCCAATCCAATACAACTATTCTCCTCTCAATTTCGTTTTTGATTTCTTTTTCGGTTATGCCGGTAAAATTGGATATTTTCTTTAGCGCCACGCTCTTTCCCGTAATGTCGAATTTGTCTGTCTGCGGATTCCATTTGTATATCTGATTTACAACTGGCGTGTTGGTGCTGGCGTCAAAATCCACAAGTTCAACTACCTCGGTGACCTTTCTGACGAATTTATTTTTATATTTCATACGTGCGAGGAACACTACAACATCAAGACTGCTGATCAAACCCGCCGGTAAAGATATGGGAGGCGTTGTCAATCTGTCTGTCAATCTCGCCATGTTTTCAGCGTGAATGGTCGCGAGACTCGGGTGGCCGGTCGCCATTTGCTGAAACAGTATGTATGCCTCCTTTCCTCTGACCTCGCCCACTATAATGTAATCCGGTCTTTGCCTCAGACTTTCTTTAAGAAGCTCGAACATGTCGACCTCGCCGCTTCCTTCTACGCCTATCGCAGATCTTGCGACAACAGGAACCCAGTGTGGGTGCGGAAGCCTGAGTTCTCCCGTGTCTTCAATTGAAATTATTTTTTTCTCGGGCCTTATGAAAAGCGACAGCACATTCAGCATGGATGTTTTTCCCGAAGCCGTCCCTCCCGAAACCAGAATGCTTCGCCCATAATCCACAGTGAACCAGAGGAACGCAAGAATATTTGAGTCGAGCGTATTGTAGTTTATCAAATCGACGGGAGTGAGCGGCTCTTCTGTGAATTTTCTTATTGTGAAATTGCTTCCTCTTCTGGCTATGTCGGTCCCCAGCGTGGCCTGTATTCTGCTGCCATCAGGCAGAGTGCCGTCTAGCAAGGGCTGTGAAATTGATATCGACTTGCCGGACAATTGAGCAAGCCTTATTATGAAGGAATCCAATTCGTCGGAACTATCGAACATCACGTTCGTCGGAACAGACCCTATGTCAGGGTTTCTATGAAAAATAAAAATGGGTATTCCAACGCCGTCGCAACTGATGTCTTCAATGCCGGGATCCTGCAGCAACGGCTCGATCGTCTCAAGTCCTGTGAAATCCCTGTCCATATAATATTTCAGAATTTTCTTTTCGCTCGAGCTGATTAGGACATTGAAATACTTCAGCACATCGTCTATCTGTTTGTCTAGGAAATCATTCGCCTCGATTTTCTTGAGCTTGGAAAAATCTATGTCCAATTTCTGCTCAAGCATTTCCTTGACTTTTTTGTATATTTCTTTCAGTTTATCGGAAAGTTTCGGCTCGACGAGTTCGTATATATACCGGTTGCCTGTGGCATCCCAGTATATTCTGGTGTACGCAAAAACGGGTTCGTCCTTTTCAGGATGCCGAGGTATTAGCGGATATGTCAAGGAAAGCGGCTGCCTGTTTTGCTCATCTTCCAAAGAACCAATTTTCACCGATTTCGGCCTCTTTGGTATTTCGAATCCCGATGTGTCCGTTCGTGTCGATTCCTTTACGATCTGGATTTTTTGTACACTAGTATCTCCGCCGTCTTGTTGCCGTTCAACCGGCTTTGGAATAGGATTATCTGGTTGCGGTAGAATCTGGTCTTTTTGCGCGGCCTTGTAACCAGTTACCATTTTTCTCAGGGACGATTTCAGGATTTTCATTCAATCACTAAATTGTTTTTGGTTCTGTCGTACGTTAAATCTATGGTCTTGGATGCGCCCGCATCCGGGCCGGTAAAGTTTACGGAGTAATTGAGATTATGAACTGAATTTTGCAGGGTCTTGTTTTCCGGAGTTATTTTCAATATAATACCGTTGAGGAGCTGGTATACCGGATAGTATCCCGCTATGCTTTTTTGGTCGATTTTAATTGTTACATTGTCGCATGCCTTGCAGGAATCCACTACCCTTACCGATGCCGCAGACAATTGGTTAATGGACGTATCTAGCCCTGTATCAAGAATGTCTTGCTTGATCACATCCGACTGAAAGCTGAATACGTTGCCGACGACTAGAAAGAAACCCAGCCCTATTATGAAAAATATTACAAACTGAACTATAAGGGAAACCGCTTTCATATAAGTAGAATTTTAATTTTCTTTGTAATTAACGTTTTGCCGCCTATGGTCTGCTGTGCCGTGTCATCGTATGTTATTTTTACAATGCTGCCTGTAGATGTGACAAGTCCTGTAGGGTCTTTCTCCAAGATGATTTGATATCCCTGCGTCGGGGAAAATGGATTGTCATCGACTTCCCTGAACCAGATTTTATATCTTATTGCGAATGTATCGCCCTGCGTTGTGGCTTTTACGCACACGACCGAAGAACTGTCCTGGCCAAGCGTGCCTGTCGATGGCGATGGCGACTCCAAATAAGGCGACGTGCCCGTGCACTGGACGCCCGGTGTCAACGACACAGGATTCACCGTGTCGGCCGCGACATTGGATGTTTTGCTCGAGAATAAATACTCGATTGAATTTTCGGCCACGTTTAATTTCCAAACACCGTTTCCGTTCACTCCGAAAGTCTTCACTCCGCGGTTGCTTGCTACGTCTTCTATTATCTCTGGCAGGGAGTTCTGGTTTGTTTGTGAGAACAGGTTAAAGACATTCTCCGTGGTCGAGGCTTCCTGCCTTTTTTGTATTAGCGGCGCACCCCATATATAGGCCGTGGACGTGAGACCCAAAGCTATGACAACAATCAATGCAGCTGCCACCACTGTCGATATACCTTTCCTTTCCATAGAAACTTAACAATAAGTTATGTTTTGTTTTTTATCTATCTTTGCAGCGGCCTTAAAATAGGCGGTCTTGGCGGGAGGGGCGGTCTTAATTTTTTTTCTATGGATTCCAACAATCCGGAGAAGTTGTCATAATTCTCATTCATTTTTTTATTCGTATCTATCAGCTGGTCCAGCTTGTCTGCCAGCGGCTTGAATGTATCCGGCGATATTTGCGTCGACTCTTCCACCGCAGCCGCCCTGATATAAGAAAGAAGTTCGTTCATGTTTCTGGTGACTTCGTCCAGCTTCGGCGGCAACTTTGCCAATTCGATTCTCAACGCGTCGCTTGACTTGGCAAGCTCGTCGACTATTTCCTGGTTCATTCTGATTATTGCGACGAGTTCGCGGAAAAATTCCCTCACATCGACGCCGCCAGAAGTATTCTCAAGTTTGTCTATTCTTTTCTCAAGCCTTCTGAAAGGTGACATAGGAACTAGTTCGAACTCATCGTCTTCTCTTTCTGGCATGGCTACTAATATTATTTGAAGAAAGCGAAATAAAAGCTTTTGAGATTATTTTGGAAGGGTTGTTATTGTTAGATAATCCTTGTATCAGGCAAAATGTAATATATCGGCATAAAATGTCGCATATGCGACAAAATTTCAAGATTTGATTTGTAAACCTACATACATATTAACTTTAACTGAAATAATTCAGCTGTCCGGCTGTTCTAGAGTATAACCCACTTCTAATCTAAATCTAGCTGCCGTAAATGTTGCTTTATTATTATAGTTTACTTGATTGAACACGTATCCTTTGGACCATGTCCCTACTCTTTTTTCTGCTTCTTCCAACTTTTGATCATTATATGAAAACACAGAAATTCTTGGTTTAATGCCTCTCCTTTTTTGGAGTTTATACGCCCTTTCAACAAATTCTATCCCACTCATTTTACCTTCTCCGAGCTCAAGGTCAGTTAATATGACATCATAATGCCCGTTCTCCAATGCTTTAAGAGCACTCTCGCAATCGTAGAAAGCTCCTTGCCCATCTGGTTCTTTAAATCCGACTGCTGTCATTCTACGGTACCACTCTTCGGGATGTTGATCGTCTACCACCATTATAGTCAAGTCCATGGGTTTTGCTTGACCTACTTCAACAGTTGCCCCGAAGTAGAATGTTAAAAATGCGAATGAATCGAAGGGCGACATTAAACCGTGACCCAAGTCTACTGTGTAAGTGTTTTTACGAGGCAAATCGTGAATTGTTTGACCGGCTCTAGTTCTTATTTCTTTCATTAGTTTGTGTAAAGGCATTGAATCTTCTGGTGCAGAAAGCATAAGACCGTTTAATTCGTCCCACATTCTGTTATATTCTTCAGGTTTATCATAGAGAGATCCTGTATGATGATTATTAAATCTGTGTTCAACTACTAGTCTTCTAAGAAGAGGGTATACCTGTGTTTGTTTCCCTCTCTGAGGACTGAATTGTCCCATTTCTTGAAGAACCCAATTACCAACTACAGGATAAGTTAATAATCCTCTTTCTTGATGGGGCAATTCGCATACAAAGGCTATATCTGCCAAACTCTCAGCCAAATTCTCCTCATGATCTTGAAACCACCCTTTGACAATTTCATAACTGTCTTTTTTTTCCATCTGTTTTTCTCTTAACCGACTTAAAACAGGCTGCAGCTTTTCTTCTAACATACGTAAAATTCAATTCAAATATTAAACTTAAGAATTTGATTTAGTCGTGTTTATTGATAGAAAATTATTCTTCGTGGTCGCCCATTCCGGGTGGCATTCCACCGGGCATGCCGCCTTTGCTAAGCCTGCTTGCTGTAATCACATCGTCTATCCTTAGAATCATTTCTGCGGCTTCCGAAGCAGATTTAATGGCCTGCGTCTTAACCTTCAATGGTTCTATGACGCCAGTCTCAAAAGCATCCATCAATCCGCCGTCGAACACGCTAACACCATACGATATCTTGCCTTGTTCATGCGAAGCCCTGATGCTAACCAAAGAGTCAATCGGATCCAAACCTGCGTTTTCAGCCAGACACCTAGGCACGATTTCCATGGCGTCTGCAAAGGCTTTTATCGCCAATTGCTCTCTTCCCGAGAATTTCTCGGAGAATTTCCTTATTCTTTTCGCGACCTCTTCCTCGGGTGCGCCTGCTCCAGGCACGATCTTACCCACTTCGATGGCCGAAGCCACCGCGCCTATAGCGTCTTCAATGCTCCTGTCGACCTCGTCGACTACATGTTCTGTCGAGCCGCGAACCAAAAGCGTAACTGCCTTAGGATCCTTGCATTCACGGATAAATGTCATTGCTTCTCCAGCTACCTTTTTTTCTTCTACGACCCTGGCGTAACCCAAATCTTCCAGTGAAAGATCGTCAAGATTTGACACGATCCTTCCGCCTGTTGCCTTTGCCAAAGCTTCCATGTCGGATTTCTTTGCCCTTCTGCACACCATGATTTTCTTTTTGGCCAGATAGTGCTGGGCTATGTCGTCTATGCCCTTTTGACAAATAACAACATTTGCTCCTGACGCGATTACCTTTTCTGTCATGTCCTTGAGCATTTTTTGTTCCTGCTCTATGAAAGCCTGCATCTGGTCAGGCGATGTAATTCTTATTTCTGCATCGGTCTCTGTTTCCTTTACTTCCAACGCGACATCCAATAGAGCAATCTTTGCATCCTCGACGATTTTCGGCATCGCGGGATGGACAACTTCCTTATCAATAACAATTCCCTTTACCAGTTCCGTCTCTTCAGAGCTGCCGCCGTGCTTCTTTTCCCTTTTGATGTTGTCTGTATCGACAGTGACTTTTCCGTCTTTCGTCTCTGCGACAGTCTTTACCGCCTCTACAACAATATCTGCTAGAATTGGCGACGCCCTTTCAATCGACTTGCCGGACATCGAAGTTATGGCAATCTTTTTCAGAACATCCATGTCATTAAGAGTTACTGGCTTGGCGATATCTTCCAAGATCTTCAATGCCTCTTCCTTGGCTATCTTGAATCCTTTTGTTATAACTGTGGGATGTATCTCCTGATCCAATAGTTCTTCGGCCTTTTTCAAAAGCTCTCCGGCCAAAATTACGCTTGTAGTTGTGCCGTCGCCGACTTCCTCGTTCTGGGTTTTGGCGACTTCGACCATCATCTTGGCGGCTGGATGCTCTATCTCCATTTCCTCCAAAATTGTTACGCCGTCATTTGTGATAACTATGTCTCCGATGGAGTCAACGAGCATCTTGTCCATGCCTTTAGGACCTAAAGTGCTTCTCACAGCATCTGCAATGGCTTTGGCTGCGGCAATGTTTTGCTTTTGCGCGTCTTTTCCCTGAGACCTTAAAGTGCCTTCAGGCAGAATCAAAACTGGCTGACCGCCCAAATTTCCAACCATAGCTTGAACCATAATTCACCATTTGAATAAAACTATAAGATATACCCACATACACATATTTAAATCTTATGGTCGGGGGGTTCTGTTAACGCTTTTAAACCTGACGCAATATGAATTATTTATGATAAACAGAGGATACTACTTCCCGGCAGTTGACATAAAGACTCTAAAATCAATGAGGGAGTCGCAACAGGCCGCGATGGAAAAATACGGTTGCAGGACTTGGTGGAGGTCAAGAAATCCTTACGTGGTTGTTCACAGGCAGATTGAAGAACCTGTGCTTTTAGTTAATTTTGACCAGCTTCAACAATACCTCGGAGAAGTGCTTGGTAGACCGATATACACTGATGACCTCATATCTAACTACAGACAGCTGAAAAGGGTAGCTAGAAGCATGATAAGCAGACATGTAAGAGAATTTCATAGAACGCATCAAAAGTAAAAAGTTTACTGGCAATCTAATCGGAAGATGGTAATGGTTTTGGTTCGGCCATGGACATCGGCATCTTACAGCAGTAGGGGGTGCCTGCTCCTTCCTTCTTTGCCTTTGTAGTCAATATGCTAGTGCCGCAACCTAAAAATATATCAATGCCATCATGACTGACTGTGCCGTCCTTGTAATCAAGCAGAGTGTTGCCTTTCTCGTCCTTATATTGGACTGGTTGAGCACATAAAAATCGTTTTCCCATAACTGCGGCATTGCCGCGCCTTACTGCAGTATAAGGATGTTCGCTGCCTCGTTCATAAGTAATTTCATATGTCCTATTGCCATCAGTAATAACAATTATTTTTGGTTATGAGGTCATTATTACTAGTTAATTAGAAAAGTATTAATCTATGTTCTCTCGTCTATGATTTCATGCAAATGCTTTGATGATTGCAACTCCAGCAATTCGGATTCTAGCAATACAGGTATGCCATCCATGTTTTTGCTCGCCGAGCTTTTAGAGACCAAGATTGATCTTGATGAAAAAATGACGGACAACTGCCTGAGTTCGCCTACGTTATTTTTGATTTCTGACGGCGTGTTTGACAGGCTTGTTATAATTGAGGAATTGCCTTTGGCTATGATTTCAAACGGCGTGGAATTTACAGAAGAATTATCTATTCCTATTCGGGAGAATTCCGCGCTTACATCTCTCTGAAAATTGCCTTTCGGCTTGATGTATACGGATTCCGTGTGCTTCATTTCAAATGGCAGCGCCAACTCGGCACCGAGCAACCTTTCCAATCTTCTAACGGTATCTTTCTGGGGGTTGACTCTCTTGTTCTCAATTTCATACATGGCTTTTTTCGAAATTCCAACCTGGTCAGCCAGTTCCTCAAGCGTGAGATTCCTTTCCAATCTTTTTTCCTTCAAAGCGAATGCGTTTATTTCCTGCGTATGCCTGCCCTTTGAGGAATGCGTAACTACCAGATCCTCTTCCTCAAGCATAGACTTGAACAATTGAGGCGTCATGACGGAGATGTCAAATCTCGTATAAACCATGTCATCACCCAGATGATCCCGATTGTTCCTCTGCGATATCACAAGCGGGTATGCCGAAAGAAAATAAGATGTCGCGCGCAAATCCAATGCATGAGATTCGTCCAGTGCGTCTATATTCAATAAATTCTTGATCAGAAACAGGTGCTCCCTTTTCGCCACCAAATCAAAAGAGCCGTGCGTCACAAATGTCTCAAAGTCGTTTTCATGCAAGGTGTTGATTATCTTGCCCATCAGGATGTTTTTATCGAACATACCATCAATAAATAAATTGGTATGGTATAATCATATAAATGAAAGGGCGGGTAGCTTAGCCTGGTTTTCTCTGTACCAGAGAGAGCAATCGACTTATATGTCAGCTGAGCTGAGACATCGATAAGTTAACACTCGATAAAGGTCAAGGGTTCAAATCCCTTCCTGCCCATTCTTATTTTATAATGGTCCTTCAATCACAGAATCCAAATACTGCATTTTATCCGCTTCACTTCTCTTAGATTTTAAATATCGTTTCCATGCATTTTTTTCATGATTAACAATACCCAATTCCCAGATACAGAAAGCACCTTCGCTTCTTATGTCAAGAGGTTTGGCTGTATCTAAATCAGGTGCACCAAGTAAACCCTGCCCATAACCGTATATTTGGTTTTTAATGACAACCGGATATTTTGTATCCCATCTAGCAACGTTTAACATATCCTCTGAAAGAATGACAAAACCTAGCCCCAAGTACGGTTCTATTTTACCTTGTCGAATCTCCTTTTTTAAGAATTCTTTGCTTTGTCGAATAAAGGCGATATCGTGGGGCGGTGTACCATCGACATACATATCATACAATTTCAAAACTAGAGACGGAGCTGTAACCAATCCGGCAGACCAAACTTTCCTTTGTTTATGTACATATCCTTGTGGAACATTACCTAGTATTTCGTAAACCATCCGTATCAAATGTTACTTGTTAATAAGATTTATAAGTTCATTCCGACTTCAAAGTCAATCATTTTTTCAATTCAACTTTCATGAAATCATGGGCAATCTTTGTATTAGGAAATACCTTCTTCGCCCGTTCTTCCATTTCCTTAACATCATCGCGGTTGTACCTTCTGCTGAGGTGCGTTAAAATCAATTCTTTGACATCCGCTTTCTTTGCAATCTTCGCAGCTTCAGCCACATCTGCATGGTACTTGCCTTGCGACTCGTCTAATTCAAGAAATGTTCCGTCATGTATAAGCATATCCGAATCCTTGGATATCTTCACTACGGTTTCGCACGGCTTGGTATCGCCTGTATAAACAACTTTCAGCCCGTCCTTCCTGTTTGCAATATCTGAGAGCTTGATTTTTTTTCCCCTGTATTCGGCTTCGCCCTGCTTCTTCAGTTTCTCCAGCCAGCTGCCGCGTTTCAACCCAAGATCCTTCATTTTATCCAAGTCTATTCCCCATCTGTCCTTTTCCTTGAAACAATATGCGACACTCGGAACGGTGTGCAAAGTCGGTATCGACAGCACTTCAAACTCTTCAGAGTCCATAATCTTGGTTATTTCATCGCCTTCAAACGGAACGTTTACAGCATTGATGGGAAATCTCAAGCCGAAGTACCCCAGGTCTATTATGTCTGCGACAAACCTTTCCGCTTCAGGACCATATATCGTCAATTCCTTTTTTCTTTTTTCCATGTTCATTGTTTGTATCAACGGTATCAACCCTGCAAAATGGTCGGCGTGCCAGTGTGAAATGAATATGTTGTCTACGTCCATGAAGCTGATTCCCGACATCATCAACTGCTTTTGAGTGCCTTCGCCACAGTCGAACAAAAGCGTGGATTTGATATCAGAAAAATATTCGAAAATAATGGCCGAGTGATTTCTGTCCTTTGTTGGAATGCCCGACACAGTGCCCAAGAATGTTATTTTCAGCATATAATATATTAGTTATTCTTCTAAATCTAGGTTTTCGCCCAAATCTGCACATCTAAGGGATTCTATTTTTTTAATAGCTTTAAAATTGTCTTTTGTGACAAGGCCTGAACCGAATTTTCTTTCAAGTTGACGCTTTAATCGCGTTGGGCGTATATAACTATAATAAAGATCTGCAACAAAAGCCGATGATGCTATAAGACTCATCATGCCACCTACAACTGATAGGTGTGGTGAAGAACTTTGAATGCTGTTATATGTCATATAGACAGCGACTGTAGTGGCTAACCCCAACGAAGGAACTGTAAATCTTCTACCACGTATGCCATTAAAATAGGTAGACATCTTCCCATGCGCCTCTAACGCTCTTTGAATATCCGCATCTTCCTCAAATACATTCAATCTCTGTCTGTAGTCATTCCTTAAAGGGCCTATCCTAGCTTGATAATCTCTGGCCAAAACGCGTGCTTGATTTCTAAATTTAGAAGCCTTTTCTTCCGCAACTCTAATCAGTTCTGGTCTGGCATCCATAAAATAGAATCCGTCAGTAAGTATTTATCTCTATGATAAACTTTCTTTTTCAAAGTAATTCCTTAAAAACACGCCAAAGTTCTTATCCTTTTTAACCAGTTGCGACAACTTTTTGGCGTCTGAAATTATGTCAACCTGCTTGCTGACTTGATCCGCTATGTAATTCGGTATTCCTTTCGCCTTTAATATTTCGGCGTTCTTGCTCAGGCTGTCCACTAGCTTTTCGTGGGCGGTAACGAACTTTCTTTTTATTTCAACTGCCCAATTCACGCCTTCAGAAAAGGGTCCCGTAAGTGGCTTTTTATATTTCTCCAAGAATCTTGCCGAATCCACGACATCAAAAACGCTGGGTCCGACTCTTTTTTGCACATGCGGCAGCCTGAATATCTCCAATTCGAGCAGAACAACGGCTGTCTTTACTTCGTCCGAATAGGCGTCCCGTCGTAAAACCTTGAATTCGTACCTGGACTCTTCCAATATGTCCTGCAGCCTTTCTGAAAATCTGTTTAGCTGCGGCCACAGAATGTCCGGGACGACTTTTGGCGGGGCAAATTTCACCAGTATCAAATCGGTTTTTCTCTGCTGCAACTTTTGGCTCAGTTCCCTGCTTGTAATAGGTTTCTGCCTTTTCTCTGCGAAATATTTCTCACTGGGCTTGGCCAAAAATTCTTTGGCGAGTTTCTTGAATTTCAGGAAATTTTCTACGGACAATGCCGCGACCGTATTTCTATTCTTATCAGTGGGGTCTATTAGTGTCAGTGGGTTGTTTCTGAATTTTTCTTTCAGCTTCTTGAGGTCTTCGTTCTTGTAGTGATTTTCCACGTCAATTGCTTCGCCTGGTTTCCATCCGGAAGCATGCCTCAAGACTTCAAGGAATCCGCCATAACGAATCGTTAGGATCTCGCATACGTAACCAGAGAAGCCTTCCGTCTTGGCGTCAGCACCATAAAGTTTGTTCGCTGTGAGAAACTGCTTAAGCAATCTTACTTCATCCGATAAAACCGGCTGTAATCTCTTTTCAATATACTTCACGTGAAATGGCGTCCTGTCAACTGCGGATTTTATCCTTTCGGCCGATTCGACTTCATAACAAGGAACTATGTCTATGTCGATGCCTTCTACGATGCCCGAAGCGTACGGGTGCTGGGCATACTCTACAGAAAATTTCCCTTTCAGTTCTTTGATGACTTCCTTGCCTACCAACAAGCCATACTCTTCCAGCTTGCTTTCTGGCAAATCTGGAGAGAATAAGAGAAACACATCGAATTCCTTTTTTCCCGGCAGCCATGTATTGCGCGTGATGCTCCCGGCTAAAATTGCCTTGGCATTGTATTTCTTTGCCTTTTCTCGTGTAATCTGAAGTGTCTTTTGTGAAAGTGTTGATAATCTTTTTTCTTCAGAAGAAGAAGGCTTGATTCTCTTAAAAACTTTATTCAAAACCTTCTGATATTCTGGCATAATTATAATTGGTATTTTCCATTATAATCTTGAAATTATGCCGGACTGTCAAACCGCTTGAAGCGGCTTATTTGTCACTTATAGATAGTTAAACACCATAAAGCTTATATATGAGTAACTACTATAAAGTGACTATGTCAAATGGATTTAGAATCAGTAGAACAGGAAATGGAACTAGCCTGATAGACGAACATAACGATTTTCTTAAAGAACAACTAATGGATGCTCAGCAATCTTTATTTTTCGCCAAGAGCGTCAAAGAAGCCAAGTTCCTGCAAAGCAGGATCAACTACTTGAGAGAAAGGCTTAAAACGAAGAAATAGAGGTTTTATTATGAATGGTGTAGTGGATTTATTCACCAAGATTCGGCAATATTGCAGAGATGGTGACAGTACTAAAATTGGTTTTATTCGCTTAGTTCTTATGGAGAACCCTGACAAGACTGTTCATGGTATAAACTACAAGGAAAGAATTGTTACTGATTATTCAAGTAGAACGCTACCTATCGGAAGACATTATAAAATCCCGCCTGTGATGGCTGGACATGATAGAAACTAGTCTAGAGTTGGATGAGATGCCTAGCAATTATGAACAAACACTGATTTCTGAAGGATATGAAGAAAGACCTTATGGCTGGAGAAAATCTCTTTCTGGTACTAGTCAATTAATAGTTATCGAACCGGGAAAGCACACAGGAATAAATGTGGCATCATTAAATACCCAAGGTTTACGCGGGCATCCTGGTGAGATTTGGGAGCGCGCCATGCATTTGGGTTGTTTGGACGGGACTGATGGCAATGAGTCGCTTTTATACAAAGTTTTAGATGGTAAAGATGTACAAGAACGATCTTATCGGAGAGGACAATCGTTCTTTTCTGTATCGCCAGACGGATCAGGCGAGAATAAACCTGGGTATTGGCACATAATGGCAAATAATTCTGACAAGCCGATCAGATTATTGATTAGATGGAGAAAATAGCCCCGAGCGGATTCGAACCGCCGTCCCGAGAGCCAGAGTCTCGTGTCCTTGACCACTAGACGACAGGGCTATATCAATATTTGATAAAGTTATAAAAACTATTTAATTTATGAGCAAACGAGCACATAAGTTCGAAATATTTGTCGACTCATTAATTCCTTTGGCAATACTTCTAATTATATTAGTGACCATAGCCGAGATTTTCTTTTCGAGTTTGACGCAACAATACTACTGGGCCATAGATGCGATGGATTTGTTTATTGTTGTCCTATTCGGTCTTGATCTACTTTTCAAGTTGAAACATGCAAGAAGCGTACCGAACTTTTTGAAAACGCACTGGATATACATCCTTGCCGTTTTTCCATTTTTTATTGTCTTCAGGTTGCTTGAAAGGTTTTACAGCGTATCGACAATACCGCCCGGATATACCGTAATTCTTGGGAGGTATGTGACAAGCCTTATACGCGAGATAAGATTGGTGAGGTTTGCCGAGATTTTTAGCTTTTTGGGACTATCACCCAAGTGGCTGAGAGCCTTATATTTCTATGAGAACCCAAAAATAAGACATAAAATAAAAGTAACAAAATTATTGAGAACTGGAATAAAGAGAAAATGACGATATGAGAATTTTGCAATCGCATTCAGATTTCATAGAGTTCGAACCTACACAGAAGGAGATTCCTCAGGCTGAGGATGTGGAAAAAAGGAAATACAGATACGACGACGTTGTCGTGCTGTTTGTTTCTGTAGAAGAGGGTGACAATGAGTCGATCGCTAAGAAGGCCGTAGATGACGTGAAAGATTTTCTGGGCAAAGTAAAATGCAACAGAATTGTGATATACCCGTTTGCCCACTTGAGCAGGGACTTGGCCAGACCTTTGGAAGCGCTGAAAATTGTAAACGAGATGGAATCTTATGCCAAGTCATTGAAAATTGAAACGTATCGTGCACCATTCGGATGGACAAAGGCACTGAACATAAAAATAAAGGGGCATCCTCTGGCAGAAACTGCCAAAATATATTCCAAGGAGGAAAAAGCCGAAAATAATTTGAAATTCGATGAAAAGAAAATAGTGAGACAAACCAAAAAAATAATTCTTGACAGAACCAAACTCCCACCGAACGATCACAGGATACTTGGACAGAATCTGAAAATATTCACATTCGCCGATCAGGTTGGTGCGGGATTGCCTTTGTGGTTGCCAAATGGGGAAATTATAAGGCACCAATTGGAAGAATTCATGCGAAAGATGGAAGAAAAATACGGCTACAAATACGTGAGCACTCCTGCAATTACAAAAGGTGTACTCTATCACGAGACTGGGCATCTGCCTTATTATCAGGATTCAATGTACCCGCCATTTTCAATCGAAGACGAAGAATACTACTTGAAACCAATGAACTGCCCGCATCATCACATGATATTCAAACAGCTTGTGAAAAGCCACCGTGACCTGCCGCTAAGACTGGCCGAAGCCGGGACGACTTACCGAAAGGAATTGTCCGGTGTCACATATGGATTGATAAGGGTTCTTGCGTTCTGCCAGAATGATGCTCACATTTACGTTACCAAGGATCAATTGAAAGATGAATTTATCAAAGTTCTCCAGTTGTTCAAAGAAGTCTACGAGGTCATGGGAATCAAAGGCTACTGGTTCAGACTTTCCCTGCCTGATTTCAAGAAGCATCCGGAAAAATACACCGGAGACCACAAGGAATGGAAATTTGCATCGGAAGAAATACGTGATGCTATGAAAGAATTCGGACAAAAGTTTGTTGAAGGCGAAGGCGAAGCTGCGTTCTACGGACCTAAGATTGACGTTCAGATTAAAAACACCCTCGGTAAGGAGGAGACCGTTGCAACATCCCAGATAGACATTGTTGTTCCTAAACGATTGGGACTTGTTTACACCGACAAAGATGGTGGTGAAAAGAATGTCATAGTGATTCACCGCGCTGTTCTTGGCAGCTATGAAAGATTTATTGCGTATCTATTGGAGCAGACAAACGGAAACTTGCCTGTCTGGCTATCGCCTGTGCATGTCAAAATATTGACGATATCGGAAGACAATATAAAGTATGCGAAAACTGTTGAACGGTCGCTTGCTGAAAGTGGGATAAGAGTCGAAGCGGATTATAATTCGTTGACGATCGAGCATAAAATCAGGAATGCTCAGATGCAAAAGGTTCCTTATTCTATTGTAATCGGCAAGAAAGAAGAATCAAACAAGACCGTTGCTGTCAGATCAAGAGACGGAAAAGTTAAGTATGGCACGAAATTAAAAGATTTTGCGAAACAGATTCATAGTGAGATAGAAGAATGCAAGAAATTTCTCTAAGAAAAAGTTTTAATTAAATATAACTAGATAGTATACAATTCAAGACTTAATTCATCGGCTTGGAACTGTTCCATACCATTTTGAACAACGGCTCCAGCAAGCTACCTGCGGCATGCTCGCTCTTGCTCCAGAACGCGACATGTTGCGTGTCGTGGACTTTATTGTCTGTCAGTGAGAACACCAACTCTTTGCCGTCGACAACAGCAAACCTGCCTGAAATCGGGACCTCTTTTGAGGTTAATGATCGTATTTCAGCGACATCATTCAACGCCTTGCAGGCGTCTGTAGACTTTTCAGCGCCTGAAGCGGCTATCTGCACTTTGACTCCCCTGTCAACTGCTTTCTTCAGGTCGTTATAATGATTTTCATACAGGTCCGTAAGCCCTTCTTGTGTGGTGACAATGTTTATCCTCTTGTTTGCTACTTTGAACATTGACGAAAGCTGCTGCATAACAGAATATTTTCCTTTCAATGAACCGGTCATCTCTTCTGGAGTAACCATGCTCATTCCTTCTGTAAATATAGAATTCAATTCCTTCAGCACTTGAGACGACTTCAACTCGTCTATCCTTTCCATGGTGGTGTTCATGTCCTCTTCGACTTTCTTTTTTGCCCTGTCAAGTGCTTCTGCAGGCTGGACAGCAACATATTTCAACGGCTTGGCGGTCTGCACAACAACAAATCCCTTTTCGGCAAGGCTTTGCAGTATGTCATAGCTTCTGGACCTTGGAACATTGGCGATTTCCGATAATTCTCCTGCCGTGGAAGTCCCTCTCGCCAGTAAAGCAACCCATAATTTCCTTTCGTATAGGTTGAGACCGATTCCTTTCAACGCATCCAATGCTTTTTGTGAAGCTAATGCCATATTATCACGATTATTAAATTCTGGATTACAAGCTTTTAAATGTTATTGTTACTTGGTGATAATAATAACTGCCGAAAGGTTTAAAAGCATTATCCTTCACGTCCCTGAGACTTGAAAAGAGAGACGACTCTGTCTAATGTATCGGGCTCGGATTTCTCTAAAGTCCTCTCCCTGATAAACCGCGGAAAGCGCAAAGCGAATCCCGAACTGTAATTTGTTGATTTCTGTATCTCCTGATAGCCTACTTCGACAATAATTTTTGGCCTGACAAAAACCGTTCTGTTCTTTTCGCTGACAATGAGATATTTCAACTTCTTTGTCATGTCCTTGTACTGTTCTTCCGTTAACCCGGTGGACATCATTCCGCATTCCAGCAACTTTCCAGTATCAGGATCTTCACACGCGAGTATGTAGCTGGTAAGCCACTTCGCCCTAGTGCCTTCGCCCCACGTTGCACCGACCACAGCCAAATCCAGAGTCTCCATTATCGGCTTTATCTTGTACCAGCCGCCGACATGTCTTCCGAATACGTATGGCGAATCGATTACTTTTAGGAAAATGCCCTCTTGATTCGCATTAAGGGCTTCTTGATAGAATTTATCCAATTCCCCAGCATCGCCGCTCACAATTTGCTTGGCAAGTTGGAATTTATCCGAAATTGGCTTGACAATTTTTTCCAATATGTCCCTTCGCTCTTTTAACGGCTTTTCGAAAATCGATTTTCCATCGCAATAAACAACATCAAAAAGATTCACTTGGACAGGAATCTCTTTTGCCATTTTTTCAATGTCGTATTTTCTGTGTATTCTCTGGCTCAGGACCTGAAATTGCACGGGCTTGCCGTTTTTAATTCCCAGTACTTCGCCTTCGACTATGCATTCATCAGCTTTCAAACATTTTCTTACAAATTCACAAACATCTGGGAATTGTCTAGTCACATCCTCCAGTCTTCTTGTGAAGACCCAAACCGTGGGACCCCTTTTATGGATTTGGCAACGCATTCCGTCGTACTTGTATTCGGCTATGACTTTGCCGAATTCTCCGGTAACGTCCTCGATTTTTTCTGCGGCTAATCCCAGCATGACTTGAATTGGCTTTCCCAGAAATGGCATGACATTCTTTAAACTTTCAATGCCTTTCTCTTTGGCCATCTTCGCAACTTCACCAAAATCAGACACTATGTTCAAAGCATAATCAACTGCCTTTTTCTTTTCTTCGTCTGTGGATTTGACATCAACTAAAAATGCTTTTACCACCGCGTCTCTTAGCAGACCTTCAGCTACCCCTATTCTTAATTCTCCCAAAATTGTCCTGACTATGTATTTCGCTTCTTTTGGTTGCGCAGAAATGATCAGTTCCGATATCAAATTTAATTTTTTATCTTGGGATCCTGCTCCTGTGATTGTCGCTAATTTCTGTAAATTCTCAAAAACATGATCAGTTGTCAGCTTTTTTTTCATTAGGCTTGATTGCTTTCTTATTTTCACGCATTGTTCGGCAGTCAGTCCCAAGTCGCCTGTCTTCTTCAATATGCCTTCCACATTTTCTGTGGAAATGCCGGAAGCTTTTGAAATGGCTTTCATCATCATCTGTGTTGCTATTCCTAACTCGGATTCTGATGAAGAGGGAAAAACTCGTCCCTGCAGCAAAAGAACGATCTTGGATAACTGGTCAGATGGCACTAACCTGAAGAAATTTGCAACGATGCCTGTTTTTGCTAATTTTGATGGCACCGATTCCAATTTTTCATACTTGTCAACAAGTGTCGAATAATCCATACAATACATTTAATTTGAGAAAATTATAAATTAAGATAAAGGCGTGTTTATCGGTGACCATTAGCCACACATATTCATTGAACTGGAGACACCCATTTTGTTCGAGTTGCCTAAAGAACTCGCATGCAGAACAAAAAGCTGTTCTTAAGAAGATATTTTCGCCGAATGATGAAAACGTGTGTGAAGAACTGTTCGTTTGCACGAAATGCGGCTCCACGAGCCGGATGTAAAAGGATTTACTCTTAACTTGCGAATTATTCTTTAGGATTATATGGACTATTTCAATGCTGTAACTACGCAAAGTACGACAAAAAAATATGAAAAGAAAGGTGTAGAGGACAAGGTCATCGGCGTTGTTTTGTACATGGCCAACCACGCCGAATCAGTCGGCAATCTTCAGGGGTGGGAATTTATAGTGGTTAAAGATCCAGAAACCAAGAAACGTCTTTCTGGAGCCGCTTTGAAATTAGATGTGGTGAAAGATGCTCCGGTAGATATTGTTGTTTGTGCCGACTTGAAAAAATTCAGTCTGAAGTATGAAGAAAGGGGTGAATATCTTTATTCTATACAGGACACAGCCGGTGTGATAACCATAATGCTATTGACTGCGCAGATACTAGGATTGGGTGCGAATTGGATAAGGGCATTCGATGAAGATGGCGTCAAGCAAATTTTGCAGCTACCAAACGAACTAAGGCCCGTAGGAATAATAACTCTTGGGTATCCATTCGAAAAGGTGAAAAAACCGAAAATAAAACAGTTTGAGTATATGACGTGGTCGGACCAGTTTAAGAAAAAGTATGACATATCCTACCTGTTCCAAGCGGGACCTAAAGAACAGGTTTTCAAACCTATAGTAAACCAGATTCTTGACAAATTGAAGAAGAAGGAATAGTTTAATATTAAGAAAAGGAAATATTATTAGTGAACCCATGAGCAAACTCTTTGTTTCTGTCTTTATCATCGCCTTGATGCTTAGTGCGTCTGCCGCATTGGCGACTGGTGTAGACGTATCGGCGTCTAAAGGCAGTGTAAACGGCTATACGACAGAGGACGTGTCTGTTGACGTTGTTGTTAAAAACCTTGAAAGCAAAGCCGACACGTTCACATTGTCCTTATTCCCGCCCCAGTTAGAAAAAATAAGCGCCAGCCTGGGAAACTTTTTGGTTACATTGAACCCAAATGAAGAAAAGACCGTAAAATTGACATTTTCCATACCGATTGACGCTACACCCGGTGCGATAAAGTTCGAAGTTAGCGCAAAATCGGCTTCCGACGGCTCTGTGAATGACACGCAGGATGTCATATTGAACGTCAAAAGGCTGACCCCTGTCTACATACAGAATCTGGACATGGATAAATATTCAGCTAACTCGGGTGACAAAATTAACATAAACGCCAAAGTTTACAACCTTGATGATTTTCGGTCTGATAAATATGTTTTGAAGATAACCATTAGTAAGGGTAACAGCATAGTTAAGGCTTTTGACGAAAGCTTGGATTCTATAGGAGCCAAGTCTTCGGTTAATGTTGTAGAAAGCTTCAATCTGGATACTTATTCTGCTCCCGGGAGTTATGTAGTCGATGCCGAGCTGAGGGATATGTCAAACGTACTCAGGCATTCCAAGTCTCTTAACTTTAATGTGAACACAATCACCAAAGACCCGACCGAATATACTCAAAAATCCACCGCTTATAGCGTTCTCTATTCGAGTGTTGTTATAAAAGTCAAGAACGAAGGGAACATTCCATTGCAGTCATTTACATTAACTGAATCCATACCAAAATTTGCACAGAGTTTGTTTTCCCCTGACATCGAACCTATTCAGAGCACTTCTGTGGATAACCGTGTCGTATACACATGGTCTGTGCCTTCACTGATTCCAGGGGGAGAATACACCATTTCGTATAAAATTACAATCTGGAGGATATGGATTGTGATTGGACTGGTAAGCGGGATAGGTTACGGCGCTTACAGATGGTTGTCAAAGCCGAGAATAAGCAAAATCGCCAAGCACCAGGGCGAATTGACAAAAGGAACAGAAGTCGTGGTGCTTATCGAGCTCAAAAACAGGGCACTGCATGAAATAAAAGATGTTGAAGTCGTAGATATCATCCCGCAAATAGCAAGAGTCGTAGACCGCTTCGATACTCTAAGGCCGCGAGCGAAAAAAGTTGTGGGCGGGATAGAACTTAGGTGGAATTTCGATTCCATGAAACCGGGTGAAGAGCGGGTAATAACATACAGGATTAAACCGGTGGTTGATGTCATTGGCACCTTGAACCTCCCAGAAGCGCAAATGATTTACATGGACAGGCATAAAGTCAGAAGAACAAGCATATCCAAACAGGCTCTTACAAAAGCTGAATGAACTGCAAAGTTTTAATATTAACAATTTATCTATTCTATTAACCCCGCTTAGCTCAAATCCGAATAGGAGAGCAATGGTGGAGCGCGCCGCTGTAGCCTAGTACTATAGTGCTAGAGGTCAGCACTCTACCGGATACGGTGAGGTTGGGAGTTCAAATCTCTCAGCGGGGATTCGACTCATAAAGCTTTTAAGGTATCTAGTACATGATAATCTTATTGACGACCAAAGCGGATTGGAACTACCTGTTCCCATTTCGAACACAGAAGTAAAACAATCCAGCGTAGTGCTTCGTACTATGGCAACCGCCATGGGAAATGCACCACGTCGTCAGCTTCTTTTACTTATTTGATAAGAAGTCCGTAAGTTTTCTTATTTTATGTTCAATTGTCATTTCAGGTAAAATATATTTCTTAATAAAATCTCTGGTTTTCTTAGATACCACAAATTCCATACAATACCATTTTCCTACAATTTTTCTATCACCAAGCATACTAACTCCTGATCTATGAGTAATAGTGACACCACATTTCAACATCTCTTTCACTGCTTTCTGAAGAAAAATCTGAGCTTTTCCACTTGTAATTCTTACAACGCATTGCGGATATTTTGACCTTTTGATTCTAACATCACCGTCACCATCAATTAAACCCGCCAAATACGCCCCGAACTTTGTATAGTCAGCCGAAACCCAAACAGGTGGTCTCGGAGGGTCTCTTGCATCTATATCTAACCTCTCAAAAATTGGTATCAATTGGCTTACACCTATAGAAAATTTAAATTTTCCCGAACCTAATTCGAAAATCTTTGCTTTTCTGTCAAATATTAATTCGGATAATTGAGAGAACTTCTTTACCATTTCCAAAGATTTTGGAGCCACTTCAACTTTAACGATTATTTGACTCTTTCTATCCCTATATTTTCTTGTAGTTAAACAACCGTCACTTTGTAATACGCCCATCCAATATGCCAATTCTACTGACGGCATTATTTCTAATTTCTGCTCCATTTAAATCCAGTAGTATTTGCAGTATCATAATTATCCTGTTTTTGAAGGAGGTCATTTCCCACATTGAAGTTTTATAAATAACTAATCTATATTATCTCATGTGCTTGGGTCGTCTAGTGGCCTAGGATAAAGATCGAAAGATTATAACCCTGTCAAGGTCACCACAGAGCGGCTTCGAATGAGTAAAAACTCATGGGTATACGCGGGTTCAAATCCCGCCCCAGGCGCTTTTTTTTGAATCGAGTTCAGAAAGGATTTAAAGATTTAAGATTAATCTATTACTATGTCTGAGTACGAAACAGGCGGATTTTGGGCTGATGATATCAGTAAAAGAGGACATTGCTACAAAATAATACCTAAAGATATAGCTCAAGATTCTAGACAAATGACAGTTCATGGTTTTGAAAGGGTTTATCAAGCTCTTGGAAAACTAGGTTACATGTTTAGGGATGCAGGACATGACTCCAGTCATATTGTTGTTTCTTTAAATAAACCGATAAGTCAAAGGCATTTAAGCCGATTGATGAAGACATTTTATATAGAGCAAGGTACTAGAGCAGAATTAGCGTTTGTTTAAGACCTGAAAACTGAGAAATAGTAGTGCGGTTGTTTAACCCATAAATTTAAAAGCTTATGAGGTCCTAATATAGGATATCCAATCGGCCTAGTGGGGATAATATTTCAATTGAAGACAAATTGCTGTTCTTCAGTTCAGTATGTATATCTTCCAAGCCTGTGGTATAGGGTGTTAAATGAAGGAAGTAGACATAACGAAGAATGAA
>JACPJT010000002.1:44576-80105 GCA_016187415.1 Candidatus Aenigmatarchaeota archaeon
GTAGACATAACGAAGAATGAATTGGTGCCGAAGCATACCTTACTAACTGATGCTAAGAAAGAAGAAGTTTTAAAAAAATATAAAATTACACTTAGGCAACTGCCAAGAATTCATTCCAATGATCCTGTTATTCAAAACTTGGGCGGGAAGATTGGTGACATCGTCGAAGTCATAAGAAAATCTAGTACGATAGGCGAGTCTATATACTATAGAGTTGTGGTGAAGTGATAAGAAATGAATAACGGGTTTGTTACATTGTTGGGAAATTTCCTTAAAGAATATGGATTTGTAAAATTCCAGATAGATTCTTATAACGATTTTATTACACGAAGGATACCGAAAGTTCTCAGTGAAATTGGTGTGATAAAACCCGATGTTCCTGACTTGGGCGATATCAAATTAAAGTTAGGTGATTTCAAAATCGGTGAGCCAACGGTAAAGGAAGCAGATGGAAGTGTAAGAACAATACTGCCTTCAGAAGCAAGGCTAAGAAACCTGACTTACGCTGCACCGATGTATGTTGAAATAACACCGGTGATAAACAAGCAGGAGGGCGAACCCGTAATTGTCAATTTTGGTGATATGCCGGTAATGCTCAAATCCAAGATATGCCCTTTGGCGCAAATGTCCAAGGAACAGCTTATAGAAGCCGGTGAGGATCCTGACGACCCTGGGGGATATTTTATTGTCAATGGTACTGAAAGAATTTTGATCCTTGTAGAAGAGATTGCATCGAATAGGATAATCGTAACGAAAGCCGGATCGGGCAATATGTCAGAAATTGCAAGGATACATTCCGAAAAGGATGGATATGTGCAGAGACATTTAATTGAAAGAAAGCGTGATGGAACAATAACCATAAGTTTCGCTAATGTGACTCGTTTGCCAATCGGCAATCTATTGAAGGCTCTTGGGCTGGATAATGACAAAGACTTGATGTCTGCAATCTCGCAGGACGATGGTGTACGCGAAGAATTTTATATAAACCTGTATGAGACAGAAGCCACGAACAAGAATGACGCATTGGAAGAGATTGGGAAGCATCTGAAAATACCGCAAAAAGAATATAGAATGGATCGCGCTATAAAAATTGCCGATAAATATTTGTTGCCTCATCTTGGGCAAGAACCGACCGATAGGCTTTCTAAAGCCATGTTCTTGGCAAAAGCGATAGAAAAAATTCTCAAGTTGCATTTGGAGAAAATCGAAGAGGACGACTTGGATCACTACTCGAATAAAAGGCTTAGATTATCGGGGGACCTGTTGGAAATACTACTGAGATCCATACTTCTTGGCAAATGGGGCCTTATTACAAGGGTAACATACAATTATCAAAAGCTGACTAAGAGGGGAAGACTGCCGCCATTGCAATCCATTATAGAATCTAATGTACTGAGCAATCAACTTATATCTGCTCTTGCCATAGGTTCATGGGTTGGCGGAAGAACAGGTGTGAGCCAGAGATTGGAACGGGGGAGTTTCATCAAGACAATCTCACACATGAGAAATGTGCTGTCGCCTCTGACTTCTACTCAAGAACATTTCGAAGCACGAGAACTTCATCCGACACATTTTGGTAAATTGTGCACAAGCGAGACACCAGAAGGTGCTACAATCGGTTTGAGAAAATATCTGGCAATAATGGCAGAAGTCACACGCGGCCTGCAAGAAAAAGAACTCAAACCTTTGATGGAAATAATTAAGAGGTAAAAATTATGACTTCGATATTCTTAGATGGCAAATTTGTTGGTACAACTGCTGAACCGCAGAAAATTGTTAATGAAATTAGGGTGAAGAGAAGAACTGGGATTATACCGAACCAAATCAATGTCGCTTATCATCAGCATTTGGATGAAGTCAGAATACTCTCGGATTCTGGTAGAGTTAGAAGACCTCTGATTATTGTTGAGAATGGTGTGCCGAAATTAACAAAAGATCATGTTGAAAAATTGAAAAAGAACGAGATAGCATGGAACGACTTGCTCAAGATGGGTGCAGTCGAACTTGTCGATAGCGAAGAAGAGGAAAATACCTACATCGCATTGACTGAAAAGGATTTGACACCAGAACATACGCATTTGGAATTCGACCCGTCGGTAATCCTTGGTTTGTCTGCCTCGTTTATCCCATACCCAGAATTCAACAGAGGCGACAGGGTAAATTATGGGGCAAAAATGGTCGGCCAGAGCATTGGCATTTTCTCTACAAACTTTTTGTCCAGGACTGACACCAAATCAAACGTTATGCTGTATCCTCAAAAGCCTCTAGTTCAAACGCACGCATATTCTATTTTTCCTTACGACAAACATCCGAGTGGAAACAACGTCGTTATAGCTGTAGCTTCTTTTGATGGTTACAATATGGAAGACAGTATTGTAATAAACGCAGGCTCTCTGCAGAAGGGTTTGCTGTGGTCCTACATGTACAGGACATATGAGACCGAACAAAAAAGATATCTTGGTGGTCAGGAAGACCAGATCGGCATACCAGAAGCTGGCGTGAGAGGGTATGCTGGCGAGGATGCTTACAAACACTTGTCTGAGGATGGCATATCAAATCCAGAAACAAACTTGGATTCTGACATGGTTATTATAGGGCGTGTTTCACCATTGCGATTCCTTGGAACGATGGACAAATTCGTAACTGGAATGGAAAATATACGCGAGACCTCTGTCAGACTGCGACACGGTGATCACGGGATTGCCGATAGAATTTTTGTTACAGATACCACTGACGGAACCAAGCTGATAAAGGTAGTTGTTAGGGATATGAAAGTTCCTGAAATAGGTGACAAGCTCGCATCACGACACGGGCAGAAAGGCATAATAGCACTGGTTGTGCCGCCTGAAGACATGCCATTCACTGAAAATGGCATTGTTCCCGATGTAATATTCAACCCGCACGGTATCCCATCAAGAATGACTATGGGCCAGTTGTTGGAGATTATTGGAGGGAAAGTTGCTGCATTAACAGGTAAGCCGATTGTTTCTCCTGCATTCAGTCCTACATCAGAAAAGGAATTGCGAGAGACGTTGGTCAGAAACGGTTTCAGAAACGATGGTAAAGAAATAATGTATGATGGTAGAACGGGGAAGAAATTTGAGACTCAGATATTCATCGGCTCGGCATTCTATCAGAAATTGGATCATCTTGTTTCTAACAAGATACATGCAAGATCACGAGGTCCTGTCACTCTGCTCACAAAACAACCCACAGAAGGCAGAAGTAAGGAAGGTGGATTGAGATTGGGCGAGATGGAGAAGGACTGTTTGATCGCACATGGCGCATCTCTAGCTTTGAAAGAAAGGTTCGATTCCGACAAAGCAGTCATATCCATATGTTCCGTATGCGGGCTGGTTGCCATGCATGACAAGATAAAGAACAAGAAGATATGCCCGATAGACGGGGAATCAAAGATAATAGACGTTCAAATGAGTTATGCATTCAAACTTATGCTGGATGAACTGAAAAGCATGATGATATATCCTAAGGTTATTGTTGGTGAAGAAGAATGAAAGTTGAGAGAATCGAATTCAGCATAGTATCGCCTGAAATGATAAAGAACATGGCGGCTGCCAAAATAACTAAGACCGAACTATACGATCAAGAAGGTTACCCAATTGAAGGCGGATTGATGGATCCGAGACTTGGCGTGATTGATCCTGGTGTAAGGTGTAGAACATGCGGTGGAAGCGTTGGTGAATGTTATGGCCATTTTGGCTATCTTGAAGCGACACGCCCTGTAATACATGTTCATTATTCAAAAATTATTTTTGCACTGCTGAAAGTGTTCTGCAGAAAATGCAGTAAACTGTTGATTGATCCTAAAGATATGGAAAAGGTAAAAGGCAGGAAATTATCATTCAAAGAGCTTGCGGCTTTGTCTAGGAAAAAGTGTCCCTTCTGCAATACGGAAGAGAAAAAATTGAAATTAATAAAACCTTACACATTTGTCGAAGGCGCAGAAACCTTAACTGCTACAGTTATCAGAGAGAGGTTTGAAAAGATTTCGGATGAAGATTTGAATCTAGTTGGGTTGAAATCGAGGCCGGAATGGCTCATTTTAACTTTGATACCCATACCGCCGGTAACTGTGAGACCTTCAATTACGCTGGAGACTGGTGAAAGAAGTGAAGATGACTTGACGCACAAACTTGTTGATATAGTCAGGATAAATGACAGACTAAAGGAAAACATTGATCTTGGTGCACCGGACTTTATTATAGAAGACCTATGGGAGCTCTTACAATATCACGTATCAACATATTTCGACAACGAGTTGACTGGTGTGCCGCCGGCAAGGCATAGATCTGGAAGGATATTGAAAACATTGTCGCAAAGGTTGAAAACCAAAGAAGGAAGGTTCAGGGGCAACCTCGCCGGGAAAAGAGTTAATTTTTCTGCGAGAACAGTCATATCGCCAGATTCGAAGATCGAACTTGATGAAGTTGGTGTGCCGGAAGTTATTGCTAAAGAATTGACGATTCCTGTGAAAGTCAATGAAACCAACATCGAAACTGTGAAAACGTTTATAATGAACGGTCCTGAAGTTTGGCCTGGAGCAAATTATGTTATAAGGCCAGATGGCAGGAGAAAAAAGATAACTGTTTTGACAAAAGAAGAGATAGCAAAAGAAATTATTCCAGGCTATATAGTCGAGAGGCATCTGAAAAACAATGACATTGTCATGTTTAACAGGCAGCCAAGCTTGCACAGAATGAGCCTGATGGGCCATAGAGTCAGAGTAATGCCGGGAAAAACATTTAGAATACATTTGAGTACAACGACGCCGTACAATGCGGATTTTGATGGTGATGAAATGAATTTGCATGTGCCACAGACTGAAGAAGCGAAAGTCGAGATTGAAAATTTGATGATGGTGCCAATGAATATCAGAAGCCCTAGATTTTCAGGTCCTATTATAGGGGCCATTCGTGATCATATAACCGGTTTGTATCTTTTAACTAAGGATGACATAAAATTGACTAGGCCAGAATACACACAGATAGTAAGAGCTGTTGATAAAAATGTTGAATTGCCCGACAAAGAAAGTTTAACAGGTAAGGAAGTATTCAGTCTTTTCTTACCAAAGGACCTGTCGATTGAATTTAAATCGAATGTCGGTGACGTTGTTATCATCGAAAATGGCAAACTGACCAAGGGTGTAATCGATAAAGTCGCCGTGGGTGCGGAAAGCGGAAAGCTGCTTGACAAGATTGAAAAGGTATACGGCGGTGAATTCACCAAAAAATTCATTTACAACATAACAAGACTGGCAATAGAATTTTTAATGAAAGGCGGATTTTCTATAAGCATATCGGATCAAGATTTGTCGGATGTTGCTCGAAAAGAAATAAAGGAAGTCATTGAGAAAATCAGAAGAGAAGTGGATGAATTGAATAGGCAGTATATGAAAGGCGAACTTAAACTTCTTGTGGGCAGATCGCCTAAAGAAAGCTTGAACCATATGGTTAAGACCATTTTGAGAAACGGTGTCAATGAAGCACAGAAAGTTTTAGAGAGGCACGTCAAAGAAAATCCTACGCTGGCTATGGTTAAGAGCGGTGCTCGAGGTTCTTTGGTCAATATGACGCAAACTGCCGCACTTGTAGGACAAGAAATGGTTATGGGTGAAAGAATTGAGAGGGGTTATTATCAGAGGACATTCCCTCATTTCAAGAGAGGCACTGTCGGTCTAGAAGCGACTGGTTTTGTTAGCAGGGGATTCAAAGATGGCATTAATCCGTTTGAATTCTTCTTTGATGCAATTAACAGTAGAGAATCTCTGATGGATAAATCACTAAAGACTAGACACAGTGGTTATATGGAAAGAAGACTGGTGGGTGCCATGCAAGACTTGAAAATAGAATATGACGGCACGGTAAGGGATAGCGCAAATAGGGTAATACAATTTTTGCCGGGTGAGGACGGCTTAGATCCTTCAAAAGTTCAAAAGGTAGGTATAGATGTCAGAACAATCGCAGACAAACTCTGAATCAGGATTGCCGAGCAGGCTTGTCGAAGAAATAGAACAGGTTAGCCGCGAGAAGAAGTTGAGCAAGGAAAAGAAAGAGAAACTTATTGAAGAAGTTAAGAAAGTTTATCAGCAAAGCATATTTGAGCCGGGTGAAGGAATTGGTATTATTGCCGCACAAAGTATATCCGAACCATCGACACAGATGACAATGCGTACTTATCATTTTGCCGGTACGGCTGGCATCAAAGTCACTTACGGCCTGCCAAGACTTATAGAAATTTTCGACGCAAAGAAGGAACCAGAAACACCTATGATGACCATATATCTGAAAAAGGAATTCAACAATGCGACCGAAGCTGCGAAATTGGCAGAGGATGTGGTGGAAAAAAAGATATTGAATGTGACCAAAAGGATTTCGCTTAACCTAAATGAAAATTCAATTGAATTCGAGGTTATAGATAAGAGGAGAATTGAAGCTGTTTCAAAGGCTGTCAGGGAATTTTTGAAAAACGTCAATGTAAAAACAAAAGATGACAAAGTCATTGTGATTCCTAAGATAGAAAATGTGAAAGAACTTCAAACTGTAAAGGAAAAGATTCTTGATATTCATGTTGGTGGGATAAAAGACGTGAAAAATGCCATAGTAAGAAAGGATGGGGAGGATTGGATAATAAACACGATAGGAACCAATCTGAAGGATGTTTTTATCATAAAAGAAGTGGATGAGAAGAGAACCTATACTAATGACATACACGAGACTTATACTATTTTGGGGATAGAGGCTGCCAGAAGCGTAATCATAAAAGAAGCGTTGAAAACGATGCAAGAGCAGGCATTGGATATCGATACAAGATATGTTATTTTAGTGTCAGACATGATGACGCTTAGCGGTGAAGTAAATTCCATAGGAAGATATGGCGTGGCGGGCGCAAAGACGTCGATTCTTGCACGTGCAGCATTTGAAGAAACAATCAAGCATCTTGTAAGGGCGTCAATAAGAAACGAGGTTGACAATCTGCAGGGAATTTTTGAAAACGTAATGATAGGCCAAGTTGCTCCTTCTGGAACAGGAATGTTCGACCTTATTGTTAAAGCAGATGAGGAGAAAGAGTAGGACTGTTATTGAATATTTAAATCCTTTTTACGATTAACTTGAGTAGATAAAAATGAATCTGATAGATGAAATACAATCTGCAATAAAGTCGAAGAAAGTAGTTATTGGCCACAATGAATCGATAAACTACATAAAAACTGGTGCGCCTAAGGCAATTATCGTCGCGAATAATCTCCCAGCTAGTATAAGAGGGGAACTCGAGTACAATGCCAAGGTGTCAAAATCGCTATTCGAAGTATTTGACGGGACTAGCAGAGAATTGGGAGTTGTTTGTGGAAAACCTTTTCCTGTATCAACTATAATAATCAAATAATAAATGATAACATGCCTGTAACATTAGATACTGATACAATACGCCTCATAACATTATTCGAGAATTTGACTGGTGCAGGCGTCAAGGACTGCCTGATTGAGAATGGTAGCGTATATCTTGTAAGTGATGATGGTGAAATTGGAAAAGCCATCGGTAGAAATGGCAACAGTGTGAAAAACGCCGAGAGACTAATCAAAAAAAGTGTTAAGATATTCGAGTTTTCGAGCGATGTTGAAAAGTTCGTGAAAAATCTTATTCCTTGTGTTACAGCCACGAAATTAAAAAATGAAAATGGCAGAAACATACTCGAGCTGTCCGTTGAGAGGAATGACAAACCAATGGATATTGGGAGAGACGGTAAGAATTTAAAGATTTATAAAGAATTGTTACAGAGAAATCATGATATAAACGAGGTAACAATAAGGTGAAATATGCCAGGAGAATTTTCAGCTAGAAAATTGCACAAAACGAGAAAGCGTTTCAGATGGAAAAAGATAACTTACACTAGGAAAAAAATGAAGTTATGGCAAGATGAACCTCTTGGTGGGGCACCACAGGCACGGGGACTTGTTATAAGCAAGAGGACAATAGAACAGAAACAGCCTTCTTCTGGTCTTATAAAAGCTGTGAGAGTGCAACTGATTAAAAATAATGTTCAAGTAACTGCATTTGTCCCGGGTAACAAAGCTGTTGATCAAATAAACGAGCATGATGAGGTAACGATAGCTGGTGTAGGCGGATCGCAAGGCGGATCGGTTGGCAGCATGTGGGGCTTGAAATACAAAGTTGTAGCTGTCAATGGCATTGACTTGGAAGAAATTTTGGCTGGAAGAAAACAAAAGCCGGCGAGGTAAATTAAATGAGTTTGAAAATATTTGACAAATGGGATATCAGTGGTGTGACTGTAAACGATTTTGGCTTAAAAAATTATATCAATTTAAATCCTGCTATTATACCCAAAAGTTCTGGAAGGCTTTCGCAACAACAGTTTTACAAGTCTAAAATGAACGTGGTCGAGAGATTGATAACAAAAATGATGGTGCCCGGACATAAAGGCAGGAAGCATATTATTACATCCGGCAGGGTTGTAGGTAGGTACAATGCAACTTACAATATTGTAAAGGATGCGTTTGACAAAATTTACGAAAAAACTCAAAAGAACCCTGTTGAAGTTCTTGTCAGGGCTCTAGAAAACGCCGCATCGAGAGAAGAGATAGCGGGGTATCAAGTCGGTGGCATAATCGTAAGGAGAGCTGTCATTACATCTCCGCAAAGGAGAGTAGATCTGGCTTTAAGAAATATTGTGCAAGCTTCTTTTAAGAAAGCATTTGGTAAGAAATTGAACATTGTGGATGCAATCACAGATGAAATCATTGCAACTTACAATAATGATGCATCAAAAAGCGATGCCATAAAAGAGAGGGAAAGAGTAGAGAAAGAATCTGAGGGCGCCCGATAAAATATTTCTGTCGTCCAGATTTCATCATCGGGCTTGTAACTTTGGATTTAAATCCCAATTTCAGAATAATTTGAGGGAAAAATAAATGGCAAATAAAGAAATGACTGAAAGGATTGTAGAAGTGATGAAATATCCTGAAAGGATTCGGAATATTGCAACTTCTAGCCACGTCCATCACGGGAAAACCACACTTACAGACAACTTGATGGCGGGGGCGGGTATGATTGCTGAAGAAATGTCTGGGAAAGCGATGGTTACATGGTTTGATCCTGAAGAAAGAAAAAGAGAGCTGACTGTTTATGGTGCCAATGTATCGATGGTTCATGAATTTGAAGAAAATGACTATTTGATTAATCTTGTGGATACTCCTGGGCACGTTGATTTTGGCGGAGATGTTACAAGAGCGATGCGCGCGGTTGACGGCACTATTGTGCTTATAGATCCTGTAGAAGGAATAATGCCGCAGACCGAAACTGTTCTAAGGCAGGCATTGAGGGAATATGTAAAGCCTGTTCTTTTCATTAACAAGGTTGACAGATTCATTCGCGAACTGAAGTTGACCCCTGAACAGATGATGAAAAGATTTGAGGAAGTAATCAGAGACGTGAACATTTACATACAAAAATATGCGCCTGAAGAATACAAACAGAAATGGCTGGTGAATGTGTTGGACGGTTCTGTCGCCTTTGGTTCCGCTTATAGAAAATGGGCCATATCAATTCCCTATCTGAAAAAAACCGGAATGACATTCAAAGAAGTAATCGATCTGACTATTCAAGAAAAGGAAGATGAGTTGGTCAAGAAAGCTCCCATGCATCGGGTTGTTCTTGATATGATTGTAAGGCATCTGCCCAATCCTATTCAAGCGCAAAAATACAGGATTCCAAAAATCTGGAAGGGCGATTTGGAATCAGGCGTCGGCAAAGACATGCTCATGTGCAATGCTGACGGAACATTGGCAATGATCATAACCAAGATGGTCCCGGATCCTCATGTCGGTTTTGTAGCTACCGGGAGGATATTCTCAGGAAAGATTTTCAAGGGGAAGGATGTTTTTCTTATAACACAGAATAAGCAACAAAAACTTCAGCAAGTGGTTGTATACAAAGGCATACAGAGAATACCCGTAGATGAAATTCCCGCCGGAAATGTAGTCGGTATTGTCGGCATCTCAGATGCGTTCACAGGCGAGACTGTTACCGATGTTGGGAAGACCATAGAACCATTTGAAGAAATCAAACATTTGTTCGAGCCCGTGGTTACAAAATCCATCGAACCTAAGAATCCGATGGAATTGCCGAAACTGGTTGAGACATTGAAAAGACTGGGAAGGGAAGATCCTACCATGGTTGTTAAAATCAATGAAGAAACTGGGGAGTATCTTGTCTCGGGTTTAGGTGAGCTGCACTTGGAAATTAAAGTCGAACACAAGCTGAGGGATTTGGGTATTGATGTTGAAATGTCCAAGCCTATTGTAGTTTATCGCGAGACCGTTTTTGACAAGTCGCCGGAAGTTGATGGAAAATCTCCGAACAAACACAACAAGATCACATTGGAAATCGAACCGTTGGAAGAGGGCGTATATCAGGGGATGATAAACGGCGATTTGCCGAGCGAAGGCGAAATCAAAAGAAAAAACATAGAACTGTTTCAGAAATTCAAAAGTTGCGGTTTGGACTATGACGAAGCCAAGAGTATAATTATCATGCATAATAAGAGCGTCTTGCTTGATATGACAAAGGGTGTCCAGTTCCTAAATGAAGTAATCGAAATGATTAAAGACGCGTTCAAAGATGTTATGGATGACGGTCCACTTGCAAGGGAACCATGCACCAAACTGAAAGTGAAATTGCTCGACACTGAATTGCATGAAGATCCTGTGCACCGTGGCGAGGGCCAAATAAGACCCGCTGTCAGATGGGGCATAAGGCAAGCCATGTTAATAGCGGGCGCCCAGCTCCTGGAACCAAGGCAAATTATCAGAATAGACATACCCAACGAATTAATTGGCGAGTCTATAAGGGAAGTTGAGAATAGAAGGGGCCAGGTTCTTGACATGAAAGAGGAACGCGGCGCATCAGTAATAACCGCAAAGATCCCTGTAAGCGAGATGTTCGGATTTGACGCGACATTGAAATCGGCTACAAGCGGAAGAGGATTCTATTCATTGATAGAAACTTCGTTTGAAAGGGTGCCAAAAGACCTGTTCGAGGAGACTGTCAGATCGATTAGAAAGAGAAAAGGATTGCCGGAGGATATACCACAACCAGAAGTCTAATGATACTTCACTGAAAATTTATAAGATAAACTCTGGGTTATTTGTTTAATCGTCTTTTCCATATCTATTATTTTTTGTGTCATGTCTCTGAATAATCGACGGAAATACAAATCTATTTCCTTGTCACGTAATTTTACATCTAAAGATATAATATCGAAGGAAAGGTCATAATCTCTAAAACAGTAGATGTTCAACTCTAAACCAGTTAAAGGAGATGCTAAACTTCCATAGGGAACAACAGAATCTCTCCTTGGAATCCGTATATCTGAATCTGGTTGAAGTGGACGCACACAAACTAAACCACTTTCCTTATCTAGTGTCGTATATGCACCTCTAAGGTATTTAGGAATAGTGTAAGTTGCTGTGGTTACATTGAAATTTATTTGGGCTTGCGTTAACTGCTCTTGTAATCTTTCAAATTCTTTCGTTGCATCCGTCATGAAAACCAATTAAAATGTAATTTATTTAAATCTATCTCTCATAATAGATTAAGTAAATTTGGTGAATAGATGCCAACAAAACCTCATATCAATATAATGACTTCGGGTCACGTAGACGCGGGAAAGTCTACCCTAGTTGGGCGACTTTTGTACGATACAGGCGCCATCAGAGAAGAAGAAATGAGAAAGCTGAAGGAAACCGCCACCGAATTGAAGAAAGAAACTTTTGAATTTGCTTTTGTAATGGACAAAGCCAAGGAAGAAAGGGAAAGAGGCGTTACTATTGACATTATGCACAGACCATTCGAGACAAACAAATGGTTTTTCACTATTATTGACGCACCGGGACATAGAGACTTTGTCAAGAACATGATTACAGGCGCTTCACAGGCTGATGTCGCAATTCTTGTTGTTTCGGCCAAGCCCGGCGAAGGAATCCAAGACCAGACAAAGGAGCACGCATTCTTGCTAAAGGTATTGGGTATAAACCAGATGATAGTTGTCTTGAACAAGATGGATGCCGCAAATTGGGACCAAAAAAGATTCGAGGAATTGAAAGGCGAAGTCACGAAACTACTTCAAGGAATCGGATACAAGATGTCTGAAGTGCCATTTATTCCAGTGTCTGCTTACCTTGGTGAAAACATCGCCAAAAAATCGGATAAGATGGCATGGTATAGCGGACCATCGTTGATAGAAGCTTTGGACCAACATGTAAAAGAGCCGGCCAAGCCTGTTGACAAACCATTGAGGTTGCCGATACAAGACGCCTATTCAATTACAGGTGTAGGAACTGTGCCTGTTGGCAGAGTCGAAAGCGGTATAATGAAATTAAATGATACTATAGTTTTCAAACCATCTGGAGTGACAGGTGAGGTAAAATCAATTGAAATTCACCACCAGCAATTGCCACAAGCCGCACCAGGTGACAACGTTGGATTCAACGTAAGAGGTGTCGACAAGTCGCAAATAAAGAAAGGTGATGTTGTTGGTCACCCTAATAATCCTCCGACTGTTGCAAAAGAATTCACCGCACAAATCATAGTTTTACAGCATCCTACTGTAATCACAAACGGTTACACGCCAGTAATACACTGCCACACTGCAGCTGTAGCTGGAACAATTGAAGAAATAATCGCAAAGATCGACCCGAAGACGGGACAAGTTGTGCAGGAAAAACCAGATTTTATCAAGACTGGTGACGCTGCAAGAGTCAGGATAAAACCATTGAAACCGATGGTGATTGAAAAACAGTCCGAGTTTCCGCAGTTGGCAAGATTTGCAATCAGAGACATGGGCATGACAGTGGCAGCCGGCATAGTTCTCGATGTTGTCAAGGCCGAGTAAATCTAGTCGAATTTCACTTTAATTAAAAACAGTGCTAGAAATACTGTCAGCAAAAAACTGAAATAGAATAATCCCATGGTACCGAAATTTTGGAATATATAGCCGTTCATGATGCTGCCTAGAAACTGCCCGGAGTTTCCCATAAACTGATTTGCAGACCCGTCAAGCGACTTGAGCGGAAATAACTTTCTAATCATCGTAAAAAATGCCAGTGACGTCAAATTAAATCCGATTGAAAATGGCAATATTCCGACCAGCATCTCCACAAAGTTGTTAGACAGGAAAATGAACATCAAAAATGTGATAACTCCTATAATGGAGCCTAATATTGCAGAGAGTTTCGCACCGATACGGGATATCAACATGCCTGCGGGTATAAACGATAAAATGGCCGCGATGGATGACACTGAGATGATTGTCCCTATCTGGCTTTCATTTAGGCCGCGCTCTGCAAAAAACAATGGAAGAAAAACCATCACATTTGTGACGGCAACCACTACGGTAAATGGTATGATGTATCCGAACATTTTTTTAATGTCTATTGAGACCTTTACCACTTTGTGCTTTTTGCCTCTCAAGAAAACAAGGGAAGCTATTAATGCGACTGGCATTATCAGCGAACCAAGTCGGAACAGACTCTGATAACCGATTTGCTGTATTAGAAAGCCCCCTATGAAAGGCG
This sequence comes from Candidatus Aenigmatarchaeota archaeon, assembly GCA_016187415.1. GTDB lineage: Archaea > Aenigmatarchaeota > Aenigmatarchaeia > CG10238-14 > SCSR01 > JACOWB01. The sequence goes on from JACPJT010000002.1 coordinate 58,187, forward strand.
CTATAACTGAAGGTATCATGTAAATGATTGAGAAATAGCTCACTGACATTGGAACGTTTTTCTGCTGAAAGATATAAGTGTTTCCAGAGACCCAAAACAACGCCGCGCTTATACCGATTAGCATGAACAAGGCAATAAAGTGAACTAATGTTGTTGCAAACGATAAGAGGAGCAAGAACGCCGAATACCCGAGTATTGCAATCGAAATCGTTTTGCTTATTCCCAGCCTTTCAATGATAAAACTTGCCGGGAATGAGAGGATTATTATCATCAACGGCAGCATGCTTAGCACTATTCCTGTCTGAAACTTGTTCAGCCCGTTTTGACTCAGGTAAAGCGGGAAGAAGGCGGATGGCATGTTGTAACCGAGAAGGACAAGAGCGAATATTATAGATAAAACCCAAAGCCCTCTCATTTTTTTCGCCTTAACTAAATAACATTCTGGACGCCTTAAATAATCTGCACTTTTTAAAGGCGGAAAAACATTTAAATCCTTTCGGGGTAATTAAGAGAGTATGCAAGTCGCAAGAATCAAATTAAGTGGCAGCAGCCCGCAGGAATTGGATCAGATATCCGGCGAGATCAAGGAGATTGCCAAGAAGTTTGGCATTGATTACCACGGTCCTATACCAATACCTACAAAGAAGATGAGAATAACGACATTGAAAACTCCGTGCGGTGACGGTACCGGCCACGGAAACGCAACGTGGGAAAAGTGGGAAATGAGGATCCACAAGCGTGTTCTGGATGTCCAGGCCGACGACAGGGCACTCAGACAGATAATGAGAGTCAACATACCTGCAGATGTCCGCATAGAAATAAAGCTTCTATAATCTTTTTTTAAATCGTATACAATATGTTTTATGAAAAGAGTTGTTGTCATATCCGGTCCTCCTGGCTCGGGAACCACGATCACCGGCAAGAGGGTTGCTCAAAAACTCGGGCTGAAATTTTTCTCGGTCGGGCTTTACTACAAAGGCATGTCAAAGGAAAAAAATGAAGGAAAAGCCGCATTGGACTTATGGAAGACCGAACTGGGTTCAAGCACGGGACTGCATAAGAACATTGACCGTTTGCAGACAGAACTCGCCAAAAGGGGTGGCATTCTGATTGAAGGGACGCTGTCGGTGCATTTTCTTAAGGATTTGAGCAAGTATAAAATATGGTTTGACATACCGCTGGTGGTCAGGGCTGAAAGAACAGCCAAAAGGGATAAGATTTCTTACGAGACTGCGCTGAAAGGCATACAGGAACGCCAGAGAATAGAAAGGAAGAGGTGGAAAGAGATATACGGGTTTGACTACTTCGACCAAAAAGACGATGCCGACCTTGTAATTAGCGATGGCAATGCTGGTATAGATGAGATAGTGGATAAGATTATTGCCTTTGTCGAGCAAGAGTGAAGTTTTAATTGTTGTGTTTTAAATTTCAAAGAAGGATTTCATGCTACTATTGGGACACATAGGCATAACGGCATTCATTGCAGGATTGATATACATGCCATTAAGCGGCATGATTCTGGGGGTGCTTTTACCAGACATAATAGACAAGAGCCTGTTTTTCCTGGGAATTGCCCCGTGTTCAAGATTTATCGCACACACTATATTCTTCTTTCCGCTGGCCGGTCTATTGACATACGCGATAACCAAAAACAAAAAACTGGCATTTGCCGTCACGCTTGGCATAATGCTCCACCTGGTGGAGGACCTGCATGACAGCGTACCGTTCTTATATCCACTGAAAAATTACGCGTTTCTAAGCACATGCGGGTTCGGCGTTTCATTCAGCGGGTACTTTATCGTGACAGAAGTCATCGGCGCGGCGCTGCTTCTTTTCATGGCGTTCTTCAATTCGCAATACCTCTACATCAGAAAACTTTTATGGGACTTTATAATAAGATTTTTCAGGGGAAATAAATGATAAAGGAATTGATGGAGACCTACCAGGAAAGGAAATCGGAAATTAAAAAAAGGTTGGAGGAATTCAAAACTGTGCTTGACCGACCTGATGAAAAGGTGTTCAGCGAACTTGCGTTCTGCATATTGACACCGCAATCGAAAGCCACAACAAGCTGGAACGCGATACAATCATTGGAAAGGAATAATCTTTTGATCAAAGGCGACGCAGAAACGATAAGACCGTTTATACAGACCGTGAGATTCAGTGACAAGAAAAGCAGGTACTTGGTTGGGGCCAGGAAATTATTTTTAGAAGACGGGAAACTGAACGTGAGGGGGAAACTTGCCGAAATCAAGGATGACCCCGTTGCATTTCGCGAATGGCTGCTGGAAAATGTCAAGGGGATTGGGATGAAAGAGTCTTCACACTTCATCAGAAATGTCGGCCTTAGTAAAAACCATCTTGCTATTCTTGACGTGCACATTTTGAAAAACCTCAAGGAACTTGGCGTGATTGGTGAAATACCCAATTCTCTGACAAAGAAAAAATATCTGGAAATTGAGGAGAAGATGAAGAACTTTGCAGAGAAAATCGGCATTGAATTGGATGAATTGGATTTGTTATTGTGGTCTAAGGAAACTGGAATTATTTTCAAGTAAAGGCGGTAAATTAAAAAGAATTTAAATATGTTTTGCTATAGAGAAATTAGGTTAAATTGGCCACGGGGAATGTTGTATATCATTTAAACGGTACGCATAATAAAGGGGATATATCTAAGAGACAACTCGATTATGCAGCTCAAGTCAAACAAGAAAAGAATATTGAAGACGCGCTTAGGAAGCGTGGATATAGAGATTCTGAAATAAATGAAACTGTAGCACTTGTATTATCAACAGGCTTGCCTGTGGAGAAAGCAGTTTCTCGTCTACCAGTAAAGACATCGGATCAAAAATTGTCAGGTTATCGACAAAATGTTAATCGTGATGGGATTGGCACATATGAAGATCCGGTGGAAAGTTACGAGTCGATGTTGGGACCTGTCACCCCACCTGGAATAAATACCATCGGAAACTTTGTTCCTGTTAAAGGTGTTTATCCTCTACCTGTTCCATTTTCAAGACTTTCGGGAAGACAACGTGCGACTGTAAGAGAACTCGTAGAAGGCATTCATAGAGACGATCCAGTAAGTCCGCATCAATATGAACATCAAGCTGGCACACTTAACAAAGAAGATTAACTTAAAAGGGCAATATTAATTATGGCAGCCGGAGAAAAAAGAAGACGAAGAAGAAAAACTAAGAAGCAGAGAATAAGAGAAAGAAGACGCCTGAGAAGAAGACAGTAGTAATCATTTTCTGTTCCTACTCATCCTGTATTTTGTCAATACAAGCCTCACCCATCTTTTGCTACTCATATTTATCACGATAAATGCAATAATTTTTGAGGGATAGTTGAGGATTAGATTGAGTTATGATGGTCTTAGGGGGATGATGCCTGCTATCCTATCTCAATCGAGAACCTGTGCAAAGGAATTGGTTTTTAGGTCATCCGGAAGAATTGAAAAGAGGAATCATCCCAAATTAGCATATTGGAGATGAACAAATCATCTTAGCCAAAACTAGTACAATATTATAATTGCAGGCTAAGATTTTTGACGGCATACTAATTTCATATTATACTAATACAGTTAAATAATTAACGCTCCCAATCGGCGTATCCGGTCAACTCGATTTTGTCTTCCTTTGGTTTGCTCTTGGCTTCCTTAATGCGCAGATAGATTCCGTAAAGCACGCCAGTGAACAAACCGCCCAGATGCGCCCCTCTTGCTATGACACCGGGCGAAAACAATCCAAGAAATTCTAACATACCCCAGAAGAAAACCGCGACTATCATAGGCATTGGCGCGAAACCTCCCACAAACACAAGCGACCCGGGCATCAGCAAAGCCAAAGTTCCCATTATCCCGTAAATTGCGCCGCTCATTCCAATCGCCGGTATTGACAGGTCCTGTGCGGTGACCATATACCCTATTCCCCCTGCTATTCCAGAAATGAAAAATATCATCAAGAATTTCTTCGACCCTATTTTTTTCTCCAGCGGCAAACCAAACATGACCAGAGCAAACATGTTGAAAAAAATGTGGGAGGTGTCTGCATGCAGAAACATCGAAGTGATGAATGTCCACGGGTGCACGAAAGCCAGAGATGGCGTGAACGCCAACGGATCAAAATCGAAAATATTTATTGACTGCAAAAGGAAGACAAGCACGGCTATGACCAAGAAAATCAACGTCCAATTTAACTTCAGAATCATAGATTATCATTTAAATTCTATTTTATAAATGATGAAGATGGAAAAAGACGAATTGAAATCGTATGAAAAGGCGTTTCTGCTTACAGAAGACGCATTGGGATTCGCCGAGAAACTCGTAAAAGAAAAGGCTAAGGTTCTGGACATCGCCAATGCCGTGGAAAGCAGGATAATGGATATTGGCGGGAAGCCTGCATGGCCGGTAAATATTTCCATAAACGAGATTGCAGCGCATTACACACCCTCAATTAATGACCAGCTTGCGTTGAAAGACGGCGACATGGTGAAAATTGATGTCGGTGTGCAGGTCAACGGGTATCTGTGCGACAGGGCTTTCACGGTTTGCATAGGAAAGAAGACGCATCCCCTGATTGAGGCTTCCAAAAAAGCATTGGAGGAATGCTTGAAGCTGTTCGTGCCGGGGACCAAGGTGTGTGAAATTTCCCAGGTGTGCGAAGACACCGTCAACAAGCTTGGATTTAATGTCATAAGGAATCTTGCAGGGCATAGGATAGACAGATACAGCCAGCATGAATCCCCGTCGATACCAAACGGGAAGAATTCCATGAAAGACGAGATAGAAGCCGGCAAGGTCTACGCGATGGAAGTGTTTGTAACAGACGGCAGCGGTCTTGTTGTTGAATCGTCGCCGGCAGAGATATTCCAATACAACAGCGATTCTCCTGTGAGGATGTGGGAAGCGAGGAAGCTTCTGGAACTGGCAAAAGGCGACTTTGAGCAACTGCCATTTACTAGAAGATGGATAAGCGGCATATCCCCTTTGAAGATAGACATGGCATTGAAGCAACTTTTGCAGTCGGAGGCGATAATAGAATTCCCGCCGTTGAAGGAAGAAAGCAACGGGATGGTGGCTGTAACTGAGAAAAGTGTTATCGTAAAATAATTTTATCTTTATATTCTTGGAATTGAAATTATAATTTGTGCACATTAAATGTGATAGTTGTTCAGGTTCTGTAAAAAGCGTTGGAAAATTATTCAAGACTGGTTATCTCTGGCTGTGCAAGGACTGCAGGGCGAAAAAAAAGAAGAGACGATAGGGTTTTCTAAGAACTTGTAACGTAATGCAGCAAGGCCATGTGAACATAAAGTCCATTTTGAGCCTGTCTGAAATAAGCCGCTCTTGGATCTGGATCCACTTCTGGGGATATTTCCGAATTACGAGGCAGAGGGTGCATAACGATTGAACGCTCTTTCATCAAACCTAGAACTTCTTTGTTAACGATATAGAAACCGGGTATATTTTCATATCTCTCAAGAAGATTGCCGCGTTCTTTCTGTGTCCTGGTCTGATAAACCACATCAACTTTAGAAGCAACTTCTCTTAAATCGTGCGATTCGGTAAATTCAACATTGTGTTTTCGCAGATAATCTTTAATGTCATCCCTCATTCTGGCTACCTCTGGCGAAACGAAATAAATCTTTACGCCTGAAAATTTACCCAGCAAATAAGATAGCGAGCGGACAGTGCGACCTCGGGCCAGATCGCCAACCATAGCAATCTCTATCCCGTCTACTTCGCCGAGTTCTTTCTTAATCGTGTAGATATCCAATAAGGCCTGTGTAGGATGCTGACCGGTACCATCGCCGGCATTTATGATCGGCACTGAGGAATAATCCGCTGCTCTTTTTGCCATTCCTTCTTCATCGGACCTTAGTACAATGGCGTGTGGACCAAAACCGCAAAGCACTCTTACTGTATCTTCTATGCTCTCACCCCTCGCAGCCGATGAAAACTCTTTTGCATTCTCCGTTGAAAAGATTACATCTCCGCCAAGCAATTTCGTTGCTATTTCAAAAGATGCGCGTGTACGCGTGCTGGGCTCATAGAAAAATGTAATTACTCTTCTCCCCTTTAAAAGATTAGAACCGCCACTATCTGCAACCTCTCTCATTTTTTCCGTATCCGGGAAGAGCTCGTTTTCCAACCAATCCCTATTAAATTGTTGGGCTTCGAGTATGTGCTTTATTTCCATGTTTCGCTCAAGTGATTTTGTCAGTGAAAATATTTAACCTTGTCCATTAGATGCTTATAAATTTGCAAAATTCCAATTATAGAGTGAGAATTGCACGGGGTAGAGCGTGAGGTTTTATCATGAAGGAAAAGACGCTGGAAAAGCTGATTAAAATCCTAAAAGCCGTAGAGCAGGCTGGAAATGCCGGCATTTGGCTGACCCAAATAGGCAAACTGGTTGATATGCACAGGACTACAGTTGCCAGGCTGATAGAAAGGCATCTGACAGAGTTCGTAACCGTGGACATGGTGCCCCCGTTCAATCTTAATATGGTCAAGTTGAAACCCGGAAGGGATTTGAGAGGCATACTCAGATATCTGAAAGTGAAAGAAAAGATTGAAGCCGTCAGAAATATGAAATAGAATTATTTTTATCTCTCAGATAAATAGCAGATTTATATACTTCAAACGCTATATTATATTCTACGTTCGATCGGTCTTTCCTCTAAGGGGTGAAAATAATGTCGAAGTTCAGTCAATTCATAGCAAAGGTTAACGTACCTTGCAGAAAATGCCACGAGTTTGTTAAAGCGGGTGTTTTCGAAAAATTAGAAATTTGCCCTCATTGCAAGGCGAAGTGGAGCAATTAGGTTTACTAGCTCCCTTTCTACTTTCTTTCTTAGGATGTATCCGGGTATATCTAAGCGTTTGTTTGATCGTTTGACTGTCTAGACTCATCAAAAATGCCTGATTGATTGAGTGATTGAGCAGGAATTGAATCATTTTGAGCCTTTTTAAGCCTGACCCATTTCTTTCTGTTTCCTTCTTTTTCAAATCGCTCTATCATGCCTGTTTTTTGGTCGACTACAGACAGAAATCCTCTTAGACCATCTTCGCTTTCCATGCCCATACGCTTATAGAGATCTGAATAACTTATCTCTCCAACTTCCTTTAATATAAACAGAAGTACCTTTGAGATAATTAAGTAAAGACAGTAAAGTTTCGAATCGCCTTTGTTCATTATCGTCTATTGATTTGAGGAAGGGTAAAAGATAGGCTTCGGCCCATTGTTTGGTAATGACGGATGATTCTAGACGTTCCATTGCGGACTCGAGAGATTTGAGTGAGTGGCCTGCATAGCCAGCTGCCATACCAAGTTCAAGAGAATCTTTCTGAAGACGTATATCACTGATTGATTGATTGATTGATTCATCTGATTGATTGATTGATTGATTTTGAATCAATCGCTTGAGCCAGTCGAAAACCATATTATTTTATAGTATTTCACACAAATAAGCTTTTCGATCACAACTCACATTGTGTTTTTTCATTCATTTCTCACTATTCTCCTTTTCGATGTTTTTACATCAAACCCTCACTTTCTCTAACTGGAGATAAAAGATTTCGCTGGAATGTGATACGTATCACACAGTTACTTTTACATATATTAATTCTCACCTCTTTTTTTATTTATATTATATAGACCATACTTAATTATCTCTTATGGCATCTCTCACTAGCCAAAGATGCCACACAAACAATTGTTATATGATTTATATTTTCTACTATATAATAGATAATCGCTCACTTTTCTTAAAATTAATTCACTCTCATATATATAATATAGTATATGTTTTATTTTTATATGAAATAGCCAAAATAGGGTATATCCGTAGGTATTTAGACATGTTTTAACTTCTTTTACAACTAATAGATAACATAGAATCTAGTATATTATACTCACGGATATATGTGATGTAGAATATAAATACTTTACTTTATATACTTTTGATTGGAAATGTAAATATGCAAATTCGCGAAAGGATACGAGAAGTGCCTGCTAGACTTTTTGATTTGGTAGTAGGGTTTTATCCCCAATATTTTGAAGAGCATCCCATATTCCATACTTCTAGAAATATGTTGCTTGGGTTTTCTAATGGGGGTATAGTTGTTGAATCTATCAAAGGAAATTGGGGGTATGCGGCTGTCAATGTTTTTGCATATGGTGTTATGAGATTGTATCCAAGGTTTTTAGGTTATAAACAGAAGTCCGTATTGGAATACGATAAAGAAAAGAGAAGTGATTAATTCACTCTAACATATATTCTGCAGAAGATAAATAAGAGAGTTAAATATTTTTGAATTTATATAAAATTATGGCTTATTGATTAAAAGAATGGTATCCTGTCATTGGTGCGATAATCCCATTTTTAATAACAGAAGGTTATATTATCTCACGAGGAAGTAAAATCTCAGAAATAGAAGCTTCATTAATTATGTTTGGTGGATCACTTGCTACCATTGGTGGCGGGTTATTGGGAATGTACTTAGATGCACATACTAGAAACCGAGATAATCACTCAAATATATATTCTCCACCGCAACATTTGAGATAAACTGTATTATCTCTGAGGTTATTTGCGTGACCTAATGAAATTTTATATTAATTTAAAACTTTCATATTCATCTTATGAACAATAAATTGAATGATGTAATAAAATTTATTCAAAAAACCGTTTCTAAATATAATAAAAATGATCTTCTTTATTGGTTATCAGCCACATCTATTTTACCTGGAAATGAAGTATATCAATCTAGATTCGAATTTCTAATTCAAACAATTTTGTCTCTAGAAGATACAGAATTCAAAAATAATAAAGTAAGTCAAGATGTAATTCGAGATATATTAACTCAAACTAATTTGCTAGATTGGTTTATACGTGAAGATTGGACACCTATACCACTAAAAGACAGAAGAGAGATTTTTCTCTCAGATAAACATCTTAAATATTTCCCATCCGATCTAGAATTTCCAGATAATCTTATTAAGAGAATTTTTTCTACATTTTATCTATTAGAAGATAGTTATAAAGCGAGTTTTAAATATTCACCGTTAAATGAAATTGAAAATTTGTTACTATATCAAAATGATTTAATTGATTTCATTCTCCAAAGTAATAATTATTCAAAATTCGATAAATTTAACTTACCCAATGAGATTTTTGTTGTTGATTGGAAAAATATTTTAATAGAAAGTGGCAGTCCATTTTCTAATGTAGTAAATACAGATATATCAGTTTCTGGTACTTTGAATGCACCGGATCAAAATTGGTTTAATGGAAATTCCGCTATATCTTACAAACCAATTTATGAGAATAAAATAATTTTACCTAACCTTTTGATTTTCGCTTTTTATTACAAAATAATCAATGATTTGAAGAAATTCATAAATGATGACATAAGAAGAGTTCTGCATAATAAACTCTTATACGATACTACATTAAGTATAGTCGAACAAGTGCCTATCCAAGCAGTTGTCACTGATTTTAAAATAAATAAAATGGATGAGAAATTGGAATTAGGTATAACTTATGATGATAAAATTTTCATAATATCAGTTATAGAAGATAAATTTGACCAGAACTTATTTGAAAAATCGCTCTCCGATATTCAAAATACCTTCGAAAAAGTCAATTTGGAACTCCAAAAGTCTAATATATCATTAGATGTTAATGGTGAAATAACATGTTTTGAAGGTAATTTAGAACCCATTTTTTTAATTATATTCGGTGAATTGGATGCACTATCTACTAATTTTATTATAACTGAAAATAAAACAAGTTCTAAAAATCTTTTCATAATTCCTCAATCTTGTTTAAACTATATATTTGAAGATTTGAATGACAAAAAAAGTGATTTAATATTTTTTACTAAAATATTACGAAAAAACATTTCAATGGAAAAACACATATTTAGTTTCACATTTTGTGATTTTTATCAAATTTTCTCAAATGGTTTTAAAAGTTTCCATGAAAATAACCAAATGATATTTTTATATCCACATTCATGGTCAGATGCGGAGAATCAAAAAATAAAAATTAGACCATGTATGGATTTAAGACCTTATGTAGTTTTCCCACCTTTTAGTTTTAAAATTGAAAAACTAGACGAAAGTACATTTTATGGATACAATAAATTATTCCAAAAAAGTTTTTGGTGCTTCAAAAATAGTTCCAAAATCTATTTTTTAATAGATCATGAAACTCTATCAGAAGAAAAGGAATATAAAATTATAGAACTTTATACCGCAAGTTTTTTGTCAGAGTTATATTCTCATATATTAGAAAAAACAAGTAAACTAAAATTATTCTTATCGAATAAAGATAAGATAATTAATTTGATGCCTTCGAGTTGGGCTATGAAAAATAAATTAATAGACAATGATAATTTCGATTTTAAGGTTGGTATAAATCCACAAAACAAAAGTGAATTTCTTTTAATATTTAATCCAAATAAAATAAATGAAAACCCTGATGAACAAATAGACCAAGCTATCAAACCATTATTTTCAATAATGGATGATTTAGTTAAAAAAGAAGATATCTCAAAATTTGTCGAAAATGTAATAAATCTTGATCTTAAATCTAAATTCAATGTATCTAAAGTACCTCATTTTCTTAATATGCAATATGAGTATACCCCTTATTTCCCAACAATTATTGACGAATCTGATATAGAATTATTTATTTTAAATTTTGCTAAAGAAAATAATATTAAAGATGGTATCTACAATAAAACAGATGCTCATAATATAATAAATAATGTTGTATCAAAACTTGAGTCCGAATTAAAAGAAAAACTTTCTAAATATAATCTGAAATCTATTGTAAAGCTAGCATATTCAGAATATGAAAAATCACTAATATCAAGAGAATATGCTAGAATAAAATTTCTATTAAACCGTAAAATGAAATTATATAAAAATCCTTTGGATATTATAGAGGATGCTGAAAGTAAGTTGAGCATTTATTCGCCTAGTTGCAGATTTTTAATAGAAAAGGCTTTAGAATGGAATGTAAATGGGAATAAGAAAATAAATGTTGAAGAATGGGAAACTCTAATACCGGTGGCTTCGAAAATTCTAGAATTTTCTCAGATTAGTGATTATTTATATTATATATCAGAACTTGGTATACTCAATATAAACTTAAACATAGACACTAAAAACCGTTTAGAATTTAGACTTATTATAGAAAATAGCCCGTTTAATAAATTCTTCGAAAATTCGTTACAAAATGTAAATGAACAAGATTTGAATAATCATAAAATAATGAATAAAACTGAAGAATCGGTAGTTGAAGAGACAAGTGGAATAATAACAAAACAAAAGGAATTAAATCAAATTAATATAAACATCAAAAAATATTTTGGTTTTAATTTAATAGAATATGGTATTATCTTAAATAAAATAACATTTCTAAACGACAGGCTTAAAAATCATATTATAGAGATGGATCAAGATAGTCTAGTTGATTTCCTAAATAAAGAAACAAATATAGAAAAAAGTATAATCCGTGATATTTTAAATTTTTCTACCGTCTCAAAAGAGAACTTTGCACAACCGTATAGATATGGTAAGATATCTACTCGTGATAACAGGCTTACAATTAAACCTTTCATAAAAATTGATAATGATATTATATTTGGCATTGCTAGTGTTATTAAATGTTCTGAAATGGTCCTCAATTTATTAATTGATGGTAATTGGCCATATGCGGTTAATACTGATTTTCCAAAGGAATTACAAGAAAGTCTGGAATGGAGAAAGCAAAAGCTGTCTTCAGACTTTGAAAATCTTGTATACGAAAGAATTAAAAAAAATACTGATAAAATCGATAAGAATGTATGTCAAAATATAGGTCAAAACGACAAGTGTTTATCAAAAGTAAAGGAATATTGCCCTGGTCAAATAGATGTAATATCGTATCACCCTAAATCTAAAACCATTATTTTATGGGAAGCTAAAAACATCAATATTAGATTTGGTTCAATGGAAATAATATCGGATATAAAAAATTTCACTAAAGAAGAAGGTGAAATATCAAAATTGAAAACTAAGGAGGATTATATTAGAAGAAATTTAGAATCTGTACTCGATTATTATGATCTAAGTAACAAAAATGAATGGGATGTAAAATCAGTTTTTGTCTTTTCTGACCTATACATATTAAAATTCCTTTTAGAAAATAAAGCTAATACAATATTTTTTAATGAAATAGAAAAATTCCTAAGTTTATAAATAAGTAATGGAAAAATTAGTCGTAAATTAACAATATTCAAAAAAAATTTAAGCTCTTTTCCTCAGAGATAACATACATTATCAATGTAGTCACCTATCTATGCAATTTTCACCCGCTCACCTTGAACAATCTTACCTTGCCTTTTATTTTTTTCTTTAATTCATCGTCAAAAGTCAGCAATTCCGAATCAGTTTCCTCGTTCAAAGATACAAAAATGGCATCCGCTCCCCTTATTTCAAATTTGACAGTCGCTTCAACCGCCGAAAATATGCGATCGCTTGTAAGCTCTTTGAAGCTTATCATATTTCCTATCCATGATTTCAGGGTCTCTTCAGCCATGTAAGCCAGATTTGCGCTGTTTGTCCGTCGCCTTATCGCCCCCACCACTTCCGGCAATGCCAGATAAGACGTGAATTTCTCGCAATCTTTCATGATAAGCTCTCTGAAAATTTCCGCGGCTTTCTTATGGTTCTTTTCTCCATTCAGGAGCAAACTTACAAAAAATGAAGAGTCTATTGTAACTCTCATGCCTATCTGCGCTCTTCTCTAATCGCCTGTACTGCGGACAATCCTTTGGGCCACTTCTTGCCTATCATACCGGCTATCTTCTCTACTTTCTCCATTTCCTTTTCTACATCCAATTTTTCTATGATTATCTTGTTCCCTTCTAGACGTTCCCTGATAACAGTCCCGGGCTGTATTCCCGTAGCTTTTCTAAATTCCTTTCTCAACACTATTTGGCTCTTAGGACTTACCCTAAGCACCTTTTCCATATGTATTTTCATACCAGATATTTCGTATTACCTATATTTAAGTATTACATTCTAAGACGTAGGAAATAAAGTAGACTATGAAAACTGGGTTGGCCGGAAAATACTACCCACACCCTCCAGCCCGTCTAGTATCATAACATAGGCTAATTTCCCGCCCGAAATCGCTTTTCTGTATTCAATGTCATGTCTGTCAAAAACTGGCGCTAAACCTGATTCTATCAAGGCTCTAGGCAGAAAATAACGTTCGCGGCTTTCTGACATATTTGCTAATAGATGCCAATCTTTAAATCTCTTCAACTCTTACTTTCTACGCTTGACTTCTACAGGCATCTTTCCTGCCATTTGTTTGGCAGCGTAATTGGCTAGAGCTAAGCTCATGGTTATGAATTGCTTTGTTAAAGGATTTGACTCGTTTAATGTGTATAATTTTGTTTTTCCAAATTTTCTAGTTATTGATACCAATCCAAGTTCCTCTAACTTTTTAAAGTATTTCAGAAACGTTACTTTCGATAATCCTGTTTCTTCCGCAATTTGCTTTTTTGAGTAATCGAATATTTTATTCTCTATCAAAAAATCTAAAATTCTTAACATCGGGTGTTCACCTAGATATTCGAGTAAAACTGATTTATCTTTCGCGTTACCTTTATATAGGTTAGGGTAAATGGTTCCTAAAGACATTTAAAAATATTTGTGAAAGGTTATATATAAAGTTTTTCTTTCTATACCACCAAAGTATACTGATATAAACCTTTAAATTAAGTAAAACATATAAATTTTATGGTTTCTTTACCGTTGGACGATATAAAATCTCACATCCTTTGGAAATTACATATCAGAAGGATTTGGGGTGGTAAACATACTGCTATAGAAAATGTTGCGAAGGGGGTACAAAACCATCTACGGGGTGATTATATTGAAATGGCAAAAAAACTAATCAAACACGGTTTCATTTTATCAAAACCAACTAGTTATGGTCAACAAATTTCTTTGAACCCAAGAAAAATGGAAGAAATTATTAAACTTGTAACCGAATTCGCTAATAAAACTGGAAAACATCTAATCTGATACATTTTCTGGTAAAGTAGATTATTTACAATGTCTGTATTCGTTAAACAGGCATCGTGTTTCTGACATCAAAAGAAAATATAGCTAATTACTTATGTCTTCGCAATTCCTTTGCCAAGAATGGTTTTATTCTTCCTTTTCTGATGTCTTCGAGGGATCTGTTTATACCTTCCAGTAATTTCCTGTCTTTAGGTGTCAATACAACCACTTTTAACTTTCCATTAGCATGTACCATAATAGTTGTATTGCTTGTTATAAATTTAACGATTTAAATTTCTTTTCTTACAATCTTTTCATTCGTGGCTGGTAGAATGTAAATACAACTTCAGCACGCCGTCGTCCTCAACGCGGATTCTATAGTCCACATCGACTGTGAAAGGAATGTCTCTCCTTCCTTCACGAATTGTGTAGTCAACCGTCAGCTTTCCCGTAGGCACCATCATACTCGTCAATAATTGGAATGAAAACAAGTTTTAAATAATTTATCGTGCACTGCATTCTGGGTTTAATCATGCTATTTATCATTCTTGTATGCCGACCCGGGCACCCTCATCAATTCGATGCATGCCTTCAGACTGTCTGCCAAATCCGGCACTTGCATGCCAAGCTCATTCAATGCATCGATGTGCCTGTCGTATATCCTGGATCTGTTGCTGGGCCATTCTTCGCAAGTCCCCTTGTGGTATAGGAATCTTTTCGGTGTTTCCATGTAAAACTCGTAGCAATTGAACTTCCTGTCGCCATTGTCGTTCCATGTTATCGTAACCGATGAAATATGTTGCCCGGAAGCTTCTACTTCCATCACCTGTTCCGACTTACCGCCTATGTAGAAACTATAATGCATTTCCCACATTGTTCTCTTGAATAGCTTGAAACCAATCTTTAAAAATCATTGACGTCAGTTCAGCACGACAATTGCATAGTTGAGAACAGCGGCGAATGTGACCCACGCCAAGTATGGCAGAAGCATCATCGAAGCCGTCCTGGAATACTTGCGGAATTCCATTATCGTCATAGCTATCGCCGCCCACAATGCGCTTATCTCGATCAATGCGTACAGCGGCTTGTGCAGTCCGAAGAACAGTACGGACCAGAGGAAATTGAGGGCAAGCTGCGCGCCGAAAACATACAATGCGTTTACCGCCTTTTTCTGCTGAAGGCATTTCTCCCACACGAGATACGCCGACACACCCATCAATAAGAACAGCATTATCCACACAGGACCGAATATCCAGTTGGGCGGATTGAACGACGGCTTGTTTATTGAAGCGTACCATGTTCCTATAGAAGGCGCTGTGAACACGGATCCCAATGCACCAATCAACAGGCAGACAGCGATAGTCGCCACCAGCTTGGGTATGTCCATAAAATAATTTTGTTCGGTGAGATATTAAGATTGAAGTTGTGATCAATATTAAATTATGCGACCCTTGCCACGTCTCTGACGGAATAGCGCCTCGGGTCAGACAGCACGGCTCTGATTCTCTCTTTATTGTAAGATCCGTCTATCTCGTATTGGTCGATCGCCGCGGTGTCTAATGCTATCGATATTACAATATTAATGGCATCGGTCGGCACTTCGTCTGCGCATAAAGTTCCAAAGCTTGATACTGGTGTCCTTAACTTGACTTTTCCCGGATCAATCTCATAAATAAGGAGCTGGTCTGGAATGAGGCCACGTGTCTTTCCGACATTCATATAATGTTCAAACCACCAAGCCAGTTCCCTTTGTTCTCTTACCAGATGGATGTTCCCGAAATATGTATGCCCGTATCTCCCGAGCTGGGTGTTTCCATTGAGCTTATTTCCGAACATGTCGACCGCCTCTGTGAGCATATTCGGGAGAAGATCGTTCAGAAATCTCCTAATGAATAGGGCCTCCCCGTGATAAACGACTTCCGGCAACATTTCCATTAATTAGCATGATGTATCGAAGCTTTTAACTGTTGCGCATTGACGCTTTAAAGCTTTATCGTGAATTGATTGTTATGCCGTCCTTTTACAAACTAGCGCCAGCCACAGAAGACTTGAATAGGGCTATATGGATGATAGGTGTTGAGCTAGACTTTGACGGGTTGAATGGCATTTCTCAAAGGGGGAAAGAAGTAACATATTTCCGTTGTGGAAAGGGGGATTATTGTGGATTGGACAGCAAAAGGATAGTTGTATTTGGAAATGGTGATTTGTACTGCGTAAAAAGCTGGAGAGATGTGGAAAGGTACACAAACCATCAACAGATGTACTTGGGATGGGCGCAAACCATTAATCTTGATGATCTTCAGAAAACCGCATCATGGATGGACACGATACCTGCAGAGATTATTGAGCGTGAAACTGGTTTGACAATTGAAAAGGAAAGGGAAATATTCCAACGAGTTTCATAGAGAAGACAGACGCTACTTGCCCAGTATCTTTGACATATTCGTACTGCAAATGCTGCACTGGCCTTTGACCATTCTCAGTCCTTTGGCCGTAGTGGTCTCTTGATCATTCTTCATTTCCCTTTTCTGCCTGCATTTCAAACAATACCCTTCCATATCAACCTTCCTTTAATTTCGCCTAGCATATTAATAAAATTATGCTTTTGACTGTCAAAGTCGTACCCAGCTCGAAGAAAGCGGAAATCGTGAAACTTGGTGAAGGCATGTATAAAATAAAAGTAGATGCGGTCGCAGACAAAGGAAAGGCCAATCTGAGATTGATTGAAATCCTCTCGAAACATTTCAATGTCAACAGATCTGGAATAAGAATAGTGAAGGGACTGTCAAGCAGGGACAAACTGGTCGAAGTGTTGCGCTGAAAGAATGAAAACATCAAAATACAAGTTCAAAAACATTGTATGGGAAGAATAACGCTGCCACGCATTTATAAGTTCGGATTGCATACTATTCTTCTATGAAATTTTGCGACAGCTGCGGCAACCTGATGCGCGTGAAAAACGACGAAGATGGCAGGTCACTGCATTGCAGGATATGCGACATCAAAAAGCCCCTGACAGATCAGCTTACAATAGAAGTTAAGAACGATAAGGCAGACCAAAAAATAGTTGTTATAGACGACAAGGAAGAAAGCGAGTTTCCAGTTACCAACACGATGTGCCCGGAATGCGGCGACATGAGGGAGGCATACTGGACGATGCAGCAGACCCGCGGCGGGGACGAGCCTCCTACAAGATTCTATCAATGCAAAACGTGCAACCACAGATGGCGGGAATACAGCTGATCATCCTTTTATGTTTAACAGGGTAATCTGAAACTTCAATACTTTTCCTGCAAGTGGACTGTTAAAGTCCACAGTCGCATTTCCATTTTCGATTTTAGTAATGATGCCTTTGGCGCCCGTGTCTGTCGTCACGCTGCCGCCGACAACCAGCGATTGTCCCTGTGTTTGTATGCTGGAAGCGTTAACCGTGACTAGAAGATCCTGACTATAACTGCCATATGCGTCTTGTGGTTGGAGTGTAACATTTTTTGTTTCTCCCGCTTTCATTCCTACTACGGCATTGTCAAATCCTTTTATCAATTGGCCGCTTCCGACGACGAACTGCAACGGTTCATACGTCCTTAAAGGATCGCCTATTCCTTTTTGTATCGCAACAGATTCTATTGATGTGTCAAAGACTGTGCCGTTTTCAAAACTGCCGATATAATTTACTGTAACAAGATTGCCAACTTTTGCTGTCCTTTCTTGCATCATGCCACCAAACTGCAAATATGCCAAACCGCCAATCACGATTATCGCCAGAATCGCTATGACAATATAGCTTTTTTTGATTTTTGTTTTTGTACTATGTTTTTCTTGGGCCATATTTGATGTAAGAGAATTGCCCGGTAATGTATTTAACTTTAACTCATTAGCTTGACATGCGTGAATTTCTCTATTTGCAAATGCATGGGGAAATATACATCAATCAACTTTATCTAAATGAAGAGACGCTATATAGTAAGTGATTTCTATCATAGATTTCGACAAATTAATCGAGACCCACCTGAAAAGGGAAAGGAAACAAAAACAAATCGGGAGGTATTATCCGTCGGAGATAGGAGGTTGCATCAGGAAGGTGTGGTATTCATACAAATATCCGCTGGAGATTGAGCCTGACAAATTAAAGATATTCGAAATAGGAAACATACTTCACGAGTTCATTATGCAGGTTTTCAAAAACGAGAAGAACGCCGATTCCATATCGTTCCTTGAATCCGAGTTGCCGTTTAAGATGGAGAAGAAGGACTTTGTGATTTCCGGGAGATTGGATGACATCATTGTTCTGAAAGAAGACGGGAGAAAAATTATTATAGAAGTCAAATCAATCAGGGATGTAAATTCCGCTTCAAAGCCCAACAAGAACCATGTCATGCAGCTGCAATTCTACATGCATGCCACAGGAATAAAGGACGGGGTGATTTTGTATGTCGATAAGAATAATCTTAAGACAAGGGCGTTTGAAATCAGTTACGATGAAAGGCACAGCTTGGATATCCTGAACAGGTTCAAGGCGTTGCACGAGCTCCTCACAAAGGACGTGCTTCCAATAGATGAAGCAAAACGATCAAAGGACACCTTATGGATGTGCAACATGTGCGAATATAGGGCAAAATGCGACAGGAATGAGGGATAAGAGTTTGAAAGTCGAATTAATTTCTAATTGACCATATGATTACCATGGAAATCCAAGAGATAACGCAGTTCAAATCGGTCCAAAAGATGCTGGGGGAATTGAAACTCCTGACACGAAGCGAAAATACGGAAAAAACTTACCTGAAAGGTCTTGTCTCATTCACAAAGGCCATGAGCATCGAGAACTTGGACGAGTTTGTGGAAAAAATAAAAAGCCAGACCATAGATGCGAATGAAATCCACAAAGATTTTGTAGTCAACCTTGCCAACAAGAATATGGCACCGAAGACTGTGGGCGCATGGGCGGCATCAATAAAAAAATTCCTTTCATCAAATGGCATAGACCTTACAAGGACTGTCCCGATTAAAGTTTACAATATACACGAGGACACCTTGCCGTCAACAGAAGACCTGAAAAAAATACTGGCCAGCTGCAGCCTGAGAACAAAGACCATAATACTTTTGCTCACATCATCGGGTCTAAGGATAGGCGAACTGAGAAATCTGAAAATCTCCGACGTTAATCTCAATTCCGAACCTTCGGTAATCAGAATAAAAGGCCTTACGGCAAAGGAGAGAAAATCTAGAACGACCTTCATATCAAACGAGGCCAAACAGGTTCTTCAGTCTTATCTGGAAGCTAGAAAGAATAACGGCCACCAGATAACGGATGATTCGCATGTGTTTGCAACAAACGAAGGAACGCAGATGAGTTACCAGAACCTGCAGTTTATCTTGAACAATGTATTCAAGAAGGTTAGCAAGAAGGAAGGGAAGAGATACGGCCTGCACCCGCATTCACTTAGAAAATTCTTCAAAACACAGTTGATATCGGCCGGCGTGCCAGCACCTATAGTCGACAGACTGTCCGGTCATGCAAGATATCTTGCCAGGGAATATGAACTTTATACAGAAGAGCAACTAAAAGAATGGTTTGTTAAAGGCATGAAAAATCTGGAACTGTTGAGCTGAATTACTCTTCTTCGGAATTGTCTTCGTGCCCCAAGTCCTCTTCTATCTCCGGATAGGGTTCTTCGCCTGCGTCTTCTTCCTTTTCTATATACAGCCCTTCTTCACTTTCAGCGACATCCTCACTGAGCTTGCGATCGACTTCCCGTATCTCGGGCTCTTTAGCATTATTTTTTTTCAAAAGAAATCTGTACTTCTTTACAAGTTTCGCTTTTCCTTTTGCCATTAAATCGACCTCTATTCAATGCGAAATTTATTGTAACAATAACTTTATTTGCTTTTCGCTTTTACCCAAATGCCCTTGAGTATCAGGAGAGCTCCTATTACCATCAGCACGGTATTCCAGTCTACATTGTAGAATCTGAGGATACCTATCAGGAATAGAACTACTCCCAACATCATGAGAGGTTTTCCCCTGTAGTGACCATACATTTGTGGGTCTTCTTTTTTAGCTGGCATAAGTATCATTTGTTTTAGCTTAATTTATCTTTTACCTTGCTGAGTTTTGTAAGTATGGTATCCATCCCTTTCGCCACCTCATCGCCGAATTCTGTCAATTTTACTATTTTTATTCTTCCTTTTTTCTCGAAATCAACCAATCCATAATCATTGAACAAATCCAAAATCTTCACGGTGTGGGAATAGGTGCAATCTGTCTCTTTTGCGATAATCGTAGCGTATTTGGGTCCGACTTTTAATGCGGTCAGCATCTTAACGGGCTTAATCCTGAAAAACATCTTCGGACCAAGCTTTTGTTTTAACGCCAAATTTATCAGACCTTATTTAATTTTACTCGTTGCTCACTATTTATAGTTATCCATTTACTTTAATATATATATCTTGCAGAATACTTTAAAAGATTAATTCTTCACGGATAAAATTCAATTGATGGTATGTTTCTTAGACCGCCTATATCAGCCGGAACGTTCTACGAGATAGACTCTAACATGCTCAGAAAGCAGCTGGACTTCTATTTCAGGAATGCGGTGGTGAAATCTAAAAAAACCGATGCGTTGGTAAGGCTGGTGCCGCATTCCGAGTACTCATTATCCGGCCAGATAGCGGCCCACGCATATGTCAACATGACAAAATCGAATTTCATAATCATCGGCAGCAACCACTCCGCATTCGGATCGGATTTTGCACTGATGAAAAACAGTCTGTGGAAGACACCGATAGGCGAAGCCGTCGTTGACAATTCGTTTGCCGACAAGCTGATGAAAGAAACGCCACTTATCGAGTTCGATGCAATACCGCACGAGGACGAATTTTCCATCGAGGTTCAATTGCCTTTCCTGTTGCATAAATTCGGTTCTGTAAACATGGTGCCGATTGTCGTAAACAACCAGATACCGGACGACGCATTCCTTGAGAGTTGCAGAACTGTTGGCAAATCTGTTGCGAAATGGATGAAGAAGGGGAAGGACTGGAAATTAATAGGGAGCTCCGACCTGTCGAGGAGAATGGAAGAGGAAGATACGATAAAAACCGACAAATTATTGTTAAAACATATTTCAAAGCTGGATGTAAAGGGATTTTTCAATATAATAAATAAGCTGAACGTGAAAGTGTGCGGATATGGTGCAATCGCAACTACTCTTTTTGCCGCAAAAGAATTGGGCGCGAAGAAAGCCGAGATATTGAAATACGGCACATCCGGGGAAATTCCAGGAAACATGACAGTAACAGGTTATGCCTCATTAATATTTTATTAGCTTACCAATTCTCTAGATATGAGAGACCTGATTTACAAGCATGCATTGCTCAATGCCGTGGAACATAATGGTAAGGCCGACTTCCAGGCTGTTTTGGGCAGGGTTCTGGGAGAAAATCCTGAATTGAAGCAGAAAGTAAAGGAAGTTGTCGGTGAAGTAAAAACCGTGGTCGAAGACGTCAATTCTTTGTCATTTGAGGAACAGAAAAAGACATTGAACAGATTTGGAATCAAACAAGAAGAGAAAAAAATTGAAGAGATAAAACTGCCCGACCTCCCCAACGCAATAAAGGGAAAAGTTGTGATGAGACTTGCTCCTTATCCGTCCGGACCTTTGCATATTGGAAACGCAAGGATGGTAATCTTGAATGACGAGTATGTGAAACGCTATAAAGGTAAATTGGTTCTGGCTTTTGATGACACGATAGGGAGCCGGGAAAAATTCATCATTCCTGAAGCCTACAAAATGATTCCTGCCGGCTTGAAATGGCTCGATGTGAAATATCACAAGGTTGTTTAC
>JACPJT010000001.1 GCA_016187415.1 Candidatus Aenigmatarchaeota archaeon
TCGAGACGCTTCAGGATAGGCAGACGCAAGTTAACTGTTGAAGTCTCTAGAGTCTTGTAATGAGGAGAAGGAGATGAATTCAGGAATAGCTCTGCGT
Organism: Candidatus Aenigmatarchaeota archaeon; assembly: GCA_016187415.1. Classification (GTDB taxonomy): domain Archaea; phylum Aenigmatarchaeota; class Aenigmatarchaeia; order CG10238-14; family SCSR01; genus JACOWB01. The sequence goes on from JACPJT010000001.1 coordinate 98, forward strand.
ATGCGGAGTTTTGCTGATTCCCGGAGTCCGTGAAAATTAAATTCGGAAGGATCCTCCGTGTCCGTACCAAGAACCGTCACAGGTAGACTCGCTGAGAAGGCGAAGGTGTGTTGGGATAACCCAGTTTAAGGAACTCGGCAAATTAGCTGCGTAAGTTCGCGAGAAGCAGTGCCTGTGGTTTTCCGCAAGGGGAACTGCAGGTCGCAGTAACAAGGGAGAGGCGACTGTTTAACAAAAACGCTGGAGACTGCAAGCCTGAAAAGGTTAGTACAGTCTCTGATGTCTGCCCAGTGGTGGTGTGTGAAATGCGGGTTCAACCGTAAGAAGCCCCACTAAACGGTGGCGGTAACTCTGACCGTCGTAAACCGTCTGAAGGGCTTAACGACTTCTCCACTGTCTTGGACTGGGACCCAGTGAAATTACTATTCAGGTGAATAGGCCTGAGACCTCCTGTGGGAAACGTAGACCCCGTAGAGCTTTACGGTAGTCTGTTGTTGCAGTACGCTTTTGGCTGCATAGTGTAGGTAGTACTCGCTACTAGGTCTTGCTTGCGGGCAAGACTGAGAGGAAAGTGTAACACTACCCTTTCGAAACTGTATTGCTAACTCGAAAGAAGACAGCATCAGATGGACCGTTCGGCTGGGGCGGTACACCCTTTATAAAGGATCAAGGGTCTCCTAAGGTTTCCTCATCCGGGTCATAATGTGAGTTGCAGTTGCGACTGTGATTGCAACCTTTGATTTTGAAACAATATGATAAGCGAGGTAGCTGATGAGTCGCAGAATTTTCGATTCACATTACCCGACAGAAATCCGGAGTAGAGTATAAACGCAAAAGGAAGCCTGATTGGATTTCGCCCAGCAAGAAATCCAAACGCGAAAGCGTGGGTTAGCGATACATCGGTGTCCATTAATGGGTGCCGGTGGTATGAGAAAAGCTACCTCGGGGATATATTAAGTTGGGTTGGCGTTTCTTCAGGGAAATCCACTCCAGTTAGATTTAAATATCGAGCAAAGTTACAGTAACTTTCATGGAATCGGAAAAATTCTTTGTGCTGGGTGCTCTTATGGGCGATGGCTGCTTAACAAGCAGGCCTAGTATAGGAGAATTCACGATTGAATTCGATCAGAAATCTAAGGAATGGTTAGAAATATTGTCTGAAAAATTCCTAAAATATTTCGGGAAAACTTCCGAAATAAGGAAAACGACAAAAGGATACTTCAGATTAAGAATCCATTCAAAAAAGATTTTTGAGGAATTGCAAGAGATGAAAGCAAGATTCCAAGAAATATTAGTAACTTCTGACGAATCTTCAAAAATCAAATTTCTACAAGGAATGTTTGATTCTGAAGGAAGCGTTCATAAATCGAAATTTAGAATAACTTTCTCGAGCAAGAGAGATGCGATAATCAACACGTGCAAATCATTGCTTGAAGAGTTTGGAATATCGACTGGTAAAATTTGGGTTTCCAAAGATGATGTAAAGATTCTTCCTATCTATGGAAGATGTTGTTTGCGGCTTTTCCAAAACAAAATCGATTTTACACATCCTGAGAAGAAACAAAAACTGAAATTAATCCTAACTTAGTACTCCAAAATGGGCCCGTGGCCGGTGAAAGCTCACTGCTTTTACTTTATGGGGTCTATTTATTTCCCAGAAAGATTTGCGAGTAAATTGACCTGGCGCGTTGGTGCGTCGTTGTCGGCTCCCCCTCTCCTGGGCGTGCAGTAGCGCCCAAGGGTATAGGTGTCCACTAGTCAAAAGGGGACGTTAGCTGGGTTCAGAACGTTGTGAGACAGTTCGGTCGCTATCTACAGGAGGTGTAAGTTGTCTGACTGAAAGGATGGTTAAGTACGAAAGGAACATCCGTCCGTGGCCTCTGGTATACCGGTTGTTAATAGCATAGCCGGGCAGCTAAGCCATAGTGGATAAGTCCTGAAAGCATCTAAGGACGAAACCACCCGGAAATAATAGACAACTAATCTGATGGCTGGTCCGCAAGGATCGGTTGTCAGACGAAGACTGCCATAGACGATGGCGTTGATAGGAGAGCGGTGTAAGCACCAAGGATTCGTCCGAGGTGTTCAGCCGGCTCTTACTAATCGTTTGAGATTGATGGACCTTTGATAAATGACCTGTGCCTATGAATAGTAGAAAATTTTATATCTCAACAAGGAGAATTAGCCATGTTTATGAGATTTTTAAAACATAAAATGGTGGTGAGATAACTGCCACATGTCTTTTAGGAGCACGTGAGGTTTCTAAATCCCGAATATAAACACCGAAATCCGAATGTAATCTCCCTGCAATTTCCCTATATTCGTTTTCACCAATTAGATCGATCAGCGTAGGATGGCTTTTTAAATCACCTACGTTATGTGGTTGACCACGCGTGTATCGATATAATTCAGACATTCTCCTATTCCATTCATGATCACGTATTGGTATGTAATGCAACGGAATTTCATCAACAGTCATAATTCCCTGTTTAACAGCCTCTCTAATTTTTCCATACATAAACTCCACCTCTTTATTTCTTTTGGAGTCCAATTCTCTCGTGGTAGATTCTACTAGTGTAAATACGGCGCGCTCTATCGCCGAACCACCACCAGCATAGTGAAGTACACTCTTACGTACCTCGGGTTGCCCACCAAACACATAGCCAGTATAACTTACATAAACCGTGGTAGACGATCCTTCCATATGCACATCGATATCATATTCCGGAAACCTCTTACACAAGCCTATTAAAGTGCGCAGATCACCTGCGTGCTCTTGTAATTGAAATATAAGATTTGATCTATTATCTAAAGCTGAGGTTTGAAGACGTAATCGTTCTTCTAATTCGGCTATATATATTTCTAGTTCAATTTCGCTAAGAGGCTTAGACATAATAAACAAAATGATTTAAGATATTAATAGTTTTCATCCGGTCAAACTTAGTCATGAACAAATAATCTGTGCCTATGAATAGTGTGAATTAATTTTTAAAATTTGAACAATTGTGGGAATTGATTTTGTAATTTCAGGAAAAGTTCTTCGGATGTATTCAAATCATCTTTGTTGTGTTCTTCAATTCCTTTATAATTTCCTATTCTATAGGACTTTGGAACATTGCTTCCTTTCACTTCTTCAAATGCTCTTTTGATTCCAAATTTATTTAACCAGAAAGTTAAACTCCTGTAGCTGTTGCCCAAGAATTGGTAAAGATCAAACCATTTCTTATTGTGTAGCATGCTCCAGATTTCCGGTTTCATTTTTCCGATAACTTCTAATCTAGCAATGATAAACGGCACATCAAATTTCAAATTATTGTACCCAACTATTATTTCGTCGGAGCTTATGTATCGTAAAACTTTTAGACATTTGAAAATCATTTTTGGTTCGCTTTTAGTTTCCCATATTTTCCATTGGTGTATTTTGTCGTCTTTTTTGAGGCCGATTAAAATAATTTTATCTTCGTAGCCATTCAATCCGAGAGTTTCTATATCGAATGTTACTACCATATTCTCACTTTTCAACAATCATGAAATTAAGGAAACTCTCCACTTCTTTGGATATCATCTTCTGGAATTTATTAATCTTTTCTTCATGCAATTTTTGCATTAGTATTTTTACACCAGATTTATTCAGATGAACACCGTCTTTCACTTTTTTAATGTGTTTGCTGGCTTTAAGCACGCTTTTAGTAACCAAACTGATTACCACCCAATCAATAAACCAGTGCCTGAACCCTTCCATCATATCAAATGTTAGAAATGGTTTTATTTTATCGGCTTCTCCATGTAGCAATCCATAATAAGGATTAATGCCGTTTAACCAGAATTCTTTTTCTACAAAGTATCTTAAATAACCATAACCAAAAGATATTGCAGCATTGAACAAATCTTCTGGAGGATTTCTCGTCCTTAGTCCTTTAAAGCCTATATCCTCTGGTATTACATACTTTAAAGATTCGAAATATAGTCTGGCAGAAAACCCCTCCAAACCCATGAAATGTTTTCTCAATTCCTCATAATCGCCTTTCAAGAATTTAATTTTCTTTTCAATTCCCCTAATCCGGTTTCTATAGCTTGTGAGAATATCTGCAACACTAGGATTTGATTTTTTCCTGTTTCTGATTAGTTGTGTAAGTACATCAGCCTTAGCTCTTATGGAATTGAGAACAAACCTTCTAGCAAGAGCTATCTTTTTTCTTTGGTTTAAGTTCAGTTGCTTTTCCCATAGCTTCCAGATTTTAGGTTTGGTCCATGTCGGTATCAAGTAAATCAACGGGTTACCTGACTTGGAAAGTAGAACCACATCTATATCCCTTTCTACAAGTTCGAGCATGATGGCTTTTGATATCCTACCCTCACCGGCAAGATAGACACCTTTTATATCCCTTAGTTGATATCTAGTCTCAGTTCCGTTGGCATAAGTAATAACCAAATCTTCCTTCTCCTTACTCACCCTATAACCGAATTCACTTACGAAAACAATTTGGTCATACACAAAACTCCTTAAATATAATTAAAGATAAAAAGACCTGATTTCTTGTGTACCCCTCCTTGTTCTAACATACACATAAAACGATATTCCGATACATCGTCAAATATGTTGAATATTAGATTTTAGACCAAGTGTTGCGATAAGTGGTGTTATCAGAAACCCAATAAAAGTGTTACAAGTCTTTCAGAAAAATTCAACATTCTTCCCTATTAAAGCTATTTCAACTGTTTCAGAGTCTTTATTTCCATGACCTCGAAGTACGCTATCTCTCCGCCAGGCTGCACTTTTTCTTTCACTTCTTCTGGTATGTCCAGCTCAAGCGTCTCGTAAGTTTCCATATCCATAAGCTGAGCCTTGTTTCCAACAACAGCCAGCACTTGCGCCTGTTTCTTCAGAATTATCGGGACAGAAACTTCTTCATGGCTCGGCGCTATCATGCTTCTTCTTCTGTCGTCAAGCAGTCCCATAGCTTCGATTCTTACTTTCGCGGCGCCGTGCTTGCCCGAAGTGGATACCTGAACCTTCTCGACTCGGCAGGGCACGTCTTCTATAACTACAAAACTGCCTGGCTTCAGATCCTTGATTCCTGTTCTAGTCGTCTCTCCAACCATTGGATCATCGCTTGCTCGCTAAAATAATATCTTCCCTTTTGATGGTCACTCTTTTAGCATGTTCGCACAATTTTACAGCTTCATGAGCCATTTGTTCGGACATCTCGAGTAGAGATTCCTTCAGAGCAATCAGTGCGGAATGAGAAACCCTTTCAGCTCCGGCTTCTCTTGCTATTTTCTCCAACGGTAATAACGGAAAGTCTTTGACCATACTTCAACTTATTTGCGCAAATAACTTAATATAACTTTCTTATAGTACAAGTGTAGGCATGAAAGCAGTCTTAGACACGAGCGCATTCATCTATTTGAACAATTTCAGGATGTTTGAGAAGGTTTACACTGTCACCGATGTATTGGACGAAGTCAAGGACAGGATAAGCTCGTTGAAGCTTTCCGGCATCGAGATGAAAGTTCTTGAGCCGGCAGAAAAGTCTGTCAACGAAATCAAACTAGCGGCAAAAGAGACTGGGGACATCAGCAAGTTGTCGAAAACAGACATCAAAGTGCTTGCACTGGCAAAAGAAAAAGGGCTCGTCCTTGTGTCAGATGACTATAATGTGCAGAATGTTGCTGAGAAAATAGGCATAGACTACATCTCATTGTTCAACAAAAGAATTACAAAGCTTGTAAAGTGGGGGAACTATTGCATAAACTGCGAAAAATTCTATGGCAAGAAAATTTGCCCGAAGTGCGGGAATGTCTTGACCAAAAGGCGAGTGAGTGAAGAGTTTATAAATAAGCAAAATTAATTAAATTCGGGGGTTATAGAAAGGCTTAAATACTTTACTGATTATAGATAATCTAACAAATCTGACCTTACTTAAAAGTGATAAATAATGCCAAAAGGACCAGCGCCAACACAAAGCAAATACGGCAAAAAGTGCCCGGAATGCAGCAGCACCAATTTTATCGAAGATTCTACAAGGGGAGAACTTGTCTGCGCTAAATGCGGTCTTGTTATGGAAGAGGAAATGATAGATACCGGTCAGGAATGGAGAGCTTTTGATACAGAACAGATGTCAAGAAGGGCCAGAGCGGGTGCTCCGTTGACATTTACAAAGCACGACAAAGGCCTGACCACGGAAATCGGCAAGGGTGTAGGCGAGCTTTACAAAGTCCCTACAAAGAAAAGAGCCCAGTATTACAGATTGACAAAGTGGCACAAGAGGTTGATCAAGAGCAAGGACAGGAACTTGTCTTTCGCCTTGTCTGAATTGCAGAGAATTGTCTCATTTTTGAATTTGTCCAGAAGCGTCCATGAAAAGATTGCAAGATATTATGAACAGGCTGTCAACAAGGGACTGGTCAGGGGAAGATCAATAGAATCTGTCATCGCAGCTTTGACTTATGCCGTCTCAAGGGAATTCGCTTCACCAAGAACTTTGGACGAGATTGCAGAAGCGTCTGGCGAAGACAAGAGGGAAATCGGAAGAACTTATCGTTATATTTCAAGGGAGCTTGAGATCAGAATACTTCCCGCAGAACCAGTAAGCTATGTTCCAAGATTTTGTTCAATGCTCGGGTTGAGCGACAAGGTCATGGCAAGGGCAATTGACATTCTGAAGAAAGCCAAGAAACACGACATCACTTCAGGCAAGGGTCCTACAGGCGTGGCGGCTGCAGCTATTTACATTGCATGCGTCCTTGTCGGCGAAAAGAGAACACAGAGGGAAGTTGCAGACACAACAAACATAACAGAAGTGACAATCAGGAACAGGTACACAGAACTTGTTAAGAAACTCGAATTGGAAACCGAAATGGAAAAACGCGCTAAAGAAGAGTGAACGTTGTGAGTACTCAAGAAAGAATTGAAGAACTCGAAAACAGACTTTCAATTTTACATGCTTTAGTTGTCAATAACGCACCGATATTAGGAGATGCCGGTATAACTAGCAATTTAGATGCTGTGGATTTACTTGCTGCTAGAAAGGCAGAATTAGAAAAATTAAAACTTATGCAACATGACTTGGACAGGTCTGCTGCGGTGAGAAAAAGTTTAGAAGATCCAGCGCACATCGCTTCTCATAGTCCTGAATTTGTAGCTAGATACAACCGATTAACCGCAAGTTTCAGGCAAATGATGGAAACTCCCGATTCTGTATTTGGAAGGCAAATGGACGCAACCGCTCGAGATCCGAACTATAAAACTTTATTAAAAGATGAAAGTTATCTGACAGACCTTTTGTCAGGCGGATACACAGATTTCAGAATTGTGCCACTTGTCGAAGAACGTTTACAACCAGAATCTAAAAGGAATCCCTTTGAGACAGAAAATTTATATGAAATAATAAATCCTCTAAAATATGAACATAAAATAATAAATAATTATTTGGAACTAACACGAAAAACAGCTAGATTATGTATTGTAGATAGACTTTACGCAAAAGATAGACAACTGGCTGAAGACTTGCTGAGACAAGTAAAAGAAACTCGTCAAAAGTTCGAAAGAGATATACAGCGAAGAGCGTTAAAGGAAGGCGATTACAATCACGCTGAATCATTGGATGACGAAGTGGCAAGACTTAGAATAACACGCGATTATGAAGTTGTATACTGTATAGCAGAAAGTGATTTTGAAAGGAAGATTGATAGTATTTTCTCAACATCGGGATTTTTCGACACGAGTCACAAGAAAGATTTGGAAGAAATTGGTAGAGTGCCTGAGAGTAACTATTTTTCTAGAGATACCCGACCGCACGCCTTCAGTGAGTCATATAAGAAAAGACAATAATGATAAATCTTCTAGGATAACTATTTTTTGAGATTTCACGCCATTTATTGCATATGAATTTAATTTAGAATCTCAATCTAATAATCATGAAACCCAGCATTGGCCAAGGCGACAAAGGCACAACTTCCTTGTTCGGCGGCAAAAAAGTCAGCAAAGCGGATATACGGGTTCAAGCCTATGGCGAAGTGGACGAGCTCAATTCTTTCATAGGTCTGGTGCGTGCAATCAATAGTCGGAAAGAGATAGATCCGATGTTGGAAAAAATCCAGGAAAATTTATTTGTCTTGGGTTCACAACTGGCTTCAGCTTACGAAAATCCCAGTCTGCCCCAGCTGACCAAGGACGATATCGAATTCCTTGAAGACAATATTGTAAATTTTGAAAAGGGTTCAAAGGAGCTGAGAAAATTCATTCTCCCCACAGGATACCCGACTGCAGCATTGTTGCATGTTGCCAGATCAGTATGCAGAAGAACAGAGCGCATTATAGTGGCGCTATCAAAACTAAGGAAAATGAATGAAAATGCGATTCCGTATATAAATCGTTTGTCTGACCTGTTGTTCGCCCTAGCCAGGTACGTAAACAAAAAAGAAGATAAAGAAGAGCACGAATGGATATCTAAGTGATTCTATTGGGGCTTGAACACAAGATTACAGGTGTCATGCATCTGGGCGCATTGTCTATTATAGCATTGCATTTATTTACTGGCTCGATACAGCAGTCATATGTAATAATAGCTTCGCTTTTCTTCATCGTGAAAGGTATAGCATTTACACTCATGAAGCAAAATCCGTTAAGTCTTTTGGATACAGTCGCTGGCGTTTATCTGATGTTCCCTGTTTTGGGTATATTTTCCATTTCTCTGTTGAATATTATTTTCATCGTTTTTTTGGCGCAGAAAGGGCTGATTTACTTATTGAAATGAATTAGCTTAGCATCTTCCTGAATTTTATCATCGAATCCTTGGCGTCTTTCTTGCTTGTGAAGACTTCGAAAGTTATCGTTTTGTCATAACCGATTTGCTTTAGCCACTTGGCCGTCTGCTCAAAATTTATTTTTCCCTTGCCCAAAGGCAAGTGCTCGTCCCACTTGCCGTGGTTGTCATGCATGTGGATGTGTTCCAGTTTATTCTTGAACATGAATATGTAGTCCTTGATTCCGTCCATGCCATTTTCAATAAATGCATGCCCTATGTCTAAATGGACTTTTAAATTGGGAACACTGTCAATAACGAATTTATAATCTTTGATATCAACCACTGATTTTTTCTGCTGGTTGGAATTTTCCAGCATCACCATGATGTTTTTAGAATTCGCGTATCTGGCCACTTCCCTCAAACTTTTGACGATGTTATCAACAATCAATTTATGATATGGTTTGTATTCTTCTACAAGCCCGATTGAGTAGAGATGGAAATTAATTTTTTTTATGCCAAGCAACTCGGCAGCATCTATGCTTTTATTGGCTTCTCTGATCCATACTTCCCTCACCAAGTCGTATCCGCCGCCAAAATCAATCCACCACGCCGTATGGGCAAGCGGAGGGAATTTAAACTCCTTGACAAGATTCCGGATCTTGTGGCTGTTCCTGTGAACGACTTCAGGAGAACCGCCAGGCATTTCTATGCCCAATTCAGCATAATCAAAACCAAGTTTCAGTATAGAATTAATCTCTTCCAAAATATCATTAGCAGGATTTGTTATCATGCCGAATTTGATTGTCATACTTCACTGTTCGGACTCTTCTTCAGAAATACCTTTGTCTTTCAATACCTTGGCCAAATCCCTGATGAGTTTCCTGACATATTCCCTCATCTCGTAAACTTCCCTGTCGGGTATTTCTGTTATTTTCTTCTCACCGGAAAGTTTTTTCATCTGTTCTATCCTGTTCCACACATCAAGATAATAAGGTTCAACCAATCTTGTATCGATGAATTCTTTCTTGAATTCTTCCGATACGTTTCCAACACGCTTTGCAACTTCGTCTTCCCGCATGCTCTCAGGCATTTTCTTCAAGCTCTTTATCGCCGTAATGGCGGCCTTGTACATGACATCATGGGTCCTCTCCAGTATTTTTTCCTTCTTTCTAATCTCAAGCGCGTTCAGCAGCCCGAACATCTTGTCGACAAACTTTTCCGACTTGTCAATCCACTCATCAATAACAGCGCCAGAAACATCCATCAATTCCTTATGCTCAATCTTCTTCCTGATTTCAATAATATCTCTCAGCCAATCCGCATATTGCTGTTCAAGGATTCCCGGCTTGACCAGATGCAAAACAACCTCGTCATACGCCTTGCTTGGCACGGGCGGCGCCAGTCCCATGAACATCAAAACAGCTTGAGACGAATTAAGTATCGCATAATAGCAGTCTTCAGCCAGCATGAGCAACTTGACAGTCTTGGCGCGGTTCAATTTCTTCGGCGCGCCTTCCATGTAGCTCTCTATGGCTTCTCTTGTTGCTGGAATCTTTCCCATTTCCAGCAATCTTTTAATCGGCGCGAAAAATCCCGTATCGTAAATTGGCATGCCTTCCTTGATAAAATTGTAAATTATAGGATGCGCGACTCTTGCGTAATCCCAGAATTCTGTCAATGTGTATACCGGTTGGATGGAAAGGAGATTGATCTTCTCTTCTTTGCCGTCCGGAGTCTTGACGCTTATCCACGCGTCCGGCATATCATCTGCCATCTTTAACAAATCAGCGTCTATCTTGTCAAGCAGTTCACTCGTTAAATCGAATGTGGCATCGTCAACCACGACAAAAATGTCTATGTCGCTTTTCGGTTTGAATTCTTCCCTGACAACAGAACCCATCATTACGATTGCCTTGATATACTGTCCGTATTTGTCCAAAACCTTTTTTGCATAATGATTGACAAGTTCCATTCTTTTTTCCTTTGTCTCCAGCTTTGGTTCTGGATTAGAAGGGACAACAGAACTAATATTTTTATCTTCTGGCAATTGCTCGTCTTCCGGTTTTCTTTTAGGCATAATTTACCACACTATAATTCTTCGCCAATAAAATCTTTAGGCAATAATTTCTGCAGACCATCAATGATGTCTTTAGCCAATCCTAGGGCCTCATTCAAGTGGTCAGTTGTGACTTCCTTGATTTCCCCGTGGTCGATGTTCTTCCATAACTTGTCAAGTTCCACAAACCTTTCAACATAAACCTTGTCCAGTTTCTTCTCTTTCACGAGTTTCTCCAAAAATTCAGGCGCTTTCTTATAGTCAGGAGTTTCCTTGTAATAGTGCATGGTAACCGCCTGAACAATGTCTAATGCGGTGTATCTCAATTCGAAAACCATCGATTTTATGTCAAGTTTTATCTTCTTGTATCGGGTGCTTGCGGCCCTTGCCTTCAAGCTTATGGTCTCATCGCTCGGTGGAATCAGTCCCATATGGAGCATTCTTTGTATAGGCTTGATAAAACCAGTATCGTATATCGCGAGCCCGTATCTCAAAAAGTTTGAGAATTCAGGCGAACCGACTCTTATAGACTGCCAGAATTCTGTCAGTGTGTGCGCCTGTATGTGAAGTTCTTTGAACTCGCTTGCCAGCAGATAAAGGTGATCGATCACGCTGTTCAGGTCTTCAGAAGCTTTTGTGACAGTATCGTCAATGATAATCCAGACATCGATGTCAGAACCTTTAACCATGGTTCCCTTGACGGCCGAACCGAAAATAAGGACAGATTTTATCAGTTCACCATACTGTTTTCTTATGGTATTTGTGAATCCTATTACCTTGTCAATGACTTCTTTCTGGCTGACGGTAGGAACCTGTTGCTTTGTCTCCTTTTTAACAAGTTCCGTGTCTTCCAGCTCTTCTTCCAATGTTTCAAAAGGCATAAATATCACTTGATTTGTTTATATATAAACCTTACTGTTACTTGAAAGTGATGAAAATCAGTTACCTTAATTCCTCTTTCTTCCATTTCTCTGGTGTCATGCCGGGTTTGGCTAGGGCGTCCTTGCCCAATGCCGTGTGTTCCTCTTCTGGGATTATTATCAATCCTTTCAACGGGTCTCTGGCGTGTTCCCTGATGATTACCATCTGTCTTTCAGTTGACAGGACGCCTTCTGGAGATATGCCATAAAATTCTAATGGGAGTTTGCTCGGTTCTATGTCCTTTTCCAAATTTTCTTTTATCTGCCTTAATGCGAGCACTGCCGTTTTTGTTATTTCCTGCGGGTTCTGCCCGCCGCCCCTTTCAAAAACAAGATAGCCATCCTTGAATCCCAAACCCCTAAGCTGAAAGAGCCAGCGGTAAATTTTGAACTGCTGGTCTGATGGAATTTCGAAAGGGTTGTGCCAATGAATAGGAAGCGGTTCGTAAATATGGACAGCCCTAACATAGCTGCCGAAGTCAGACGAGTCTTTTTTCATATGGTCGAATTCTTTACCCGGGTCCACAGCATTATGTAACCAATGGTTAAGGTCTATTAAAAGTTTTATCCGATCGGTCTTTAAAGTCTGTTCGGCGGCTTTAGCAAAGTAATACATGTGTTCAGCACGAATAATTCTCTGCAAGCCTTCTATCTGACCTTCACTATATTCAGGGTTCTCGAAAACCAGTTGTACTTTAATTTCTTTCAATTTTTCAATTGCAGATTTTGTATAAAATGGATTTTTTTCTCTTTCCGGATTTTTTTTAAGCATCTCACCCGTATACTCCTTTAGAACATCTGCTTCAAAATGGCCCAGAACATATCTGCTTGCAACCATTGCAACAATTTCTGGGTCGAGGTATATTTCTCCCGTCTTGGTATTTACAAGTTTTTTTGGAGACCACTTCTTTTCAAGGTCTTCCATTGATCTGTCTTGGAAATACATTTTCCACAAAGGCTCGTTAGGATCATTTTTTTTAAATTCGAGATATTTGGCTACTAGAACATATGCCAATTCCTCGTCTGTTATAGCGCCTTTTATAAATCGTATCGCAGTTGCCTCTTCCCATTCTTTATATATATCGTCCGATATCTGGCCGTCTGATGGATTCAGATCACTATGCCGTCTTAATATTTCTTGGAATAAATTTTCTTCTGTTGGTGGAATTCCTTGTCTTCCAAGGTCTTGAGAAATTTCTTCGACTTCTTGCTGATGATTAATATAATAATTTCGGATATTTCTCGCACGTATCTGCGATGCCATTCTATTCTTAACGTCTTCTGTGCTTGTAATTGCAATAGGAACTTCTCTTCCATAAACCAGAAGCAGTATATCCCTTTTAAACCATTCCTTCAATTCGGAGTTTTCCTCTAACAAATCTGACCAAGAATTTCTTCCCGTAAAATCAAGCATGACAGTTCCAGCCAATCTGTACCTCTCAGCAAAATACCCGATTGACATCATGTTTGAGATATGGAAATCAATATAGCCGGGCAGATACTTGCTCATATCTTTCGGTTTCACAAATTTGTCGTACATCGCATCCATGTACTGGTGCAGTCTTCTATGCGCCTGTCGCCATATCTGCTGTTGAGCTGTTTCGAATGCGACGGTTTGTCCGATTTCCCCGTGCATAACCCACTTCACACCAAGACTGTCAATCAGTCTTTTGATTGTAATTTCGACTTCCGGTTCAAACAATTCAGCCGACGTATAAGTTTCCATATCAGCCTGTACGATATTTACACCGTATGTCAGGATGGATGGGATTTTTTTCCCTAGACCCATTAGATTAGGATCTCTGCCGATGCTTCCGATACCGCTTGATACTGTCAAGTAATATGTCACATCTACACCCTTATTGCAGGCACACCCGAGCCGCGTTGAAGGTACCTTAGAACAAACAAATATCCTTGGTACATGGTTTCCAATTGGAACATTTCAGCCAGCCTGTCATCTACGGCGAATTCATACGGCCCTCTCGCCCTGAGTATGTCAAATTTTAATCCGAATGTGTTGTCTAGGAATTTACCAAATTTAGTCCTCAGCTTGTCCATTTCGGCAAACATATTTTTCTGGTCGGATTTTTTTTCCTTGCCTTCATCTGGTTTACCACCAAAAATTTCCGGATAGCGTTCTTTTGCAACTTCCGATATTTCCTTGAACACAGGAATACTGCCAGTCTCACTAACCAACCCCTGCTCGCCCAGCAACTGACCAATGTAATTTTCCATTTGTTTTTCGCGCGCAATGAGTTCGAGTAAAGTTACAATGACCACATTTTGTGTCCTGTTTTGTACAGTCATGTTTGTTATCATCAGGTTTTCCATTTCAGTGCCGTTAGGCAACTTTATGACCGCCCTTTCAAACGGCAGATCCAGAAATACGAAATACGGGCTGTACGTCCAAGTCATACCAGGCGCCACAAATTCCCCTATTTTCGAGTAAGATTCACCGCCGCGAGTTTCCAAAGCCTTTCTGAGAAAGAGATTAGTCAGGCGTTTTCTTGCGTCATAAATATCACCGGCGTTAAGCTTGACTTTGTAGTAGTTTTCTACTTTCGGCAGGTATCTTAGGACAATTTCGTCTATAGAAGGTTCCACAGGCAATGCAGGAACCAGCATATCGCGGTCGGATATCTTCTTCCCAGCCACGAGTTCTTCAATCTGGTCCCTTGTGAAGCCGGCTTTTCTAATCGGTATTTCGTCGAGGTAATCGCGAGTAACTTTATACTTTTCTGCCGGCGCAAACGGTAAGATCGCCCAGATTCTGGTGTTGTCAATTGAAAATGCCTGCGACGCAGCCGGAAAGAAAGCTTTCAATGAGCCCGCCCTGCCGCCACCTCCTTCCAATGAATCGTTTATCATTTTGTACCTAGCTACGACCGGCTTTAGCATTTCCGAATACTTTTCTATCGATGTCTTTCTTGCTTCTGTTAACCTTAGGACATTTTGATATCTCTCTTTCAAAGTCGGTTTGAACAGGTTGTCCTTCCATTCAACAAAAAGTTTGTTTTTAGTCCCAAGAACAGCACCTTCAGCTTCAGATATTTCGTACCTTTCAGAAATCTTTTTCTGGTCGGTGTCCTTATCATCTAGGCGCATAAAATCCACGATTATGGTGGGCCACCTTTGCGTAATTGACCTTATAGAAATGTCTCCTGTATGGGCGTCAACCTGGTCGATGAAAACCGAACGCAGCGTCTGCAGTCCTTCTTTCTGCAATTTCGCACCCTCTTCAGCTTCTTCCTTTTTCTTCGCTTTCAGCAGCTTCAGGCCCTTTTCAATCTTTGTATAATAATCCAGATACTCTTGGTATTTTCTCAGGTCGTGTGAAACCAAATCATAATCGTGTATCGCAGTTGCGATTTGCGCAAGGCCGGATTTCATTTGCGCCTCCAAAGCTTCCTTTTGGTGTATGGTCAATTCCCAGTATTGCTTGAACATCGGAGAAACGTTTATGCTTTCATCCATCTTGAAAACAAAAAAGCCGTTTTTCCCAAGCTGGAACATAAGCGAATAGTACAGGCCGCTCAGTGATCCCATGGGTCCTGTAAGGTCAAGATAAATCTCTGATTCAAACGGGTTGGCGTTTATTCCCATACCGGGATCTGTGTCCAAAATGAACTCTTTCACGACATTAGACATTAAGTAATATTATGTATTTTTCTTTTCATTAACTTTTAACCAGAAGGTATATTCCCACGCCTATGATGGCAAGGCCGATTACTATTATCACGCTTGCAAATTCATCGGGCATATAGCCGCCCCTACCGGGCGTCGAGGTATTCATACCAGGCAGGGCGACAACAAAAAAGAGACCTGTAAGGATAAGTATCCAGCCGAACAGCTTCTGAAGCACCATAATACTAATTGGTTGTATATACTTTTTAGCCTTAGATTCCTATATTTTATCAAGTGATAATTTGCCAGTATTCGCAAGATCGAGAATCTTAATTCATGACTATTGCCTCATACCGCGACCAACGGCTACTCTTGAATACACTGGTCCCAATCCGCAGAGGGCGTATGAATACATACGCAAACTTTTCGGGTCGTTGTTCAACGTTTCGGAAAAGGAGATACAGGAAAGAGAGTTCAGATGGGAAAAGGTTGCTGACGGCGAGAGTTTCCATGTGAGATGGGAAGTAATAAAGGATTTGGATTCGCACACATTCCAGGACATAACGATTACAATTGACGGTCTGGCGAGGCCAAGCAAGGAATTCGGAAAAGAGGGCAACCTGAAGATTGCATTTGAGGGGAAGATAAGGACCGAGTATCCTCAAGATACGATTTGGCAGAGAAGCCTTCTTTACGAAATGTTCCGTACTTTCTATCACAAGGTAATTTACCAGAGCATACGCAAGACGTACATAGAGGAATGCCGTGCCTTGTTGTTGCAATTTACCGACGAAATAAAATCATTTTTCAACATACTACCAAAGATGTGAACGAATGCCAACATGGATATTGGAAGACGACTGTTTGACCCCTGAGAGAATAATACGGATCGATTTCAAAGGGGTGAACCCATTCAGAGTTTATTACAGGATGTCGGAGTTCCTCAAATTCATATTCGATGTCCGTGGAAAGGACGTATATGAAAAAGAATTTAGATGGGACTTCACGTCCGATCCGCGTGATTTTCTATCAAGATTCATCGTGAAGAAGAAGTATGACGAGTGGACCAATGCATGGATTGAGGCCAAGCTGCAGGGAAAACAACCGGCAGACTCCAATAAAGACGGTGAGGTGACTATCCTATTGACAGGCAAGTTGCAAACAAAATCGCCTGAAAGGACCGTTATGCAGAGGAGCACATTGTACAAATCCCTCAGATGGCTGTACTTCCGAACTCTTTATAATGACTTACGAAGAAATTATATAGAAGAATGCAGGATCAAAATTAATGATCTAAAGAGGACTCTAGAAAAAACTTTGGGGATATCGCCAGAAGTTGTGTTGAAGTGATAAAATGAGCATATGGAGCATCATAGGAAAAATAATAACATTTCCGTTCAGATTGATTTTTCGGGAAAAGAAGCAGGAACCGCCTATGGAGGAAACATCACAAGCAGATACAACTAATACGCCATCGCCAGGTGCAACATCGCCAGTTGTCGCGCCTAATCAGTCAGACAACACCGACTTGGAAACAAGGATTGATTTGATGCTTTCCCAATTCGACAATATCAAACTGGAATACGAAGCAATGAACCAGAGAGTGCAAAACATAGAAAGAATGGTAAAAGAACTTTACACGATGGCCAAAAGCTAACTTATTGAAACACCCACTGATATAACCCTTTAAAATTCTTTTCAGACAGATAATTGGTATGGAAGTCGCTTTAGCAGGAAAGACAAACTCGGGCAAGTCAAGCTTCTTCAAAGCAGCCACCATGATAGACGTGGAGATATCAAACAGGCCATTCGTTACAATCAAGCCGAACGAGGGAGTCGCGTATCTTACCACAGAATGCGTTGAAAAGGAATTTGGCATAAAGTGCAAACCCAAAACAGGATTTTGTAAAAACGGTACAAGATTCGTGCCCATCAAATTATGGGACATTGCGGGTCTTGTCCCAGGCGCCCATGAAGGAAGGGGTCTTGGTTTACAGTTTTTGGATGATATACGTCAGGCGTCTGTTTTGCTTCATATAGTGGATTTCTCAGGCATGACAGATTCTGAAGGGATGCCGACTGAAAATCATAACCCTGAAGACGATATACAATTCGTAGAGAATGAAATCAATTTGTGGTTTGTAGATGTGATAAAAAGAAATCTGGAGAAAATCAAAAAATTACCACCAGGCAAAGCCGAACTTATGGATGTGCTGCAACAGCAGTTAAGCGGGTTGGGCGTTACAAAAGAACAGATATCGCAAACACTGGATAAGTATGCTATATCCGATGTAGAATCGTTTGCCAAAGGACTCAGACAGATATCCAAACCGATTCTTACAGTCGCCAATAAAATGGATTTGAAGAAATCGCAGGAAAATTTCGAAAAGTTGTCCCAGAAACACCCCAACATAGTCCCGGCAAGTGCAGAGTCAGAAATAGCATTGAAAAAAGCAGGCGAAAAGAAACTGATTAATTACACATCTGGTAATGGTTTTGAAATAGTCGGGGAGTTGGATGACATTAAACGGAATGCATTGGAGATGATCAAGAGAGAAGTGATCGACAAATACGGATCTACTGGCGTGCAGAATGTTTTGAATAAAGCAGTTTTCGAGATTCTGAATTATATTATTGTATATCCTGTTGCCGATGCAAGCAAACTTACTGACAAGGACGGCAACTATTTGCCAGACGCTTTTCTTGTGCCAAACGGAACTACGATGAAGGAATTTGCATTCAGGGTTCACACCCAGCTTGGGGAAAAGTTCATCACGGGAATAGATGCGCGGACAAAATTAAGGTTATCAGCCGATTACAAGTTGAAAAACAGGGATGTTGTTTCCATAGTTTTCGGCAAGTGACAAAATTAAAAGCTTATAAATTTTAGAAACGTATTTTCCTGTGTCCCATACTGCGACAAAAACACTAGCCGAGAAAGCGGTTGAGCACGAATCTTATTCTTCTATACCAGATGGCTACCAATCCGGTAAAACAAAATACATAATCGTAACAGGGAGTGTGATGTCCGGCGTTGGCAAAGGCACATTCTCCGGAGCATTGGCTTCGTTGTTGAGTTGTCATGGATTCAAAGTGTCTCCCGTTAAATTCGATGGCTATATCAATTATGATGCTGGTACGTTGAATCCGTTTAGACATGGAGAAGTTTTTGTTTTGGGAGACGGTACAGAGTGCGATTTAGATTTGGGTTCGTATGAAAGAGCGCTTCATAGAAACCTGACAAAAGACAATTACTTGACTGGGGGGAAGATCTTCAAAATCATCATTGACAAAGAACGTGCAGGCAAATATCTGGGAAGAGACGTCCAGTTCATCCCGCATGTAACGGGCGAAATAAAGAATTTCTTACGCGAGCTTGCAACGAAGACAAGTGCCGATATAGTCTTGGTTGAAGTTGGCGGCACGGTCGGTGACTTGGAAAATTCTTATTTTGTAGAGGCTATGCGCGAGCTCAGATATGAAGAAGGCAGAGAAAACGTCATGTTTGTCAATGTGACTTACATAATTGAGCCGAATTCATTAAATGAATACAAAAGCAAAGCGGCTCAAATCGGAATAAGGCAGCTTATGGCATTGGGTGTACAGCCCGATATGATAATATGCAGATCGCAGACATCTGTTCCAAATTCGATAAAAGAAAAAATTAGCGTGTTCGGCGACGTCCCAATTGAGCGGGTGTACAATCTCCACGATTTTTCCAACATATATGAGATACCATTGATTCTTCGCGATGTCGGCCTCGACAAGGAGATATTCAAAATTCTAGGCGTATCTCCAAAAGAAAATAGCGACAAGATACTCAATTTTAAAAATTGGGAAAGTTTCGTGGAAAAAATAAAAGGTGCAAAGAAAGAGGTCGTAGTTGGAATAGCTGGCAAGTACACAAATGTCCACGACGCTTACTTGAGCATATTAAAGGCGCTGGAGCATGCTGCACCATATTTCGGTGCTAAAGTAAAAATAAAATGGATCGAGGCGACAGACATAGAAGACGGGAAGATTTCTGCAGAAGAGGCTTTGAAAAATGTGGATGGCGTTATTGTTCCCGGTGGTTTTGGGAAAAGAGGAATTGAAGGCAAAATAAAAACCATTGAATATGTGCGGAAAAACAACATCCCTTATCTCGGTTTATGCTATGGAATGCAACTTGCTGTAGTCGAATTCGCCAGAAATGTATGCGGTTTGAATGGTGCCCACACGACAGAAGTGAATCCCGATACGGAGTGCCCGGTCATAGACATAATTCCGGAGCAGAAAGGTAAACTGAGTGAACCCAGAATTCCATAAAATACTGGAAGAGAAGGGATTGAGCTTGTCTGGAATCTATCCGGATAGGAATTTGGTGGAATTCATAGAAATACCTAAAAACAGATTCTTTGTCGCAACCCAGGCCCACGGCGAATTTACATCCAGACCATTGACACCCAGCCCGTTGTTTATGGGATTTGTTCAGGCGTGCTTAACAAGAAAATAATTCCGAACATTATATTTTAATAACCGAAATAATATCATGGTGCAACTAAAGGAAAGATTCCGCAAGGTAAGGCAGGGTCTGAGAAAATTCAGGGCGGTTTGGGAGAAAGTAAATATCTCTAAATATTGGAAACGCTATAAGACAAAGCGGTTATAAGATTCATACTAATCCCTATTAGCCGGCTCTTTATTTTCAGTAGTTAGAAATATGTTTTGAATACTATTATTTTATATTCCCGAACCATTATTATATTGGGAAAAGCTTGTACTCTCAAGATATTGAGTCGTTGCTCAACGCCAAGAAGATTAAGATTGGAGATAAAATTTTAGTAACTAAGGTCAATGACGAGTATGCAGGTATACTAATGCCCAGAATCAAGCTCGGCGATATTTCTTCAATCGTAATAAAGCTCTCAAACGGCTACAACATAGGCATAAAATATGACAAAGATGTGAAAATAAGGCGACTAGAGTCAGGTAAACCAATAAGATTCAAACCAGCCGAAACAGTTCCAAGAAAAGACCCCGAAAAACCTACTGTATCGATATTGGGTTGCGGCGGAACTATAGCTTCTAGGGTAGAATACACTACAGGAGCGGTATTTCCGGCATTCTCGCCTGCAGACCTGTTATTATCCTTCCCTGAATTGGGGGATATAGCCAATATTAAGGCTAGAAAGTTATTTGACCTTTTTTCAGAGGATATTACAGCTGAGCATTGGAAAATAATCGCTAACGAGATAATTAAAGAAATACAATCTGGTGTTGATGGTGTTGTTCTTATGCATGGTACAGACACTATGCACTATACCGCAGCAGCTTTGAGCTTCATGCTAAGAGATTTACCAGTTCCTGTGATTTTGGTAGGCGCGCAGAGAAGTAGTGATCGTGGTAGTAGCGATAATCTTGTTAATCTGGTATCAGCTGTAGTCGCAGCAGCACAATCGAGTGTTGCAGAGGTTACCGTATGCATGCATGGAAGTATGAACGATGATTTCTGTTATCTGCACCAAGCAACCAAGGTGAGGAAACTTCACACATCCAGAAGAGATGCATTTCAAAGCGTGAACGTAAAGCCTTATGCAAAAATTTTCTATCCTGACAAAAAAATTGAATATCTGCGAAATGATTACAAACTAAGAGAAAAGAGAACGGTAAAAATCGATGACAAATTGAATACTAATGTAGCACTAGTTTACACGTATCCTGGAATAAAACCAGAGTTCATACAATCTTTAAGAAATTTTGATGGTGTTGTTATTGCAGGTACAGGACTAGGACACGTTCCTACAAATCCAACAGGAGACAAATTCACACAAAGTCTGTTGCCAGCATTAAGAAATTTGATTCATTCTAATATCCCCGTTGTAATAGCGCCTCAGACGATATACGGCAGGTTGGATTTGAATATCTATGAAGCTGGACGCATGCTGAATGAAATTGGTGTGATTGGTGATGGTTGTGACTGGCTCCCCGAAGTTGCTCTCGTGAAACTAATGTTTGTATTAGGAAAGACCAAAGATATGGATAAAGTCAGGGAAATGATGTTGACGAACTATGCAGGCGAGATAAGCGAGAGAACTGAAATAAGTTGATATTATGGAAGCTAAAATTGGGATTACAGACGGGAAACAGGCTTGGTTAAACCATTCTAATCAAAACCAAGTTTATTTTGCTTCCTTTAAAAAACATGTGGGAAATGACCTCCTCCGAAAAGAGGATATGCTATTATTGGTAAATTACATGAGAAAGGTGATGTTAGATGGACAATCTAAATTTAAAGCAGAGCTAACGCCAGAAGTTATTAGAAGACTCTATTGGGAAGATAAGAAATCGTTGCCAGAGATAGGAAAACTCTACAGAATTGACAGCGGTAGCTTGTATCGATGGATGAAACAACATGGAATACACACTAGGAGTAAATTAGTTGCTGCTCAGCTACATAAAAAATTAACAATTCGCCCAGATAAGTTATATGAGTTATATTGGAAAAAGTCAATGACGACAAGTGAAATAGGAAAATTATATGACGTATCAGGTGCAGCCGTTCAGCATTTAATGCTTAAGCACAAAATACCTACACGAACTCCTTTACAAATTGGCTCGTCTAAAACAAAATCCCCATCTTACAAAATACTCCATCATTTGTACATAGTTGAACGAAAATCGACCATAAAAATAGGAAAACAATTAGGTGTTGCACAAGCCTCTGTACGTAAATGGCTGAAGAAATATAAAATATCTGTTAGAAGTCGCTCTGAAGCGTGCAGAGAATACACGAGAACATCCTTTTCAGGAGATAAAACTGAGAAATCTTATATGCTTGGATTTTGCGTTGGTGACGCATACGTTTCTAAACGTTACCAGAGTATAGATATACATACAACAACTACACATCCAGCGATGATCAAACTTTTTCATACAACATTTTCAGGATACGGTCACCCTTCGAAGTATGCTAGAAGCGGTACTCTACAATATGAATGGGCACTTCGATGCAGTTTAGATCAATCATTTTCATTTCTTTTAGAAAAATACAAAAGATTGATACCAGATTGGGTTCTTGAAGACGATACTACTTTTTATTCATTCTTAGCAGGCTATGCGGATGCTGAAGGTTGCTGGATGGTAATTAAATCGCATAAGGACGGCATAGGAGCTTTATTCGAAATTCGGAGTAGAGATGTAAAAGTTTTAGAAACAATCAAAGCGGAATTAGAAAAGTACGACTATCATCCTACTTTTGGTTTATGCAGTGGGTCGCTACATTTTGTACGTTTGTCTAGAGCCAGTGAAATTAGAGAACTTGCTAAAAAATTACTCTCATTTTCTAAACATGACGAGAAAATAGAAAAAATGCAGTTCATTCTTGATATCGAAAAAGAGAAAAGTTGGTCTGAAATTAGACCTAAATTACTAGAATTAAAAGACAAAATTAGGAGTCAAGTTCTTGGGTGTGTACTGAAAGCTGAAGGCTTGTATAAAGAGAAACAAAGAATGGAGGTGATGCAACTTTGAGAAATATTAATTACAAAAGTATCAGGCTGAAGGCTGGACTCGAAAGTTAACAACCGGGTAAATCCACCAACAGCTTGAGGTAAATCGAAAACTTTTCTGTAGTTGTTCTACAGCTATGAAGGAAAAAGTACCTATCATGACAATATCTAGACGTCAACACCCAGTTGCATCGGAAATGGGCTTGATAGACACAGCTGCGCAATTTGAATATTTACGCGATAGAACTTTCCATTACCAAGTGTTCAACAATGAAAATTGTCTCGTTGAAGTTGATTGTGAACCACCACACAATTTGAATCCTGAGGCTTTAGAGATTGCTCTACAAATTGCACTATTGCTCAATTGCGAGATTCTAAATGAGATTCATGTCATGAGAAAAACTGTTATTGACGGCAGTAATACAAGCGGATTTCAACGTACGGTAATTGTAGGATTAAACGGTCACATTAGTTACAAAGGTAAAAGAATTCTGATAACACAGGTAACTTTGGAAGAAGACGCAGCAGCGATTGTCGATGAAGAGAATGGTAAAGTGGTGTATCGATTAAATCGCCTAGGGGTTCCATTGGTAGAAATTGACACAGGAATTCTGGAAGGATACTCACCTCAAGAAATCCAAGAGATTGCCTATTTAATTGGTATAATAGCTCGTTCAACAACTAAAACAAAACATGGCATAGGTTCAATCAGGCAGGATGTCAATGTCAGCATAAGAAACGGACCGAGAGTAGAGGTTAAAGGCATGCAAGAATTGGGCATGCTGGCGAAGGTTGTTGAATTGGAAGCCCAGAGACAAACGAAGGAGAAAATCAAAGAAGAAACCCGTGCGGCAAACCCCGACGGTACGACAAGGTTTCTAAGACCTTTGCCCGGAGCCAGCAGGATGTATCCCGAGACCGATATACCGCCTGTGGTGCTTTCGAAGGAATACATCGATGAAATCAAAAAGAGTTTGCCAGAGCCTTGGACGAACAAAATTGAACGATTCAAATCCAAATTAAAATTGCCCGATGTGCTGGCAAAGGAAATACTTGGATCAGAATATCTTGATTTGTTTGAAAGGATTGTCGCCAAAACGAAAGTGGATCCCACTATTGTTGCTAACACATTTGTATCAGTTGTCAAGGATTTGGTTCGAAGGGAGAAAGTGGAGATTAACAGGATACAGGAGCACAGGTTCTTCGAACTTTTCGAGTCTCTAGGGGAAAAGAAATTCGTCAAGGAAGCGATGCCTGAGATTATAAAATATCTTGCGGCATATCCGCAGAATGGTGTAGCTGATGCGCTGAATGAATTGGATTTGAAGCCGATGACATCAGAAGAAGTTCGTGAAATTGCGAAAGGAATTCTTACGCAACCAAATATGCCATTCGAAAAAGCATACGGGATTGTTATGAGCAAGGTTAGAGGGAAGATAGATGCTCAGGAAGTCATGAAGATTGTCAAGAGTATGGTCAAATAGGTTCGACTCTCTGCATGTCGATTTGTTGTTGGATAGGACGCGCAAAATAACCTCTATACTTTCTTTGTAAATCCTCTCTTCTCCAGTCATTTCCAGTAACAACTCTTCTGCAACTATCCGCTCCGCAAGCACAGTTGAACTCGTATTCCAGATGCAAATCCACCATTGCATAATCGATAGTTATTTCTTCATTTGGTTTTATGCGTCTTCTCGCAACTACAGTTATCCGACCATCGATTCCACAGTTTGGATTGCATGAGTGATTGATATAATCACCACCGTCAAGTTCCTCCGCATGGAGTTTTGCAATTGCAAAATCCCGACCCACAGCTACGGCAGAAATATCTACAGGCGTTTCGTGTCCGTCAGTTGAAACGGCAAGCTCCCTTAATTGTGAACTGCGCAGTATGTGCCCACCCCAGACAACCACCTTTTCGCCTTTACGAATATAATAAGTCGCAAATAACCCATAACCTCCAATGTGCGATTCTCTTTTTGAGGTCTTAGGACTTACCCAATTATACATTAATTAACAATATCCGTAAAAGGATAAAAACTAAGCTTAGCTTTGTTTAAAAATTGTTCATATCAATAAAGCTTGTTGACGGGATCCGGATTTTATAATTTGTTTCGTACACATGTAAGCTGGCGTCCCTGCGACAGAACCGCATGGATAAGACCCCGACCCGCAGTAAAATATATTTTCATTATCACCGAACTGGTAGAAATTCTTTTCCGGATTAGGAGAATAATTACGCTCAAAAAATGTCTGTCCGTTTGAAACACCAATGTGATCCATATTCCCCTTTGGAATATGGAACATGTCTCTCAGATCCTTCGGAGTGATAAAAATGCTTTTTATCAGATCTTTTTTATTTTCAATTTTTGACAATATGACACGTTCTATTTCCTTTTTGGCACTGTTCAAGTCCTTTCCTTTTTTGGAAAACGCAACATTTTTACAAATGGCCGATACGATATCATAATCCGTTTTTATCCCAAGTTTCCGCATCCCCGCGCCTTCACAGTAAAGTTCAAAGTAAGCAGGTTGAAAGTCCTTCTTATTCTCAGCAACGGCTTTTGTAGTTTTCTCATACTCGTCAAGTGAATTGACAGAAAAAATAAGGCGAAATGCAGAATCGAAGTCTTCCTCGTTTGTTCTATTCTTCCATATGACCGGTTTTTTGAAAATTAATATCATTTTACCAGATGTACCAAGAAATTCTTTCCGAGAAATTTTATTCACGAGTTCCTTGTCATGTAGCAGTTTGGCTGCAGTAAGCGGATCGGTTGCAAAAATTATATAGTCTCCCTTTATTTTGAATTTCTCGCGTGATTTCACATAAGTTACTTCTCGTGTTTCTTTTGACACGTCGATTACTTTTGATGCCGTAATTATATTGACGCCGCATTTTTTGTTAATCATACCCAGCGTCTTTGTTAAGTTCCATATGCCACCCTTTACAATGCCCCACTTGCCGTCGAAGATTGTACCGGAAAACATCAGAGGAAGAGTGAATGCCGAATAAGGAGAGTCTAAAGATACAGGACCGTCCATAGTAATAGGCACGCTAAAAACCAATTTGGTTTTTTCTGATGTAAAATAATAATCCAATAGCCCTCTAGCACTTCCAGATATCCACAATTTTGCAAGTTTTTTCCCCAGATATTTTTCAGCATTCTCAATGGTTGGCACCTCCGCATTCCTATAGCCTTTAATCAGAAACGACCTTACTTTCTCAAGATCCCAAAAAAACAAATTGACTTTACCCCTTTCGCCCCACCTTTCTCTAAATTCTTTTTTCAGTTGAAAAATTTCATCTAACAAAAGCATTTTTTTATTCAACTTGCCCAGCATCCTGAATATTGCCGTGAGACTATTTTCACTAGAAGCATCGGAATCTTTTTCCGATTCGAAATAAATTATTTCTGGATGTTTCGGAAGGTAAGCAGTCAGATATTTATCAAGCCCAGTCTCTTTAAAAACGAAATCCTGCATCAATCCCAAAACGCTGGCTCCAGTGGCGTAAGGAATCCTTTTTCCTTTGTATTTGAAGTAATCGACTGCGCATGCGCCACCCACGACATCATTTCTTTCCAGGACAGTGACGTGAAACCCGTTTTTTTGAAGATAATTTGCGGCAACAAGACCGTTTATACCGCCGCCCACAATAATAACGTTCCCACTCATGACAAATCGCCAAACAATCTATTAGGATGTTCAAAGGTTATAAATATACAATATCACTAATACGATACAATGTCTGCATATAACCTTACAGCGAAAGTAGTTTACATATAAATCTCCTTCTTAGTTAACTCTCTCTGAAATGTGATATCCATGGTTAATGAAAAACAATTGAAAAAAGCGCATGAATACGATTTTCGTAAAACAATTGCTCTGAAAAATTTCGTTGATGTTAAAGGCTATGACTTCTCCAAACCTTTCGATTTCAAACAGTTCTTGGAATCATTCAAGAATACAGGGTTTCAAGCGACGAACATCGGAATAGCCATGGATATTATCAAGAAAATGCGCAAGGACAACGTAAAGATAATTCTCACTTACACATCCAATCTGGTAACATCCGGCCTAAGGGATGTAATCGCCTATTTGGTGAAAAATAAACTAGTTCATGCACTTTGCACAACAGGCGGCGGCATAGAGGAGGACATAATGAAATGTTTCAAGCCGTTTGTCATCGGACATTTTGACAAAGACGCGAAGGAGCTTTATGTAAGAGGCATGAACCGCACCGGTAACATCTACGTTCCAGATTCTATTTACATGGAATTCGAGCAGTTTGTATTGCGCCTATTGGAAAAATTTTATAAGAGGCAGCTAACAGAAAACAAGGTGGTCAGTACCATCGAGTTTGTCGATGAACTCGGTAAGGAGATAAACAACGAATCATCGATATTGTACTGGGCATACAAAAACAGGATACCGGTATTTGCTCCAGGATTAGTCGATGGCGCTATAGGCGACATAATATGGTTTTTCAAAAACAAGCACCCCGACTTTAAGCTTGACGTGTCGGACGATGTTCTGAAGATGAATAACCTGCCTGTTGAAGCGGATAACACCGGTGTGATAGCTTTAGGATCCGGCTTGCCACGGCATTACGCATTGAACGCGAACATATTCCGTGGCGGCACAAAATATGCAGTTTATATTTCCAGCGGGACCGAATGGGACGGTTCGACATCCAGCTCAAAGCCCAACGAGGCTTATACATGGGGAAAAATAAAATTATTCGAGCCGTTTGAAAAAAATTCCGTGGAAGTTGTAGGCGATGCGACAATAATTTTTCCCCTTATAGTCGCTTGCGCATTCCGGCAATAAGTTAATTTTAATAGGAATCTAAATAATTTTACGGTTTAAATGGCAGAACCAGGAACTTACGGGTATGAACTGATAATGAATTTGCGCGGTTGCAATCTGGAAAAATTATCTTCACGAGAACATTTGGTCGATTTTGTAGATAAGCTGTGCAATTTGATTAAAATGAAAAAATTCGGCGAGACGTTTTGCGAAAGATTTGGATTGGGTTTAGATTATGCGGCAGGTTATTCTGTCGTCCAACTCATAGAATCCAGCTCAATCACAGGCCATTTCTCAGAATTGTGGAGAACGGCTTACATCAATGTATTCTCGTGCAAGGAATTCGACTCTAAAGCCGTGGAGAATTTCACTAAAGAGTTCTTTGAAGCTAAGGATACAACCAGCACATTCCTAGTCAGATAGTATTCCCGATTAGATGCAGAAGAGTATTTTTAACGAATCAATATGGAAAAATAGGGATCGTCGAGCGGCTATTTGGAATACTTAAATAGCTAACTATTTAGAGTGGAATTATGAAACAAACACTCTTGGGAATTAGAAATGGTCTTGTAGAATTGGGGCTGTGCTTAGGTTGCCTCATTGGTGGAGGAGTTGCTATTCCAGTTAACATGGAAGCCGGATATTATGGTGGCAGACCTTATCAGATTCTACGTGAATTGCGTAAAAAACCTAATACAAGAATTGCACAAAGCGTTATTGCAGTTTATGAAACTATTGGATTACCATTTTATGCACTAGCGGCATTATGTGGAAGTGTTGATGAGATTGATCCATCGTTCCGTTCACATCCAAAATACAAATCCTACAGAGAAGAACGTAAGCAATAGCGAACTGGGACACGGTTCAAAAGAATAATTATTCTAAATCCATTTTAGCCACAATCATTTGAAACTACAATTAGAGACACTCTCCAATCAATAAATTCCTTTTCGCACCCGTTATTCTGATGTCTAGAAACTCACCAAGTTTTACTGGACCATTGATTAGAACAGGCTTGTACGCGTAGTTACTGCCTATCATAGTACCATTATTCTTAATGTTGACCAATACTTTACCTTTCCATCCCACCCATTTCTTATTTCGTTCATAGGATATTTTCCTCACCAGTTTTGACAGCTCCCTGCTGCGTTCGTCTACGACAGTTCTTGGCACTTCTATCATTTTTTCGGCATGCGTTCCCGGTCTTTTGCCAAATTTTGATATGTTCACTATGTCGGGTCTGATTTTTTCAATCAATTGGATAGTTTTTTCAAAATCCACATCTTCCTCGCCAGGATGACCAACAATAATGTCAGTAGCCAAGGCCAACTCGGGTATTTCTTTTCTGAATAATTCAACATAGCTGATGAAACCCTCAACAGTGTATCCGCGTCTCATTATTTTCAGGACTTTATTACTTCCAGACTGCACGCATAGATGCAAGAATTTGTAAATCTTTTCATTCTTGAATGCCTCTATCAGATCTCTAATTTCCACTTTTTTGAAGTGTAACGGATTCATCATCCCGACACGGATAAAGAATCTCCCTTCCAATCTTGTCACCGATTCCAGCAGTTCAGGAAGACTTGTGTCGATGTCCCTGCCATAAGCGCTGGAATCTTGCGATGCCAGCCAGAATTCTTTACAGCCGTCTTTTATGCCATCTTTGATTTGCTCCCTTATTGCATGCGGCCGATAACTGTGCAAATCACCGCGCGCCAGTTTTGTCGCACAGAATGAACAATTGGAAATGCACCCACTGCTAATTTCCACTATATCAATTATAGGAGTTGTTCTCAAATGTGGCAGTGAAACCTTTTCTTCATTTAACCTCTCCAATGATAGTACCTTTTCACCATTCAATGTTGCATATGCTACGTCCACAATATCTGTAATCGCATCAGGCCCGATGAAACTCGCTTTCGGATTTATCTTTTCAACTAGTTTTCTTTCTTTGTCAATCTTGGACAAACACCCGGCTACTATTAATGGTCTGTTCACCTTTGTCAACTCCCGGGATCTGAAAATCATTCTCGCCACTGTCGGAGACTTGACTGCACATGTTGTAATTAAATTGATGTCAGCTTCTTTGGGAGATCCGACTGTCTTAAACCCCGATTTTTTCAGTAACCCTAGCATTATTTCATGATCAGCTTTGTTCGCACTGCATCCATAAAATTCCCCATAAACTTTTACCATCTAATCACTCGGTGTGGACTTCTACAATGTCGTTGTCCTGCAGTTTATAGCCCAGTCCAACCTTTTTGCCTGAGAATTTTGTAGAATTGAATATGCGCGCAAATT
Organism: Candidatus Aenigmatarchaeota archaeon; assembly: GCA_016187415.1. Classification (GTDB taxonomy): domain Archaea; phylum Aenigmatarchaeota; class Aenigmatarchaeia; order CG10238-14; family SCSR01; genus JACOWB01. The sequence goes on from JACPJT010000001.1 coordinate 30,051, forward strand.
TGAATTCTTTTGCAAGATCCTTGTGTATCTTTTTTGCAAGGTCTTCTACAGTAGAATTTATTTTTAATGCCACAGCTGGTATGGCCTTTGGCTTGTTCGGAGATTTTGTGTAAATTTTTATCATGCCCAATTCTTTCCACATCTTTTCTTTCAACTCGTCAAGTCCAATTCCAGTTTTAGCATCTATGCAAACTGTATCGGGATCCAATCCACACACCTTGCTTTTATTTTTAACCAGAACACGCTTTTTATTTCCAATCCTGAAATCTTTCACATTTTTCATTAATTCGTTTTTCTGTTTTTCAATATTATGCTCGGAATCTAAAATGACCAATATCAAATCGCACGAATGTAAGAGACCCGATAGTTCACGGTTGAAAGTTGATGGTATTTCCACTAACTGGAACTGCAGATCATTGTAAAACATCATTCCAACTTTCGGTTCCTTTGTTGTGTATGGGTACTCACCGATCTCAACATCTGCATTTGTCAATGAATTGAGCAATGTGCTTTTGCCTGATTTGGTAATGCCAACAATGCATATTTGGGCCGCGCCGTCTTTCCTTATAGTGAATTTCGGTCTCTGTGATTTCCTCCTTTCGATTGCAGCTGCCCTTTTAAGTTTTGACAAACGTTTTCTCAAATCTGCCAGAAGATGTTCAGAACTTTTATGCTTGGGAGCTGTACGTATCATCTCTTCCAAAGCGATTATTTTCTCTTCAAGTGTTCTGGCTTCTGAATAGCGTCTTTCTGCTGCGAAATATTCAGGTCCGGCATTGACAGGCATAATTAAAGAATCGTGCTCATTCCTTTTCTGCTTTGTCCTTTTTACCGAACATTTCCAGCTGGCCTTCCCTTACAAGATTGACGCGGTTCTGTATCATGGCATGTATTCTTTCAGGGTATCTGACGCCTTTCAATACCATATCGCTGTCAGCTTTGAAAGAACCTACACTCAATGTCCCGTAATTAAATATCCTACCTAAAACATTCTTTTCCACACGTACATCTGCTACTGTCGCATAAGGCAAAATGACCCTTTCTTTATTGATTATACCTTCCTGTTTTATGACTTCATTTAATGTAAGAACCATTCGCAGTCTGTACCTTTCCCATTCTGGCTGTTCTATCATTGCAGCCGCTATGCCGAAAATGCCCAGAAGAATCAAAGTCGACAATAAATCTCCTTCTGTCTTCGGAAACAGCGTAAATTTCATGTTAAAGTTTGTATAAAGCAATACTAGAAATACAATCACAAGAGCGGCTATCAAATAATTGCCTAAGAAGTATAGTCTGGATGTCTTAAGCACAATTTCCTTTTGCCCATTTTCCATAAACTAAATTAGTATTCTAGGATTTAATTATTCACGTCAGAAACGAAAAAGTAAAAAATTAAAGAAAGTTAAATGACTGCAAACCGGATTTATTCCTCTTCTGGTTGTTCTTCGTTTTCGGATTCTGATTCTTCTTCGTCGTCATCGTATTTCATTTCAGTTGTCTCCTTCTTCTCAGAAGTTTCACCTTCTGCTGATTTGACCTCGTCAGTTCTTTCACCGATGGCATACTTGTTTCTAACATCTTTTATTTTGATGTGGATTTTCTCTCCAAGTTTGGCACCGTTTACGAACACGACAAAGTTGTTTATCCTTGCTATGCCGTCGCCTTTAGAACCGGTTTCTTTTATTTCAACATCGTATTCTTCGCCGACTTTGACGGGCTTTGGTTCGTTTGACTCGCGTTCAAATCTTGAACCACCAAATCTACCGAAGCTTCTTCTTTCACCAAATCTCATTTAAAACGTAGACCTCCTTTATAGTTTCTTAAACCAATTTTGTTAAGAATTGGCTTCTTAGAGTAAACATAAGAAACAGATAGTATCAAATCACCTTGTTACTTTCACCTAAGGTTTATTCCAAGTCAAAGTATTTAAAGGTTAGCGCCGAGGATGGGAGTCGAACCCACATGGCCTCACGGCCGCTAGTTTTCAAGACTAGTGCACCACCATTATGCGACCCCGGCTTAGTTTACACTGGTTATCAGATATCAAGCCTATATCTTATTTCTTGATAACAATTTTTACATAAATGATATTTTTCAACTTTATTATCTTTATCTGGAGGGCTCAACAGAATAGCGCCGAAATCGTCTAGTTCTTTATTGCATTTAACACAAACAGGACTTATTGGCATATATCATAGATATGGTTAGATAATTAGATAGGGATTTGTTATTTACTTGACGACTTCCAATTTCCCGCCTTTAGGCATGCTCAATTGCAGAACATTCCTGAACTGCGTGACATAGGCGCCTTTAACAATTACGTTATCACCCACGGAAACTGAATTAATTTGTTCTTCCCACAATGAAAGTTTTATTTGCCCGGTTTCATCTTCGAGTACAGAATCGGCTACACTTTTAACGCCGTATTTTGTATTCACATCCCGTGGCTCACCTTTTTCTACAACTTTGGCTTCAACGGTTATTCCGCTCAAGCCGAGTTTGATATCCGCGATTTTCATAAAATTTCACTCGGTTTTCAATTTATTAAGCTTTATCCCATCTCGGATATGTTCCTCTGTTCATCAGAACTCTGTCAACTCTAACAGAAATACCGGTTTTTCTCTTTATCATTTCACCACTCTCCATTTTAGCTATCCCTAATGCTATCAATTCTTCCTTCAATGTCATTATCAAAATGGTTTCACCCCTCACAATTTCCTTTTGGATCCTGCATATACCGTTGGGATATAGCGGCGAACCATTGCATATAGCATCCACAGCTGAATCCTTGATAAAAACTTTTTTCACATGCCCTAAAGCATATTCAACTGGCATTAGCATCTCTCTCAACTTTTTCTCATCGCCATTTTCCCTCCAAAACTCGTAAGCGTCTCTGATTTCCACTAATGAGTGCGCTTCCTCTTCTGTAAAGTTGCCAACCTTGCTCCTTCTCAATTCTGCCATGTGCGCTCCTACTTTTAGAGCTTGGCCTATGTCGTGGCACAATTTCCTTATGTACGTCCCGGCTTCGCATCCGACTTTGAACAATACATCCCTGCCTTCAACTTCCAGTATATCAAAAAAATAAATATCCCGTTCCCTTTCAACTCGCGCAACTGCAGATTTGACTGGCGGTCTCTGTGTTATCGTGCCTACGAATTTGTTCAGGATGACATTCCTCAGAACATCTTCCGGGACTTCTGTGTGAAGGTGCATGACACCGACATACTCCTTGTCAAGTCCGCTCAGCACCGGCATTGTTTTTGTGGCGTTTTCTAACGCAATTGGCAACACGCCAGTCACAGCAGGATCCAATGTCCCTGCATGTCCGTTCAATTTCGCTTTGAAAATATCTCTCACCCATGCAGTCACTTGGTGTGAAGTGGGCCCAGAATGTTTATCCGCGATTATCACAGCGGAATTAATCAGTTCTTCTATAGTTCTTTCTTTCGGCGATTTGCCGTATTCATGATTCGTTTCTTCCTCGCCTTTTGTCAACCACATAAAATGTAACTTTGAATTTAAAAATTAAAAGAGAGTGTCTTATTCTTTCTTTTCTTTAATCATCTTGGCAGTCGCCTCTTTTGCTTCGGCCTTGGTTTTCTCTCCCTTCAACTCGCCAGCTGAAGGCAGTTTCAAATTAAATTTGTGTATAACGCCGGCCTTCTTGTAAGCTTCTAGAACATCTTCATCAGTCGCATCTTCTTTAAGCTCGACCTTAATTGAGCTGGGCTCCAAATGTGCTATGTTGCATTTTCTTCGCTTGATGCCAGTCAAAAGCTTAGGTCCGGTAATAGTAACAAAATTGCCGTTTGCGGGTTTTACAACGCAGCATATCCCGCCCGCTTCCCTGCCCACAATTTTCATGCATACAGTTCCAACATCAACGCTTGCCATATTATACACTCCTTATTTTTTCTTTAAATATTTCCCTGCTGCAGCCTGAACAGAGATAGCCGCCATATGGTCTCTCGGGACCCTTTTCACTTGCACTTAATTTCTTAAATTCGCTTTTAGTGGATTTCTTTATGCCCTGTAGAGGCATTTTGCAATTTGCGCATATGACTCTGGCGGGTTTCTCATCTATCTGATAAATCCTTATCTTACCTGCCGGCGACTTGTTTTTTATCCTCTTCATCTCATTCACCTATGAATTTTCTCAGCAACCAACTTCCTGTAACTGAGACAAGTATATACCATAAAACCCAGCTTATATTGTTTCCTAAAAACGGCAAATAGAACGGCAAGCTTGCGATTCCTGCCAAGCTACCGAATTGCCTGCTTGCCCACGGAAACAGTACAATCAGCACTAAAAACGAGACTATCATCACTTTGAATGTTTGACCAAGATGCTGGTTGTTTATTGTCATGTACTCTTTCAAGAATCTGTTCACATCATCCTGTTTCCCTTCTTTCTGAGCTTTATTCATATTCTCTTTTACAGCCGCGAGTTTTTCCTTGATCTCTTTCATAACGTTTTTGTTTACCAGCAGCTTGTTCAGACCGTATATGAGCGCAGTCAATATTAGCGAAAAAAGGAATATTGCTATATGCGGCTTGAAAATTAGTAGAGGCGAGAATACGGGATCTATAAGCACAGCCAATGGATTCAACAAATCTAACACCATTTTATTCACCAACAAATTTTCTAATCAACGGATGTGCCTCGTCCAGCTTCTCATGCTGGAGCTGCTCGTAATAATTATAAACGATCATAACAGTTAAAAGTATTCCAGTTCCCGTTCCTATGGCTCCTGTCAAGTCAGCGAATGCGGCGAGCAGACCGATTGCAATACCGCCCAGTACAGACAACGCCGGTATATAGCGATTAAGCACGGCCTCCATGACTTTTGGATCTTTCCTGTATCCTGGTATCTGCAGCCCAGAGCTGTCCAATTGTCCTGCGACGCTTGCAGCATTCATGCTGGCGGTATTGACCCAGAATATAGAGAATATAGTTGCGCCCACTGTCAAAAACAGCGTATACGTTAACGCCCTTACAAGTTCGGATGGAATCAATGAACCGGTGACAATCTGTGCCAGCAGGCTGTTATGAAAGCCGCCCCTGCCAGGCGCGGAAAGATAATAGACTAGTCCGCTTTCAGCCACGCCTCCCTGGCCGAAGCATCCCAGCAGACTGCAAGTCAATCCATCTGATGTAACGGTTGCACCAAATCTGCCAAGCAATTGTATGTTCGCAATCAATGCGGCTGTAAGTATGACTGGGATATTGCTCGTGTACAAAAGTTTCAGATCCCATGTCCTGCCGAATCCCCTTAAAGTGGAAAATGTTAGTGGCAATTGAATTTTGATGTGCTGGGCATAAACAACCATGAAAAATATGGCTAGAGTCGTTATTACGGGGAGTATATACCCAAGTGCCAGCGTGCTGTTTCCCACCATCATGCTATCTATGAACCCCGGTATGCCACCCGCAATTCTGCCACCGCTGGCCAGCGGACTTATCACACCGATGATGACTTGCGTGGCTACTCCTGATGCGATGAAAAGGCTGACGCCTGATCCGAATCCCCACTTGCTAACCAATTCATCCAAGATGATAACTATAATTCCGCCTGCGGCAAGCTGAATTATTACGAAGAAAATTAAGAAAGGCGATGGCGATAGCGGTATTGTTCCAGAAAATGTAAATGCAGCCGCCTCTACAAAAGCCAATAGTACGGCCATTATCTTGTTCCAAGTCTGGAATTTCTTCCTGCCTTCAGGCTTTGTCACATCCCAGCTTATTATTTTTGAACCTATCAGAAGCTGCATTATAATACCGCCTGTAACTATAGGACCGATGCCCAGCGTCATCAGGCTTCCGAATTTCGAACCTAGTAATACTTCATATGGTTTGAACTGGTCGAACGAAACGTCTTTGCTTACCCCGACAACGGTAATGTGGGAAAGCAGTAGGAACAACAGTAATGCTATTCCAGTCCATTTTAGTTTCGAGTTCAGACTCTCTTTATAGTCCGGTTTGCCGACAGAAGGGAAAAATCTTGAAACTCTAGAAGCAAAATCTTTTTTATCTTCCGACTGATTCTCGTCCATAGAGCAACCTTATATTTTGACGGCTTTGCCGCCAACTTCTTCCAATTTTTTAATCGCAGACTTTGAAAAATATTTACCCTCTACAATCAGCGGTTTGATTGCCTTGCCTGTGCCTAGAAGTTTTTCATATCCGAGTTTGGCCAGCGCTATTTTTACTTTCCCGTCTTGTTCCTCAACAAGTTTCTGGTCTTTAAGTTTGTCAACCATAAGATAAAGCTCTTTCAAGTTTATGGTTCTCACATCTTCCATTAGCGAATGGTGCCTTTTGAAGCCATGTTTGCCAAAATGTTCTGGGTCGTATTTTAGCATAGTCCCTTTCTTGTGGTGAGCCAACCCTACGTTGCCTCTGCCGCCATGGTTTCCAGGTCCTCTCCATTTTTTATGCGAGCCATGATAAGTTCTATACCCACGGAACCTCGAATGTTTCTTTCTTTTTCTGACTACCATTCAAATCATTTCCTTAAGCAAGCCGTTTATAGCTACACCTCTGTAACCCAAATCCCCTTTTGGATAGTGCGATTTTATAGATTTAAACCCTTTGGAAGGCGGTGAGAGCCGGAAAATGCGTTTAATATTTTTGAAATCGCTTAATTTAATCTTCCCAGACAACAACGCATCTGCAAGTTCTTCATAAGAATTATGGCCAAAAATTACCTTCAACGAGTCTTCGCTTACCCTTTCTTCATTGTTCAATCTAAGCCTCTTTCGGAGAAGCTCCACCAGTGTGGGCTTGTCTATTTCGCCGAACGTGATGTAATTCCTCATCTTTTCGAGCATTCCTTTGTAGCTAGGTTCATCTGGCAACAATATGCAATGATGCGGCGCGTCCAATTTCAACATCCTCAGAGTATCCTTGAACCCTTTCATCATATCCACATTCCCTCTTATTCTGATTATGCTGAACATAGTTTCACTTAGATTAATGAAATTTAATGTCTTTTAAGCTTTAAGAAATTTTGTTAGAGATAAAATATTGCGTTTAAGAAAAGATAAGCCTAAAAACATAACATAATCTAAAGGAATATATGAGACCAGAAATAAGCGTGTTCATACCGGTATATAAGGGGATCGGTCTCTTATCCAAGAATTTGGGAAATCTGGTAACCCAGAAGATCAATAAGGAAATATTCGTTGTCGTAGACGGCGAACCGTCGCAAGAGAGTCTGCATGCATTTAAAGAATTTGGCAAGAATGCCAATTTCATTTTCAACAGCAAAAGAATAGGAAAGGTAAACGGCCTGAACAAGGCTGTAAAAAGAGCAAAAGGCAATGTGTTCGTTTTTTTGGACGATGACGTCGAAGTTGCAAATGATTCAAGGTTTCTTCAGAAAATCGTAAGCGAGATGCACGATACGGATATACTGGAAATTAAAAAAGAAGTTGTTGACAATTCCTTGCTCTCAAAGATGACTTACTGCGAATACGTCGGGTTTAACATCTGGGCATGGCTGTTGACGAGGTTTGGCAAGAGGTCGCCGTCTGTAAACGGCCAGGCGTTCGCCATAAAAAGGAACATTTTTGATTCATTAAACGGATTCAGGAGAGTCATAGCCGAAGATTTGGACATGGGCATGAGGGCCTTCCTGAAAAATTACAGATTCAAATACACAGACAAAGTAAAGGTTTACAATCATGTAATTTCTGATTTTAAAACTTGGGTCATTCAGCGCACAAGATGGGCCACAGCAAATGCATTTTGCGTCAGAGAATGCTTCTTGGAACTGATAAAAAAATCTGCAACCAAATATCAGATATTCATTCCCGCGCTACTTTTCCTCTTCCCGTCAATTATACTGCTGTTATCAGGATTTTTAGTGCCTAAGATAACGGTATACAACATCGTTTCATCGATCTCGTCGTTTCTGACGAACTTTGACATGTCCATGCCGATCTGGTTTCTGACAACCGTGGGCCTGAATTTAATCAAGGGGATATCACTTTCTATAATAAGTTTTGCGATATTTTCAAGCCTGTCGTTCATGCTGTCCAAAAGAGTGGGGCTGGAGTTCAAGTTAGACGGTTTCCTTATGTACTACTTCTTCTATTCAGTCCTCAGCATGCTGATACAGATAGTCGGCTTCACCAAAGTATTCATTTTTAATGACACCTCGTCTTCGGACTGGAAAGTTTGATTATCTACCTACGGTTTTCAAAATTTTCAATCATATAGTCGATTATACCTTTTTTATTACGATTCGTTAAATAATCCAATCCTCGGGCTAATGTGTAAAAGGCAATCCCCCCGACAATACCCACACCCCAACCCATTGAACCATATTCAACATAACCCATCACATCTTTATTTTTGGCTGCTGCCTCTTCCAGTCCAGCAACCGCACCTACAATTGATAAACCAACAGCGCCAAGTGTGGCAAGACCAAATGCATGTAGACTTCTAAAATTTAGAACGACCCTTGCGGCATTGCGTCGTATATTATACACATTTATATATTATTCCAGAAAGTTTAAAAGTTTGGAGTAGCACTATCACAGAGTCATTGCTTAATTTTAAATATGCGAACTGATTAACTAAATGTATGCCTTTATTGTACACTCTATTTGAATTGCTCGACAAAATATTTCCCGCTAAGATTGCTTATGCGCATTGCGACATACCGTGCGGCATTTACGATCCTCATCTGGCTCAGATGGCTGCGCATACAGTCATCAGGATGGTCACTTTGATCAATGAACTTACTCCAAAAATGACGCCGGATGCGAAACCCGAACAAATGCATGAGCATGTCCAAAAGAATCCGGACCTCCATGATCTTGTGTGGAAGGTGATGAAGCTCGGCTCAAAAGTGAAACAAGAAGTGAATTTACAATCTTCAGAGGATCTGCTGGAAACTGTCAATAAGATTGCTGAGATATTCTGGAAAACGAAAGACATGGGAACTGTAAGATACAAATCACCGTATCCAACAGCAAGAGAAACTGTATATCCAGCACCAAAGAAAAGTTAATTTAGTTTATTTCACCATTCCTATTTCATGTTTCCCATAATGCGGTTTAAGGTCGAAGACAGGAGTATGGAACCCGCAATTCGGGCTGGCGATTATGTCGTAGTCAACAGGCTGGTTTATGCATTGCGAAATCCCTCTAAAGGCGACATAATTGTTCTAAGACATCCGAAAGAAAAAAAGAAATTTTTAATCAAGCGTATATCCGTTGTAACAAACTCAAACGAATATTATGTTGTTGGTGACAATAAGGATTTCAGCCAAGACAGCAGGCATTTCGGGCCGATTAAACAAAGTTCAATAATTGGAAAAGTTTGGTTCCATGTGAAGTCTTGATTCATTTCTCGTAAACATACAAATTTTTCAAAGCATCAAAAACGGCTAAAATCAGGTTGACCCTGTTGGAAGTATTTCCAAAAGTCTTTATCCATACGTCTTTGATACCAGCTAATCTGAGCAACTTTTTGGTTTCGTTGTCTGCCACAAGTCCAACGCCTTTAGGAGCCGGCATCAATTCAACCCTTACAGACCCTGAATGTCCTTTTGTTTTAAATGCTATCGAATGTTCCGTACCGCAACCGCATTCCCAATCGCCGCAACCTCTTTTTATTTTTATGACACTTAATTTGGCCTTTCTAAGCGATTTTTCCATCGAAGTTCTAGGTTCGACACTGGCGCCTCTTCCCACACCTAAGATACCGTTGCCATCCCCGACGACGAAAAGTGCGGATGTACTAAATCTTCTTCCTGAACCATGCATCTTCGCAGTTATTCTAATCGGAATCCTTTGTATACCGCCGCCTTTGCCCCCCCTTCCGCCTATGAGTATTAGTTCACTTTGAAGAGCAGGAACAAGATGATCGACTATCTGATATTCAACTATCTTGCTGCCAGAGGAAAATATTTCATCTATGTTTTTAATTTTCCCTTCCAAAACCCGTTTCCCAAGAATTGTCTTGGGTTTCCATGATGATTCAGGCTGCGGCTCTTCGACAACTGGGACCTGAGCTATGACTTCGGGAGCTTCTTCCGGAGTTACCATAACAACGACGGGCACCTTTTCCATGGATTCTTCCGAAGTTGTATTATTAGGTTCACTTTCAGTTTTATTTTTTTCTTCAGACTTTTCCATTTATCCACCCAGTATCTTATTCTTGACCTTTTCAAATTCTGAAGTCAAGTTCTTAAACTTCTCATTTGATGAAATGTGCATTCCTTTAATTCTCTCATCACTAGGCAGCATCTCATCCTCTACTGACATGCTCATGCCAGCATCTTTAGCGCCTTTAATAACCGCAAAAATTCTCGAACCCCTAACCGGAGCATACAAACCGGAATCAGGAATAACTCCATCCAACTTTTTTTCCACTGCGCTCTTCCCAATCAACAGTCCTGTCAAATATGCTGCTGATATGTTATCACACGCAAAGTTCCACCCCAGCTTTTTTAATTCTCTGCTGCTCGCAGCTACAACTACTTTGTCGCCTTTGTTACCAAATTCCGCTATCTGCGCGGTGATGTAGTTAAGGCTTCGCCTAATTACCAATCTTGGCGCGCCAGACTTTAACAATCGCAATCTTTGCTGATAATCCGTCTTACCTTCTTTTCTTCTCTTGAATGGCATTTTATATCGTGGCGACTGCATGAAATCACTTTAACATTTTATTCTGTTCTATGTACAGCTTCAAGTGCGCCCTGCTTCTAAACATGCCGCCTTTTATCAAACCATAGAGCGATCTATAACTCACATTGTCCAATTTGCTTTCATCCTTAAGCTCTTTGATCATCCTTCTTTGAGTGCGGACAGCGGCCATCCATCTGCTTTTTCGGGAAACAATCGAATATTTTTTACCTTCTTTGCTGCCATGGCCTCGTTTTCTCTTGACTTTCGCAACTGATATTCTCACTTTTTTAGGGTGAATTTTGATATCGCCTTTTTTGATCAGTTTGCGTATATCCCAATTGGTTATGGCCTTTTCTATGTCCTTCAGTTTATCAGGATTAAACCACACTCTAGATATGCCCGCTTTCATTACTTTCGCAGCCATTCTTTTTTGTACGTTTGGCATCAAATCACTTCAATAATTCTGAAGAATAGAATTTAAATGCTTTAAAAGATTTACTAGGGATTCAGAACCTTCAACTTCAGTTCTTCCGCTTTCTTTAGTATGTCGGTTCTCTTTCTGTTGCCTACAGACGAAGATATCCTCACAGCTTCCTTTCCTGCGTCCATTTTTCCCAATGCATCCACATTGCTGACCAGAACTTCCCTGAACCCTGACGGGTGCAGGTATCTCAAATCTCTGGGACCCCGATAACCAACATTGGGCATCTGCAATTTGCCCTTTCTTTTCTCCGCCACCTTGGAGTTTATGCCTTTCGGTTTTCTCCAAGACGACTTTACCCTTTTCAAGGATGCGGACAGCCATCTTACAAATTTCGGATTTTTTTTCTTATTGACCATTGATATCACTTTTTACCTGATACTAAATATATGCCATCGGAAAATCTTCTTTTGTCAAAACCCACTATTCTGCAGGATTGCTCGATATTGGATGCGGTCTGCCCGACATCTTCCAGATTTATGCCGGTGATGGTTACATCCAGGCCGTCTATCTTTACTTGGGTATCTCCTATGATATCAGCGACTCTTGATGTCCTTTCACCAATGAAATTCTGTGTGACCACCTTCCTGCCTTCAAGCTTGACTGTCATTGGGAAGTGGCTGTAGACTATTTTCATACGATAAGTATAACCATTGGTCACACCTTCGGCCATGTTTCTTATATGCGCAATCATCGTGCCGATCATCGCCTTCACTTCCCTCTTTGACAATTCCGAAGAGATCTTGACCTTGTTTTCGGTTTTTTCGATTTTTATACCAAAAGCAAGTTTGAATGTCCTTTCCAGCTGGCCTTTCGCCCCGGAAACCCTTACCTTACCGCCATCAGTTTCAATAGAAATATTCGCTGGAATCAAGAATTCTTTAGAATACATAAAATCACTTAATAGATGTAAGATAGCAACCTTCCGCCAATCTTAAGCTCTTTGGCTTTTTTATGTTCCATGACGCCTTGCGATGTAGACATGATTAACAAACCCATGTTTCGTGCTGGTAGGAACCTTTTCTCAAATTTTTCATATTTGTCAGTGGTCACAGCAAATCTGGGTTTGATGATCTTGCAGTCGATTATCTTGCCCTTTAATTCAACTTTGAACAAGCCGCCTTTGCCGTCTTCTATTTTTTCAAACGATCCGATATAACCGTTATCATGCATGACCTTGAGAACATTGCCTATCAGTTTGCTGGACTTGACTACACAATCCCTGTCTCCTATTCTTTCAGCATTCTTCACTACTGTCAGTGCATCTGCCAATGTATCCTGCAACATAAATTCACTCTATTATCTATGGAAATAGCATTTAAAAAGTTTAAAGCAATGCTAGAATTTAATATACGGTACCAATTAATTAACTGGTTAGAAAATATTACTCGCTATCAGATACTCTCGGTGCAAGGACAAATGACAAGCTAGCCTTGTCGCCTGATTTGAATTCCAATCTCATCGGATAATCCTGCCCCAGCCAGATAGTAACATTGTCTGCGATTTTAGCAGCCTTCATCATCTTCTTGAGATAATCCAGCGGATACCTTGATTTTACTTCGCTTGCAGCTTCCAAATTCAAAAGATTTTCATTTCCGCGTTCAAGTTCCAGTTCGGCCTTGCTGACATCGCCTTCTGCGCGCATGACAAACTTGTCTTTCAAAGCCTCCATCATAACAGCATCTGAAATAACATCAGCGTCCTCTATTCCAGATTCCAAAATTTGCGGTTTTACTTCTACTTTGACTGGGAAGTCCAATTGTTGTATCGGCGGTATTTCTTCCTGGCTTATATCAAGCAGTGGTATAACAAATCTCCTCTTGGATTTTCCCTCCAGCTTTATTTCAAGTTTTGATCCTTGCAGGTTGAGCGACATCTTGTCATCCGCACCAATCCTCTTCAATACAGACAACATGTTGGTGATATTTAGTCCGATCTTCTGGTCGGCATCTACCTGAAATTCGTCAAACGCACTGGAAGCCATTTTAAAATCGACTACAGCAACCATGGCCCTGTCGGCCGCAACAAGATTAATACCATCTTTTGTGATGTTGAATACGCCTTCATCTATCAGTTCGCCGATGGTAGAAATGGCATTGACGAACAATTTCGCATCTGATAGTTTCGCGCTGAACATTTAGACACCCGATGAATTATATAGACTATTAATCTTTTTAAATAGATCCAAGTCAAGTCCCTCCATATTCTGTACAAAATCCGCTTTCAATTTTTCATCCGCAACGGAGCAGAACACCCTGACGACTCTGCCTTTTTCAGCATCATTCTCGCACGCTATTTCAATCTTGCCGGTGTCATCGGACAAAACAAATGAATTTTTGTACACATCGCTAACGACACCCAAAATAGAGACCTTTATGTCGCTGGCCTTAATTTCGGAAATTCGTTTCGGGATATAGTGGTATGTTGGCATCAATCTAAGTTCCTAGTCGAAAACTTAAATAATCAACTGTAGCTTCGCCAGCTATAGCCGCATTTGGTGCATCTGTAAAACATTGTCGGAGGCTCGTCTGCCGACCTCGTCTGCTGCATCCACCAGTATGCTTCCATATGTTCGCATTGCGGGCAGATTATTTTCGTCTTTGGCAATTCGGAGAACTGGTCCTTTTCAGTCATTACAATAATTTTTTTCTTCGAGTCGGAGACGTTTGAAGAAATCCTCAGTTTCTCTCCCTTTTTGTATACTCTTTTGCATTTTCTGCATGTAAGATAAACGTTCTTCCTTTTCCTTTCAATTACGAGCAGATTGCCGCATTTTTCGCAGAATTGCATTTATACACCACTCAGTCTATTCAATATTACCTTAAAATAACCAATTTTGGGTATTATAAAGATTACCTTGCCTTTTATCTGTTCTGGTTTTACGCTCTGCTCATAACTAAGCTGCCCCAAGTTGTTGTCACCCTTTGTTTGGTATGTCCCATCATCATTGATTTTTATTATCCTGTGAATTATCGGCGCGCTTACGCCGTTTACAGAATAAACGATCACATCACCGACCTCATACTTTTGATTTTCACTAGGGCCGGCCAGTGAGAAGAGTCCTGTGAACGGTTTGCCACCTTCGACTATGGGCATATCACCCACGTTAAAGCCGTTCGAGTCCGGCCACGATTCTATATAGCTCCTGTTATAACCCAGATTTTTCCCCAACCACTGATAATATGTCACTTCGGGGTTGGTGTGTTCCATAGAGCTGCTCACAACCGCCACGACCGGCGTGCTTGAGGACAGGACACCGGCTAAGATAACATAATAGAAAATGACGGCTGCCAGAAACCCGAGTAGTATGTTTCCCCACCATTTTTCTGTCAATATCTTTGGTATTATTCTCATGCCCTTCCACTGCTTTCTCCTTTTACTATCGCACCGGCAATCATGTGCGCCACCCGCAGAGGTTCGGGTATGTCGCCGTGCGTTGTACTCAATCGGATCAAGTCCTCAGCTTCCGAATCCTCCAATCCAATAGTCTGATAATATACCTTTTTATCGCTTTTAATACTACAGACCTTTATTTCCCCTGCATTTAAAAGCATTTCCCACCGTTCATTAAAGTCGGCAAAATTCTTTTCCAATGCTTCCTTGACAGAAGGCAAATTGGGGTGTTTTCTGTTTATGACGATAATCGGTATATTCGTTTCTTCGTAAAGTCTTTTGATGTCTATTATGTTGAAACCGCCAAGTGTTATGCCGTCAAACATCATAACTTTTAGCTGCGGCTTGTGCTTGGACTTGTTGATGAGGGCGGCCAATTTTTCCGTTGCATCCAGTCCATCGACCTCAACGTCTGTCTTAAGAGCGCCATCAAGAAAACTGCCGCCGCGATAGATTATGCCAATTATGGAAACCTTCTTGTCAGTTCGTTTAAACGGCGAATCGTCGAACCCCAGTATCCTGACTTCGGACTTGAACATGGTATGATTATAAAGATTGCACAAGGATATTTAAACCTAACACCGAAATTATAGAGTTATGGTAAAGAAACTTGCCCCAGAAGCCATGGGAAGATTGTATAACAGGGTGTATGTTTGCAAAGTGTGCTCAAGTAAGATCAGGGCAGATCCAACAAAGGTAAGGCACGGCAAAGTCAAGTGCAGGAGCTGCAGGTCTACAATGTTGCGCCCGAAAAGAAAGCCTTTGGTGTAATCAATGGAGAGCAAACTCATTGAAAAATGGGAGAATTCTGGATTGAGGCCAAGCACTTTTGAGTTCTTTACAAACAGGTCGGACTTGGTGATTGGGAAGCTTCCGAATCAGGATGCCGAAGTGGAATATGTGTGCCCGTATTGTCAATTCTATGAAATCAAGACTGTGCCGATGGAAAAGGGAACTACAAAAAGCGGCAAGACGAGCAAAAAGTTTAGCAGGCCTGAGTTCCCCTGTTCAAAGTGCAGTAGGGTAATCAAAGTGACTCCACTAAAGCAGAAATAAATTAAAACCTACTTCTTATATAATAATGAGTGCTCAGGTGGCAGAACGGCTATGCAGACTAGATTATCTAGGCAGAAGCGCCTGCAGAGCGTCGCAAGCGAGTTCGACTCTCGCCCTGAGCTCAATAATTTAATTTAAAACCGTCAATTACTCATAATGGCATTGAAGCTTTTCAACACCTTGACCAGAAAAAAAGAAACTTTCAAGCCCCTCAAAGACAGGCAGGTCAAACTGTATACTTGCGGTCCGACTGTTTACGATTATGCGCACATCGGCAATATGCGAGCTTATGTCTGGGAAGATTTGTTAAGACGAGTTCTCGAATTCAACAAGTTCAAGGTGACTCATGTGATGAACATAACAGACGTCGGACATCTGACTTCAGATCAGGATACAGGCGAAGACAAGATGGAAGTAGGCGCCAAAAGAGAACATAAGAGTGCGTGGGAAATCGCGGAATTTTACACAAAGGAATTCATCAAGGACATTGAAAAATTGCACATCTTAAAGCCGCATATTGCCCCGAAAGCAACAGACCATATACAGGAACAGATAGAACTAATTAAAATTTTGGAAAAGAAAGGTCACACTTACATAATTTCCGACGGTGTTTATTTTGACACTTCGAAATTGAAGGATTACGGCAAGCTCGCAAGACTAAATGTAGAAGGGCTGAAAGCTGGCGCAAGAGTTGAGATGGCCGAGGGAAAAAGAAATCCTACAGATTTTGCCCTTTGGAAATTCTCACCAAAGGATCAGCACAGGCAGATGGAATGGGGGTCGCCTTGGGGCACCGGATTTCCGGGATGGCACATAGAATGCAGCGCAATGAGCATGAAATATCTCGGCACTACTTTCGACATTCATACAGGCGGCGTTGATCACATACCGGTTCATCATACAAACGAGATTGCACAATCGGAAGCGGCAACCGGGAAAAAATTTGTAAATTATTGGCTGCACTGCAATCACTTGATTGTTGACGGAGAGAAGATGTCCAAGTCTCTAGGAAATTTCTACAGACTTAAAGACATAACAGACAGAAATTACAAGCCTATACATTTGAGATACTTTTACACCAATTCCAATTATAGAAGCCAGTTGAATTTCACATTCAAAGGACTAGACTCGGCTAAGAAAACAGTAGAAGGATTGTTTGATTTTGTCAGGAAGCTGAAGGATATTCAAGGGAACAAGGACAATCCAAAAGTCTCCGCGTTAATTAAAAAATTCAGAAAACAATTTCTTGTCGGAATAGACGACGATCTTAACTTCCCTAAAGCTCTGGCTTCCATGTTCGATTTTATCAGAACCGCTAACAAACTGATCGCTCAAAATAAAATTAGCAGGAAAAACGCAGAGACTATAATAAAGTTGATGATCGAGGTGGATAACATATTAGGTTTGGGTTTCATCGATTTGATTGAAGAGAAAAGGGAGATGCCCAAAGAAGTTCTTGATTTGATTAGAAAAAGAGAATCTGCTAGAAAGTTAGGCGACTTTGCAACAGCAGACGATATAAGGAATGAAATCCGGGACAGATTCAACATTGTCATAGAAGATACCAAAGACGGTCTCAAGTGGAGATTTGCTTAATAAGCTTTTCCCAACAAATATAATTCAATGGCTGTTAAGGTAGTTACTCACATACCAGTTCTCGGTCCTGACGGTAAACCCTGCGGAAAAGTGACTTATGACGGAAGGCGATTCGACTATAGAGATTCTGGGAATCTTTATGACGTTTTTGATGAAGATTCTCCATATGGAAGGAGAAACACGCGAAGAGTGTTTAAGGAATTGACAGATCGCGGTCATATGCCATTGGCTGTTGCAAGTGGATTGGCACCTTATGCTTTACACCGAAGATGGGAACTGGCATTACAACAATTACGTAAAGATTTACCAGAAGCATCAGAGGAAACTTTGTCTTCTAGAATTACATGGTAGTTCAACCAATTTAAATCCTTCCTTTCAATATAATTTCGAGGAGTCTAACTTCTCAAGGCAATTCCCATGGTGGATTTTAAAAAAGTTTGGTCTTGGTATTCTAGAGAGTCCGTCCAGAAGGCTATTCTGGAAGTTGCAAAGAATCGCGAGGTTGCTTCCGTTTTTCAGGATGGTTCTTTTGGTAAGCGTCCGAATGTAGTGCAGTATCCGGCAGATGTGCTTCAGGCCGTTTCGGATGGTTCGATTTCATTTCATGGTTCTGTTGAGCAGTGGTCCAATCCTATGGGATTGGAAGTCGGCATGCCCAAAGGGGACTTGGACAAGTTGAGAATCGGTTGGAGTCTGTTAATCGACCCTGATGTAAAGGATTTTGAAATCGGAAAACTGGTTACAAAGGAAATACTGCAGACATTGGAAAATTTCGGCGTCAAAAGCTATTCTGTAAAATTCACAGGTGGCAAAGGATTTCACATCGGCGTGCCATTCGAGTCCCTTCCCGAAAGGGTCAACCTTCAGCCTACGAATGCATTGTATCCATCCTTGGCGCAGACATTGATAGAATACATCAAGTGGTATTCAAAAGATTCGCTGAAAGAAAAATTACTCGCGTTGGATGAACCAGAAAATCTGGCCAAAAGAATAGGCAAGTCACTAAAGGAAATTGTAACAGAAAACGAGTTAGACCCCTACAAAGTTATCTCGATGGATATTTTCGGATCGCGCCATTTGTTCCGGTTGCCATATTCATTGCACGAGTCATCGCTGTTGGTGAGTCTCCCGATAAAGCCGGAAAGGATTGACAAGTTCCAAAAAGATGATGCGAAAATTGAATCGGCGAAAGTTGAAGAGAGGTTCTTGATTCCGAAAGAAAGGAATGACGCGGAAGGTTTTTTGGTCGAGGCTATGGACTGGGCCAGCAAGTATAAAGTTGAAATCAAAGAGCATGTTCCCCAGATGAAGAAATTCCTCAGGGTTAGGGAAATCTCAGAATCGCTGTTCCCCCCTTGCATTACGCATTTGCTTCAGACTGGTTTGGGCGACGGCAAAAAACGTGCGCTATTCATTTTGATTACGTTTCTAAGGAACATGGGGTGGTCGGATGAAAAAATCCAGGACAGGATATTCGAGTGGAACGAGAAGAATGTCCCGCCTCTCAGGTCGAATTATCTGCGTTCCCAGCTCAGGTGGCATTTCAGGCAGGACAGGAACCTTCTTCCGCCAAACTGCGAAAATGATGTTTTCTACAAGCAGATTGGACTGTATGACATTTGTTGCAAGGAGATAAACCATTCCACTGTCAAGAATCCGGTTAATGTGCCGTTGAGAAGACTGCGGGACAGAAGGCCTAAATAGTCGACTCTGACTAACAGGATGCCATTAGGTTATTAATCTTTTCATTTAATCTATAATTGTCGCATATGCCAGAAGAGACCATAACCTTCGAACTAATAAGGAAAATACAGCTCGACGAACAGAACACGTCCACTTTGACGCGGCTGCCTGTCAACTTTTTTCTTGCAATATCCAATTATCTGGAGCAAAAGAAAAGGCTGGTCGCAGGCGACAACAGAAAAGATGCACTGGAAATAAAGACGATAGAAAGGCTGGTGGAAGACATTTACAACAGGAGAGAGAGAAAAATAATCAATGCCGCCATCATATCTGCTCGAAGCGGTCTGCCTCCAGAAAATCTTATAGACGAAGAAAAGCCATTTTACAATTCCATCGTAGCCACGATAAAGAATAGGAGAACAGACTTGCTAAAGACGATAATGGGCGTAAAATCTGCGGCATCACCAACAGTAGTCTTCAAGGAAGACACGCCGGAATTTGTAGGCATCGATGAAAAGACATACGGCCCATTTAAGGTCGGCGATACGGCACTATTGCCTTATGACAATATGAAGATACTGCTTGAAAGAGGCGTGGTAGAGGAAGCTAAATAAACTTTTAAACTAAACGTTCTAATTGATTAAAATGAAATTCCCAAAAGTCATGCGAACATATTGTCCGAAATGCAACAAGCACACTGTCCACGAAGTGGAGATGGTAAAGAAAAAGTCAAGAAGAACAATGGCTCAGGGGCAGAGAAGGTTCAACAGGAAGCTCAAAGGTTATGGCAGTTTTCCAAGGCCTCAGCCGGACTATGAAAAATCGACCAAGAAAATCGACTTAAGGTACAAATGCACAGTATGCGGTAAGAAACATATGCGCGGTCAGGGTTGGAGAGCCAAGAAATTCGAATTTGTTAAAAAGTGATTTGATGAAAGAAACATTACAGATGCCCAAAGGCAAATTTTTAAGGGTGTCCTGCAGAAAGTGCAGGAACGAACAGGTTGTGTTCAGCAAAGCATCTACCGTGGTAAAATGTCTCAAATGCGATGCGGAATTGGTTTCGCCTACAGGCGGCGAAGCCGAAGTCAAGGGCAAAATACTGCAGGCATTATCCTAAGATTTAAATACAAGTTCTGTCCAATAATCAATCGATAGCTATGCCATGGGATTTATGGGATCCTTTCGAAGAAATAGAGAGAATGCGCAAAAAGATGCGGAAGCTCATGGAACGCTTCGGCGAAACCATGGAAGAAAAAACATACGGATTCCCGTTGGACATAAGCGAAACTGACGATGAACTAATTGTAAAAGCTGAATTGCCTGATTTTAACAAGGATGAGATTTCCATCAAGGCGTCTGAAAACAGTCTTGATATTTCTGCGTCCCGTAAGGAAAAGAAGATAGAGAAAACAGGGAAGGTATACAAAGCCGAAAAGAAGTTTGGCGGCGTAAGAAGATATGTGACATTGCCGGCACCAGTAAAGATTGATGATGTGCGAACCAGTTTTGATTCCGGTGTGCTCACGATCAGACTCAAGAAAGCAAAAGCTGGAAAGAAAACCAAAGAAATAAAACTCAAGTAAACTTATCTTTTTTAACTCCCATATTCCATTAGATAGCATGTTCTGGGACAAGAAATGTAAAGGTTGCAATAGTAAGATAAAATCCGAATGGGCGTTCTGTCCTAGTTGCGGTGTTCCTCTAAGAGAAACTAAAAAAGTTTCAAGCGAATTCGATAAGGAACCGATAGAAATTGGCAGGATGCCGGAGATGAATATACCGAACTTGATGTTCAAGCCGTTCATGAAAGACAAGGGGATAAGCATAACGATAACGGCAGACAATAATGCGCCGCCAAGAATAGAGGTTGTCACATCCGGCGACCAACGCAAGCACCACCATCATGAAGCGAAACCGGTTAGATTGCCAAAAATCACGGAAGAACCGGAAATGAAAGTAGAGCAGGAACAGAACAAAGATGTCATAACATTAAACTTGCCTGATGTTAAAAGCCTGAATGATATCGATATAAAACAGCTGGATCAAAGCATCGAAATAAAAGCATTCGCAGGCGACAAGGCGTACTTCAAGTTGATTCCTATTCCATCAAATGCAACCGTCAACAATCAGTTTAAAGACGGTGTGTTGAAGATAGAAATCCAGAAATAATTCTTATCGTATTTTTATACCTTAAAAAATCACATCAAGCGCTTTTTCTATTTCGTGCCATCCAACAGGATTGCTATAACCGCCCATTCCATTCTTTTGCAGAGAGCCAATTCCATTAGGAAGTACATAGTTAACAACACCACCTACTGTTTTTTTATCATGTACCATAGGTCCCATGATATCACTTTTTGTGACAACATATCCAATTTGGCTTATTTTGGTTGGCAAGCCATATAGTTTGAGCAATGCAACAATTCGACTAGCGTTATCACGTGACATAATTCCTCTCATCGCTGATAATTCGGTCGCGACCACTAACCCTAGGCCAACTGCCAAACCATGTTGTAAACCGTAATTAGTTGCTTTTTCAATTCCATGCCCAGTTGTATGACCGAGATTTAAACTTGTTCTGATATCTCTGGTTTCGCGAGGATCTTCTTTGACAACACTCACTTTCGTCTTTGCACTTTCATGAACAATAAACTCATACGTTTCTGGATTACGTGCGAACACTTTTTCATGAGACTGTTCGAGGAATTCAAATATGTCGGGACGAAAACCCACACCATATTTAATCACTTCTCCCATACCATTGACAACTTCCTGGTTAGGAAGAGAAACAAGCAATTTGGGATCTAGGTATATCCTTCTTGGATTGTAGAAAACTCCTATCATATTTTTTCCAAACTCATCATCAACACCTGTCTTCCCACCGATTCCCGCATCAGTTTGACCAATAAAGGTCGTTGGGATGTTGATGTATGGTATTCCGCGTTTGTATGTACCGGCGACATATCCTACAAGATCGCTGAGGGTCCCGCCACCGACAATTATTAAGCACGACCTCCTATCAAACTCTTCACGGTGGAGAAGTCTTCGTAGTTTGGCGGCAACTGTGTCGCGCTTTACCTCTTCGCCGTCCTTAATCGGTTCAAGTGTAACATTTAATCTTAGTTCTTTCATTCCTTCAAACAATGGTTCTCCATAGAGACCTGCAATGTCTTCACTAACAAAAATTTTATATTTATTTCCAAGCGGATAATTCTGAAGATGCGTTGGAACATCTTTGAGCATATCATATCCTGTAACCACATCGAACGATTCATCAAAGTAGACTGGTGAATGTGTAACTGGCATATTCATTGTACTTGTTGAAAAAGCTTAAATACCCAATTAAAAGATGTGATCATCTAATCTTGTATCTCATGAACCCGCCAATCCCGCCCAATTGCTTGAATTGCATCCCTTCCGGCGTATCGGTGGAGATTATTTCGACTGTGGTGCCGAAATTCTGCGCCTTTTCAGATAACAGTTCGCCAAGATAATCCTTGTCCTGCACCTTTAGTGCCGCCCCGCAAACTCCACACGTCTGCCTGCCAATTTCACTTCCCGGCAAATCCTTTTCAGTCTCATGCGTATTGTCGCATTTTAACTTGACCCTGACCCAGTCAAACTCTTCGGAGACCAGAAGCGTCTCTATCGCGCCGATATTCAACGCCTCGATCGTTTGCGTATATCCATAAACTACGTTGCCTCCCTTCTGGAGTTGTGTCAGGAATTTTTGCAGCAATTGCCTCTCTTTCATAACTGCCGCTTCTTTCAACAGGTCTTCAGACCTTTGGACAAGCTCCTCGAAGCCGTGGTCGCCGGTATATCCGATATCCTTTATTCCGAGAATTTTTGGTATCAGCTGGTAATTGAGATATTCTCCCTTGACGAACTGGTCCTTTATCGGTCCCGGGCCGCCGATTATTATGCCTTTCAATTCCTCCTGCTTCATGAAAATATCAGACGCAATGCTTGCAACTTCCTTAAAATATTCTATTATAGCATCTTCGCGAATTCTATCATAGCGCCTCTGGCTCATCCCTCCTTTTATCGCCTTGCCCGCCACAAGAGAGTCAATATGTTTCATCGGTATGATTCTTTTTCCGTGCAATATTCCAATATCCGCTTCGGACGAATCAAGAACAACAAGCCCGTAAACTTCCTTCTCAGAAATCATCTCCCTTAGCGGATCCAGAACAAAAACTTGGTCACACCAATAAATCTTCGTATTCAATTTATCCGGGGGTTCAAAACTCCAGACTTTCAGGTCTTCGTGCCCTTCCACTTCGGACACATTCCCGCAGAAAACCACGAGGCCGTTCGTTGGCGTCTGCTTGAAAATCCTCAAGTGCTGGATTATCTTTTCCAATGCATCAAGGACATTTTTACGCGTTGTCTTGGATTTTATATTGGATGCAGTCGATTTTTCAGTGTATATTTGGTTTATTATATCGACAAGATTGTAACCTGCAGGAACATAGACAGAAACCAATTCGGTGTGCCTTCCGCGTATCGCTTCCAGTTCTTTCAAAAGTTTTTTTATCCTGATTTTTGATTCTTCGTTAAATACAATACACCTTATTGTAGATTTAATTTAATCGTATTTGATATTTAAATCACGCACAAGTTCAAGCTTTGGGGGAATCAGGTGATTGTGTAGGCTGGGATTGATAAATAACTATTCCGGGAAGATTTGTAGGTTTTGTACGTTTATATCCTCGTGTTTGAGCAGATTCTGCTAACCCTAAAAATAACTTATCGATTTCAGAGTCAGGCACCAAATCACCTGCAGCAAACAGGTAAGGATCGTCGCTACCATAAACTGGATTGAGATGTAGAAACTCTATATGTGTACGATACCTCTCATCAACTTTATGGCTCTGAAGCCTGGGTAATATTGTTAGTCTATAAAAATCATCCCCCGAATGTTCTCTATCCCCCAAATACATTCTAACTTTATCCAAGTTTTCACGATGTTCTTCAGCATGCGTCAATGAAATAGCCGTTTTCAGTAAACGTATTCCACGGGATAAACTCATTACTTCACGTAAGAGCGACGGCATCATGCCATAAACAGCCTCTTTTTTCTCTTCATCTGTCAACCCTTCTACAGAAAGCATATGTTTTAAAAGTGAAACATAAAATTCACTCTCTTCAAAATCAGGCATTGCAGGAACTCTGTCACGACTTTTTTGAACACCTTTTTTAATACTTTCTGATAACTCTGGGGGAAGACGAGAAGCAAAATCTCGCCACAAAGGCAATAAAAGTGGATCATGTTGACTATAAGGCGCCCACCTATTTGAAGACGGCATTTCTACGCTTACAGCACCCAGTTCGTTTACAGCTAATTTTTCAAGCGAAGTTAGGACGTGATTCCAGTCAAGGTTCTGTTTAGTTCTTAGCCCGACCATAATTAATATTACATAATAAACCTTTTAAATTTCATCGTCGTTACGGCACTAAACATTAAGGTTGTGCATGGCTTTAAGGTCTTTCTCAAACGGATTCAAGTCCTTAGGCAACTCCATGGTGATCGGATCTTTCAGTGAGAGTTTATTTTCTTTCTTTCTATTCCATACAGAGGAATTGAACTCTATAATCTTTGGCGTGGAGTCGGACAGCTTGCTTTTCCATTCCGGTTTTGGAAATTCTTCCGTGTGTATGCTGTACTTATGATACAGTTTTCTCGCAATAAAGTCCGTCATATGCGGCACAATGGGCGCCAGCAATTCCAGAATAGTCTCAAGGCACTTATGAAGCGTGAACCACGCAGATTGTTGCTCTTCCTTACTGAACCCTTCGCCGTATGCCCTTTTCTTTATCATCTCGATATAGTGGTCCGCAAAAACATTCCAAGCGAATTCCCTTATTTTGTTTGCAGGTATGAAAAAGTTGAAATCACTGTAGCCCGCCATGCATTCTTCGGCAAGCTTGCTTAATTCGGAGAGAATCCATTTGTCAGTTTCTGTCAATTCCGCCTTCTCGACTGTCGGGAACATGGATATGAATCTGGAAACATTCCATAACTTTGTCAGGAATTTGCCGCCGTTGGCTATTCTTTGGTCGGAGCATCTAAAGTCCGACCCCAACGAGGATTCTGTCGCATTCCAATATCTGAACACATCGGCTCCGTAAGTCTGCAAAATCGGAATCGGATCAATGACATTTCCCTTGCTTTTACTCATCTTTTCCCCCTTCTCGTCAACGCAGTATCCGCTTATCCATGCATGTTCGAACGGTACTTTCTTTGTAATCTGGTGACATCTCAATAGCGTGTAGTAAAGCCAGGTCCTGATTATGTCCTTTGCCTGCGGCCTCAATGAATTCGGATACGTCTTTGAAAAGAATGGCTTGTCCTTTCCGTACTTTGAAATGAAAAGCGGCGTAACACTGGAGTCGACCCATGTATCGAAAGTTCTGGTGTCGCCGACAAAATCCTTGCACCCGCACTTGTCGCATTTCTTGATAGGCGATTTCTTTTTCCATGGCTGGTAGTATTTGCCAGCAGGCGGAACAAAAACCTTCTTACAGTCCCTGCAATACCAGATGGGTATTTCTGTTCCGTAAAATCTCCTTCTGGATATGGGCCAATCGATGCTTACATTGTCAATCCAGTCCAAAAGCAACTGCCTGTGAGCATCGGGATGGAACTTTAGTTTTTTCGCAAGTATTCTCATTTTGTCTTTCATGTCGATCTGTTTGATATACCATTCATTCATCGGGACAATCTCGATTGTATTCTTGCTTCTTTCGCAGGTCGGCGTCCTGTGCATTATATCCTCTTTCTTGACAACCAGTCCCTTTTCTTCCAAGTCGAGAACGACTTTCTTTCTCGCTTCATCGGCAGTCATGCCGGCATACGGGCCGGCGTTTCTTGTCAGCCTGCCTTCGGCATTTATCATGATAATTTCCTCGAGTTTCAATTCCCTGAAAAGCCTGACATCCTCGTAATCGCCGTAGCTGCATATCATCACAACGCCGGTGCCGAATTCGGGATTGGCCTGGGTATGGGCTATGACTTTTACTTCCCTGTTGAAAAGCGGGATGACGGCCGTTTTGTTCACAACATCGCGGTATCTTTCATCGTCCGGGTGGACTATTATTGTCTGGCACGCGCCTAAAAGTTCCGGACGGGTTGTCGCAATGGTTATCACGCCGCCCTCCTTCAATCTGAAGGTTATGTAAACCAGTTTCGTGGGCATATCATTGTACACAACTTCGGCGTCTGCAATCGTAGTTCCGCAGATGGTGCAATAATTATTGGGCCTCGTGTCTTCGTACACCAGTCCTTTTTTCCACAAATCGATGAAAGTTGTCTGCGTCAATATCCTGTATTCCTCGGAATCAGTGCGGTAGTAATTTTTGAAATCGCCGGACATCCCCATCGTTTTCATCGTGCTGATCATTTCTGCCTCCAGGTCATCCAATGCACCTTTGCAGTATTCTATGAACTTGTCACGGGGCGTCGCATGAATGGATATGTTGAATTTCTTTTCCGTGTAAATCTCGACAGGCAAACCGTTCCTATCAATTCCTATCGGAAAAAATGTCTCATGCCCGAGCATCCTTGCAGTGCGTGCTATCATGTCTATCTGCGAGTAGTGCGCCGCAGCGCCGGCATGCCACGGCCGTCCCGACGGGTATGGCGGCGGGGTGTCGATGACAAAAACAGGCTTCTTCGACTTGATGTTAAAACTGTATAGTTTCTCCTTTTCCCAGAGACCTCTCACTTTCTCTTCGAGCTGTGGATTCCAGACAGTCTCTGTGATTTTAGGCGTGAACTTCATAGCATCTTTCTCAGTTTAAATTGAAATTTAGGAATGGAAGTAATTAAAAGACAGTCAACCCGCGACCCGTAATCCACCAGACATTGTCTCAAAAACTAATTATGACTCTGGTTATTTAAGCCATGAATTCAACTTCTATTTACCTTGCCTTTTAACGCCTCTGTGTAGTGATGAGTTAAGCAAGCTATGACCATAGAAGCACGGGGCAAGGCGATATTCATTATCTTTAAACAGTCGTCACATGATAATAACATATGTTACAAAAAATAACACTAATAGAATAATGGAAATATTTTTTGAAAATCCCAGTAAAAAGTTTCAAATCTTATTCCTATGAAGCCAATGCCGAGTTTCTAAAGAAATTTTATTCAGTTAACGTAGGGTATGGCAAATATAAAAAGTGGACAGATATAATGAATTAGACTCCAAGCCTTGTAAAACGTTTAAATCCTTATCTTTCATTAATATTTCATGGTAAATGCAGAAGTTGCAGGATCCCTTAGAAGAAAAGGTTATCTTCCAAAAACAGATCTTTTTACGAGAATTCAAGAAACAGAAGAATTAAATGGTTGTTCTTTTGATATGTTATTCAGTAGTGCCAATGATTGGGGCTGGAAACCTGAGAAAGTTAGAGCAGCTTTATCGGCACACGGAATGAAAGTGGAAAATGTTGCCGTAGTTAATTGGGACAGTGACAGTACTGGAGCAACATTTACAGGAGATGAGTTAAGTCCTCAAAATCCATTAGTAATTGTCAATTCCCATCTTCAGTATGGAAGAAAATTTGGTGAATTGTGTGGGGCTTTAGAACAAGATGGAAGACAACTAGGATGGAAAGTCAAGCCAGGAACTTATGCCTTTTTCAAGCGAGTATACAGCAGTAATGATGGTTCGTTATATGGATTGAATACAATGGTTCCAGTTTATATGACTGGTCTTGATCCAAAAATGGTTTCCGATGATATGTGTGAAAGGGGGTACGCACTTTGGTTCAGTCACGATTGGGAAAAGGGTGTAAACCATTATTCAATGGTCGCACCTGATAAAGTTACTGGTAAAAAGAAATGGTTCTCATGGGAAGAGCATCCTTTTGACGAAGAAGCTTGGAGAGTTGACAAAAATATAGAGAACAATGCTGAATTCGGTGGATTTGCCAGACGACACTCATACGTTAGATTATGAAAATAAATTGATTTTAAAAGAAATTTCTAAAAATCTATAAATATCAGAACAACCAATTATTCGATAATTCAGTGCTGTATTCTTCACGCCTCATTCTCGATGCAACGGTAACTACTTTTAATTGGAAGCACCATTATATTGTATGAAGGACGACAAAGTTCTCCTTATTCTGCTGGGCGCAATGGCTGTAATAAGTGTGCTTCTCCTGATGCCGTTCCTGTCTTATGCCCTATTTGCAATTACTCTTGCCGTCATATCATATCCGCTGTACACCAGATTCAAATCCAGCCTCAAGTTCGCCCCCTTGTCCGCGATAGTATTGATCATCTTGCTGATCCTGATAATCATCATACCATCCATATACATCACGATAACAGTTTTCAATCAAGCCCGTGATATAATAACAAACATTGGCGCCAGCCAGTTCAAGGATGTGCAGCAGCTGGAGGCCACGCTGAACGGCGTCCTTGGCGTGCAATTGAACTTCGCCACGCCATTTAGAATCTGGATATTGGATTTTTCATCGACAATCAGGTCATATATTCTGGCTAACATCTTCGACCTTACAAAGTACATTATAAATTTCTTGGCAGGAGCGAGCTTGACGCTTTTCATAATGTTCTATCTTTTTGTCGACGGCAAGGAAATTGTAGAAAGTTTAAAGTCCCATTTTCCAATAGAAGACGAATACAAGAACAGGCTATTCAGCAGGGCATACCGCACCATACAGGGTCTGTTTTTGGGTTTCTTCCTCACGGCTTTATTGCAAGGCATGCTGGGAGGTCTGGGTTACTTTCTCTTTGGTGTGCCTAACGTAATCCTTCTTTCGGTCTTGACAGCCGCATTCTCATTGGTGCCTTTCATCGGACCGCCGATTGTTTATGTCCCAGCATCCATTTACCTAATGTTGAACGGCAATACACTGGCTGGCGTGGGTTTGTTTTTGTATAGCATACTTTTAATCAGCAACATCGACAACATTGTGCGTCCATGGGTTGTCAGATTCAGATCCAAGATACACCCATTGTCGGTCATACTCGGTGTCATAGGCGGCATTTCCATTCTTGGTTTCATAGGGCTTTTCGTAGGACCCCTGATAATTACATTATTCTTGGAAACACTTGATGTGTATCAGATGGCGAAAAACAAGAAACAGAATTAAACGAATTTCGTCAGACAGGCTGGTCAAGTAAATTTGTTATAAGACACTTGAAATAGAAACATACACCTCACTTTATAACAACTCTAGGACGATGACTAACAGATAATGTATTTCGTTCTAGATACCCAAAATATTCTAAAGTCTCTTTTAATTCTTGAGAATCTCTAGCGAGGTATGGAGCAACTCTAAAAATCAATCCTTTTTTAGAAGGTTTTGCAGTTACATCATCATAGCATCCTAGAACATCTCTAGATCGGTCAAAATAAAATAAATCCATGAACATTTTACCAGTTGTTGGAGTAGTATATTTGTATCTTTCTAAATCCGATAAAAAGTAATGGCCAGCCGAACGTAATAAAAGAGACTTCATATGTTGTTCTCCCAAGTCTTGAGTTTTCAATTGTGCCAATATATCAT
Organism: Candidatus Aenigmatarchaeota archaeon; assembly: GCA_016187415.1. Taxonomy (GTDB): domain Archaea; phylum Aenigmatarchaeota; class Aenigmatarchaeia; order CG10238-14; family SCSR01; genus JACOWB01. The sequence continues at coordinate 59,455 of JACPJT010000001.1, forward strand.
CTGAATGTAATTGGGTAAATTGACTCTCATCAAAAATTATGAAAGCACCGTCCCTTAATAATGCGTCCAACCTTTTAACCAAATCTTCGTCATATTCTCCAGATAGTAGTATACCTTCATCTAAACTGAAGTAGTGTTTTGTGTTATCTGCATCTAATAAAAATAGTTGATCTTCCAATGCTCTTTTACACACACCATTTAAATAATTTTTATTACCTTGTTTTAACTGATCTTGGAATAGTTTTCCAGTCTTTCTTCTATACGATTCATTGATGTTTCCAAATCTTGGATTGATCTGAAATATATCTGGCAAATATAAGTTGTGTCTACCATTATACATAATCGACAAAACACGTCGGCTAATTCCTATATCCCTTCTAAACTCCTTGTACAGTTTTAGAAGTTCTGGGTCTCTGACAATATCCAGCCAACTAAAGTTCTTTAGTTTTGTAGGATCGGTTTGTTCTAACCAAATTCGGAATTGATCCTGCAAAGTAGTGCCTGCTAAATCATAATGAGTTTTAACTTTTAATTTCTCTCTCTTTCCATAAAGATTTACTGATAAAATACCTTTTGGTGATAAAACTTGTCTAGACGATATATATCTCAAGATAGTGAGCACGTCATCTGACAACTGGCCTTCAAAATCAAGGGATATGACATCGAATCTATCTTTTGTAGTCGCGAAAAAATCCCTAGCTTCACCGCTAAATAAATTAATTTGTAACTCCTGAGATTCAAGATCGTCTGATCTTTCTTTAACTCTCTCAGCACCCGTGATATTGATTCTGGGTACATTGATTTTATCGAATACACTGGTTACCTCTAAAGCTTGTGTAGGCGATGTATAAGGTAAACAAAAAACTTTAATTTTACTGGGTGGTTTATCTAATTTAGGAAGCGTCTTTTGGTCGAATTCCAATTCTCTTTCCCTTGATTTTCTTTTGATTGGCGTATCAAATCTTGACATAAACACAAATAAAAACAGAAATACGATTAAATTAATTATCAATACCCATTGCTTTTACACCATTCATATAAAACCTGATTGCCATATGTGGTACAAAATCTCTTAAATATTGAGTAGGGTCCTCGCCTACGGTTTCACATAATTTCAATACTTCTCCGATAGCAACTTGATGACTGATTAAGTGCGCATCAAATCTAGCTAATCCCTCTTCATCTCTTTGACGTTCAACTTGTTTTCTAAGTGTGTGCGCAGTATTAATGTAAACTTTCCCTTGTGACGGATCCAGTTTGCTAGTTAAATGCATTTCCTGTAAATCAAATTCTGTTCTGTGAACAACATAAGATATTAATCTCCTTCCTCCTCTAATATGTCTGTATTCACCATCTCCTGTTTGTTCATAAGTTGGTCTTCCCTTTGTTTGCTCAGGTGTTTTCCCATTCCCTTTCCCTTGGATTCTTGTTACACCTCTTCCGCCAGTTGGTGACACACTTAATATTGGGTCTTCTTTCACACCTGGAACAAGAACATGCCCGCCTAAGAAAAGTTCTTTCCTTAAATCTTTCCATGTGGTGTCTAATGAATTTATGAATGTATCCGTGAGTTCGGCAAGCTTATCACTTTCGGTTTTATTTACCACTTGGTATTTTCTTAGTTCATCACCAACATGTTTTTTGAGTTTGTCAACAATATCTAAGAATCCATCGAATTCGGTATTTCTAATAAAACTATCACGATTTATATTAGGCGTTAGAAAATTTTGTGTGATAAATCCTGTAACATTTTCAGATGCTAAAGGAGTGCCCATCAAATCTGTTTCTAGTTGTGGTAATTGTACTACTAAAACACCTCTATCATATACGCGGATAGCAGTTGGTGCCTTTTGAGGTGTGTATACTATGTAGCATCTTACAGTCCCATTTTGTGTCTTGCCTGAAGAATCAGTAAATGGCACATTTATTGTCTCATCTGTTATAACTGTTCCATTATATTCTAGAGGTTTTAGTCGTGTCTGTTTTTTCCCGCCCCACGTACCTATAAATATTTGTGCCCTATTTTCTCTCAATAGAGGATCGTACATTTCTCTTAGTTCTTTTGGAAGGTTTCTAAGCAAATGATCCATTTGCCTGTCTGGAATACCTTGGACAACGGTTCTCACACCATGTTTAAATGGTACATGTGGTTCGAGGTTTCCTTCGCCAACAACGTCTATATTAACGTCTCTATTGTTCTTAAAATCGCGCATGCTGGGCCATTCACCTATATAGTAGCAGATATCGGGTGTTTTTGACGAAGTGACACGTAAACCTGATGAGCGAAACTGTTCTGAAATTTTTTGGTTAACACTATCATATACTTTCTCAGGAGCTTCTCCAAATCTTGAATATGGTCTAGTATACATTCGCATAGTAGTTGAATCTGAGAAATTTCCATATGCCCAAAGACCGACAGCTTTTTTACCTATCAGCATTTGCTTATCCCTTTTATTAGATAACCCCACTTTCTCAGGAGCGTGCAATAAAGTCTGCCACATCATTCCAGTGCCATCATCTTGAATAATTATTCTCGGTGCTCTAGCACCGTTTCTCTGAGTATAATCCTTGTTAAATAAAACCAAAACTCTAATTGATGGTAAGCCAAATTCTAACATGTTGTCGACTGAGTTAGAAACATACTCTTTCAAGGCGTCTACGGGATTTCTATAAGATTGCGCCAATTGTGCTATTAAATATCTCTGATCACCAATTGCAGCTTTGACTAATGGCATAATATCACCTTATCCTAAACACTCCCAGCTTCACAAATCTTTTCCATTCTTGATCGCTGTATAGTGCATTTGCAAGTGTTGTCAAGTAACCTACTAATTTCGGATCCAATTTTTTTGTCAATTCACGTCTTTCGGAATCATCGACATGTTTATAATGTTCCAATTCCTCAATGAGCGTTAACAACAATTCTCTAACATTGGATACTCTTTCTTTTGGCGGCGTATCTGTTTTTGATTGTAAATGTTTCCATTCACCCGGAAGTCTCTCAGACTCTAAATAATTTACTACTGAAAAAAGTGCGTCTTTAGCTGTTTTAAGAGCTTCGTTGGCTTTTCCGGATTCTCCCATTCCAGGTTGTCTATAATATGGCACTGGACTTAAGTCGATTTCATCAACAGGCGCAAAATATTTTAGCCCAGTTGCGTCATACATTTTTTTGCGCAAAGCACCTTTTATTAAGTATGGGTTTTTAACTCTCTTCGACAACCAATTTGATATAGTAGAATGTTTAATGCCAGTAGTTCTAGCAAATTCACTCGTCCCGATTTTTTTGTCTGTTAACCATTTCTCAAGATCTTTATACCATTCACCAATCTCAAAAAAAGGTTTTAATTGTTCTATACCCAAGTCATCATATAATTGCTTGGCATTTTTTTCAGTAGGTGCAGATTTTCTATGCAGATAATCTCCTATAGTTTGACGTGGCATCGAAGATGCTTGAGAATAAGCCGTGATGGATCCGTATCTTTCATTTATACGACTCTTCAGTAATTCTCTCCAGGTTGGTTTTTTTGTCTCTTCCATAATAACACTTGAAGGATAAAGTGTATACTCCACTTATAAATGATACCACGAAGCTTTAAATACTTTACTAAATAGTAGTGAATCTATGGATAATGACAGTTGGCGAGCACAGTTCATGGCTTTGGTAAGCAGATTAGTAGACGATGGTCTAAAAGACGCAGATCTAAGATTGATTAAAGCAAAAACAGCTCTAAGAGAAAAAATAATAACCGAAGCAAAAGAGGTTTTTCAGACTAAAAGAGGACCGGAACAAGATGCATATGCAGCACATTTGAAAGATATAAACTATCTATCGCTTTTATTATCGTTAACCGAAAAAGAAACCAAGCCTAGAAGGGACGCTGTTAAAGAATCACCACTAACATACGCGTATCTGGAAAGCGTTATGGGCGATATAGTTAAAAAACATGGTTATATTAGTGCAAAATTGGTGGATCCAGATCCTGAAAGAGCTAGAATAGCTGGCTATTTGCTGTCACGAGGTTCTAAAAGACTAAACTTGGAGAAGGATCCGAAATCAAAACCCAATGACACACATTTTATACCAATAAAAGAAGTAAGAGTTGGCAAAAGAAGTTTAACATATGATGGTAAAGGAATAGGCGATTTGCTAAGAGAATATTTTGATAAACGTGATAGAGTCGATGTGACTGATTTCTCTAAAGAGTATGGTTTTCCTGATAATGAGAGCAGGCACGTCATAGCTATGCTAGCTGCAGTACTATACAAGAATCAATATCAAGGCGAAGGTTGGGAAAAATCAACATATAAAGGAAAAACGATTTATACAAAAGATCCAATCTTAAATCAGGATAGAGTTAATCAATACGTTACTAAAATGGATAAATATGCTGAAAAAGGATCTAGGTTTAAAGCCGATGATATAGACAGTAAACATCCAGAATTGGTTGAGCAACTTCTTCATTCTAAAATACAAGGGGACGGAACATTTATGGAAAAAGAAAATGTAGGTGAACTTACAATTAGAGGAGCACATGTATATTATTTCAGAGGCACTCCAGGTGAACCACATAAATCATTACAACGTTACACCATAGGCCCAGATCTTACAGTTTATACCAGCGGTACTGAACCAAGTAATGATTATAATGATAGGATTGGACGATAAAATTAAACAAATCTAGCTAAACCAGGTTTTATCTTATCAGTATCGATTATGACAATATCCCGGTTGACAGGGAATGCCACATTGAATATGGGAACATTATCGACCATCGCTTGTTTCAATCCCCTGTGAGAATGGCCGTGAATTACAAGGTTCGGTTTCTCCTTCAGGAAGACATTCTCATACGCGAATGAGCCCATCCCGCCATAGAATCTCGGATTTTCGCCGACAAGGGTTTTGTATGTCGGCGCATAATGCATTATCACAATTTTATAATGCGTCAGCATTCTGTGAAGATGCTTCTCAACGGCTTCCAATCTTTCCTGATATACCTTTTCTATATTCGGTATGTGTATTTTCTGCCAGTTCGTCGGTATATCCAGACTGCCGATGGTGCCAACAATGCCCACCGACATGACATTGTATTTTATTATCATGCTCTCATTGTCCAGGAACTTGATGTCTTTCATTTTCTGTTTTATTTCATCCCTGATGTCGGGGATGAATTCGTTGTTGCCGAAGCATGCAACTATGGGGCACGACACCTTCCCGAATAGTGTGTTGTAGACGCGCTCATATTCTTCAGCAGACGATCCCCTTTCAATCATGTCCCCGGCCAGTATGAAGAGGTCGGGCTTGACTTGCATGTTGTCGATTGCTATGACAAAATCCTCGTAGAATTTTGGTGAGTGCACGTCGCTTGTTGCGGCTATAAGCATTTTCTCTACTAAAAGATAGTACCTTTAAAAACTTATCCTTTAATAATGGAATGATATTTTATGGAAGACGAACCGGAAGCAGAGCGATCTGAAAAGAGCAAGGACATCAAGCTTGGCGAGTTCAAGCTTCGGGACACTGCAGTGCTTGTGATAAAAAAGACCACCTACAACGGTGAGGATAGGATAGATTTCAGGGTGTGGATGAATTCGTCAAAATACAAAGGTCCGACTAAACAGGGGTTCGTATTGACGATGGATAAGATAGACGATTTCGTGAAAGTGATAAACAATATGAAAAAGAAACTTTCCGATGCTGGAAAATAATAAATTATCGATTCTAAAGGTTTCATTATGCCAAAGTGGAAAAGTTTCAAGCACAACGGTGTTTATTTCCCTCCCGAATACCAGTGGAAAAAACTGTGGGTGAAAATAAAGGGGGAGAAATTCGACCTTGACCAGAAGCAGGAAGAGATGCTATATGCATGGGCAAAGAAAATTAACACTCCTTACGTAAAGGATAATGTATTCAAACAGAATTTCTTTTCAGACCTGAAAAAGGTATTACCAGAAAAATTCTCCAGTATCGCAATGGATGACATTGATATATCAAAAATAGTTGAATTTCAGGAAAATGAAAAAAACCTGACAAAAGAAGAGAAGAAAGTTCTCGCGGCAGAAAGGAAAAAAATCAAGGAATCTCTGAAGGAGAAATACGGCTATGTTGACATTGACGGAAAGAAGTCTGAAGTCGCGAACTGGATGGTCGAACCACCCGGCATATTCCTCGGCCGTGGACAGCATCCTTTAAGAGGAAAATGGAAACCGAGGATATTTCCGGAAGATGTTACTCTTAATCTGGATAAAGATGCTCCTGCGCCATCTGGCAACTGGAAGATTATTCACGACAATGATTCCATGTGGGTGGCGTCATGGGAGGACAAACTCGCCGACAAAATGAAATACGTATGGCCGAGCGAAGGATCCCAGCTCAGGCAGAAACGGGAAAAGGAAAAGTACGACAAGGCCATGTCAATAGACGATAAAATAGATGTGATAAGGGAGCATGTGCATGAGGGAATGATATCCGGGGATGAGAAGACAAGGCAGGTGGCCACTGCAAGCTATCTTATTGACAGGCTGGTGATGAGGGTGGGCGATGAAAAGGACGAGGACGAAGCCGATACGGTCGGCGCTTCAACATTGCGTGTCGAGCATGTCAAATTCACTCCAGAAAACATAGAATTTGATTTTCTCGGCAAGGACAGCGTAAGGTGGGAGAAAAAGATTAGAATTTCGGAAGCGGATCCGGCATTCGTCAAGAACATGAGAGAGTTCACGCAAAACAAAAACAAAACGGATCTTGTTTTTAATGGTATTGATTCAAGGCATGTGAATGATTTTCTGGGAAAATGCTCCAAAGGGCTTACGGCAAAGGTGTTCAGAACATATCATGCCACGAAAACGCTTGTCTCATACTTGAAGAATGTGAAGGTGCAGCCGCAAGACGGATTTTCAAATCTTTATCAGGCGAAACTAGCGAATCTCCAGGTTGCGCTGGCATGCAACCACAAGAAGACGCCGCCCAAAACATGGGATGAAACGTTCGCAAGGAAGCAGGCGAAACTCACAAAGTGGATGAATACAAAACCGAAAACCGAAAAACAAACCGAGAAATTAAAAGAGAGGATAGAGAAACTGAAGCTCGATATAGAGCTTTCGAAAAAGACAAAAGAATACAATCTCGGCACATCCCTGAAGAATTACATTGATCCGCGAGTTTACAAATCGTGGTTGGATAAGGCTGGCGTAGACTGGACTAAATTGTATACCGTAGCATTGCAGAAGAAATTTTCATGGATAGAACATGCAAAAGTTAAATGGGAAGAAACAGCCAAGTAGATGGACCAGAGGGGAATCGAACCCCTATCTCAACCTTGCGGAGGTCGTGTTATGCCGTTAGACTACTGGCCCAACATAAAAATACTTTTGTATCAAAGCTCTTATTTCGTGCGAAAATCTCGGATTCAAACTAATCTCTAAACCATAGCTTGTGGGCTTTGACAATATGAGTCCCCTCCTAATTAATTCTCTAGTTAATTTGTCGACTCTTTTAGAACCTTCTTTACCCAAATCTCTGATGTTCCATCCTTTCTTTAAATTATCCACAGACGTATGAGCCCCACCCCATTTACCTCTTTTATCTAACTTTAAAAGAATTCTAATTTCAACTTCATCGTCAGAAAACATAAGTACACTTATGATACTTCGTAAGTAACGCTTAAATACTTTATCTATTTATGTATTATTATGAAAGACGATCCAACATTGCTTGTAGAGTTTTTAGGCAACAACCCAACAATTAGAATTATAGACTTTTTCCTAGATAACAGAACAGACTATTCAAAAAATGAAATAGTGCAGGGAACTGGAATGTCAAAGACAACTTTTTACAAAGTCTGGAGCAAATTGGAAAGATTCAAAGTTGCGATACCGACAAGAAGATACGGGAAGGCCCAATTGTTTAAAATCAACACTGAGAACGAACTTGTTAAAAAACTAATAGCCATTGATTTCACTTTAGGAATCCAAGCTATGAATCAAGCACTAACTAAAGTTCCAGTCAAAGTAACTTCAAAACATAAGTAATACTCTCACTGGTCCTCAATTAAAACTTAAGTAATTCTAACTAATTAATAAACCTGTATGGGCGCGTAGCTTAGCCTGGTGGAGCAATCAAATTGGCTCATTCGACTGATACTCGATAGGCCGAGAGTTCAAATCTCTCCGTGCCCACTATTTATTTAAATCGGACGCACAAATACAATTTAGTGGATATATGTCAAAACACGTTCTGACCAAGATTGGCGTATTGTCTTTTGCAAAAATAAGCGGAATCTTGTACGCTATTATGGGCCTGATTGCCGGGCTGTTTTACGGATTATTTTTTTCAGCATGGGGAATGATGATGGCGTTTTATTCGGTTCGAATGTTTCCAACGCTCTTCTTATGGCTAGTGATGATAATAATTCTGCCCGTGTTTTACGGGGTGTTCGGATTTTTATGCGGCGCCTTGATGGCATGGCTGTATAATATTATTGCCGGCTGGGTCGGCGGCATCGAATATAATACCAAATAAGTTCTATCTGTTTTTGTATGAATGCAAGAATAAAAAATATTTTCGCAAATGCGAATGGTTCTGCAGATGCGTTCATTGTTACCAACGGTCAGTATCCAAATGTAGATTTGAATTTTTTCTACGCGAGCGGAATAAAATCCGGAACGTTTGAAGGTTGTTATGTTGTTGGGAAGAACAACGGCAAAGGATATTTGCTGACATCGGAATTGGAGGAGACCATAGCCCGCAAGGAAACAGATCTCGAAATACTTGTTTTCAAATCAAAGGAGGACAGAGAATCGCAGTTGAAGGAACTTTTGTCGAATGTTAATAATCTGGGAATAAATTCCAGCAGTCTACCATTCAAGCAATATTCGGACATATCCAAACTCACAAAGGCAAAATTGACAGATGTGTCAGAAGCCTTTTCAAAAACACGCTCGATAAAGGACAATGAAGAAATCAAGGATCTGTCCAAAGCATGCGAGATATCCGCTAGAGCAGGGGAGGAGTTGGTCAATCATATAAAATCGAACATCACAGAAAGGGAACTGTCTAGGAAACTGGTTGAACTTCAATTTTCTAATGACGCAACCAACCTCGCCTTTCCGCCTATAGTCGCGTTCGGCGAGAATTCCGCGGCGCCGCATCATCTACCTACGGACAGAAAACTGGGTAGGAACGAATTCATCTTAATAGACTTTGGGGCGGAGTTCAACAGGTACGCATCTGACACGACAAGGACTTTTGTATTCGGCAAGGCAGACAAAAGGATGAAAGAAATTTACGATACCGTTCTTGATGCGCAACTTGGTGCCATAAACATGGTAAAGGAAGGGTCCAACGGGAAGTACATAGACAAATTCGCCCGTGCCAAGATAGACAAGAAGTTCAAAGGCAGATTCATTCATTCACTTGGTCACGAAGTCGGTTTGTCGGTTCATGACGGCAACAGGTTGGGTTCGCAGGTGGATTTCATCCTTAAGAAGAACATGGTAGTTACGGTGGAGCCTGGGGTATACATTCCTTCTGTAGGCGGGGTAAGAATAGAGGATACAGTTCTTGTTACAAAAAATAAACCGAAGATTTTGACCGATTCAATCAAAGAACTGATTCAGATTTAAATAACTAGCCTCCGTCTACCTATTATGGAATTGACATACGAACAATTGGGTTATGTTAAACGTCTGATATCTGCGGGTGTGGTAATTGACGAAGCGTTGAAAGAATTTCCCGAAGCGGAGATCGCTATTATAAGAGGATATGACGAGTTCCCGAATCAACCTTACGTTAAAGGCGCCTATTTCAGCAGGTCAAAGGCTGCCGATGCCGCGAAAAAGATACCCAGAAACGGTGACGGTGATTTGTCAGATACTTATCTTATTATTGCATCAACGGTGTCAAACCTTCGCGGGGGAGTTATAATGGACAGTCGGACAGAAAAGTTGCTTGACGATATAGACATCGCATTGGTTCACTGTTATTTATCAGCTCAACTGGATGCAACATAGAAAACTTTTAAATCAAGAAATGAACTATCTTTTTGAGGCTCCCTTCGTCTAGCCCGGTCAACCCGTGCCGAAAGGACTACAGACTTTCGATTGACTTCGAAAGATTTGACATCTGAGATGAAAGAAGAACTCTGTGGACTGGGGTTCAAATCCCCAAGGGAGCATACGACCTTTGGGATATATATAGAGCCCGAGAAAGTTCCGCTCCCAGAAAGTTCATAAAAAATCCATCTAGAGTACATTGGGGAAACGTGATTTTAGATAGTTTTTGACTGTCCATAAAAATGGTATTAAGAAAATAAAATCAAAAAGGGTAAAAGTTAATGGTCTTGAAGGCGGTAAAAGAGAAACTGTAAATTCTGCAATAACGGTTGGTGTTAAAGCTATTATATACATGTCGTAAAGAGTTTTCCGAAAACCATATTCACGATAGTGTTCAAGAGAACCATATTTTCCGATTACACCCAGTATTAGAATAATTGCTAAGAAGAAAAGAAACTCTGAAGGGAATAGCGTTCGGTGAAAGTTTATTTTCACACTTTCAGTTAAATTGCCCCCCGCATCAAATTTGCAGTTTTTAATTGGTACTACAATACCATTAGGCAGTGTTTGGTATAGAGAAAAGGAAATTCCATAAAACTCATTATTTCGAAGACCAACGTCGGCAGTTATCAATTGATGGTCAAATTGAATTGGTGTAGGTTTTGCAGTAAAGACAAATCCCTTGTAATGTGAATAACCAGATGGGGTTTGACATAGAATTTCACCACTTGGAGTCTTTGCTATAGCTTCAACATTTTGTTTTATATCAGTTTCGGGAAAGATATAATGCCCGATTATTATGATGTTATTTGTTATGCTTTTTGATTCATCGAATGGGTAATAAGCGTCGAATGGATAAAGATATTTAGAACGTAGTTCTCCAACATTCTGTACAGAAAACTTTACAGTGACATTTGAATCATTTTCAGATAACTTTATTTCATGTGAGAATATATACAACTGTTTATCGTTTTTCTTTAAATCAGAGACGTCAGGTCTTTCCTCAAGATATGTTTGATTACCATTTTCGATAATTTTAAGTTGCCAAACACGAAAAATAGTTTCACTTGTGTAATTAATTCTGATTGTTGCATTTTTACCTGTAATTTGCAATTCTTTTGAACTAGAGTCAAAATTCACATTTGTGTTTTCTAATATCCTAACAACATTGTCTGAGTTGTCTAAATGTTCATATGTTACATCAAATTTATTTCGATTAAATTGAACTAAATTTAATAATGCGTATAGTAAAATTACCAAACCAATTGCTATAAGAATTATTTTATTCCATTTCATAATGAAACAGTTAGTGAACTATTTATTTATCCTCCACCATATTTCTATCATTCTTGAGGTGATAGAAACGTGGTAGATATGGACTTAAATAATAATTTGAATATCTCAAATAAATTCCTCTTTCTTGACGGCTATGGGATAGATGTTAGAGTAGATGATGGTAAATTGGTCGTAAAAGACGGCAATGGTTCAAAGCAAACATTCTTTCCTAAGAGATTCCCTTTCAATAACGTGATTGTTTATGGAACGAGAGGTTCGATAAGCTTCGAACGGCAAACTCTTGACCAGTATACTTCCACAAGAAGCCAAGCAAACTGAGTTGAAATTCAGACAATATGAAACATATAAGTCCGAAAGGCGAGTCGAGATAGCTAGAAAGTTCATTGAAGCAAAGATTCAGAGGACGAAAGATGTTCTTGATTGGTTGAATCAAAGATATCCAGAGATTGACACTAATTTCAAATCCGACCTATCAAAAGCACAAACTATCCCAGAAATAATGAATGTTGAGGGTAGAGTTGCTGAATTCTATTGGAGACAATTGCATAAACTTCTGAGTAAAAAGTTTGAATTCGAGAATAGAAAGATTGGTAAGACTGAAAGACCTATGGGTGCTGTAGACCCGATAAATTGTCTGCTTAATTATGGATACTCTTTGCTTGAGAGTGAATGCAGAAGAGCAATAAATTCTGTCGGACTGGATACACATGTTGGATTTCTACATGAGGTAAATTTAGGCAAAGAACCTTTGGTGTACGACTTACAAGAGCCTTTCAGATGGTTGATTGACTTGGCTGTAATCAACGCTTTAGAGAATAAGATTTTCGACAAGAAGGATTTCATAAGGACTGAGAATTTCAATCTCAAGCTGAAAAACAGTGGTGCTAAGAAGCTGGTTAAGGAAGTTGAAAACCAGTTGAACAAGACTGCCTTTTATCAAAGCATGGAATACAGATGGTTCAACATCATTTTATTCAAGGCAAGGGAATTAGGGCAACATCTGCTAGGCAAGAGGAAAATTATTGATTTTGGTGTGACAGTAGCAAATCTGGAAAGAATGGATAACCATGAATTAAGAGAGAAAATTCTGGAGTTATCGAATTCTAAGGCTAGAAAATTAGGAATATGTAAAAGTGAGTTGTGGTATTTGAAGCGAAAAGCAAACTCTGAGAAACCATTTAAGATTTATAATAGAATTAAAGAAAGGTTAATATGATTATTACTCTGGTTGTGTAAAGAAAGTATCATGAATTATTTTATCTAGTTCTTTTACAATTTCTACTCCATTTAAGCAAATTTGCTTTATTTCATCATCAGAAGGCTCTGCACTTTCGTAGATATTTATATGACCTAATTTATCATTTCTGTCAGAATTAAATCTGAGAATTTCTTCTTCAAAATCTTTTTTAATTATCCCTAATATGAATAAATCTTTCGCAAGTGGAGCAAAATATTTTTTATTTACGATATTCCATTTTTCTGGGTGGTTTCCTAATGGCTGGTCGTTTTCGTCCTTATTGAATTTGTATCTCAAAATAATTTTCATTTGGTGATGAATTCCAGCGTGTATGGTGGCAAAAGCTTTCCATATATTTTGCTTCAACAAATTATCAAAATAATCTAGAGATAATTTGTTTCCATTGTAAAGCAATCTATCTTCCATTATTTTAATTAGTCTAGGTATTTAAAAATTAGAATGTTCATTTCTTCTTCCAAAAGAAACCAGCCTTAGTTTCTATCCTTTCTACCTTACCTTCGTTCTTCAATTCCATAAGAACCCTGTATAGCATGTGCCAATTAATGCTTTTGCCACTCTTTTCTTCGACCTCTTTCAGGACTTGGTTCGTACTCTTTATATTATTCAAAGAAAGTATACCCAAAACCGTTTCTCTATACTTACTCATAAGAGAGTTTTACAAAATATTGTTACTAAGCATATATCCAAAGGTTTGATACAAGAGTTTTAAAGGTAAAATGTAATAGTAAATTAATGAAAAGCAAGCCTAAGAGCATATTGAAATGGTTTGGCATAATAGTTGGAATTTTCTTTCTTGCTATGATAATATGGGGTATTCTGGGTTACTTGTCATATTCCTACATTTTAACAAACTCTACAACATCAGCCTCTCCAGATGTACAAAAATTCAACGAACTTAGCAGTAGAAGTCGGAAGGAAGTAAATCAATTTTCCAATGAAATAAAAGACTATTCAGTTAGCCTAAAAGCTGGAGATACCATTGCATCTAGAAGTAAGGTCACCAACGCTAGAAACATATTGATTGATTTGAAGAATGATTACCAATTCGTATGCGATTTCCAAGAGAGTAACAAGCAATTATTTAGCAGTGACATAGAGATACTAATTCAAAAGTGCAAAGGCTTTTTGGATGTTTTCAACTTATGCTATCCAAAATACTTGGATTCGTTGTATAGTCTAACTTACTTAGTAGAACAAGGAAACCAAGCAAAAACTCAGCAAGGTACACAGAATTACCAAACGTCATGTGCTTCTTGGCTAAACGACTGGAATATTGTAAGGGGTAGCTGTAGTACATTGTCGGAAAAGTATTATTTGGGTCTAGAATTTGCAGATTTGTCCGAAATGTGCAAATTAAACTAGGATTCTTCTTCAATAGCTCACACTTTAATGTAAACTCTAGGATATGCATGGCTTGTCTAGTAAAATGTCCGATATGTCAGAAAACTAAGAAGCTTGATAGCAGAACCAAGCATTACTTTAGATGTGATTGGTGTCATATAGCTATCGAAGTAAAGCCTAACATATTGGGAGAATCGTTTGTATTGCCTAGAAAATGCAAGGATTGTGGTAGAATTAAGGGTAAAGATTGTGATTGTATTGAAATTGTAGACGGTGAACCAGAAAAATTGATATTAGTCAATGATGAGTCAGAAAAGTTAATCATTGTTGACAATTAAAATGGATTATATAGTTCTCCTATCTTCTTTTCTAGGAAGTAAACCGATGTCCTTCTCTTACTTCCATCATATAACTCATCGAAGCTATCAATAAACAATTTAGAAGCTTGTTTTTTACTAAGATTTTTAATTCTAACGCTTAGTGACTTGCATCTTTCAATAAAGGATTTCTCTAGAGGTTTAGGTATTTCAGCATCTTTTATTTTCGATATATTATTTTTTGTCAATTCTGCAAAAAACTTCTTTTCTAATTCCGAACCTTTTATAACAATTTCTGCAACCTTATTTTTATTTGTGAAGAATAACTTTTTTACATGGGGCTTTACACCGCTACTTTCATGCATCATCAAACCTTCAGTTTCAATAATATTTAGATAAGTTGTAATATTTTTCGCATAACCAGCATCAATTTCACCTTTTAATAATCTGGTAATCTCTTGAGGGTGTATTGCTTTATCCCAACATAAATAAATCAACATGAGATACAGATTTCTGATTTTGAAATTACCCATATTGATAAGTAGATGTGTAAATATAAAACTCGATTTACAGCACAAACAATAATTTAATTCGAAATTACTAAATTAAACATGAGAAAACGAGAAGCTGATTTCGTCAAATCAGCCCCCAGAGTTAAATTAGTTTATATGGCTATTGAAAAAGAGCCAGAATTTGATTTCTTAAATGAAGTATTTGATAGAATGATATTAGATAGAGAGATTTCTTCTTACCGTAAATCAATAATACCATTTCCACTAATCTTCAAAAGGCTTGGAGTAGTCTACCATTTTTCTAAAAAGACAAGTTTGAAGTTCTTGAAAGTTTTAGAAAAACGGGGTTACATCAAACTAGTCAACTTTCATGGAATTAAGGTGACTAGATAATGAAAGTTCTTAGTATAGCTAAAACAGCTTGGAGTAAGCTGAATCCAGAGAAGCGATTTACAAGGATGTTATCACTAGATGCCCTAAATCTGATGCGACATAATAAGCTTTCATTAGAGAAAGCGTCTAAGTATGTGGGATTGGACAAAGAAACTGTACAACAACATATAGCTTCTGCAATTTACAAAAGGCACAATAGGTGGATACCTAAAAGAATGGACATTATACAACGAAGAATGACTGTCTACAAAAACGGAAAATCAACATCAATTGTTGTAAGAGATTCCAAACAAGCCTCTAGGATAGGAGAATATTTCAATGATGTGAAGAAGGCTTTAACAACTGGTGATGACTCATTCCTCAGAAAATACAATAGAAGAAAAATAATCGGTGTAAGAGGAGGAAAGCATAAGCTTGAGACACGACTTGAGAAAATCAGAGAAATAGAAGAGGCTAAAGAAGACGGTGAGTTTCAAGTTCTCTACGACACGGTGAGATGAATGAATAGAGAACATTATGAAAGAGAGATAATCAATAAAATAAAGCAGAGAAAGTTCAAGGAAGCTTTGAGAGACACTGCAAAAGCAAACATATGCATACTCAAGTGTGAATGCTCTTCTATAGAAGAGCATCATTTACTCAGCAGAATAAATTCAGATGATACAGTTGGATTGTGCAAACCACCACATAGTTTTGTAACCAATGCACAAAATGAACTACCATCTCAGATAAGAAAAAACAAGTCGTCTAAAAAGAGAGGTCTCCATTTCTTCCTTGTAAGCATTGGTGCATTGCTGATTCTGATTGGCGAAAGAATGATAGATTTTGGATTGAGTGACTTGGATGATTGAAAAGAAGGAAATTGCGTTAAGAACGTATGTGAAACCAAAAAGAATAAAAGAAAGAATTCAAAATAAAGAAGTTAACACATCTAGAATTCTAGTTTTTGATACAGAGACTACGGATGACATGTATCAAAATCTGAAGTTTGGTTCATTTGCCATAATCGAAAACTCCAATGAGCAATACAAGGGAATATTTTATAACCCAGAAGATGTCACAGAAGACGAAAAGAAATTATTAGAAAAACACTGTAAATTAAAACAAATTCAGTTGTATACAAAGGAAGATTTTATAGAAAATGTCTTCATAAAGGAAGTTTTTTATACGCAAACTTTATGTATTGGTTTCAACTTACCATTTGATATACCAAGATTGTCTATTGACTGGTCTGAAGCTAGGGGGAAGAGATTTGAAAATGGGTTTTCCTTTATTTTAAGCAAAAATCCTAGCATTCCTAGATTGAAAATAAAACATATTGACAGCACAATGTCATTCATCGAATTCGGCTCTGCTTTTGACTACAATGGGAGAAATTACAATTTCAGAGGCAATTTCCTAGATTTGAAAACCTTGATGTTCGCACTAACTAATGAAAAGTATTCACTAAAAACAGCTTGTAAATTGTTCAAAACTAAGCACCAAAAATCAGAAGCAAAAACTCATGGTAAAATAACTCCTGAATATATTGAATACAATTTGAACGACTTGGAATGCACCAAAGAGCTTTATTACAAGGCAAAAGAAGAGTACGATAAATTTTGTATCAACCTGCCAGTTACAAAGGCGTATTCTCCAGCATCTATTGGAAAGACATGTCTCGACATGTTGGACATCAAATCATTCGAGAAAAAGAATCCAAACTTTCCAGATGCAATAAAAGGAAACATCATGGCTTCTTACTATGGTGGTAGAAGCGATGTAATGTTTAGACGAAACCCCATGCAAATTGTTCTTTTAGATTTCACGAGCATGTACCCTACCGTATGCATATTGCAAAATCTTTGGAAATTCATAATAGCTGAGAAGATAGAGACAATAGATAATACAGAAAATGTGAGGAAGCTATTGGAGAGAATTAAAGAACCAGCAGATTTGCTAGACAATGAACTCTGGAAGACTTTCAATTGCATAGTTTTTGTCAAGTCGAATGAAGATTTACTACCAGTTAGGTCAAGATTTAACTATAATGAAGAGGCTTACAACATAGGAATAGAGTATCTGACAAATGAAAATGCCATACCATATGCCCTTTCAGATGTTATAGCATCCAAGATACTAAATAATAAAACACCTGAGATAATGAAGGCTATTAGATTTATCCCAGTTGGCATACAGAATGGCTTGAAGAAGGTAAATATTCTGGGCGTAGAATCAGACCCTGAAAAACAAGATTTCTTTGAGGCACTCATAGAAGAAAGGCAGAAGATTAAAAACGAGATGAAAAGGTTGGGTGAAGCCTCGCCCGAACACATGCTTTTAGACAGCAAACAAAAGGCACTGAAGACGATTGCCAATGCGATAAGTTATGGCATTTACATAGAAGACAATCCAGAAGAAAACTATGAAATAATTGATGCATATGGAATTGAAAAGTTTGAAGCCGATGCTAGCAAGATTGACAACTTTGGGTATTTTTTCAATCCTATAATGGCTGTTTTGATAACATCTGCATCAAGATTGCTATTGGCTATAGCTGAGAGTATCCTAGCTAAGCATGGAAAATTCTTCGCATTTTGCGACACCGACAGCATGGCTGTACCACCAGAGTGTGCAAAAGAGTTGCAAGACTATTTCCAAAAACTAAATCCTTACAAAATTGATGTGGAAATTCTAAAGCAAGAAACTCCAGTTGTTTGGTGTTATTGCATAAGTGCAAAGAGATATGTTTTGTATAAAAAGGATGACAAAATAGAGATTTTCAAGAAAGATAAAAAATACAGATTTTCATTGCACGGGTTGGGTCACATAGAGAACCCCTTTGGAAATGACAGAGGCGATGATATACCATGGCAAATAGAATGGTGGACAGATATACTGAATTTGGAATATGGGATTGTAGATGAGAATGAGATAACAACCAAATATAGAAACAAATACGAGATTGCACAGCTTAGTATAACATCAACAAATATAATGAAAAGATTTGAGGTCTTAAATAAAGACAAGAAAATCAAACCATCCAATTTCTTTCTAGTCGGGATGGGTGCAAAGAAAATTGATGGTATATTAGTCAAGCCCATGGCACCATATTCAAACAATCCGCAATCTATTGTCTATCAAAACTTTGTGGATTACAACAGTGGAAAGATATTAAATGACATCTCATATTGGAAGACACTTGATAGAACTTTCTTCAGATATCTAGACCATCCTGAATCAAAGTTTGTCGGTAATAGAGGAAAGCTAGAAAGAAGACACATAGAAGTAAGCGATATAATTTTCATAGGAAAGGAGGCAAATGACGTAAAGACTACTGGGAGATGCGATAAAATATGGAATAAATGAGAGGACGTTAAGAAAAATCAAGAAGAAGATAAGAGGAAATAAAAAACTGGTTCTTAGAAGAAAAATTAAAATGATTTTATGGAAAATAACTTTAAGAAAAATGATATGATTGTCGTTATACCACTTATTATACCTACAACAACACCAAATTTAGTTAATATAGTCCAAAGTCCTTTAAATGATATTTCTTTATTTTCTACATCTGATTTTGGGAGTGCAGACCCGAGTAGTGTAACCACAATTTGAAGAAATAGAAGTGCATATGCTACATATTGAGCCCATATCAAGTTAAAGGATAACCCCAGTGAGATAAACATCAGTGCAAAGAATAAAAAATATATAGAAAATCTTAACCCAGATATATTATTTTCTACAAGATTTGATACTGTTTCAAGAAAAGGCATGTAAAGAACCATCGAAGCCGTGGACAATAACGCCATGAAAGGGAAAATAATTAAGTATGTCAACACTATTCTGCCAGATACAAAATAATTAGTTGATATGATACTCAATATGAGAATAACAAGTAATCCATTCAGACCAATTAACTTGTCAGTAACTTTCTGACTTTTAGATAAATCTGTTATTTTAGAAAATCCCATCTTAGCCAAATCTGCAATACTAGTACCATCTTGAGATTTAGAATTTTTATTCACCACATTATTATTTCCAGTAATCCCAATTACATTTTTTGAATCTTTGATTGTAGTTTTGTATATTGTAGTTCGTTGCCTAGATTCAGACTTTTTCTTAGATTCAGCGACCATTTTATGCCCCACTAAATTAGGTCTGAATTTTTGATACTATGTTATTACCACCAAGATTAATACTTTGCTCGATTACCAGAGGAGCTTTCTTATCAGTTAAAATATCCCAAGCATGTTGATGGTCGAAATCTATCTTTTCGCAGTAATCTCGAATTTCCTTCCAAGTTTTCGGTTCATTTTCAATCAATTCTAGGACTTTGATAATCTTATCCATATTTTCGATATTACAGGTGAAAACTTATATAATTGAAGCAGATAGGATTTTTATGAACTTTCTGGGAGCGGAACTTTCTCGGGCTCTATATATATCCCAGCATACGACCTTTGTGTTATAGGTATCGCCTCAAATCTTTTACGCTTTATAAGGCGTGAAAATACATAAAAAATCATTGAACTAAGATGATTCTATATAAATTTCAAAATATGTTTTTATTTCCTTTTCTTCGTCATTACATAATGAACATCTTATAATTACTGGTACTCGTTGGGTACCATATGGCACATCATCAATAGTACAATTAGTTGATAAGAGATGACATGGCGAATAGTATATTTTCAAATTAGTAGTATTTCCTGTTTCAGGCGGGATATTATCCCAATATGCTCCTTGTTCAATACCAGCACTTGCATTTCTTGTAATGTAAAATCTAAATTTTGAATCTGATGGGGAAATCAATAAAACTTGTCCAGTTGATGTTCTCCCGTCATTTCTTATAGAAAAGTGTATTAAAGGATAACCTGCCTCGATATCATTGGCTAAAAAATATTGTGTACCATTATTGTACGTTTCCATCCGATACTTGAGAGTGGGTTGTATATGTTGTTGAAATTGACGACTATCAGAATATGTCCAAGTAGATAATATTAAACTAAGTATAGATATAGCCAATCCAAATACTGCTATTATTGTAGTTAAAGGAGTTTTTTCAAACCCGTTTTTCATATTTATTGACATGTTTTGCACATATGATTCTTGAATCTATTTATTTATCCTCTACCATACTTCTATTAAAGATTCTTATATGCCATCTCGGTATACAGTCAAATATTCTTATAGAAACTTCAAAATATTATAAATGGAGGTTGAAAATATGTGTACAACTTGTGCAGCTCATGCCGGTAAAAAGTCAGGCAAAAAGAAACGGATGTGATTCCTTGCTTCCTTTTACAAGGATTTAAAATTCGCGGTTTATACTTTGATTAATGATTGATCCCGCCAGAGAACTTTTGCGCATGATGAAAAATGATTTTATTGTATACGGCTATACTCCCGCGAGCCATGTAATTAAATCCCTTGAAAATGTTGGTGGAGGGAAGATAAGTTTTGAGGATTTTCGAAGAACCATGAGTTCAGGCATTTCATGTTCTTTAAGAAAGGGATATCTTAACGGCGAGCATGCTGACCATATGAGAACTACATTAGGACGACTCAAGAAGGGACTGGACGCATCTTACTATGATCCTATTGACGCATCCGGAAGATATGTTACCATACCTTCTCTTGCACAATTTAAAGAAGTGCAATAGAATAATATTTACAACGCAGGGGTCGGATAGCCTGGTCAATTCCGCCAGCTTGAGGTGTTGGCTGCTTAGTGCATACGTGGGTTCAAATCCCATCCCCTGCATCAATGTTTAAAAGGTTCCGAATTATTTCTCTTATATGTCGACATTGCCGTTGAAGCTTAGGGAACGGTGGTACGATCTTTGTAGTGCGATTGGCGCGAAGGGAACTTCTTTTATAGGCGATGTCTATAGGGAAATTGTTGTAAGGTATTCGGTTAATAGATTTTATCATGATTTGTCGCATATCGCAAAATGCATCGAAGAGATTGATGCGATTAGAGACGTTGCAAGCAATCCGCGCCAAATTGAAATGGCTCTTTGGTTTCATGATATAATATATGATACCACTAGAAACGACAATGAAGAGAAAAGTGCGCAACTGGCCAAAGACAGATTATTAAGAATGTATGTTGCCAGTGGATTTCGGGAAGGCGTTTACGGTTTGATCCTGGTGACAAAACATAACAGACTCCCGACGGACACAGACTCGCAACTCATAGCAGACATTGATTTGGCATCCTTAGGTTCGCCGTGGGAAGTTTTCGATGAGAATACGAGAAAAATAAGAAAAGAATATCGACATATCTCAGATGATGGATTCGATTCCGGCAGGGCGAGGTTTTTCGAGGGGATGCTGGCAAGAAAGCGCATATACCAGACTGACTATTTCGCGCGGAAGTATGGGGATATTGCTAGGGCAAACATGCAGCGGGCATTGGACGCCTTAAGGGTAGACTCGCAGCCAAAGCTTTTATTAGGATAAACTGAATGTAGATTATGGAAGAGAAGAAGCTTATCGGCAAGGTTACGCACTACTACAACAAGATAGGCGTTGCCATAATCGAACTGAGCGATGACATACAGCATGGAGACGTTATTTCCATCGAAGGTCCTTCGACAAACATACAGGAAACTGCAGACAGCATGCAGGTTGAACACAAGACAATCAAAGCAGCGCACAGGGGAGACGCCATAGGAATGAAGGTCAAGGACATAGTAAGGCCCGGCGACAATGTCTATCGAGTAGTTGAGTAGGTACATGCGCTTAAATAATCAGTTGATTATCGGATATTATGGACTTTAAAAATAAAGTTGCAATCATCACAGGTGCGGCTTCAGGCATAGGTAAAGCAACAGCCTATGCTTTTGCAGAACACAGTGTTTCCGTCGTTGTTGCCGATATAGACCCCATAAAAGGAAAATTGGTATCAGATTACTTGAAAAGAAAAGGTTATAGAAGCATTTTTATTGAAACCGATGTCTCCAGTCCTGCTCAGACAGATCGAATGGCATCAAAAACTTTAAAGGAATATGGAAAAATCGACATTCTCGTTAACAACGCGGGAATAGAATTTGGTGATAAGGGAAACATTATAGACATGCCTTATGGGAAGTTGAAAAGAATATTGGATGTTAATCTTTACGGGTATATCAACTGCGCCAGAAGCGTCGTACCTCATATGAGAGAAAGAAAACAAGGCGGTAAGATTGTAAATGTGAGTTCCGTTGAAGGTCTCAGTGCGCTTCTGCCAGGCACAAGTTATCAGGCATCCAAGTCGGGCATAATAGGATTAACGCGTGCTCTAGCGATAGAATTGGCACCATGGAAAATAAATGTAAACGCGGTAGCGCCTGGCGCAATTGCAACGGAAGGAATGGGTGCAGCGCATGATCAGAAAATAGTTGAAGCTTACAGAAGAAGGATCCCATGGGGTGCGAGAGGATTTCCGAAAGACATTGCAGGTCCGATACTTTTCCTTTCTTCCGAATACGCCAGATACATTACAGGGCAAGTTTTAGTTGTTGACGGCGGGTATCTTGCAAGCATCACGCCCGAACCGCTTGTACCAGACCCGCATTCGCATCCAGTGTCGCCAGAAGACCCTGATTTAGAAATCAAGTGAATAAATTTCTCATTTCTCTAATACTCCATTTATTGGTTTTTAAATTTAACATACTATCTAATTTTTATGGTTCATCTCTTTGGAGTGACTCATGGCGCTTCTGAGTTTGATTTTCTTGGACGTCGTCGAGACTTGTTCATTCCTGCAAGTGACGGTCTTACGGGGATTCGAGTGGTTTTCAAGGGATCAATGGCAACTAATTATAGACAATTTAAAAGAATTGGTATCAGAAATACCATATGAGTCTTATCCGCAAGATCCGTCAGATGGACTGGCGCCTCCCAATTACTCCCCAATTGCTAATCGGTATTGGTCGCGTCTGATTGACTTTCATCGAGATACTGGGCACAAACCTGTTTTTTTGGAAGATATGGATACATGGTTTAGATTCAATCAGGCTACGGTAGAAGCATTCAAACAAGAATTGAGACGTAGCAAACTTTTGGTTTATGACTGGGGCGAGAGCGATATGACTTACCATCGGAAGCTAGTAAAACTTAATGAAGCGATTCACAAGGCTGATATTAGAGCAAGGAAAGTTCATGAAATAGATAGGGACTACAAACTTCTGGAAGCTATAGCTAGAACTGGTGTTGATGTTGCTGTTGTTGGTGGATGTCATTCCGCTTATTGGATTTCCAATCAAGATGCGATAAGAAGGAAGTATGGAATCAGTTTTGACAGCTATTCGGCAGATGTGCCCGATTACCATAGACGCAATGCGACTTTCACAATAAACCCTTCAGATTCGGAGTCTGTATTGGACAGGATACTTCTGGAAAGGGCTGTTGCTCTTGTAGAAACTGGAAGACTGGTTCCTGATAAAAAACCGACATATGTCGGAATTTGGGATATACCGATGCCGTCTACCGGATATTTTGAAATGTTTGTGGATGGACGATCAGGCGACAAAATTTCAGGAATTATAGTAGATACGGTAGGAGATGCTGTTTTCGAAGGTACAGCCACACCAGATGAGATAGTTTTCACAAAGCGTTATACTCCAGCGAATAGAAATGCAGTAGAAGGCGACATAGTTTATCGAGGAATAAAAATGGGCGGTGATTTTGTAGGTAGAATACATGCAGATGGACGTTCAGGCTCGTTTTTAATGTCTGAAGCGTTAACAAGTCCAGAAAATATGTCTATCCGTTTTGGGTACAAGTCCAGTCATATGCAGACAGAGCTTACTAGAATAAAACAATAAGTAAATGCGTCTGCAATTAATGTAGAGTTTCATGAAGATAGTAATTTCTCTAGGTGGTTCTGTCCTGACAAAGGAGCTTACAGCCGAACATTTCAAAAAATATATCGACGCATTCGTCAAGTTGTCGCAGAAGCACAAGTTAATCATAGTTGTCGGCGGGGGCAAGGTCTGCAGGGAATACCAGAAAATAGGCAAAGAGTTGGGCGCAGGAAACAATGAACGCGATTTCATCGGGATAATGGCAACGCATCTGAACGCATCCACATTCGTTACGGGTTTCGGCAGCAAAGGGCATCTTGTTGCATGGAAACAGAGAAAGGAAGCCGAAAAGGAAGTTAAAAATAATTTTGGGAAAAGGATAATTGTCTGCGCGGGTTATGATGTCGGTGCGTCGACAGATCATGATGCAGCATGCTTTGCTAAGCTGGTGAATGCCGATTTGCTGATAAACGCTTCTAATGTTCCGGGAGTTTACCCCGAAGACCCGAAGGCGAATCCAGATGCCCGCATGTTTGAAAAACTTTCATACGGTGAATTCCTAAGTATTCTTAGGAAAAACGCCCAGACACCCGGTGAATACAGGCTGTTCGATTTAAAGGCGGCAAGGCTGATTAAAAAATTTAAAATCAAGACAATAATTATAGACGGGAATGATCCGGAAGGAATAATTAAAGCTGTTGAAGGACATCATAATGGTACTGTGATTGGATAGGGAAATGAACCCCCGATAACTTTATCTTACAAGTTAGGGACTTCATATAATGATAGAATTTGATTTATCGGGAATAGGTAAAAATGGAAAAGATTCCTTCTTTGGGATTAAATTGCCTAAATTTCTAGATAAGGATCTTGCATATGAGACTGGTTTACAGATTGGAGACGGATGTCTTTCATCAATAAGTTTATCGGAAACAAATAAAACTTATAGCGTAACTTTTACAGGCCATATAAAAGAATTTGAGTATTACGAGCAGATTGTAAAGCCTTTAATCAAAAGATTATATGGAAAAGATGTAATAGTTCGCAAATACAGTCGTGATAATACATGTCAAATACAGTTTAGATCAAAATCTGTTTTCTTATTCAAGACAAAAATATTAGGTTTAACTAAAAGTCCAAAAGATTCTATCTCAATACCATCCATTATAATGGATGACAAACAATTGACATTAAGTTGCATTCAAGGTATTGCAGACTGTGATTTCAGTTTATCATTTTTGAGAAGGAATAAAGATGTTCGTTATTATCCAAAGTTGACAGCTAATATGAAATCTAAAATTCTGATTGAACAAATGCATGATATAATAAAATCAGAATTGGGGATAAAACCTACAGTTTTATACAATATTGAGCGCTTGGACAAGCGTACAGGTAAAACATATACTAGTCATCAAATAGAACTGTGGGGTCGTAAATATCTTTCTGTTTGGATGGAAAAGATAGGATTTCAAAATCTTGTAACATTAAATAAGTACAAAACATGGAAGGATTTAGGTTATTTACCAAACGAAATGCCTCAGTAGCTCAGTAAGTAGAGCGTTTACAGTATTTGGCGCAAGCATGGTAAGCAAAAGGTCGGGAGTGCAATTCCCCCCTGGGGCTCTACAATTTTCTTTTATCGTACTCGTCTCGAGAGCAGAAGTACATATCGTTGGTCATCTCCCTCAGATTTAGAATCTGGGATAGCCAGGAGTTGTTATTTGCACCAAATTCATGTCCCTCTTTCGATAGTCCAATAATGTCATAACCTTCAACCACACGTTGTGCGACCTTTGGCCATATCCTCTGCCAGGCCCTAGAAATTCCAAAGAAGCATCTTTTCTAAAATAACAAACGATATCAGGCACTATTGTGGCAACCATAATAATTCTTTACATGTTATATATAAATCACCACCAGTATAAAACTGGTGGTATTAGTAGCCTTGGTTTCTGACGTAGGTGGCAATCTTTTCTGGGTATTGTCCTGTCTGACCCATTGAATCGAAGTAAATCATAGGAGACCATAATCCAGAGCCCCAGAAATATTTTGATTTCATGTAAGGGAATTCCTGCAGGAGCAAATGCCCGGATGTTCCTTTGAAGAGCTTGGCCATTGACGATATGGACATGGATGGATTCAACTGCACTATCATGTGCACATGATCCTGATCGAATCCGATTTCCCTGATGGCTATA
Organism: Candidatus Aenigmatarchaeota archaeon; assembly: GCA_016187415.1. GTDB lineage: Archaea > Aenigmatarchaeota > Aenigmatarchaeia > CG10238-14 > SCSR01 > JACOWB01. The sequence goes on from JACPJT010000001.1 coordinate 85,594, forward strand.
TTGTATTTTTTAGCCACATCAAGGAAGATTTCCTGGCAACGATTCTTGACCGACTCCACTGCGAATATCCTATGGCAGTACTTCACCTTGAAGCATACGTGGAATTCAGCTCTGCCATAGCTGGAGCTGAAGCTAATCATGTTCGGATTCATAGAAGAGACCTCCTGGTTTTATATGCAGAGAGGAACAATCACTAAACAGATGTTCTTCTGCGGAGACATTAGCCTCCGCTAATTATTTTGTTATGTCATAGGATACGCCTTACCACTGGTCTGTGACCAGTGGAATTAATGCTTTAAACTTCAACAAAAACTTCATTGTTTTCTACTTTCACTTTAAATGACGATTCATCCGCTATATTTACACCAGTCGCAGGATTGGCCACTTTCTTCCCTGTTTTGACGTTGAACTGCGCCAGATGGCAAGGACATGTCACAACTTCTCCTCTGATAAATCCGTCGGCAAGGGAGCATTCTTCATGCGTGCACAGATCGTCAATGGAATAGATTGTCCCGCCGATATTTACCACCAGCAAATCTTTGCCATTAACAATTACCTTCTGCATCTTGCCTTCGGTAAAATCCGATAATTTGCCTATTTTGACTTCCATAATATTACCAATAGTCGAATAATCTTAAATTCACATGTGCAGTAACATTTTCCCAGTATGTTACTCGTTGGCTCTGAGTGCCGTTGGTGTCCAAGTACGATGGGTTGCATGCAGTAGAGATTGCTATTTTGTACATTATGCATGGGAGGCCGAGATCGTTTATTTTTCCATTCACCAGTTTGCGTATTGATTTTTCATCCGGATTTTGATTATCAGTAGCTGGAATATTCGTAAGTTCAAAGACGTAAGGTGAAAAAAGCGTGCCGTCATCCAAATAGCGTTCCGGTCCAGATTCACGTACTTTGACCATCGAGTGCGCTATATAAGCCATATAGAAAGATGATAAAATATTCATTTAAGGATTTACTCTTCGACGACGATTCTCATGGTAACCGGCAATTTCAATGATGCTTTTTTCAGCGATTTTTTTGCGGCCTCGAGGTTATTTCTGTTGACTTTCAATGTTATCAACGACTGCCCGACGCCTACCTGCACGGCTTTCGTGGTCGGCTTGCCGAAGGACAGTTTCATTCCTCTTGAATACCTGTCTGCACCGGCACCTTGAGCGATTGGTTTTTCTCTTATAACTTGGTGCGGAAAAAGCAGGAATCTTATGAAATAATTGTTCGGCATTTTCTTTTCCAGGAAGTTGGTAGCGACGATTCTCGAAGCTTCAAGCGCGTTATCGCGTATCTGAGCAGGTTGTTTTGAAACAAGATTTAATGTAGTATCAAAGTTGGTGTTTATGTTGCCTGTGATGAATTGGTGTATTTTAAGAGGAGGCATTGTAGGTATGTAGCTCTTGCTTTTTTTTGCGGCGAACCTAGTCCAAGGCCTTTCCACCCTTCTCATCGCCCTTGCCGGTCTTAGCACTGCCATAAAATCACTTCTTTTAATTGAGTATTTAAGTTTTTAAACAATGCCTCTTAATTCCGAAAGTTCGGATATAATAAAATCGGGTTTTTGCACCGCCAAAATATCTTCTGAATTGTAGCCCCTGGTAATCGCGACCGACATCATGCCCGCCATTTTCGCTGCTTGAATGTCACCAACCATATCGCCGACATACACAGCATTCCTAGGATCGGTGCCGAATTCTTCGCATAGATAGCGCAGATGAATGCTCTTTTCAAACGCCTCCCCGATGATTCTAGTTATGAACTTCGACATGCCGTTTTCAACGGCTTCCTTTCTGACATGGTCTTCTGGTTGGGCGCTCACGACAGCTATCATTTTGCCTTTGCTTGCAATATACTGCATAATGTTCACAGAATCAGGATAGACAATTGATTTGGTGTTTTCTATAACTTTTATTAAATTGGTCTCCCACAGTTCTCCTAATTTTTTCGGGTCACCCTCAATACCATGACTTTTAAAAATATTTGCCGAATCGATGTTGGACATGAAGGATTTCCATTGGTCGAACGGCATCATGGGCTTTTTGAATACATCGAATATTTTTGACATCGTCTCGTAAACAGGTCTGCTGTCATCTATTATTGTTCCGCTCCAGTCAAAAACTACCAATCGTATATCCATAAAATCATGTTTAGTAGAACGTTTAAATAAGTTAATGACGTTTAATAAATTATGGGAATATCTGCATATTTAAATTCTCCAGATGACTCACCTTATGCAAGTGCGCTAAAAGCCGCTGAGGAAGGCAATCATATCAGATTTTTGAGAACCTTACCAACAATTAGAGACGCAGAGGTTACTGATTATCTAATAACATATGCAAGAAAACTCACTACATTACCTGGGCGTACAGGAAAATTGGCAAGAGATACATTGCAGACAATGGGATACATGTAAACCGGTTCCATCCAAGGAAATCTACTTAAATATCTAAAAGTCCTTTTAAAGTATTGTTATGTCAGGAGCAAGCGGATTTCTGTCTGATGTTGATATACGGGAAGCAATAAAAGCGGGCAAGCTTCAGATAACCCCTTTCAAAGACGAAAGGCTGGGTTCTTGGACATATGATGTAGAATTGGGCAACATATTCAAAACACCGCAGTACAATTCGATAAAATTCATCGATCCTAGGCTGCACCATCCGGATAACATGTTCCACGTTGTTGAACTGAAGGACGATGAGGAATTTGTTCTACACCCGCACAGGTTCGTTCTGGCCAGCACGAAAGAATACATCAAGCTTAGCGACGAGGTCGTAAGTCTGCTCGAAGGCAGAAGCTCATTTGCACGCTGGGGAATTGTTCCTCATGTGCAGGCAGGCATAGGCGAACCGGGATGGGAAGGGCAGTATACTTTGGAAATTCTGAACATGAACGAAGTCCCTGTAATATTGAGGCCCGGCGACGTCATAGCGCAATTATATTTCGCAAAGTTCATCACGCCGAGCGAAAAACCGTATTACAAAAAAGAAAAGAGCAAATACCAGGGCCAGGTGGGTCCTACGGCAAGCAAGCTTTTCATAGACTTTAAAAAACAATAATTTATATTGTTAAACCCGAAAATTAATGGTTATGAAAGTAATCGGGTTGACGGGCACTATCGGTTCTGGTAAAGATTTTGTAAGAGAAATGCTCGAAAAGAGTCTTGGCGTGACATCGGTAAGGCTGTCCGACCTGCTTGATACGAGCGTACTGAAAAAGAGAAAAATCACGCTCACGCGAAACATCCAGCAAAATCTCGGTGATGAGCTGCGCCAGAAATACGGCACTCATGTGCTTGCCAAAATTGCCGTGGACTTTATGAAGCCGACCGACAAAATCAAAGTTATTGACGGCATAAGGAATCCCGGCGAGATAGAATTTCTGAAAAATATGTTCGGAGAAAATTTCGAATTAATAGCGGTCGATGCGCCACAGAAGGTTAGATTCGAACGCGTGGTCAAAAGAAGCCGCCTCAGTGATCCGAAAACATGGGAGGAGTTTGTAGCAGTAGACGAGCGCGACCAAGGCAAGGACCAGCCGCCATACGGGCAGCAAGTCGGGAAATGCATTGAGATGGCTGACGTGGTTCTGCAGAATGACGGCACCATGGAAGATTTCCAGAAGAAAGTGGAAGAAATTATAAACACGCTTTGATTATAAAATATCTCCATTTTGAATAGCAAATCAATTCACTGATATTTATTTATTATAAACACTAAATCTGAATAAATGAAAAAGAATAAACCAAAAAATATTTTGATTGGGGTTTTATTCATTTTAGCTGGGATGGGAGTGATATTCTATAATTTTTACCCGCTTATTACTGGAAGAGAAGGGTACATTTCTATCGGTGTAATACCTTTAACCGGAATCTTATTAATTATAGTGGGATTGTGGCGCTTGGGTTTAAAATTGGATTTACCTCAAATATATCGCTAATTTATTGATTATATATCTTTTATTTCTCAGTATGAGTTTATGGAACGCTTCAAAGCTTTGAAAGATGCCGACCCAGAGATATTTTCTTCTCATTTAAAGGAATTGGATAAACAAAACAATTCTCTGCACATGATACCATCTGATAACATAGCTTCGCCCGCTGTACTGGAAGCCTTGTCCATACCAGCACAGAACAGATATGCAGAAGGATATCCGGGAAAACGATATTATGGCGGGCAGGAATTCATAGACGAGATAGAAACAGCGGCCATAGAGAGGGCGAAAAAACTTTTTGGCGCGGAGCATGTCAACGTCCAGCCGTATTCCGGCTCCACGGCAAACCAGGCGATTTATTTTGCGTTGATGGATCTGCATGACACTTTTCTTGGCATGACTCTCAGCCACGGCGGGCATCTGACGCATGGACATTTTGTTAATTTCTCAGGGAAACATTACAATGCAGTTCAATACGGCGTGCGAAAAGATGATGAATTGATAGATTTTGATCAAGTTCGCAGGCTGGCGCTGGAAAACAAGCCGAAAATAATCCAAGCCGGATATACGGCATACCCGAGGATAATCGACTTCAAACGGTTCAGGGAGATATGCGACGATGTTGGCGCATACTTTTTTATCGACATGTCGCACTTTGCCGGTCTTGTAGCTGGCGGCGCTTATCCTTCGCCCATGCCATTCGCGGATGTTGTGATGACAACAACTCATAAAACATTGCGCGGTCCCAGAGGCGCCATTATTTTATGTAAACAGGAACTCGCTGAAAAAATCGACAAAGCCGTATTTCCAGGCTTGCAGGGCGGACCGCACGAGCATACGATTGCCGCAAAGGCTGTGTGCTTCAAAGAAGCCGTGGAACCAGAATTCAAGGATTACGCCCATCAGATTGTGAAGAACTGCAAAGTATTGGAAAATATTAAAAATAATTTCAGGCTTGTTTCCGGAGGCACAGATTCACACTTGCTTTTGATCGACCTCCAGCAGAAACTTACAGGCAAGGAAGCGGAGAAAGCACTGGACGAGTCCGGTATAATTGTCAACAAGAACACAATCCCATTCGATATCCGCAAGCCGTTCGACCCTTCCGGTATAAGATTAGGCACGCCAACGCTCACAAGCAGGGGCATGAAAGAAGGTGAAATGAAACTAGTTTCCGATTTGATAATCAGAGTTCTGAGCAATCACAATAATGCAGAAGTCAAGCAAGATGTAAGAAAACAAGTGATTGAACTGTGCGCCAAGTTTCCTGTTTATCCAGAGCTTAGCCGAAATTAAATCTATGCGGTATTTTCCCGTTCAGACATTTTCTGGGCTTTGGAATATGCTATCAAAAAATTCCTATATGTTCTTGTAAATTCCATTCTTGATCGTGGCAATCGGCTTAATAAACCCCGAAATAACGGGGTTGCGGCACTTGTATAAGCATCGTAGAACATGTCAATATCAGGTCGATGCAATGTTACTGATAAAACACTATCTTCTGTTCTTCCCCTGAAAACAACATCCAAAGCGCCATCTGATCTCAAGTGGTATTCTACATGCGGTCCGCCTTTAGGGTGTTTTATGCCATTAAGATTCAGAACATATTCCCTTTCAAATTCCAATTAATTCGCCTCTTTACAAGATAGCGTAAAATTCTAAGAGATTTAAAGTTGATTGCCGTTATATCCAAACATAAGTGTTCAATATGGCGATTCCATTAACTTCGGATTTCCTTATGTTTTCGCTCGGTTTCATAATTCTAAATTTCATACTGGATCTATTTTCAGACAAATTTCTTGGTATAGATGGAACGGATTTTCTGTTTTTCGCGCCGTGGTTGGCTGGAATACGTTTCGGCATATTTGAAGGCGTCATTCTGGCTGTCGCATTGCTCGTCATACACAGTTTTATGCATATGAAAATCTCGCGGTTTATTTTATTGTCATTCCCGACACAACTGCTGGCTATAATCTTCGGATACTTTTTTGGAATTAGCGGATTTTGGATTACTCTGGTTGTTTATTATTTGGCTTCCACTATTATTACAGCTTTATTGGGAGGATTGGGTGAAGGATATTTCATGTTTATTTTGGCAAATTCGATTACGAACATTATTGCGTTTTTTGCTTATCTGTTATTGTTTTAAGGAAACTTTGTCTAAAAGTAACTAACTCAAGGGTTTTATATTTTATTGCATAAACTATAACCATGTCTGATGAATACGAACAGCATATTGACTTTGGTCATCATAAAGTAACAGATAGTCATTTTGTAGAAATCTGGGAAAGCACCAAACCTAATAGAATTATAGTGACGGTGCCACATGACGGGACGCCAAATTACAAGTGGCCAGATAAACTCAGAAGGATGGGTGTAAGAGGAGGAGATCCTGGTGTCTGGCTAATAGCAATGGATATGATGTTCGAGCATCCAAAAAGAAAGCGTTATTCGATACAGGATTCAATTAGCGTTGTGCGAGGAACAATCCCTCGCGGACAAGTCGATTTTAATCGCAGCTGGCCAATAGAGAAAAGCTATTACAAATATCAGCGGTCACAATCAGCTTTAGAAAATCCCCGCTATATTTCGGTGTATAACCATTTTCATAACAATGTCGCCCGCCTTATTGAGCGGGGGATTGATACTTACGGTCGTTCAGAATGCTTATTAATTGATTTGCATGGTTTCAGTGAGCAACCAGACTATGCGCCTAAATGTGGATACGATTTAATACTTGGTACAGGTAACAGACAAACAATTTTCTATCACGATGTCGATATGCTTATGGGTAGTTTTTTTAGTCGTTTGGACTATACAGTTTTTGTACCTGAAGATAAACCGGGAAAAGGTCATCGGGAAGATAGATACAACGCCGATTTCATTACTCGAGGCTATGCCGAGCGATACCAAGTTAATGCTATACAACTGGAAACTGCACACAAATTCCGAGATAGAAAGGGAGGTGCACTAATTGGACCTAAACTCTCGAGAGATTTGGTAAGGTTTTTTGGACAATACTTTAATGGCAAGTAAATATCAAATCGAAGAATTAAATCTATTTCGCACCCAACGTTTTCTTCTTCACAGCAATTCTGATTTCCGATTCCAATCTGCCCAACGGTCTGTCATTCATGTCTACAAATTTCATGTGTTCCGCAACTATCGGGTGCAGTTCTTTTACTTTAAGGAACATGTTCTGAACCAATTTCCTATAGTCCGGATGACCGCCGGGAACTGTCCTCAGTTCGCACAAATGGAAAAACTGCCGTGCATTCAGTTTGTAATACCACCTTGTATTGAACCCGAACGTTACGACATACTGCGATTGGAATGGCAGAATAGGATGCAGTCTGTTGAACAGCTCGACAACTTGGCGCATTTTATTTTCATAATCGTCATCGATCCCGATTTCTTTATACTCCTTTCTCATGTTGTACCCAAGATTCACCGTAAAGTTCTGCCTCTCCTGTGTGCAGATTCTGTGCCTCTGTATGTCCCGGAATATACCAACCCTCCCGTTCAGGTCAAACAAATATTCAACATTCTCAAATGCCCTGCCGGGTTTGTATCTGCGGTTCGTCCTGTCTCCCACATAAGTGGCGATTAATTTTTTCCTCTCGTCTGCAGAAAGCTTGCCAGCGTATTCTATCAGCTGCGTCAATGAGTGGCCGCGGCTGAATTTGTAAAGTATTGTGGCGGTCAAAATGATCTGCGCTATTTCATCCGGGTTTTCTGAGTCTTTTCCCGTATATCCGACCAGTTTCACCTGTTCTTCAACGTCTTTCAGTCCAACGTCTTTCAGAATTTCACTCGACATGTTGAAGGAGTTATGATTCTTGTTTCTGAGAAATTCCTGGAATGACAGGCCGTGCTTTTCTGGCACCCGCTTTATCAACGACGGCACAAGCTTGTACATCTCTGTAAAAACCTGTTTGCCGATCCATCTGCATTCGGCCAAAGGCGATGACAGCATTTTCAGCGTCATGTATTCGTAAGATCGGGCATTCATATTCATTCCAACATGCGTCAAAGTCGACATCGGCAGATAATCTCTCATCAAATCCAATGCGTTCGCCTTCACAGAATTCTCATACGCCCTTCTCAAGTCAGTTTCTGTTATGCCGTATTTCTCTTCAACATCTTTGTTCAATTCAGAGATTTTGATTACAATGTCGCCGATTCTAAATCCCTGCGCTTCAAACGGGTTCAGGTCGCCCATGTATTTTATCATAGCATTCATATTTTTGACATAAGATTCAAACAATCCTTTCATCAGGTTCAGGTAATCGTCGCCGTATTGGGAATTCAGTATATCCGGATCCTTGTAAAACAGGAAATCACCGTTCGGCAAGGTCTTATCGAAAAACACATAGCGCGTAGATTTTTCTATGTACGAGCCCAGTCTCGATTCTTCTATTTCCTTTGCGGCAAGATTGGAGACAAACTCGCACGAAACAGGCAATCCGCCGGACATTTCCTGTATGGAATCGTCTCCATAATCAACCAGCCACGACTCGAAAAATTCCCTTCCCCTGTCCTTGTTCGGCAGGAATTCCTTCAAGAAAAGTTTCTTTCCGGTGAAAGATGTCCTGCTGTATCTGGATAACAGTGCGCCAATCTGTTCTGGTGTCAAGTCGTTGCCGATCTTCCATGCGAAGACATTGTTGTCTATTGTGGTAACGAACTTTGACAATGTCTGTGCTTCTTCATCAGTAAAATCTTCGACAGGGACACCTTGGTCATTCTCCCAGAATTTCAATGTTGTTGCGGGCACAAAGTTTAGATAAATTTTAAACTATTAATTCTTGCAAACTTCGGAAACATTTATATACCGCAATTCAATTACAATTATTGGAGGTGCAAATAAAGATGGCATTATGTGTCAAATCTGCTGTAAGATCCCAGCTAAAGGGAATGCGAGCAGGCGGAGATTTCTTCAAGGAATTGGACAACAAAATCGGCTGGAAAGTCAAGCGTGCTATAGAAAGAGCAAAAGCCAACGGAAGAAAGACTCTGCGAGCATGCGATTTATAAGCGTCAGGGTCTAACGATTCAATTTTTTTTCTTTTATCTTTTCAAGTTTTCCAAAGGCTTAAATCTCTATCGTTTCTTTTAAATCTATGTCAAATGTGATAGAGGAGATACAAGATTCTAGAAATATCATAAGTTACGGCAGGGCGGTTTACAGCGCGGCAAAAACAGTAGTCCAAAAATATGCCGAAGGATACGACGCTCTAATAAATCCCAGTAGGGGTGCAAATCCAATAGCTAGGGGCATTTTCAATACAATACACTATATGGCTCGTTCTGAGTGTCATGGTGTTGATAAACAGGCCGCTAGAAGGCTTGCAGACAATATGTACTTTGGCGTCAGGGAGAACCCTAACCATTCTTTCCCTTTTGTTCCAATTCCATTGACTGCTGACATAAACCTTTCAAATGAAGATCTAAGGCCATACGGCTGGGCATTCGACCAAATAATAGACGATATGCGATTATACGGCGCAAATTTCATTCGAACCCTTTCTTACAGGCCTGAAAAAAGGCAATCTCACATGGAATTTCGTTTATTATCTTGGATTTTCTCAGAGTTGGAAAACCGTCCAGAAGTAAGCCAGTTCTATGAAAGTTTGCCCCCAATAAAAAGACCAATATTTATTGATACTGCTCTTTCAGGCAGAGCTTCGCGTACAATAATAGAAGGCTTTGGTGACGCTCCAATATATTCAATAGTTTTTGCGGATAAAAGTAAGAAATTACGCGAGCACAATGCAAAATTTTTCCAAAAAAAATTATATTCAAGCGACGGGTTGAAAATAATACCGATGAGAAGAATAGTTAGCGAAGATCAGGGGGCTGCTTTGTTAGGTTTATATGCTGTGTTTTACCCCCAGATATTGCTGAGAGTTAGAGAGATGTTAACAGAAAGAGAATTGTATCCATACGCATCAGCGGTGACATGGCATGATATAGAAAAATCCAAGCAAGATTTTGCACGCCCATACCAGGAAACGTTTGCAAGTTTTATGGGTCTTATAAGTAAAACGGCCGAGATGATGTGCAAAGTTGAGGGCAGATTCGGCGATATAGAACAAGAGTCAGATGATTCAACACTTAACGACGGACTTGACCCCGAAGAACGAGCCGTTTTACAGACTGGCATAAATTCAGTTTTTAGTAGAATAACAGGTTATAAGGTGCCAAGAACCGAATCGTCGGTAACAATTAAAAAAGATTTGATATTTTTACCCGATAAAACCGATACGAGTGAAACGCATTCGCATGTTGTGCAAGTTTGGTTGCCAGAAACCTATCTTGAAAAGAAAATGCAAGACCTTCAAATTAGATTATTCGGAAATTGAATTAAAACCCGAAGCTGAACCAGCTTTTCTTAGGTTCCTTCTCTCCCCGGGACTTCATAATCTGCGCTATTTCTCTGGCTTTTTTTTCGGCTTGTCCCAACGATTTCTTGTCGTTCCCGACGCCGCTCGTATTTCCGACTCCGATAACAATTATGCTTCCTTTAGCCCTTGTGTTTTTAATATTCTGTTCCGTGATGTAAACAGCCTTGGGCACGGCTTTCAAAACATCAATGGGCATGTTCATTATGGCCTCTTCCGGCGCCATCTTGATCGCGACAGATTCGACTGGAACTTTCTTTTGAGTGGCGACATTCTCTATGAATGCCCTGTAGAAGCTTCCCATCGCAACCCCGATTCCTTCAGCCACGCTTCCGGTTTTTTCGCCTTCAAGCTTGCCGGCAGCATCAATCGATATTATTTTCGCGACTTTGCCGCGCCTTACTTCCTTCTCAACAACTTCCCACGGTTTTCCCAGTCTTCCGCCAGGGCCTTTCGCTTTGATTATAATGACATTCCTGCCGTTGATTTTTTTTCTAGCCACGACAGTGTCCTTGATTTCCTTTACCTTCGAACTTCCAATCAAATTAGATGCGACCATAGGACCCACAGAATCGCCCATGGGCCAGCCATTTGTCATAGTTTCAGTCCCATTCAACATCGACTTGGCTATTTTTTCAATAAAGGGCATCTGCATCTGCAGGACCAGCGCAAGCTGAAGGTTCTTGGTTTTTCTTATCGTCTCGACATAATGCCTGACTATCTTCGCAATCTGATTCATCGTAATGGCGCCAGAAAGCCCGCCGACCAGACTGGCCTGATCTTCAGGGCTCATCTTCGGGGAGACCTCCCTGCTGAAGTCCCTGAATTTGTCTTCTACAAGCCCGACAAGGTGATCCAGTTTGTTCAATATGCCATAAGGATCCAAGTTAATCGGGTCTATCGCGAAAAATTCCAGAAAGTCAGCAACTTTTTGCCTTAAGTTCTGGGTCTGCTTTTTCGCAATCCTTTTTAGGACTATGTTCTTTGCCTTGTTCGTGTATCCTTCAAACATCGTGGCGGTCTCGTCCAGCTTGCCGACCATCTGCATGATCATGATTTTAGGATAAAAGAATGCCATGACTACAAAAAACAGTATCCAGACTATTGTTCCCAAGAGACTGCTATCGAATAGAGCCATTTTTTCACCAAAGACTATTCAGATTAAGGCGATGCTGCTTTAAATAAATTCCTGAACTACAGGAGCTTCAGTTTGCCGTCGTTTATGCTGTACAAGGCGAATTTTATGCCAGAAACAATGAGCCATCCCACCCGTTTTATCTCGTTGTGCCGCTTTAGCTTCATCACGCTTACGGCAATCGCATTCCTGCTTTTGCCAGTTGATTTTATAAAATCCTTAATCGTGCCTTTTCCAAATTTTTTCAGATACTCTAGTATCTCCACTTGCGACATACTACTGTAATTGCAACCCCTATATAATATTATTAACAGGGTATTATAGTGATGTCATCACTTATATGTAGTGAAGAATAGAAAAGCTTAAATATAAGTAGTTTCATTAATATGAAAGGTAGATTTGAATGGTAATGGCAGTATTCGATGGGATGAGGAATATAGCTCAAAATTATAGAGAAGCTGTAAGCCCTACCCCAGTTTCCTTAACAAAGGAAACTGGATTTAAGCATCAACGAAGATTTCCTGATGTTCTTAGAGAGTGTGGAGAGTTAGCAAGAAAAACAGGTGCATATGCTGTTTCGTTTTACGATGCCGGTACGGCGGAATTCACTTTTTGTCCATACTCACACAACTCCCAATATCGCGTTGCACTTCTAAATGATTCGAGAGACCCTAGAGAGAGCTTTACAGGAGCAGAGATTGGGGCATTAAATGATTTTGTTAGAGCTAGGGGCGGCACTGTAAGAATATACAGTGAGACATTCAATCCTAACGGGTTTGGCAATATTACTTTTCCATATGTTCAACCCGGACAAGAAAGAACAAGACAAGAAAGAATTGAACATCGAGAAGAAGTAGAAGTGAAAGAAAGGATATTCCCTCTTTTACCAT
>JACPJT010000006.1 GCA_016187415.1 Candidatus Aenigmatarchaeota archaeon
CATGCTTTCAGAGGTCACCATACTGCTTGGAGTTGCGGCATTGATAGGGTGGAACATAGATTTGGCTGCAATAGCAGGAATACTTGTTGCTATAGGCACCGGTGTGGACGACCAGATCGTCATAACAGACGAAACGCTAAAAGGGCAAACAGCCAACGTATACAACTGGAAGGAGAAAGTCAAAAGGGCATTTTTAATCATAATGCTTGCTTACACGACAGTAGTTGTGGCCATGATACCTCTGATATTTGCCGGAGCAGGGTTATTGAAAGGATTTGCCATAACAACAATAATCGGAGTCACAATCGGAGTTTTCATCACAAGGCCTGCTTATTCTGACTTTGTTGAAGTCATGATGAAGTAAAACAACCGTTCCGCCAGTTGACGGCGGGAAACTCAACGAAAATCAAAGATTTTCAAGGTGCTCGGAAATTTTTAATTTCCGACATTTTACCGAAAAAGTTTCATCAAAAATGTAGGCTTCACAACTTTGTTGTTCAGCCCACGAAAAAATATTTTATTGGTATGCTACCGAAATAAGAATTTTATATATATAAAATGAAAGGGTCAATGCGGGTTTATTATGATGAGGAGGGAGATTTTTTGGAAATATCTATTGGAAAGCCTACACAATCCCATGCAGAAGAAGTAAAGCCGGGAATTTTTCTAAGGTTTGATGACAAGACAGAAGAAGTTAAAAGCGTTGGCATATTTAATTTTAAGAAGAGAGCAAAAGACCTAAAGGACATCAAGCTAAACATTCCAGTTGAGGTTAATTTCTCGGCAATTAGTAATTAGTTAATGCTGATGATTATATTCTCCAGATAAAATTAATTCTCTAGCTTCTTGAGCGTTATGTGGGCGGGGGTGTTCCTCAACATCAAGTATTGCATTGCCTGTTAAAGTAGAAATGCCTCCATTTTCATTAAGAACGCCTTTGAACAAACCACGACCGCAAGTACAAGCATAGAATTTTTTAAAATCAGAAGATGAACCCAAGCAGTAAGCATAATTGTGGACCCCGCCCGGCACCATTTCATTTGCTCTTACTTTATTCCAAGTCTTTCCAGCATCAAATGTTTCTACTACATTTTCTCCATGATGGCCAACCACTAGATGATCAGGATTTGTTGGATCGATCAGGATATTTTCATAATTTGGCATGTGGCCAAAATTATACAACCATCCCAAAAAGGTTTCTTCACTTCCTCCACCTTCATAATTTTTAATTCCTATTGTAAGATCTTTCCAAGTAGCACCGCCGTCTTTGCTTTGGAAAATTCCGCCATATTTTCCTGATACTTGTTCTTCTGAAGAAAGTTGTCCAAAAAAGAGATTGGAAGATGCAATAATGACATCTGGATCTGATGGTGACATTGCTAACCGATATGTATACTTGAGTTGTTCGCCACCGATCTTTTGGAAGTGACTTCCACCATCTGTACTCTTAAATACTCCTTCTCCTAACGCTGATGCATACACTATTTGTGGATCATTTGGATGAAAAATAATTGAATATACTGCAAAATTTCCAATTCCTTGCGCCCTGGTCCAGCTTTCTCCACCATCATAGGATTCCCAAAGTCCCTCGCCCGGCGGGGCTTCAGCTAGGTTCTCTCCTATCCCTATAAGAATATGGTCAGAATTTTTTGGATCAACGGCGATGGATTTAGTGGCAGACCCCCCGCTTCCTGGTTTATTTTTTTGAACAAACATGCTGCTTTTTTCATGCACTGTTCCTTTAAAAAAGTCCTCACCTCCAAGGTACACAATCGAGAAGTTACGGGGATCAGGCAGAAGAGTGAAAATCATTAGGTCTGTTGCAAGACGCTTATATCCTTTTCCGCCATTTTTTGACCAATAAAAACCAAGCCTGTCCCATGTACCCACATATATTTCATTTTCATCATTAGGATTGACATGCACTTCCCGCGTTGCAATGGAAACTACACCCTTATTGAACTCCTCAAAGGTGTTACCATTATCTGAAGATACATAAATGCCATCACCACCAGTTCCAACATATATTTTTGAATTAAGACTTACAATTTCGCCAAACCATGTGTGGGGCAAATTTTCTGATGTTTTTTCCTGAAATAAATTACCATCTGTTGAGACCCATAGTTTTGGTTCTGGGTTCCATGTTCCAACAAAGAGGGTGGTTCCATCCGTCCCAATGCCAGTAACTTGTTCAAGCCCAGTTACCTTCTCCCAAGATAATCCGTTTGTAGCCAGTTTATACAACTCGCCGCCCATACGAGTATTATATTGCAATTCAGCGCCAAGTAGGTAAAGCGTATTTTTGAAATTCACAAACTGAGCAGTCTTCAGATTCTCAAGACCATCGTTGAATGGCATCCAATTTTTTCCGTTGTCTGATGAGACCAAAACACCATCATCGCGCGTGGCAAGATACATTTTTGAGCCAAAGAAAAAAAGGTGATTAAAATCATAATGCTTCTCAAATGTGAAACGTTTTTTCCAATGTTCTCCTCCATCGGTGGAAACGAGAAACATACTTGTTTGATCAAGGGGGTGTCCAGGCAGGTATATTATATTAGGGTCTGTGGGGTCAAGTGCGAGTGTATGTGAATTAAAATTAGTATTATCAACTTCTCGAACCAAATTATCGCATAAGCCACGCCAATCTACTCCTTTATTCGTTGTCTTTGCTATACAGCCAAGCATTTCTGGAACGTAGGTAATGTTGGTATTGCTTGGATTTATCACAATGTCAAAAGCACGCACCTCAGGAATGCCATGCCCAACTGCTATCTGCTTCCAGGAGTCGTCCGCTTGGAGTTCATATATTCCTCCAGAATATAACGAGGCCCAAACAGTTCCATCGTGGGGGATC
>JACPJT010000007.1 GCA_016187415.1 Candidatus Aenigmatarchaeota archaeon
ATCACAAGGTTGTTTACAAGTCTGACAGACTGAAGATATTCTACAAAATAGCCAAGGAGATTATAAGGAAAAATGCCGCCTATGTTTGCGAATGCGGCGCCAGTGAACTGAGAGAAAATAGGGCGGATGGTATAGCATGCGAACACCGAGAACAAGATATTGAAATCAATGTCAAGAAATGGATGGCGATGCTGAAAGGAAAATATAAGGAAGGGGAAGCTACGGTAAGACTGAAAACCGATATTCAGCATCCTAATCCGGCATTCAGGGACAGGGTCATGCTGAGAGTCGCAACGAGAAAACATCCGAGAGTCGGCAAAAAATACAAAGTGTGGCCGATGCTTGAATTTTCATGGGCGGTTGACGATCATTTGCTGGGAATCACGCACATTCTGCGCGGGAAAGATCTCGTGATTGAGGACATGGTGGAAGAATTTATTTGGAACCTGATGGGGTGGAAAAGAGCCGAGATATTGCACTATGGGCTGCTGAATTTGGAGGGCGTTAAATTAAGCAAGACCGAATCGAGGAAGATGGTTGGTAAAAAAATCTACAAGGGATGGGATGATCCAAGGATATGGAGTCTTCAATCGCTCGAAAAAAGAGGTATACAACCCCAGGCAATTAGGAACTTTATTATCGGCATGGGAATGAGTTTGGCTGACGTGATGGTGCCTGTTGAGATACTTTATGCAGAAAATAGGAAATTAATCGATAAAAATGCCAACAGATACTTTTGCGTTACAAATCCCGTTACGATCTCTGTGAAAGGCGCTGATGTAAAGGTGGTTAAAGCGCACATGCATCCGGACTTTCCAAAAAGGGGATATAGAAAAATACCGGTTGATGTCAACAAGATGTATATTGAGAAGAATGATTTTGAAAAGTTGCACGATACTGAAGTGGGGCTGATGAATCTGTTTTCAGTTAAGCTGAACAAAATTTCGGAACCGACTTCGAAAGAAGTGAAATATGAGATACAAAAAATCCATTGGGTGTCTGAACCGAATGTTAAAATAAAAATAGTGATGCCCGACGGCAAAGAGATAGGAGCATTAGCAGAATCTTCCGTTAAAAAAGTGAAGAAAGGCGAAATAGTCCAATTTCCTAGAATTGGATTCGCGAGATTGGATAAAAATATGACGTTTTATTTTGCACACAAATAATTAAATCGGCGTATAGTTTGACTGCACGGCATAAAGCGACACACTACCTGATTGGAATTTTGTAATTCTTCTTAAACCCTTTACACCAGCCATAAAACCCAATAGACGTGAGAATCTGATAGATTCGTATGTAATAGATGCTTCTTGAGCAGGCCTGAGAGAGTGATGACCTTCAATCGCGAGTCTTATGCAATCATCTGGAAGATGTACAATCACACCGGTGTATTTTTTTCCTTTCGATACATAATATAATACATTACCGATTATTCCGGTACGTATTTCGAAATCTTCCTTCATAAATATGAACAGATTGAATAAACTATTTAAATCAAATGGTTGTAAAGTTGCTCGCTTGCGATAGCTAGAATAAAGTATACAGGAGATAACATCACACGTAGAAACTGGCATCCCACTGTACAGAGTAATTATAAATTCTATACTATTTTTTCTGTTTTCTATATTCGTCTAGCATATGATAATAACCCAATTTGTCTTTAGAACGTACAATAACAAGATCATCTGGAAAATAGTGCATCCTTACGAAGTTTAGCAATAATCTTCCTGTTCGTCCATTTCCATCCACAAAAGGATGAATAATTTCAAATCGATTGTGAAAATACCATTCCGTATCTGGCTTATATTCTCCTTTGAGAGAAGCTTCTATATCATCTTGTAGATTTTTCATTAACAATTCCACAATTTGTGGAGGTGGTGGTATATGTGACCCGATTCGAACGCGATGTTTTCTATACTCGCCTATTCTTTCACCATAATCTATTAGAAATCTCTCGCTGTCAACCTCCATTAGTATTCTGTGTAACTCTCTTATCGATATCCTTTTATTATTTTTAATATAGTCGAAAGCGGCTAAATGATGAACAATATACAGGCTTGTTGGATCATCATGTGTTATGTTTTCAATCCTGTTTGATTCTTTACAAAATCTTAATATGTTTTCTTGTGTTGCTGGAACTACTTCACTAAAAGAATTATAACGTGGCATGATAAAACCAATTGTTATAAACTATTTAAACGTTTCCTCTATATAGATTTAGATGGATGTGGTAGTGAATGCCGAAATCGTATGTAAAGTTTGAAGTACCAAAAGAATTGAGCGACAAGATATTGCAAGTCGTCGAAGCTGCAAAGACGAGCGGCAAGATTAGAAAAGGTACGAATGAAAGCACAAAAGCCATAGAAAAAGGCGATGGCAAACTAGTTGTTATAGCTGCTGATGTTGACCCAGAAGAAATCGTGATGCATCTTCCTCCGCTATGTGACGAAAAGAAGATACCGTATGTTTATGTGCCAAGCAAAGCAGAACTGGGAAGATCGGCAGGACTGGATGTTCAAACTGCTGCCATATGCGTAACAGAAGCCGGCGAAGGCAAAGATTTGCTCAAAGAAGTTGTAGACAGTATCCAGAAATTGGCAACAAAGTGATTTGATGGTACAGGGATCTTTTCCTGCAGAAGTATTGCAATTAATGGGCAGGACTGGTGTCAAGGGTGTCATGCAAATCAGATGCCGCGTTCTTGATGGTCCTGACAAGGGAAAGATTTTAACAAGAAATGTCATCGGTCCTATAAAAGTCAAGGACGTACTTATGCTTAGAGAGACTGAAATGGAATCCTCTGGAAGAATGGAAAGTAGGTAATTCGATGAAGTGCTCTTTTTGCGGTTCTAATATCACCAGAGGCACTGGGAAAATGTTTGTCAGAAATACCGGCGAGATATTCTACTGGTGTTCTTCAAAATGCGAAAAGAATTTTAGGATGGGAAGAGAGAGGAAGAAACTAAGATGGATAAAAAGAGAGAAGAAAAGAACCGTTAAGAAAGAATAAACTAATTATTATATTATAATGGGCTGGTAGGTCAGTCCGGTAGACCGCGAGCATGGCATAGATACATCACCGAAGCTTGAAGCCGAGGGTTCAAATCCCTCCCAGTCCATAAACTTAAAAATATTGTTGTATAAAACTATTCTGGGTTGATTGGCGATTGTACGTAAATGGTTTGTATACTCGTGCCTATGAGTTATGGAATTCTCATAAAGGTTCTTCTGTTAGTATTGAGAGGCATATGAAAACTGGTGAGACATATAAAGTGGTGATTTTTTCTCAGGAATCCAAACCGGTGGTACGCATTACTGTCATTCGTGGTGATCGAAATATTCAAACGGTATATTCAATAATTCCGTATCAAGAACGTGTACAGAAAAGATTCTTTTTCACGGGTAAAGAACTTACTAATGGCGATGGTAAAAAACGCTACGATAATAATGGTAGAAGTGAATGGGAGGAAGCGACTGATGATGAATTAACACACTTGAATGGTATAATAAAACTTTTCTAACAACTCAAGAAATTGATATTTTGCCTTCGTCTATTTCTTTAATAACTTCTCTCGGCTTCTTCCCTTCAACCAATACCCCGTTCATGCTGTTTAACGTACCAAGAACAATTTTAACCGCGCCTTTCAAATCTTTCCCTGAAAGTTTGTCCATTCGTTGCTTTGCAACTGAAATAACTTTGTCCATCTTCACGTCTGCGATTGACACGACGCCTTTCGCCTTGTCCTCTTCTGTTATTTTCGCGGTATCGATCTTCATTTCTTTCTTGATTAATTTCACTGTCTCGCTTCTTGGTTCCTTCTTAGCCATATAATCACTTTGCCTTGTCTGTAACTCTTATGAATTCAACTGAAACCGTTATAGGGATTGGTACCGGCGTCTCAGTTGGTTCCATTGTTACTTCCCTTTTTATTTTGTCCCATCTTGTTACCTTGCCTTTCTCGCCTTTGAATGGGCCGCCAATAATTTCTATTGTATCGCCTATGCTGATTTCGACTTCAACTTTTCTTGGTTGCAGAAATCTTTCTATTGATTTTATGTCGACTTCCTTTTTTATGAATCCGCGCGAATGCGGAATTGACTTGGACACCTTCTCAATATCGTCAACATTGCCCTCTACAAAAACATAACCCTTGATTTCCTCGGGATGGACTATGGACTTTATGTCAAGCCCGTCTGTTTTTGCCTTCGATGCTATGGCATCGAGCACAACATTCTCTCTTCCGACAACCGTCTTTATTGTGTATATCATCTTAGAGCACCCCTATGAAAACAGATGCAAGGTAAAATACAAACCCTATCACTCCGATGACGCCTATGCCCAATCCGCATATCCTTACCGTGTCTCTGAATTCTTCTGCGTCCGCCTTCTTGGCAATAGACAAAATGCGCACATAGTTTTGTAGTGTTTCTTTTAGACCCATAAAATCACTCTATTCAACATAGTCAACGCCAAGAATCTTCTCAATATCCTTCTTGCGCTGCTTATCAAATGGTCTATCAGAATTAAATATCTGTGGTGACTTGACTCCGGTTATGACCAGCATCGTTTTTATTGTGTCGCCCAGCGACTTGTCGACTTGGACGCCCCAAATAATCTTCGCCTCTGCCGACAGTTTTGATGATATGGTATCCGCAATTTGTTGCGCATCCCTTATTGTTATTTCAGGTCCACCTATGACATTAATCAGTGCGCCGTTAGCACCGTTGATATCTATGGTTAACAATGGGTTGTTTAATGCTCTTTCAACAGATTCGAACGCTTTATTTTCAGAATTGCTTTCGCCCATACCAATCATTGCCAGGCCGCCTTCTTTCATAATTGTCCTTACATCCGCGAAATCAAGATTGACAAGACCTGGTTTCGTAACAAGTTCTGTAAGACCCTTGACAGCGTTGACCAAGATATCGTCTGCGACTTTGAATGCTGTTGTGATACTCACATCCGGGACTATCTCCAAAAGCCTTTCGTTTGGAATGACTATCAGCGTGTCCACGGCCGTTTCTAAGCTTCTCAAGCCTTCTTTGGCGTTGTTCATTCGGACACGACCTTCCATTGAGAATGGAAGTGTGACAACTGCTATAGTCAACGCGCCCATTTTCTTTGCAATATCAGCAACGATAGGCGCACTGCCAGTTCCTGTTCCACCGCCAAGGCCCGCTGTGATGAATACCATGTCTGCACCCTGCAAAAGTTTCTTGATTTCCTCTTTGCTCTCTTTTGCAGCTTCCATTCCGATACTGGGATTGGCGCCGGCTCCAAGACCTTGTGTCAGTTCTTTTCCTATAACAAGCTTCTTATCAGCTTCTGTATACAGCAAATCCATTGCGTCTGTGTTGAGTGCTATCGTCTCCGCGCCCGTGATGCCGACCTGCACCAATCTCGTTACAGTGTTGCCTCCTCCTCCGCCACAGCCGACAACCTTGATCTGAGTTTTTCTGGCTTCCATCAAAGATCTTATTTCGTTGTCGAATTCGCTGGATTTTTCTATTCTTATTGTCCTTTCAGACAGTTGCTTTATTCCCATAGAAATCTTATATTAATTTCATAAAGCTAAAGATAAATGCTTAATTTTTCTTTTCGAACACGTCTACAAAACTTACCTTGCTGATCCCGTCGACCCATTTCATTATGGTATCTGAGATGTTTTCTTTTAGCTGCCTTGTCAAACCGAATTTTTTGATCATTATTGCTGTCTCGGCGCTGTTGACTGTGACCTCGGAGTCTTCGTATTTTATCCCTGTGAAGTATCTTACGATAGCTTTCACCTTTTCGCCCGTCTCTGTCACTTCGCCTTTGACTTCGATCTCGTACTGTATGTCTTTTCCTGCAAGCGGATGATTAAAGTCCACTTTCACCCGTCCGCCATCGACACTGAGTATCTTTCCCTTGAGGCCGTTGAAGTCCACAATCCTGTCAATTGCCGGTTCAAGGTTGTTCTCTTTGAAAACTGACATCGGAATTATCTTGACCAGTTCCGCGTTCTTTTCGCCGAACGCCTTTTCAGAAGCCAAATCAATCTTTTTGCTGTCGCCCACATTCATTTCTTTCACGGCATCCTCCATCCCCGGAAGTATCTGGTTCGCGCCTATGATTATGGGCACCGGACCGTAGTTTGTCTTCGGGCTGTGGATACCCGCAAGCTTTGCCGTCTCCTCATTGGTGGTATCGAAAATATCTCCCGTGTCCTTGATTCTTCCGGTAAATTCTATGTTGACTATATCGCCCTGTTTCATTCTTTCTCTTTTGTGGAGAAGATTTAAGAAGTTTTCTGAAACTGGGTCAAGGATTTAAGCATTAACTCTAATCTGTGATTATGGAACTTATTAAAAAGAAAGCAGACTGGAAAGACAATCTCAACGACGAAGACAAACCAGTAATGAACCAAATTATTGATTCTACAAAAAAACACAGGTATGCATACACATCAGCAGATGACCCGAAGATTGCACAATTGTGGACTGCGATAATCGAATTGAAGAAAGAAATGAACAAGACTCAAGATATGTTAGGGAAACTGAAAGAACCTTGGAGCGCTATCGTTTCTGTCGGCGAGGAAGAGAAAAGAAGGACCGTTGAAAAATTGGTGCAGGAGATTATCAAGCCTGTTGACGAAACAACACAGGAAGCCACGCAGAAATTGGTTGAAAGCTTGATGAAATTCTAATTAAATTTAATTCATATACGACTAATCTTAACAACCTCAAAGGCTTCTACATATTTCCCAACACCAGTAGCGCCGCCACGATACCTGTTCAGCCCTTCAACCCATTCGTCATATCTTATGTCTCTAATTTGTGATTTATGTTGCCTCAATGCTTCGAGTTTCTTATCCATAAACTGAGTTATATCTTCACTATAATGGACAGCAGGCAACGGCGCCCATATTTCATATGCTAATACTGTATCAGTCCTCCATGGTTTTCCTTTTGTTTCCTGAAACCATGGTCCGGCTGCCCGAAAAACAGCTTGCGTTACTAATTGATTTGTAATTCTATGATCTGCATGCGTATCATTACTGGAGTGAGTATAGATGGTGTTGGGTTGTTTTTGTCGAATCAAATTAATTAATCTTACTAGATTATCTTGGCTATACTGCAAATAACCGTCTGGATTCCGCAAAAATACCAAATCTTTTATCTTTAAGACGTCAGATGCTTTTCTTGCTTCTTCTTCACGTATTTTTGCCAATTTTTCTTTGGAATAAGTTAAGCTCCCTGCGCCCCCCGATGTCATATAAACAACAGTTATTGAACTGCCATTTGCATATTTTGCTAAACTACCGCCGCATCCGATTACGTCATCGTCAGGATGCGCAGCAAATACCATTATGTTTCTCATAGAAAATAAGAAGCGAGATAGATTTTAATAACTATATCTCAAATCAATTTCGAATAAAATCGGATGCAGGGGGAGAGATTTGAACTCTCGAAGGGACTAACCCAGCGGATTTCTTATATCATCTTTTGTTCAAAACTTAAGCTGCATAACTTAAGTCCGCCGCAATTGGCCAGACTATGCGACCCCTGCGTAATTCATTTATGACAGTTCTGTATTTTAACCTTTCGTAACAAAACTCAAAACAGGCAGCAATATATAAAAGACCGCCATGAATGTCCTGATCAGAATCTTCCTTGCATTGACTGGCATCCTGCTCGGCTTGTACAATATCCACGGCACATTCAGCCTGTCAGACATGAACAGCGCGTAAAGAAGAAGGAGCGTTATTGAATACATGACTTCATTTAGCATAGGAACGATGGAAAACAGGAGCCACACGCCGACTACCGACATTAGCGTATGATGGATCCACACCAAGAATAAGTTCCAGAACTTGAACAGGAATTTCTTATTTTCAACCGAATACGCCAGATACAAGACCATCAGACCCAGACTGGAAACAATAAACAGGCCTCCTGCGACAAGCTTCAGAATATTCGAACCGAAACCGAGAATGGAAAATAAGGAAGCCAGCCCGCTTAACAGCACGGCGTGCCCGCTAAACGCATACGCCCACCATACTTTCGATTTGACATATTTCTTATACGGAACGAATGCGAAAAGCAGAGAAATTAATGAAAATATTAGGACTGCCACGTCCACATTGCCAAGTATCATATAAGATTATTTGATTTCCTATTTTAATTTCTTTAAAGCCCTGTCGAATTCCTTTACTTTTTCCTCTAGAATGGTTGCTGAATCCAGAATCACGTCTTCGGTGGCCAGACCTGAAGCCGTTTCGACATTGAAAATGTAACTGTCGTCTATGGCCTTGAACTCCGAACTTTCTTCATTTAGAAATTTGCACATCAAACAATCCATGGGCTGCGACTTGACGCTCTTTACATCCCTGACATTGTAAAAATGGTTGCCGCATAATTTTGCTTCGCTGATCCTTGATTTGTGCTCAAACTGGTTTATGTAGCCCACTACAGCGCCCTGCCATTTTGAATGTTCCTTGCCCAACCCCAACACGGCTATGGCCTCGAATTCCAATTCCTGAGCATCTCGCCGGAATAAACCATAGCTGGTCCCTTCTTTTTCAAAATTAATTTGACTTGGCACAGGCTGCATCCCTTGCCTTCGCACTTGCAGTCTTTCGTCATGTTGTAAGCCCTTTTGTCAAACTTCAGCGGCACATGACCCATCCTGTTGGCAAGTATCTCATCGTTCAAAACAGAACCGTTCTTTACATAATCAACCCACTCTATCGCCATTGTTGGTATCTCTCCCATCATTATCCTTCTGAGCTCGTTGGCGAACTGGGGCTTTATGCCCTCGACTAGAAATTTAACGCTGGAATCCGTTTTGCTGAGTATCTGAATTTTCATTTAACCACAATTCACAGTAGACAATTTTGTTTTTGAACCAATTTAAACTTTTGCTATTTTACGGCTTTGCACCTTAAATGGATTCTGCGCCCTAAAATCGTTTTCTGGGATTGACATCTATCATCTTAAATTCACAAGCTGGCTAGCGAACGGCCAAGCAAGTATTTCACGGGATCTGACTACAAAATCAACAAGCATGTGCTGACTTAATTGCCTGTACAAATTTCTAACCTGTTTTTCTTTCAGACCTTCGTTCTTCTCCATTCTTTCGACTTCGCTCCTCACCCATTTTGGATCAGGATTTTCTGGTCTGGTGAATCTGTATATCGTGTTCACTGCTTTGGCATCGGAATTTATCATGCCGTTTGCTTGGACATACAATTGCGTCTGCCACAATGTTTCTCCACGTCTGGCGACTTCAGGTTGCACAAAATAATCGATTCCATGTATTTTTAGGCGACTTTTGCCTTCAACGACGCTACCCAGCAACGAACCCCAATAAGGGTTCGAATCCCAGGGCCCGGCGACCGAAAGCATGACCATCATCCTATAGGCCTTGAAGTTCCACCTGAGAGCCCTCAAACCTTCCGCGTCTTCTGGATTAGTATTTCTATTAACGTATGTATTGGGATCCACGTTCAATAATTGCCGCATCTGTGGAGTTGTAGTGAATCCCCTTGCCACCCAGTCTATGTCTCTCAACGGACCTTTTACTCCCTTCAAATCAATTTGTGGATTGTCTGCTGTTCCTGCAACCCTGTAATCGACAATATATAATGGGTCGGGCGATGGGTTGTCTAATATGGGAAGCTTCAGTCCTGTTATTCTTGGCGAGTATACTTGCAACGATGCCATAATTAATTAGTAAATAGTAAAGGATTTAAGTTTTGATGACTTTGCAAAGTTCATCCAATACTTGCAGATAAAAGTTATTTTAGGTGCAAGGCTCTGTTTTACTTGAGCAACCTGAGGAAACCGACCACATCTTTCGTTTTACCTATGTTTTTAATTTGGATGAGATAGGATGAAAGGATTATCAAAGATAATAGTGCCGTAGCCAACGAAAACGCTCTGATCGAGCTGTTTCCGGTAAGTTCGTATGCTACCGCTGAA
Organism: Candidatus Aenigmatarchaeota archaeon; assembly: GCA_016187415.1. Taxonomy (GTDB): domain Archaea; phylum Aenigmatarchaeota; class Aenigmatarchaeia; order CG10238-14; family SCSR01; genus JACOWB01. The sequence goes on from JACPJT010000007.1 coordinate 9,964, forward strand.
ACGAAACTTATCAATAACCCCATCTTACCAATATTCTTGTACATTTTCACCGATCACACCAGCTTAGAACTAGGACTAAGGAGGATATAAAGGTTGCTGTTTTCAAAAAAATGACAATAATTTTAAAGGCGAAATAACTCTGATTTTTAGTAAAAAAGACTCTAAATGGCTTATACACGCCTTCCCAATCTTCCGCCTTTCTTTCTCAACTCGCCGTGGGTTGTAGGAGTGCAGTCTTCGATTGTACCTATTCTCAAGCCTGCACGGGCCAAACTTCTGATTGCAGGTTGTGCACCCATGCCAGGCGACTTGCTGTATTGGGATCCCCGAGCCCTTACCCTGATATGTATGCCTGTTACGCCCTTTGCCACAGCCGTTTCCGCGGCTTTTCTTGCCGCCAACATAGCTGGAAACGGCATCCCCTGTTCCCTGTCCTTGTCGGTCATCATTCCACCGCTGCATCTGGCGAATGTCTCGCTTCCAGTCATATCTGTAATATGGATTATTGTGTTGTTGGCAGTACTATAGATGTGAGCCACTCCCCACACTTCTTCCTTCCTAGTTTGCTGTTGTTGGTTCTGTACTGACATTTACATCACTTGCGTTGTTTTTCTTTACCGGGGTTAACTTTACAACTATCTTGTCCTCTTCGTCAACGGGGACCATATAACTAGGGATTTTTACCGACCTGTTGCCTATTATAACATGCCCGTGAGCGATGAATTGCCTTGACTGGTGTGGCGTATTGACAAAGCCTTTCTTTAGCAGCACGGTCTGCAATCTTCTATCAAGGAAATTTTCTATCGAAAGCCCTAAAATCGTATCTACAGTCGCGTCCTTTGTGATTAACCCCAATTTCATTAACCTGTCTTTCAGCACTTTTTCTTTTGCGGCATCGTATTTTGCGATAAGTTCCCTTGCCAATCTTCTGTATTTTCTAAGCATTGCCTGCATCTTCCAGATTTCCCTTTTGGACTTTAACCCAAAGTTCTTTACGATAGTCTTTTCGTATTCCAGCCTTTGTTTGTCCCATGGCCGCGATGGCGTTTGATATCGTTTTCTTTGTCTTTTCATAAATCATCACTTCTTTGCAGGCTTGGCTGCGGCTGGAGCTGCTGTGGTTTTGTCTGCTTCTGGTTTTGCTATTGTTGGAGATGCTGCTCCCGCTGCGGCTGGAGCTGCACCCGGCTTTTGCAAAACAGCCTTCTTTATCACGCCGACTGTTCCATCGCCATGTCTGAAAGAGCTTCTTGTTCTCTGCCCTCTTACCGGCTGCCCCAGCATGTGTCTCCATCCACGGTAGGTTTTAAGATCAATGTATCTCATAATGTCAAATTTTTTTGCAGTATCCAAATCCGAGCTTGTTAAATGCATATCTGCGCCTGTCGCTGGATCTTTTCTTCGATTTAATATAAATGCTGGCAAGTTGAATTTTGCCGGGTTCTTAACAGCGCCTTCCAAGTTAGAGATTCCCTCTTCGTTCAACGAACCTAATTTTACATTGGGGTTTATGTTTGCGACACGGCAGATTGCAAAACTGGTCACGACGCCTATGCCTTTGATTTTTCTCAATGCTCGTACGACTGGTTTTTCGCCATCCAAATCCGTACCGGCAACACGAATAATAAGCCTTGGTATGTCGCGCCTTATTTCCGGCTTTTTCTTTTCTTCTTTTTTAGGCTCTTCCTTTTCCTTTCCTTTTCCCTTTGGTTTCTCTTCTTCCTTGACTCTTTTATTCGAACCCATTCTATCACAGTGATTTAATTCTATATGAATTTAAGCCTTATAAAAATATTGAAAAATAAAAAATGTGCCGACTTCTCCCATTGGCCCTTCGTGAACGCCCTTACTTTAGCCCGCGTTAACATTTAAATATATTAAAATCGTAGTTCGTTTGTCCCGTGGACTACTTCGGTAGGAGGGTGTGCGTGTTAGAAGAAATTGAAAAGGCAATAAAAGATTTGAAAGTCAATGGTAAAAGAGGGTTTACGCAGACTGTTGACTTGATGGTTTCTCTCAAAGGAATTGATTTGAAAAAGCCTGAAAATAAATTCTCGGACGATGTTTCTTTGCCATATGGCCGTGGAAAGGACGCCAACATTGTTGTTTTTTCTGATAATTTAAAAGACCTGGATTGCGATATCCTAACATCGCAAGACATTCAAAGATTCACGACCGATAAAAGGGAGGCTAGGAAATTGGCCGTTCAAACTGATTTCTTCTTTTCGGAAGCGCCGCTTATGCCTTCAATCGGGAAAAGTCTGGGTCAGATATTGGCCCCGCGAGGGAAGATGCCTAAAGTGCTTACCGGCGACGTGAAAAAACTTATTGAAACATATAAGAAGAATGTTAGGATTGTCGTCAAAAATGCGCCTGTGATACAATGTCTTGTAGGAAAAGAGGACATGGAAGACAGGAAACTCGCGGAGAATGTTGAAGCTGTATTGAAATTTTTGGAAATGAAACTTTCACGAGGAAGACAGAATATCGGAAAGGTTATGGTTAAGTTGACTATGGGCAAGCCTGTAAAGATAGAGGTGAAATAAATGCCGCTGGAAGAGAAAAAAACTCAATTGGAAGATTTGAAAAAATTATTCAATCGCTACAAAGTCATTTGCCTAGTTGACATGCTTAAGATGCCGACGAAACAAATGCAGATAATCAAAAAATCGCTAGGCGGTAAGGTATTGGTGAAATTCAGCAAGAAATCCCTAGTCGAATTCGCAATGAAAGAAACCGGGAAGGATCTGATAGGGAATTTGCCTAAGCAGCCCGCACTCATATTTTCGGATTTGGATCCTTTCACACTTTTCAAAGAAATCGATAACCTCAGATTCAAAACGTATGCAAAAGAAGGCTATGTGGCCACTGAAAATATAGAAGTAAAGCCTGGACCGACTGAACTTTTGCCCGGGCCCGCTATCAGCGAATTACAAAAGGTGGGATTGACTGCAGGCGTGGAAGGCGGAAAAATAGCCATTAAAAAACCGTCAACGGTCTTGAAGAAAGGTCAAATTGTAACAAAGGAACTTTCAGGTGTTTTGAGAAAACTGAAACTTCAAGTTGCAGAAATAACATTGAATGTTGACGCTATTTTTGACGGGATTCTTTACAAAAAAGACACGCTTGAATTGGTTAAGCAGTACCCAAGCAAGATGAAAGAATATTTTAAACAAGCTTTAAATCTTTCTCTTTCTATTAATTATCCTACAAAGGAAAACATTAAATATTTGTTAGTTAAAGCATATCAAAGAGTAAAGGCGTTGGAGAAAAAGATTGGTGAATAAAAATGCAAGAAGTATACGCTGCACTGATGCTGCATGAGAGTGGTCAGCAGATTAGTGAAGACAGCGTCAAGAAAGTTTTGTCTAGCGTGGGCGCTAGTGTGGAAGAGGCGAAAATAAAGGCGCTGGTTTCTGCATTGCAGGGCGTTGATATTGATAATGCTTTGAAGGAAGCTGCTTCTTTTGCTGCACAGCCAGCCGCCGCGGCCCCGACTGAAAAGAAGGAAGAAAAGAAAGAAGAAGACGAAGGTAAAAAGGCTGAGGAAGCTGCCGCCGGATTGAGTGCATTGTTCGGATAAAATCTACTTTTTCAGAAAAGTTTTAATTGATTTCCTAAGTTTTTTCCTGAGTTCATCTATATTTTCATAAGTTATTATTTCACATTGCGTAACTTCCTTGAATCCTTGGTAGATAAGTCCTGGAAGGGAGTCCATATCGAAATTTTTATTTAAGACGATAATTACCGGCTTCTTGAATGCTTCGGCCATGCCCAATGTTATATTGGGTCCAATACCCTCGTCTGGATGGACTGCCAAAAGTATGTCGGCTGTTTGGAATTCCTTGTTCCGCTTGGCGTGGACCGTAATCGGGTTGTATGTTACTTTACCCCAGCGCAGAAGGTCTCTGTAAGTCATGTACGTGTCAATCTTGAATTCTTTCAGAATTAGATCGATTGAATTTACTAATTTGATTAATTCTTCGGAATTTTCGTTTTTGAAGCTTTGTGCAAGAGGCGCTGAGATATAAACCTTCATAGTCTTGAATTATAATTTAATAGATTAAAGCAGTTGATAAGATGAACGTTCTTGTAGATGTGACAATCGGACCGGCGATAGAATTTATCAGGAAAATTAAAAATGGGAAAGTCGCGATTGTTCATGGGCACGACAATGACAGCATCTGTTCAGCTGCGATAATTTACAGATTGCTGAAGAAAATTCATAAAATAGAGCCGAAGCTGGTTGCTTCCGAATTTAATTATGCCATATCGAAAAATGTTCTCAATGAGGTCAAAAAACTTAAAGCTGAATATGTGATAGCAGTCGATTTGGCCGAAATAAACGTGGATCTTTTAACCGAACTTAGAAATATCTCGCAAGTAATGCTGATAGACCACCATACGCCGCGCGGTTATGTCAAAATAACTTACGTGAACCCTAGAAACTACGACAAGTCGATTTACTTGCCAGCAACTTATCTTTGTTACAAAATTTATGAAAAACTGGCAGATGCGAAAGAAATCCTATGGATCGCTGGCATTGGGACACTGTCTGACATGGGATTGAAAAATTGTAAGGACTTGTTTGAGGATATAAAATATCATCATAAAGAATTGATTGGCAATAACGAAAACATAGATGAAATCTTATTTGATAAATCTTTGCTTGGCAAGCTCGCTAAAATTTTTGATAGCGCGAGAGTTGTAAATGGGATTGATGGTGCCATCGCTGCTTTGGATGTTTTGCTGAAAACTGGGAATTACCAGAATGTCTTAAATGGGGAAGTTTCCGGTAGTAAGAAGCTCTTGGACTGGTATGGGCTGTCGGAAAAGGAATTCAATCGGCTGCTTAAAGATTTTTCAGTTAAGAAAAAAACGATCAAGAAATTTGTTTTGTATGAAGTGAAATCAAAATATAACATGAAATCCGCTTTAGCTACATATTTGTCCAAGAAAATGAGTAGCGAAGTTCTTGTGATATACCAAAAATCTGGCGAGTATACTGATGTTAGTTTCAGGAGGGGTCCTGTTTCTATCATGGACCTGAATCAACTTGCAATCAATTCAATAATCGGAATGCCAGATTCGAATGGCGGTGGACACATACAAGCCGCCGCATGCAGATTCCCAACCAGATATTTTAAAAAATTCATGGGAAATTTGAAGTCGATATAATGGTGTTATTTAGTAGTGTTTAATAATAGACATTACTTCATTTTTTGAGATTTTTCGACTTCTTGCACCGTAAAAAGTTGTTGCTAATGCGCCCATTCCATTAGCAAAGGCACAAACTTCTGGAAGCTCCCATCCTCTAAAATAACCGTAAATGAAACCAGAAGAAAATGCATCACCTGCACCAACAGTATCTATAGAATTTACTTTTAATCCGTGATACCTTTCATGGTAGTTTCCTTTATAAACTTCACAACCACCCGCACCATGTGTTATAACAACTAGAGTTTTTCCATTTTCAATTACATCAGTTATGTAATTTTTTTCGACAGTTGCTTCTTCTTTATTTGAAAATAAAATTTTAATTCTTCTTTTTGAAAGTAAAGGTAGATTTGTGTGTGGCTCTGATAAACCCTGCAAACTTGTAAAGATATATAAACCATTATCGTCTGCGACTGCAGAAGATTCTTCAAAGAGTGAATGTGTAAGATTTACGTATAAGCTTTTGGATAAGTTCAGGTACTCCACATCTTTGCTTGTTAATTTTCTTACTCCAACACCACTGGTTCTTCCTATCCTACGATAAGATTGTGGAGATGTTTGCATTGTCCAAGTTCGAGTATCTCCTTGTAATTTTCTAATTCTTTCTGTATCAACTCCTTCTTTCCGCAACTCTTCTAGTATAATATGTCCATAATCGTCATCGCCAACAAAACCAATTAGACATGTTTTTAAGCCGAGTCTAGACAAGTGAACAACAACATTTGCACCACTTCCGCCACCACTTTCTAAAACTGTATTCTCTGGAGTATGAAAAATGTCGATTGCTGGATTTTCAATAGCTATAACATCAAAATCTCTGGATGTCATAATTTAGAATTAAAATGCTGTTTTAAAAGTTCGAGAATGTTTAAATCAATGCGGTTAATGATTAACCCCGTTGGTTATTTAAGGAAAAATAGCGGGATTTCCAGCATTAATAAGCTAGTTTAAAGTTGGATTGCCTTAAATTAGGCTTAGATTACCTTCTTTATAGAAGAAGTGGGAAATGACCCCCTGCGAAAAGAGTGTATAGTTACTTGACCAAATCTATTCTGGTGCGAGACATGAGATGCGTTAGGTGCAGTTCATTTAGGATGATCAAATTCGTAGACGGGTTTGGTCAAAAAAGAATCTTCTGCAGAGGCTGTTCGGGAAGCTTTCTAGATGGTCCGGTCTTGAGCCAAGAACAAACTAGACTACAGCAATTCAACACCTATTACAATAGGCGGGCTGTAATAAGACACTTTTAGGAGGTTAAAACATGGAGGAAATAGCTACGCTCACAAAGACGTTATTGATTGACAGAGGAAAACGGAAAATCCGTTTCAGCGTCATAAACAAAAATAATATGATGGGATGCATCATCCCATATGACAGATGATTATAAAACTTGCGTTATGAGGATCGATGCTCAATTTTATTTTTCTCCTCCTTTTTTATTTTTCTTTAATATATAATTCCTTTACTTGAAGCCACGCCTTCTGGTTGGGAACGATCTATTCTAGTTCCCATTCTAAGTGCCCCACCAAGAACGTAAAATTGTGCTAATTCGGGATTGTCAAAGTGGTGTTTCCCATATGGTATTATACCATTGGTAGGCTCCAGATACTCTGAATTTCCTCTTAATATTTCATGCAAAATATCATATGCCGTATTATCAGCAAACGGCATTTGTGTAATATCGGAGGGACCCACATGTAAATAAGCTTCTAACCCAGCTTTACTAAATATGGGCTCCAAATGATGTAAAGTTGTGCCGTATTTTTTTCTATACTCTTTTGTATGATTGCCGATATAGGAATATCTGTTACTAATACCGACAATAGCCAATGCCAACATTTTATCGTCTATGTAAAAGGCATTACCAAATCTAACAAGTCTCTGCGGAGACGACTTAACACTTGTAAGAAAAGCTTGAGCTTCAGCTTCTCCTTCGTCCTCAACTAAATGATGCTTTCCTATGCTACTACCTCTAATTTTATAATCAAACAAAGCACGCCTTGCCATTATTCTTTTACCTTCTGAAAAGAGGGCTACATAGCCAGAATCTATAGGTGAAATTAGCTGTATATCAGAATCACCTGTACCGTCAAGATTTAGCTCGACTTCTATAGCGGCTTCACCGTGTCCAAGCTTTACATTTGCTGTTCTGCGGGCTATCGAATCTCCGCCCAAACCAATTGCTGGACGTGCCTTATACTGACGTAACGCATTGCCTTTAGCTTTGTATAGTGCTTCCAATAGATGATGTAAGTCTATCAAACTACCGCCATATGGTACGGATCCCGGAGCTCTAAAGCGTGAAAAGTGTGCTGATAATGCGTATATATCGGATTGTAAAGTATGCGCCCATTCATCCAGGTTTTCTTTAATCCATCCTTTGGCTCTGTGGGCTAATTGTAAATCACGTTCGTCAAATAGATTTTCTGTATCAAGATACAGACGTACTCTCGGGTTTTGTGATTGTTTCAATGCTACCATAGCTACAACCTCACCAAAAGCTATAGCTGCATATCCCTTACCAAAGATGGGTTCGTTTCTTCTATCTATCTGCCTTTTGAATTCCTGGCTTAATTCTCTGCCGCCCACTCCCCATGCATCCCGCTCATCGAAATTATTTAATTCGACAGTTCCGGAAAGACCACCATGCGTCATCGGTTGTTCTATACCAGCATGACCAAGATATAATTTACTATGTTCGCTTTCTCTTACAGGTTGGGAGTATTCTACGTATGGCCTAGATTTACCATCGAGTTCAGGATCTCTTATAATAATTTCTGTTGGCATAAAATTCCTTTACTTGAGTTTTGAAAATAAGAGTTCCTACATTTAAAAAGCTATTGTTTAATGCTAGCAAGTTCTTCCCTTAGTTTTGTCCTCAAATCCATTATGTCTCTAAATCTGATTATTTTGGAATCTGTTACACCGGTTAATCCTGAATGCATGATACTTGTCCGCTGATTTTCTTTCAATAAAATCAAAACCTTCTTTTTGAAGGCTGAAGCCCAGCCCAATTCGATGTTTACACCGACACTTTCTTCTGGGTAGGCAATTACCAAATCGGAATTATTCAGTTCTTCGAAAGACTTTCTTCCAACATCTTCTTCTGAAAGGTTTGATTTACCCCATTCGTGCAAATCTCTATGCGGTAAAAATGTCTGGAAACCTAGAGATTTCACGGCAGACTCTATAGAATCTAAAAAGTTAATATAGGAAGCGTCCTTTATCTCGCCATGGATTGAATTGCTTTGTTGAACTGATTTATTGGTATATGGTGCGGATATGTAGACTTTCATTTATACACCAATTAACAAATATTCTAAACTTTTGCTCCAATCTCTTTCAATTCTAGATCTGAATTTAGCAATTGGTGATTCTGGTTTTAAAGATAGTGTTGGGATTTTTTTCAAGGATTCTGCAACTTCATGTAAATCATCTTCGTTTGGTACAAACAGTTTTGTATAAAATCTTACTGTTGGTCTTCCGTTATCAGACGGAGATGTGGATCGTGGTGGAGCATAAATTGTAAAAAATGTTGCGCCAAATTCCTTTTCTCTTCTACTAATATCTGGTACCTTATGAGCAAGTTCCTTAAGTTGTTGTGCAGTTTCTTTTACTGACTTGATTCCTAATAACATTCTGGCAGCTTCATGAGGAGTTTGTATCATAGATACAAGTTTTTCACTATCATCTGAAACTTGTATATTCGCGTCGACCCAGTAATAGGCCGATGGCACTAATTGTCTCGCTGTAGGATCGTATGACTTGAACCCCGATTTTAGATAGCCTATAACTGGTTCCGGTACTTTTTGATGTAATTCTTTTAAACGACCTTTTATGGTGTAATTTTTTGGTATTCTATAAATTATTCTACCATTCGCAAGTTCAACACTTGTATCAAATAGTAGAACTGGATTACCGCCGTTAGATTCTATCTCCAGTTCTTTCTGCACATTATACTGTGCCGATTCCAAATCTGTAGTTTTATCATCAAAAGTATACCTTACCAAAAATAAAGGAGGTAAATATGGACTAACTTTATCTTCTGTCACCTAAAACACCAACCCTAACCAATGGAGTAGACCATTCATCTGGATGTAGGAAACTACCCAAGTCCAATTCTGTTATACGGTTTAAATTACCCATCAAAACATTTTCTAAATGTTCATCCGATAGGTAGAGTCCTGCCTTTCTTAAATAGGTTTCATATTGTCGCAGTCTATCTGGTATAATTCGGCCATTTTTAATGAAGTTCTCAACTTCTTCAGTTGTCCGATTGTTCTGTTGCATTCTTGCAGCAACCTCTATTGGTATGGAATTTAACATAACGAATCTTTTTGGGCCCGTATACACCCTACCTTTTGTTTTATAGTCCGAGTGTATTGGAACTGTAGAAACCCCTATTTCATCCCATGTCACTATACTCGCAAGTGTAGGTATATCTAAATAATCTGCAAGTCTTAAGAAATCTATCCATTGACCACTATTACTTGTACTAGTAGGTATGAAAACGCCGTCGACAAGTGTATATTCTTTGGCAGATGTATCAAAAATTATTCCTGAGGTCGCCCCCCTGACCCTAAGTTCATTTGGTCTTTTAAGTATGGGTCTGTATCCCCCTTCTTCTACTTCATTATCGTCTTGAGGTACAAATACAGGAACCAATCCGTCCAAGTACTCATTAAAAATTTCAGCTACACCACCATGCCAATCACGATGAGCGCCATGCCCAACAAGATAGACTGCTTTACGCCCTGTTGGTAAGAGTGTATATGCTCTATTAGCAGCAGCTGTTATTTCATATACCGGTGGTAAATCTACTTTTCTTTCTATTGTCATAATTACACTATTCCAAAATTTTTATCGAGTCTATTACATCATCGCCATCTGAATCAAATCCTCTAACTACCTTTACAATATCATCAAAGCTTTTAATACTTTCCATAAACATGGTACTGTACTTGGTTAATGCTAAAGCGGCGGCCTGCGCTCCTCTTCTACCGATTCCTCCAATCAACAATATTTTTTTGCTACTATCGAACGGGTTTGTTGTTTTTACGATTATACCTATTCTTGGATCAGAGTAGGTTGTTTTGCTTATCTTAGAAATTATAGATTCTTTTCCAGTCTCGTCGAAATGTGCTGGTAATTTCGAGTTTAGCCTTTCTATTACAGAATTTGTTTTATTGTTGCCAATAAGAATAAGGTTGTTTTTTAGGTCGCTATCTTTAATTTTCACATCTAGTTTTCCAAATGACCCAAGCCCATCAGCAAATCTGCCAAAGAATAAGAGCAGATCTACCATATAGTTTACTTCGTCTGAACTTTTATCAAATCTTCCATGAGAATAAGTATCTCCTACTACGATAATAGAATTTAACTTGGTATCAAAAACGAGTGGTGAAAGAAATTCCAAAGATTTACGATCTAATTCAAAGCCAAAACTTTCTTTTATCTCTAAACCTCTGTCATACAATTTAGCAGAAATCACAGGCGATACCACGCTGTATATCTTGGCTATCATTCCTTGTCTTCTTTCACTAGAAATAGTATAAATTATACCAGCTTTTTCAAGATTTCTAATGTGATAATAAACCTTTTGTTCATGCAGCTTTAATTTTCTAGATACATCAATCGCGCTGGCTGGCGATTCTGATAAAGCTTTCACAATCTTTAAGGCGACTTTACTGTTAAGCGCAGAAAATGCTTTTGGATTATCCAAAATTAAAGAGTCGTATGCTTTCCTGCCGTTTCCGTTATTCTCTATAAGTGTCGCTTGCATAGCTTCTCTCCTTTTATTAAATCTTTAATAATAAACCATTAATTACTATGAAAAATTCTATACTTGTATAAACTTTCTTATAATAACATATATATAAAGCTTGTGGAATTTGGGTGTTGCAGCTGAATTCTATAAATTCTGTTATAGAAGTGGTTTATAAGCATCCATTCGAATGTCTGTTCAGAGAGAAAATGTACATAAAAAAATTATCAATTCCGTCAGTGCGGTCATATGAAGTAGAACAGGCAGGACCGAGTGTTGCATTCGAATGCCCCACATGCACAAGAGAAGTAAGCCTGAATGAAATTATAGAGGAGAAAGGAACGATAAGATGCGTCAAGTGTAGTCCTTTTGGCCGATCAACCTAGCTGGAGAACAAACCCCTTGGAGGATTCCACAAAACAAATGTTCTCCAGCTTCGCCCCTTCTTTAAACCAATGTCGCTTGTGATAACATGAAAATGTGTGCCGTATGCAGGTTGGAATACTCCGATTACTCTAATCAGTGTGTTAAATGCGGTTCCAAGTTGGAGCTAGGTCGTGAAAAATGGATAAGTCCTGGCGACTATGAAGAGGATTATTGAATCATCACTCTGAAATCTTCTTTAACGGTGTTTAAGACTATTCTCGTTTCGCTTCTCTGAATGTCAAGATTGTCGTATAATCCTGAAAGAAATTTCTGCAGTTCGTCGATGCCTTTAAACTTCGCGATTATTATCGCATCTACATCTCCTGTAGTGTGATATATTGCATAAACGTTGGGTGATTCTGTTATCTTTTCCATTGTTTTCAAGAGACTTAATTTTGGCGCGACAAGTTCGATGATCGCGGATAATTCGTATCCTAATTTTTTCGAATCTAAATTGACAGAATAACCCTTTATTATGCCGCTTGATTTTAATTTTTTGAGATGTTCTATGACTGTTGTCGTTGAAAGTTTGGACTGCCTCGCTATTTCACGGTAGGAAAGCCTTGCATCCCAGATAAGAAATCGCAATATTTTCTTGTCTATCTCGTCGATGGACGAATGTACATTATTGGTTTTAAACGTTTTTAAAGGTGTGTTTACTTTTGTCTTGAATTCACTAGATTTAATTGACATATGTAATAGATTTGGTCAGAAAGGTATTTATTTGTTATAATCATGTCTTGAATTGGTGATTAAATGAAAGGTTTCATATTCAGACCGGTTCAGACTGGCGGATTTGGACGATTAGCAATGGAGCATGCTCTGGTTATTTGCCCCGCATGCAATACAGAAATTGGAATTAACGATGTTATAGAAATGAAAGGATATGTTGGGTGCGTCAACTGTGCCAGGTGATTTCATGAAAAATAAGACTTGGGTCAGGCTGGTGATTGCAAAATTTAAGAAGTCGCAGTCATCTCTTTGATTTCATTACAACGAATAGATGGTATTTTTCATACGGATCCAACTCGACTTTATCAATGATATCGAAATGTTTCTCGAACTCCTTAATGCATTCTTTGTATATTTCTCTGGGGTTGCGTGTTACATCTATTGACTGGCTTTTAATTGCAATGACAGCGTAACCTTTGGGTTTCAGAAACTTCAAACAATTCCTTATCAATATTTCAACCTGGTCATTGCTCGCGACGTCTTCATAAACTAAATCAACCTTGCTAAGGACATTATTTTCATAATCTTCCGGCATTCGTGCATTTGCCAATATGGGAATGATGTTGCCTCTTTTTTCGGCGATTGGCAATAATTCACGGAATGGTCGGCCGCTTATCTCAACTCCATATATCAGACCTTCTTTTCCTATGATATCGGAAAAATGCGATGATGTTGTGCCATTTGCTATTCCAAGATAAAGTATGGCCATTCCTTTCTTCAACGGCAGTTCTTTTAAGCCGTTCTTGATGGCGGCTGCAGGCTTGCTTCTCCAAAAATCCCATATTCTATATTCAACACCTCGGTCCTTTATCAGGTCTTCGCCATATGCCTTCTTCCCTGGGACAAGATTAACCGTGGCTATCCTACCGTCTATCTTGAAAACGCCATGAAATTTTGTCTGCTTCATTTCTGCCATAAATTACTCTTTTGAGGAAAGTATTTTTTTAACCTTGTTTTCCAAGTCTTTTTTCATTTCATCTGCTTTATACTCTTTTGAATAATAGTCGATTCTTGATGCTATTGAAAGTTTGGCTGCTAGAAGACGGGCAACTTTTCCCTGGGTTTCCCTAGGAGAATTTTGAATCATGGGATGATTGTAGATCAGTCCGAACTTTGGACTCTTGGATCTTCCTCGAGATTTCAGGAACCTGAACAACGCCTTTTCGCTTCCTAATAATTGTATTGTGCTTGACGGCATCCTAGACAATCTCTCCAATCCGCCGGCTTTTGCGATTAGCTTTGCTGCAATTGCATCGCCTGCTATAGCTGAGAAATTTGGTGCGACATCTTTAACTAATTTGCTCTGATAATCCAACAGGGATTCGCGCAATTGATAAAGTTTTGTTATATCCGATGCGAACAATTTTAGAATGTTAGTGTCATCTTCTGTAAAATCCATTCCAGAACTCCTGTCCTTCAAATGATTCAGTTTTTTATCGTCTATGTTCTGCCTGTTTCCGAATTTTTCTATTAAAGCCACATAAGTTTCATGATTTTCGATCATGCGATCCATTTCTGGGAAATGGAAGGAATACCATTCGCGCAAACGTTCGATAAAAACATTTACAGATTTGTCCAACTCTTCAATTGCGTTATTTACGTGGATTACAAGTTGGTCTCTCCTTGATGTCTCTTTTATTTTTTGTTTAGCCAACTCCGAATTTACTTTCGTCAACAGTTGGTTAAATTCAACTTGATTCTTGACAAAACTGTATTCAATCGCATACTTGAGCAAGTTTTCTTTTACGAAAGCCTCCATTTTCAGGTTGCCTGAAACGAATTCGAAATTCTTAAATTCTGTTCTGATCTGTTGTATCTCACTGGGCGAATCTTCCGATAATTTCATGGCGATTTGCGAAGGGTCCTTAGAGAAGGGTTTGAATGAAATTACTCTTCTATTCTCATCGAGAGAGAATACGCCTATTAAAGTCTTTACCAAGTAAGCATACATAGTTCTTAATTTTAAATAACAACCTTTATTAGATTATGAGATACGCCGAAAAGACTGTATTGAAGGACGTTTACAAAAAGAGGCAACCGTGGGTTCATAAGGGCCAGTTTGGCAAACTTGTTATAATATCTGGAAGTAAAATCCACACCGGTTCTCCGATATTCGCTGGTATGGCTGCATATAGGGCTGGTTGTGATATGGTATATCTGGTTGGCCCTAGAAGAGCCATGGATGTTGCCGCCAATCACTCCCCGACACTGATGACGAAACCTCTTGACGGAGATTACTTGGAAGAAAAGGATTTGGACAGAATTTTGTCGCTGATAGAAATTAGCGGAGCCACCGCAGTTGTAATAGGACCTGGATTGGGAAGGGTTGACAACACAAGAAGAGCAATAAACGTTCTCATCGAGAAAATTGATATACCCATGGTGATAGATGCCGACGCTATAAGAGCCGTTAGCACGATAAAAGAAAAATTGAAAAACAAAAAGATACTATTAACACCTCATGCAAATGAGTTCTTTGAATTGAGCGGAAATAAGGTTTCGGAAAACATTAAGGAAAGGATAACTATGACGAGAAAGGAAGCCTATAATCTAAATTGCGGTGGTAATGGTACTTGCCCGTTATATCCGCCGATAACAATTGTTCTGAAAGGCAATGTTGACGTGATATCCGACGGGAAGGAAATTATGCTTAATGATACTGGCACGCCTTTCATGACCAAAGGCGGATGTGGCGACACACTTACTGGTATTGCTGGTGCTCTGATTGCTCGTAAACTTGACACATTCGCTGCAGGCTGCGCAGCATCATACATAAACGGCAAGGCCGGCGAGCTTGCTGCGAAAAATTATGGTGAAGGCATGCTGGCCACGGATCTTATAGAAGAAATACCCAACGCGATCAAAAGCGGTTAATAACATTTAAAAACTAGAGCATATAGTTAGAAAATATGTCATACTTAAGAACGGCATTATTGCTTGGTTTACTGACAGGGCTGCTCTTGGCCATAGGCTACATATGGTCTGGCATTTCTGGTATGACTATTTTCCTTCTGATTGCATTTGTAATGAACTTTTTGGCGTACTGGTTTTCTGATAAGATTGTTTTGGCTATGTATGGTGCGAAACAAATCCAAAAATCCGACCAGCCGAAGCTCCATGAGATTGTTGAGAAGCTGGCGAAGAAAATGAATATACCCAAGCCGAAAGTCTATCTTGTAAATCTTCCTGTTCTAAACGCATTTGCCACTGGGAGGGATTATAAGCATGCTGTGATTGCTGTAACATCCGGATTAATGAAGAACTTGAACTGGTCGGAAATCGAAGGTGTCGTATCACATGAACTTTCACATGTTGTGAATCATGATACTCTGACATCAGCCATGGCTGCAACGATAGCTGGCGCCATCGCTTACATAGCCCAGATTGCATGGTATGGATTGTTCTTAGGCGACAATAGGCGCCAAGGAGGAAGCTTGATATTTCTACCTCTTGTTTTACTTGCTCCTATAGCAGCGACCTTAATACAACTGGCCATTTCAAGAAACAGAGAATATGCCGCCGATAGGACTGGAGCTATAATATCTGGAAAACCTCTTGACCTCGCATCGGCTTTGGAGAAGATTGCGAATGTTGCCAAAAATTATCCACTGAGAGGCAATGCCGCCACATCGCATTTGTTCATTGTTAATCCTTTCAAGGGAGATGCTTTGCTGAGTCTGTTTTCAACCCACCCGCCAGTCGGCGCAAGAATACAAAAACTAAAAGAATTGGCAAAAGAACTTAAATGATATGAAACTCAGATTGGATGACAGGGTTCTGCTATTCGGGAAGGACGAATCTTATCTTGTAACAGTTTCCAGAAGAAAATTCAATGTAAAGAGCGGGATTATAAATCTCGGTAATTTAATTGGTAAATCTTATGGTTCCAAGATAAAAACGCACATTGGAAAGGAATTCTGCCTTGTCAAACCGACTGTTATTGATTATTTCAGCAAATTGTTCACAAGAGGTGCACAGGTCATATTGCCGAAGGACATCAGTCTCATTCTTGCTTATACCGGTATATCCCCTGACAGTTTTGTTGTGGATGCGGGCACTGGTTCGGGGTATTTGACGATATTTCTGGCGCATTATCTTTCTGGCGGAAAGGTTGTCACATACGAGAAGGATAAAAGATTCGTCAGGGTTGCTAAAGAGAACATAAAGTCATCCGGATTGAAGAACATAAGGCTGAAGAAGAAGGATATATCCAAATGTATAGATGAAAGGAATGTTGACATGATTACATTGGACTTGCAGCATCCGGGAAAGATAATCAAAAATGCTTACAAATCTCTAGCTGTCGGAGGATGGCTGGTTGTCTATTCTCCTACCGTTGATGAGATGTTCGAAGCTGGGAAGAAAATGAAGAAATATTTTTCTGATGTGAAGATTGTGGAAAATATTGTGAGGGAATGGCAGTCTGAGAGGACGCTGAGACCGAAAACGATGGGATTAATGCATACGGGATGGTTGATGTTTGGAAGGAAAGTTTCTAGTTAGAATTTTTATGAATAAATTAAATTACTAAAAAAATGTGTCTAACTTATTAAATTCCCTCATTCAATTTTATAATATATAATCAGGGAAAATAATTATGTGGTAAATTGTTTGAATACATGATATGGCTATCACTTTTTGTTTGGCTGACAACATTAGTCTTGTGGACATTTAATTTTAACGTTTTGAAACATTACAAGAAGACCTTATTGCTGTGCATATTTTTTGCCTTGGTTTTCAGCATTCCTTGGGACTATCTGGCATTAAAAACTGGTATGTGGAACTTCCCTAAAGAAAACAACATAGGTATTTTGTTGGCTGGGCTGCCTTTAGAAGAATTTCTTTTCATAATTTTTGTTACATTAGAAGTTAGTACAATCACATTAGTCCTGAAAAAGAGAGTCAAGAGCTTAATAAATGGTGGAACAAAATGATTTTAGGTGTCTTTTCTTATCTGTTTACAATAATTGTTTTCGCCGGCATTGCGATTTTAATTGAATGGAAATTATTTCCTGCGATACTGAAGAAGTACGCGAAGATCATCGGTATTGTTCTGATAGTTGGTATCATATCTACCTTAATCGGAGAACCGATAGCATTACAACTAGGTATTTGGAGTTACTCGTCTGAAAAGACTTTTGGCATATACGTCTTCGGGGCTGAGCTAGAAACACTAATTTATGCAATGTTTGTTTTTGTGGCAATAGCTTCGGCTACAATCATCGGAAGTCAATATGAAGACGCTAGGAAGTTAACTGTAAGAGAATTTAAAAGTAAAATTGGAATATTTCACTGACTGGGGTCGTCGGCTAGCTTGGTAGGCTTCGAGCTTCGGGTGCTTGAGACCTGGGTTCAAATCCCAGCGACCCCATTGACGAAATGTTTAAATAGTTTATGTCGAATGTTGTTTCAGATAGTATGAATGAGAATAAACTTGTGGGAAGATTGTATGGAGTAAAGGGATTTGCTAATGAAATTGGTAGTGATGTGACGCATTGGGCTATAAGAGTTGGTGCTGTTCTTGTAGCAGATGGTTTAATTCCTTTACCAAGCGATTATTTTCAGTTAACGAATGGGCTTGGTATGGCACCTGGATTTGATTTGGCTGTGGGATCTGGGCTTGTAAATACAAGCGAGGAACGAGCATGGACTGGTATTTTGGGACTAGGATTAGCGATGACATCAGAATTGGTGGAATTTGCAAAGGGTGGTGATTATGGGATGCTATCCACTAGAGCGCTGCTTAAAGTCGGTGCATATGGATTATCAAGTATAGCTACTATAGGGGCAAAACATGTGTATGATCATTATCGAAGTGCTCATGCAAAAACTAGATGATTTTTCTGATTATGCTTCCTGAAAATATCAATTTCACAAACTGGTACATGACATAAATTTCTAAAGCAAATGGACCGTAAGCTAGAAATCCTAAAACGGGTATTTCGAATATTTTTATGTTTTCTAGTATCGGAATTGTATAATACCATTTGGAGTACGCCCAATAATTCCAAAACTCCCATAAAAATCCGCAGATATAACCTGCTACGAGTAGAGATAAGATAATGCTGAATTTTCTATTTTCCAACTGATACAATAGAGATTTCTCATTGTGAAAAGTGTAAAGTATTGGATCTAATAACAAGATGAAACCTGTCCAGACAAAAGCCCATATCCATGGTGTTGTAATAACAAATGGTAATAAAATGAATATCATTCCCAAAGCGAACATCAGATAACCAATATGGCTGTTGAGTGGCATTTTTAGTTTGGATTTGATGTTCGAAAATAAATGGAGGCACCCTACTAAATCTGATGTCTCCAAGACAGCCGGTATGATAGTTCCGAACGTCAATACTCTTCTGATGAAAGTTATTATATCTGCATCCGGTATGCTGTAAAACCAGCCGTGAAAATTGGAGAATTTATTAATTATCTCGAATATGAGCCAAAAATTAATTGAAGTCAGGTACATCAAGAGAAACTTTGAGCGTTTGTTCATTAGATAAGAATTATTTTTTAACATGTAGATGAGACAATCGACTAATAGGATGTATCCTGTCCAAACTATTAACATAAAAAACGTGGCAAAAGGTTGAATCCTAAAAATATTTGCTACCTCGCCGAATAGAATCAAAAAAATACCAAGTGTGCCATACCATTTGAACATAATAATAAATTGCGGTTAATGCTTAATAGTTTTCAACGTAGATTGTGACTCGCTTGCATTTTTAACGTCTTCACCCAGCTGTTTTTTAATTTCATACGCTGCTTTAATTCCAATAATCCCTATTAGCATTTCAGTCGGTGTGCTTCTTAATTTATCGAGTGTATCAAACCCAGCATTAAATAACCTTCGTGACCTTACTCTGCCTATCCCCTTCAACTTTACTAGCGGTACTAATTCCTCTTTGATGCCGTACTTCAATCTTATACGCAACTTTTTTAGAGGATTCAACAGTCCCTTTTCTCCGTTTAAAACCGCCAATTCGTATAAGCCATATACTAGCCAATCGAGTATCCTAAGTTTACTATATAATTCACCAGGCGCGATTTTGAATTTTGTTAGCAGTTGGTCTTCTGAAGACTCGCTTATCCACCCATCGAACATCAGTGCTGTTTTGACTGATTTAAGAAATTCGTCATATTCGAGATCATACTCTTCTGGTATTTCTGCCAATAGTTGGTTACCATGTCTTATAATTAGTTCTTCCGTATCGGAAATCTCATCTGACCTTACTGATACAAGCGGTCTTATTTCTAGTGAGTTTGAAGCAAGTTGCAGAAAACTGAACTCTGTCAAATGTCTTTCTTTACATAATTTCAATCCTTCGAGAAAATAATGCGCAGTTAGTGGGTCGATATACAAATCTGAGATTCTTTTTCCGATGGGTGTGGTTGTTATAACATTTTTTTGAATTCTAATCATAGACCATTCTTCAAGCTGCTTCAATATGTCATATAATTTTTCTTTTAGGATATCTATGTCATTGTAATGAAACGCGTAAAATGTTCTGTTGAAAAACCCGATAATCGATTCCCTAGAATTACAGAACCCGCTCGAAATCAAAGCTAGTATATGCGCCCTAAGAATCGGCTCTAGCGCGAGTTTGGATGTTATATCCTCTGGCTGACCAAGAATAAAATGTTGTATCATAGACCTGGCGTCGCCTTCTGATTTTGCCAATAATATCGATTCACCGAAAGTATCGTAAGTTGGTCTTCCAGCTCTGCCAACAAACTGCTTGTAATCCATTACAGGTATGTAAGTTGAACCGATTCCATCGTAATATCGTTTCGCATCCCGTATAATAACTCTGAACGCTGGCAGATTAACTCCCATTGCCAATGTTGGCGTGGCGACAATTGCTTTTATCAAGCCATTTCTGAAATTGCTTTCAATCAGTCTTTTTTGTTCGCCTAATAAACCGGCGTGATGAAAGGCTGTGCCGAACTTTACACATTGTGCTAGTTTTCTGCACTGTTGTGTGGGTATTTCAATAACGCTCTCGATATCTTTGCTCAATTTGGTTAATTTCAACCGCGTATCACTATCCAATTTCTGGCTGGTTGTTTTACATAATTTTTCCGCAAGACTTTCAGCATTTCTCCTGGTGGAAGTGAAAACTAGCGCTTGTTTTTTTAGGTTCAACGTATTGTCGATGATTGAATTTTCTATTTCTAAAGTGTCGTTCAGTTCGTATCCTTCTCTGTCTTCAAAGTGTATTTTAGAATCGAATGCCACACCTTCATACAATTTTACAGGCCTGAAGTCGCTCGTGATTGGTGTTGCATTTAACCATTTTGATAATTCCTCGGCGTTGTTGATGGTGGCCGACAGCCCTAGAATCTGGGCGCTTGGAATAATAGACATCAACTTCGTTAACATGATTTCCAATGTTGGACCACGCGAAGAATCGTTCATTGTGTGAATTTCATCAACTATTATAAGATCTACGTTTTGCACCCATCCAACATTATGCCTTAACAGACTATCGAATTTTTCTGTAGTTAAACATACAACATCGTAATCCGCTAGCCACGAATCAGCAGAATCGAAATCACCGACACTTATTGCAACTTTAAAATCACCGTCGAGAAATTTCTTGAAGTACTCATATTTTTCATTCGCCAGTGCTACCAACGGCGCAATATACACTACCTTAACACCCCTCTTATCTAAGAGTTTATGCAGCATGCAAATTGCCGCGATTAATGTTTTCCCACTGGCTGTTGGCAAGGTCCCACTGGCTGTTGGCAAGGACAACACAAGATTCCTTTTGAATAGCCCTTCCTTAATCACATCTGCCTGAGGTTTGTATAACTCTTTTATGTTATCCTTTTCCAGCCTTTGGACGTATTTCTCAGGTATTCCATAACCGACTAACTCTCCGACTTTCATGTATAGAATGTCTATTTATAATATTTCTGTTTTATTCATAGTGATAGTATGATAGTTTTAGGTATAGAATCGACCGCACATACATTCGGAGTTGGTATAATAAATGGAAAGGGCGATGTGCTATCTTCGAATAGAGACATGTACAAACCTAAATTGGGCGAAGGTTTCACACCATTTGATCTCGCTGAACACCATTATAATGGTTGCCTTAAGACACTAAAATCTGCTCTAAGCGGTTCGGAATTAAAGTTGCGTGATATTGATGTGATAGCCTTTTCGCAGGGTATGGGCATCCCAAACTCATTGAAGGTTGGCGCTGTACTGGCACGATACCTAGCATTAAAATTCAATAAGCCACTTGTCGGCGTTAATCATGGGATAGCACATATAGAAATTGGGAAGTTTAAAACATGCGCTAAGGATCCTGTTATCGTATATCTTTCTGGCGGAAACTCGCAAATATTGGCATATATCGATAGTAGATACAGAATTTTTGGGGAAACTTTGGATATACCGATAGGTAATGCGTTTGATGTATTGGCTAGAGAAATGGATTTGCAAATGCCTGGCGGACCAGAGATAGAGAAATCTGCAAATGGGGGGAAGTTTGTCGAATTGCCGTATGTTGTAAAAGGCATGGATATGTCGTTTACAGGTATAATGACTGCTGCCATGGAGAAATTTAGAGACGGGGTTGATAAAAAAACCGTATCTTACTCTATGCAAGAGACTTGTTTTTCGATGTTAGTTGAAGTCACAGAACGTGCACTGGCGCACACAAACAAAAAGGAGGTTTTGCTTGTTGGTGGTGTGGCGGCCAATAAAAGGTTGCAAGAAATGATGAGCATAATGTGTAGAGATAGAAAAGCCGAATTCTATGTGGTTCCTATGGAATTTTCTGGTGATAATCCTGTAATGATAGCATATACCGGATTTCTGGCATTTACCAGTGGTCAAAAACTGAAAATTTCTGATAGCTCTGTTAGACAGAATTGGCGTACAGACGAGGTCGAAATAAGCTGGATTATATAAGTTCGTTTTCGCTCACTATAACGAAATCGCCTATCGATTTGACAGAACTAAACGGCACTAACATCCTACCCTTATCATCGGCTTTTACGTTCAATTCGGTAAGGTGTTTTGTCGGTTGATCGACTATAAGGTTCATAAGTTCTCCACTCTCTGTAACAAACTCTATGTTAGTTACAATACCAAATTTTCGGCCGGTCTCTTCACTGATTATAGCTTTACCTACAACATCACCTGCGCGAACCTTTGCCTCTACCATAAAACCAACTGAGTATAATTAGGTTATTAATTTAATAAAGATTATGGTAAGGTGTTTTGTCGGTGTTTTTCTTCCCGATGAAATCGTGAAGAAGATCGTAGAATTTCAGAAACGGTTGGTTTCATTGCCGATAAAAGCGAAATTTGTTGAAACAGAGAATCTTCATATAAGCCTGTCTTTTCTTGGTGAACTAGATGAAAATCAAATAGAAAACATCAAACTCAAATTAGATGAAATTTCAAAACGGTTTCAAAAATTTGAAGTTATTTTACAGGGTATAGTTTTAATACCAAATGAAAAGTTTGTACGCGTAATCGGATTGGAAATAACAGATAAAAAACTCGAATATTTAAGAGGAATTATCCACCAGAGTATTGATGGTAAGACAAATCCTTCTCATATAACACTTTGCAGAGTGAACTCAGTCTTCAATGAGAAGAAATTTATAAAAGAAATCCACGCTATGGAATTTGGCCCATTCATAATGAATGTCGATGGAATATATCTTATAAAGAGTGTTCTGGATAAAAGGGGTCCAACATATTCTGTTTTATATAAAACGTGTCTTAATGGACAAAAGAGTTAAAGTAATTCTATTATATCGCGCTCAGTGATGATGCCTTTTAGGCGACTTCCTTCGTCGATGACAGGAATTCCTCCGATCTTGTTGTCATTCATTAATTTTATAGCGTTTGAAACATCATCGTGTTCGTTTATATACATAATTGGTGATGTCATTATACTTTCTACATTCTCGTCCAGAAGTGATGTATTATAATTAACTTCATTGAGATATCGCAGAACATCATGACCAGTAACTATACCTATCACCATTCTATCATTAACGATAGGTAATCTTCTATAATGTGTGTTCACCATTGTCTTTATACAATTCTTTATCGATGTGTTGGGTGTTATGTAAAACGGTTTGTGAGACATGACCTCAACTACCGGTATACCGAAATATTTACTTGTTAATAGTTTAACAAAGTCGTGCTCGGTAACCATACCGAGGAGTTTTTTATTTTTTACGACTGGCAGACAGTCTCGTCTCGAAATTTTTATTTTTTGCAATGCCTGACCTATGCTGTCTGTATCTTCTGTTAACACCATGTCACGCGTCATAAAATCTGATATACGTATATTTCTGGATACTCCTCTGAGTAATGCATTTAGTATGTCCATGTAGCTTATTATTCCGACTATTTCTTGTGATTTTGATACTATAGGTATAGTCCTATGTTCAGAAGATATTATGGTTTTCACCACAGATGTTAAACTGTCAAACTCAAACGAATAAGATGGCGTCAAATTGGCTAGATGTTTAATATTATCGGATTTATTGATACCAATATCCTCTAATCTGATCATGATTCTCTTTCTTCTCTACAACTCTCACACAACCATTCATTGCCAGCATTCTCCAAGTCCTCTGAATAGTTATCACAAGAATCGCAGATACCAAGTGCAATTTTCTCTTTGATTTCAAGCGGCTTTTCCTTCATTTTTAATCTATATTCAAGCAAATCCAGCATCTCTGGTGATGTTCGTGCTATATCGGTTAAAGATATAACACCAACAACTTTTCCATTTGATACAACAGGTAATCTGTGTATATTATTTTCTTTCATTTTCCTAGATGCGGCAAGAATATCGTCTTCAGGATCTATTGCTACAACAGGTTCCTTCATCATTTTTTCAATCTTAATTCCGCTTGCCTTGAAATTTTTAGAAACAATTTGCTCGATTAAATCGCTTTCAGAAATTACACCAACCGGGTTGTTTTTTTCAACAACTACAAGAAATCCTTTCCTATGCTTTCGCATCAATTTTCCAGCGTCTTGAGATGTCTTCTTTGAATCTATCGTCAGTACTGGAGATGACATTACATCTTTAACTAGTATAACCACACTACCACAATTAAGATTGGTTATTTTATATTAATAAGATTCTATGAATTTTTCCAACGGCTCACCATCTGAGGTGGTAACCTTCCCTTTTGGGGGGAGTATTCGAATTTTACTGTATCCGAAGTCGACAATTAGGAAGAATGGAAAGCCTTCGAATTCTGGAAGGTTATAGCCATAATAATAAAATGCTTTTTTGTTTGTTGATTTGACCTGCAAGAGAATGCATTTTTGATTTTTTAAACAAACCAAATCTGCCTCTCCAAGACTTGCACCTGCCCGTATGACAGTCCAACCGAACTTTTGGAAAAAAAGTCTGATTTTTCTCTCTATTCTATATCCTTTTCTCTTTGTATGCATTATTTATTATTTGTATATAGGATAAAATTGATATGGTAAACATAGCTATCGTCAGTTGCATACATGGTGATATGGAAAACTTAATGAAGTTTGTTGATAAAATATCTCTTCTAAATATAGATTTCGTAATCTGTCCTGGAGATTTCACAGATTTCGCTATACCAAAGGGATTTACTAGACGCGATATAGGAAAACTGATCATAGAGGAGTTAAAGGGATTGGGAAAACCGTTGATGGCTGTACCTGGTAGTTGGGATAAAGAAATTATAGACCTTCTAAAGAAGGAGAAGGTGAGTGTCCACGGAGAGGGAAAGGTGATTGGTGGTATTGGTTTCTATGGGTATGGCGGGGCCAAAACTCCCTTTAACACACCATTCGAGCCGAGTGAGGGTGAAATAGAATTGGGGCTGGAAAAGTCATATAATGAAATTAAGAGTGCCGGTGTAAAAATTCAGGTCACACATGCACCGCCAAATAGAACAAAAATGGATATGATAGCAAGTGGTGCTCATGTTGGTTCTGATGCTGTGAGAGAATTTATAGAAAAAAAACAGCCTAATGTGGCAATTTGCGCACATATACACGAAAGTAGAGGTGTCGACGAGCTTGGAAAAACTAAACTTATTAATTCGGGGAGATTCCCTGAAGGGTATGTTGGGATAATCGAGATTAACGATTCAGAGATGACAACAAAAGTAATCAATCTGATATGATGTATGTAGAATATAAAACGACTTTAAAGGGGGCGTGTTAATGTTATATCCGCAAACTGTGGGGTAAAAAATGACGGAGACTGTTTTAACTCAATTAAACGAGATACAACCTAGAGATAATATAAATATTGATTTCGAACACGCCATTGCACTTGCGGAACGTTTAGACTTCTTGGATGTCCAACTTTTGAGAAAGTTTTACATGAGCGGGAAGGAGCAACCGTTTGATTTGCAACCGTATTGTTTTCCGATGCTCTATGGTGAGATGAAAATAACACATAAAATCAAGATAGGAAGAGAAGCTCTAAGGAAGCGCTTAGATAATCTTGTCTTAAACGGGTTGTTAGAGAAGGTTAAAAGATCCAGTCCAGCGAACTATTCTCCTTATACTGAGAAAGTAAGTTTCATACGTGCAATTATCACAAAGTTTTTTGTTATTAATGGGCTAACTAAATTTTTATGAGATTTCCTAACCTTTTTTACGAGCATTCTGTCTTATTTTTCTGATATTCCCAACGGATATTTCTGCGCTTTCCTCGACAAACCAATAAAACTTCAGAATGTAGTAGATATAGTAGGTGGGTGCTTTACGGTTCTGTATCTGTAAACTAAAAACATATCTATTATATATATTATAACTATGTTATTATGTATAATAATATTTATTTTCTTATGTACAGACGACAAGGACATACATCGACTATTACAACTTCGAACTGAAATCTAACAAATTCTTTTAGAATCTTTATAAAAATCATTTTACAAATAATAACGTTTATATGAAACGTGGAAGACCCAACATACGTCACATGGTCCAGAAGGAGATAATTACATTATTAACCAGTTTAAGCACACCAGTAACAACCTCATCGATCTTAAAGGAGATTTCAAAAACTGTGAACAGGCGTATAAGTTGGAACACCATACAAAAATACATACAAGAATTGGTTGAAAGCGGTAAGATTCAAGTGATTCAACTGCCGCATTCGAAGATAGATAACAAACCAGGTCTCATAGTATATACCTTAAAAAAGTAGAATGATTCTACCATATATGAATAAAACAGAGATATTAAATTATTTCCTAAGAAAGGGTGCACAGATAAATAAAGAGGCGTTGGAGGAACTTGAAAATAACCAATATCTCCAAGAGGTAATATTAAAATCAACAGAAATGAGATTACCTCCAGTAATCACAGACGATTTCCTAAAACAATATAAAAATACGTCGTCCGTAAAAGAAAAGATACCAGTTAAAAATTTATCTCAGATACTAGATTATAGATACAATTTCATAAAAAACATTCTGATAAACAACCCACAATTAACGAATTTAATTTCAATTAATAGAATTGGGGACAAAATTAAACAGTTCTCAGTTATCGGTGTAGTCACCGAACATAACAATAAGAAGTTAGTCATAGAAGACACAACAGGAGAAAGTCTATTTGAGATAAGTGAAGAACTAGGAAAATATATCATAGAAGACGAGGTGATAGGACTTGCCTGTGAGCGGCAACAACAAACCAACAATGTAACAAATATAGTATATCCAGATATACCGTTAAAGAGGGACGCTAGTAAAACTAAAACACCCAAATCATGTATCTTCATTTCGGATATGCACATGGATTCGCCTGCATTCAACGAAAAATATTATAAAAATTTCATCTCCTGGCTTAAGGAGCAAAAAGACCTAGATGTTTTTATATTCGGTGAGGTGTCGACTAAAATAGAACAAATTGAAAGATTGCGGAATGATATATCCCAAACCTCAGTCACACTCGAAAAGCTTAACGTTAACGATTCAGTGAGAGTGAAAACCGAAAATATAGAAATAATGTTATCACGAGGGTGGTTTCTCGACCAATATATGAAATTATGGAAATCCGCACCCGATTTAACTCTAGTAAATTTGTTCCGAAAGCGAAACCTCAACCCGAAACTGACACCACAATATTATAACAATACATTTTTCCTCGATACAATACCAGATATAATATCACTGTCTGACATCGGACAACCAGCTATAACAAACTACAAAGGTACTACAATATTGACCAACGGCAGCTTTTTGAAGGAACCTATATATTGGGTAATAAATTTACAAACACGCGAAACATTTAAAATTGACTTTTCTATTACTTAACGTATGGAACTAGATTTTCAGCTTCTCGACTGCGATTATATAAACTTAGGTAATAAGCCAGTTGTGAGGCTCTTCGGAAAAACTAAAGATGGTAAATCAGTATGCGTATTTTTCAGGAATTACAGCCCATATTTTTATGTGTTACCAAAAAACAACTTTGAAAAAATAGAAGAGATGATAACAAAAAAATTCACTGGTCTCGTGACAAAAATAGAGAATGTTCAAAAGTTCCTCCCTAAAGGGTATCAAGTACAGAAGCAATCTATTTTGAAAATAACATTGAACGACCCATCAAGAGTACCGGAAGTACGGGATTCACTGCAGTCAGAAAAACTAGTGGAAGGCGTTTACGAGGCCGACATACTCTTCAAATATAGGTTTATGGCAGATTTTAACATATCTGGCTTCAACTGGATAAGAGCTACAGGTATACAAACACGGACATCCACAGTGAAAGTTGATATTGTTGTAGAGGCGACAGAACTTAAAGAAATCGACAATTTCAGAAATGTTGACTTGAAATACATGTCTTTTGATATAGAAACAATTTCAGAGGAGGGTGCACCGGATCCCAGAAAAGATATAATCGGAATGATTAGCATATCGTTTTCACCACATTACAATTCACAAACATCTCTTGTTATAGTATCGAAAATCTCCCCTAAACTAAACAAAAACATTAAAGTTTTTCAAAACGAAAAGGAAATGTTACAAGAGTTCCTACAAATTTTGGAAAATTATGACCCAGATGTATTGGTCGGTTATAACATAAACAATTTCGACTTACCATACATACTTTCTAGACTAAAGGAAAATAATTTACATCAGATGCTCGGCAGATGCAAGCAAAAACCTATGATATCCCGAAAGATTGGTGTGCAATACAGAAATGTTGCAGTCGGCAGAATAATCGTGGATGCATACGAATTGATCAAGGAATCTATCAGGAAAGGAAATCTCAGACTTAAAAGGCTTGGCTTGGGTGATGTATCAAAAGAATTGTTAAACGACACAAAAATGGATATTTCACACAGCGAAATATTCGGCCATTGGCATGGAGAGAGTGAGCAAGTAGCAAAACTTATCGAGTATGCACGAAAAGACTCAGATCTCGCGCTAAGGTTAGTCCTAGAGAAAGGATTTCTTGACAAGTTTTTCGAACTAGGAAAGGTTTCAGGGCTTGTTTTACAAGATTGTTTGGATGGTGGCGAGGCACAGAGAGTTGAAAACATCTTGTTGAAAGAATTTGACAAAAATGAGTATGTTCTACCATGTAAACCGCGCGAAGAGATGCTGGAAACAGAGGAAATGCAAGAACTTAAGGGTGCACTTGTCTTAGAACCGAAGATCGGTTTGCATACAGATCCGATTGTATATCTTGACTTCAAGTCAATGTACCCGTCAATTTTTATTGCATACAACATTTGTCCGACAACTCTAATGACGAACGAGAATATGAATGTGGAATCAATAACAACGCCTTACGGTACAAAATTTGTTTCCAAATCTGTGAAAACAGGAATCATGCCAACAATACTCAAAAAATTAATCGACGAAAGGGATAAAGTACGTGCAGAAGAGAAAAAAAGTACTGAAAAAGAAGTCAAACGCCTGCTTGAGGCAAAACAGATAGCGCTAAAAATAATGACCAATGCATTTTACGGATATACGGGTTATTTGCGTGCTAGGTTATACATTCCAGCTATAGCCAACACAATAACAGGTTGTGGTAGATTTCTAATAAACAAAACAAAACACATCATTGAAGAGAAGACAGGTTATGAAGTTGTTTATGGCGACACCGATTCTATAATGGTAAAGATTAAAACCGATGCAATAGAAACAGCGTTCGATATAGGTAAAAATTTGGAGTCCCTGGTAAATACGGAATTGACAGGAATAATACAAATGAAGATTGAAAAAATATTCAAATCACTCCTGATTCTTTCAAAAAAACGTTATACCGGGTTAGCTTACGAAAAATCAAACGGCGAATGGAAAGAAGATTTGGTAATGAAAGGTATTGAAACTGTTAGAAGAGATTGGTGCAACGCGGCTACAAAAACACTTTTTGAAGTTTTGAATATTTTATTGCGTGAACAAAACCCCAAAAAAGCATTCATATACATCAAAGACTATGTATCAAAACTTGAAAGAAATGAAATACCAATAGACGATCTAATCATAACAAAAAGTATTTCCAAATCACTTTCGGCATACAAGGGTATGCAGCCTCATGTAGAGCTTGTTAAAAAAATGAAAAAGAGGAATGGCACGGCTCCAGGTGTAGGTGATAGAGTGGGTTTTGTTATTGTGAAAGGAATGCAACTATTATCACAACGATCGGAAGATCCAGAGTTCGTAACTGCTAACAAAATACCACTAGATTCAAAATATTATCTCGAAAGCCAAATATTACCACCCTTGGAAAGGGTGTTTGAAGTTATAGGAATTAGCAAATCTGAACTGATGGGCATCGGGAGGCAAACTTTGTTGAAAGAACTTTTTGGAAATAATCATCGTGTTAACGGCACAACAAATGATGTTAAGGAATCCATAGACAGTTTCGACGGGTTCGTCTGCAGTAAATGTAATAAATTCTATCGTAGGATACCACTTATAGGAAAGTGTCTTGAATGTCAAGGTGAGATTTTATTTTCTTCGCCCCAGGGCAAATCACGGAATCTAATGGCCTATACATATGGTAACAATTTAAAGGTTTAACTACACCCTTATTTAGGGATTATATGGAACAAATTATCGATACACCAATTGAAGGATTGAAAATAAAATTAGGCAAAGTAGTCCCCGATGAAAGGGGGTTCTTAGCAGAATTATCACCAACAGGTATTCAACATACATTCTTCAGCGCCGGTATAAAGAACATATACATATCAACTTCTACAGGCAAACATATTCACAGAGCAGAACATATTCACAAAAGGAATACAGAAAATTTCTATACCATATCAGGAACAGCATTATGGGTTTTTGTCGATTTTAGAAAAGATTCCCCAACATTCAACAAAGTTTATTCCGTTGTTTTGGGGTCAAACGTGCCGCAATTTAATACTAATGACGATGTTTACACAATAGACAAAGGAAAAATGGCTCAGTTGCTCGTTCCGAAAGGCGTCTTTCATATTTATTGGCAATTGACAGATGATGCGGTAAGAGTTCTCGCGTTGGCATCAGAACCTTATGATAAAGACGATTATGAAAGAATTGATTTCAAAACAATACCCGAAATAGTTAAAAAGCTGAATGAGTATGGAATAATGGTTTAATGAACTCTAAGAAAATTCTGATCACAGGCGGTTGTGGATTTATAGGAACAAATTTTACCCATCACATCGTAGAAAAATATCCCGACTATGAAGTAATAGTCTTGGATAAATTGACATATGCTGGCAAAAAGGAAAACCTCGATGATATCATAAATAAAATAACATTTATACACGGTGATATCTGCAATAAATCAGATGTTGAAAAAGCCACAAAGGATGTTGACATGATTGTTAATTTCGCGGCAGAAAGTCATGTCGATAAGAGCATAGTAGATTCGGAACCATTTATTTTGACAGAGGTCTTGGGTGTTAATAGGCTTCTTGAAGCTGTTAAAAAATTTAATGTTGAAAAGTTTGTCCAAATATCTACAGACGAAGTTTATGGGACTATAGAATCCGGTTCTTTCAAAGAAACAGATCCATTGGATCCAAGGAATCCTTATGCAGCATGTAAAGCATCTCAAGAATTATTAACAAGAAGTTATTTCGAGACATTTAATTTACCGATTCTCATTACAAGAACGACAAATAATTACGGGTCATTTCAAAATTCCGAAAAGTTTATTCCAAAAATTATAAGTAATGCATTGCAGAATGTACCCATTCCATTGTATGGTGATGGACAACAAGTCAGGGATTGGATATACGTTATGGATAATTGTGAGGCAATTGATTTGGTATTACACAAAGGAAAACTTGGTAAAGTGTATAACATACGTGGAAATAACGAAAAAAGAAATATAGATGTGGCTAAAATAATTCTAAAGATTCTAGATAAACCAGAAAGTCTGATAACTTTTGTTGCTGACAGACTCGGGCATGACAGACGATATTCTCTGGATGGTTCAAAAATCAAAAAGGAGCTGTCTTGGGAGTCCAGTACAAAATTCGAAGATGGCATAAGAAAAACAATAGAATGGTACAGGAATAACACATCGTGGTGGCTATCTAAAAACTAGTTATATAATATCTTTAAGAATCTTCTTGGCATAGATTGTTGATATGGAGACAATAACTATTGTGGGATTGGGATATGTAGGATTGCCTTTAGCATTGGCGTTATCATCAAAGGGATTCAAAGTATACGGGTATGACATATCAGAGTCGAGGATTACAGCCATAAATAATGGCAATTACGGAAATGTCGATACAAGTTTTACAGGTCAAAAAATAACTGCTACTACAGATCCTAAAGAATGCATACCAGTCTCCGATTTCGTAATTGTTTGTGTACCAACGCCACTTAATGATAAAAAGGAGCCAAATATGAGTTTTGTAATAGATGCTATTGGTAAAGTGAGTGAGAATTTAAAGGATGGAGCAACAGTCATCCTTGAAAGCACAACATACCCAGGCACCACTGAAGAATTGATAAAACCGATGTTGGATAAATCTAATAAGAAATTTTATCTTGGAT
Organism: Candidatus Aenigmatarchaeota archaeon; assembly: GCA_016187415.1. Taxonomy (GTDB): domain Archaea; phylum Aenigmatarchaeota; class Aenigmatarchaeia; order CG10238-14; family SCSR01; genus JACOWB01. The sequence continues at coordinate 42,122 of JACPJT010000007.1, forward strand.
ACTCGCCAGAAAGGATAAGTCCTGGTGAGAAAGACCATCCTTTAGAAAAAATAACAAAAATCATATCTGGTATAAATGATGAAAGCCTGAGGAAAGTTGAATATCTCTATTCTCATATCATAGAAAAATTGATTAGAGTCAAGTCACCAAAGACCGCAGAAGCAGCAAAGCTTCTGGAGAATGTTTTCAGGGCAGTTAATATATCATTAGTAAATGAGTTGGCCATAATTTTTGAGAAAATTGGAATAAACATATACGAAGTTATTGACGCGGCTAAAACAAAACCCATGGGATTTATGCCATTCTACCCAGGTCCTGGTGTCGGTGGTGACTGTATACCAGTCAGTCCGATGTATTTAGCATGGAAAGCCAAACAAGTTGGCATGGAAAGCAGTTTTATTTCCCTTGTCAATGAAACAAACGCTAAAATAGCGGATCATGTAATCAGTAAAATAAAAAACAATATGAAAGACGGCTCCAAAATTTTGGTCTTAGGCGTTTCCTATAAGAAAGGAGTCGGAGATATAAGAAATACACCAGCTGAGCAAATAATTAAAAAAATAGATTCGAAGGTTGATTTTTACGATCCGTATATCGATACGTTTTTAGGCATAAAACGAGTAGACAATCCAATTATTGGAAACTATGATTGTATAGTGATTTTGACTGACCATGACGAATTCAAAAATATTAATTTTTCGGATTTCAAAGGGGTAGTAATCGATACAAGGAATTTCTTCAAAGAAAGATATCCCGTGAATTATATCGGTCTAGGTAAGGGCACTATATAATATCAGACAACAATCTCCTCAAAATATCTCACAATTGTAATCTCCTTAATTCTTGGCATATCTAGTTTTTTCGAATCTAAAAGATCCAGCGTCATTTCAGGGATATTTGCCCCAGCCAATGTAGAGAATATAGAACCGCCGCCAAACCTAGGATTCAATTCTAATATTCTAGGCACACCATTTCCATCTTCTTTCATTTGTATACAAGCAGGTCCAATAATTCCAAGATGATTTAGCAAATCCTCAGATAATTTTTGTATGTTTTTATCCAAAACGATTCTACCTTTTGTGGATATGCCCGCTTTCGTTTCCAACCGTATTCTAGGTACAGTTACCAATGATTTACCATCAAGATTGGACAACGTGTCAATGGTATACTCTCTTCCCGGTAACAATTCTTGGAAAATCATTTCGCTAAATTTAGAATTTACATATTTGATATCATTCTTTGTATTACATACGATAACATCTCTTCCACCTTTTCCATGTAGTGGTTTTGCTATGCATGGCAACACAATGTCTGCATGATTTTTTGATGTCCTAGGCATGTCAAATTTATTTTCAAGTTCCTCGAAGAATTTCAATTTGTCTGTACATTTTTCTATTACGTCGTAGTTGTTCACAACTATCGATACGCCCATTTTTGATATATCATCCTTATGCTTGCTATACGGAAAAATATCAAATCCAGATGTAGGTAAAATTGTATCAATATTTTCTTTTTTTATTATTTTTTTGGCGGCATCTATGAATTTTGGATCTTTTGCTTCAGGTACCGTATAACCTCTGTTAGTGAGAAAAAATCCAGCCGACAACTCATTAGAGTCAGTCGAAATAATTTTCCCACGAAATCCACACAGCTTCAAGGATTTTATAACTGAAATTGCCGCCGGTCCGCCAGCTCCGGGTATTAAAATCGTTCTGTCCAAGTCATCACCATTTCTTGATTCTTATTATCTCGAAAACTTCCGCATATTTCTTGCCTATAAAATATCCATTATATGCCGCTCTACCGCGTAATGCTTCTATCAATTTATCACCATATTTTTTTACTTGGGAGAAATGCATATTCAGCGCCTTTATTTTATCTTCGAATTGCCCAGTTACATCAACAAACAATTGAGCTTTAAATGAAGCATTTGTTATAGTCCCAGGTATTGTCCTTTCATACATCAAAATGTCCATGTCATTGTTTCTTGATGCAGATATTACCGACTGCGTTAATTTAATATGGTCTTGATGAGAATCTCCTAACCAGTGCGTAAAAACGGTATCTGGTTTTATCCTAACCATTATTTCATCAATCTTACCTATTAGTTTCCTATTGAAATCCAATTGATGTGGATCATCAACTAGTATAATTGGTTTATTTTTGGAAAAACATCTCGCAGATTCTTCAGCTTCTTTCAATCTCGTTTCAACTGTGCTCGCATCACCTGGCACAGTGCCTATAACAGGGTATATATCATAATTCTCTTCGTGCAACTTTACTAGAGTACCCCCCGCACCGATTTCCATATCATCAGGATGTGCACCAAATACCAATATAGTACCCTTTACCATACTTTAAATCTGGTCTGGCAAGCTTTAAAAGCATTCAACAATTATATAGGATTAAGATCTGGAAATGAGCTAAATGTTGGTGAAATCATGAATATTGAAGTAGTCGATTCGGTTGATGAGGTTGAATGGAACAATGCATTAAAAAAATATAATTTTTCTATGCTCCAATCGCACGAATTTTCTAAATTTGTCAGCGACTCATCAAAATACATTGTAGCACGCGATAATAGCGGAGAGATTGTTGGTGGGCTGACTTACCATATTGTAAATTTCATCTTTACTAATGTAGCTCAGACTCACGCCCCGCCATTCGGCATCAATGACGAAATTAAAACACAGGTGCTCAAAGAGTTCAAAAAGTTGCATTATAAAATAAAAATTGTCAACACGTCCTTTTTCGACGAAAAAGAAAACATAAAAATATTCACAGATTCTGGGTTTTTACCCACTGAAAAAGGCACTGTAGTTGTAGATTTGAAGAGGGATTTAGATCAGTTATGGAAGAATATTGATAAAAAGCGTCGGTATGATATAAAACAGTCAGAGAAATTGGGAGTAAAAATCAGCGAACAGACAGCCAATCCGTTGGCATGGAAAGATTTTTGTAAAATCTATTTCAATGCAAGTAAGGAGTGGAATGGTGTACCATTAGAAGAAAGCTACTTCTCCCAGTTCCAAAAATATTTAGTACCTAGTGGATTAGCAAAACTTTTTCTAGCTGAATATAATAATCAGTTCGTATCGGGCGCTATTGTTACAATTTCTGGCAACATATTAACATTTTTGATTAATGCAACTGATCCTTCCATGAAAAATACAAAAGCCAATAGTCTTCTAGTGTGGGAACTGATAAAATACGGAAAATGTGAAAATTTCACTTATTTTGACCTATGCGGTTATGATTTACATGCCAAGAAAGGTGAGAAACAATTTAGTATAAGTATGTTTAAGGCGAGTTTCGGCGGTGTAATTAAACGGTATAATAAATTTTCAAGTTCCAAGTTGTTTATTATACTTAGAAAATTCTACAATAAACTGCGAATAATAAATAAACTTTATTCTTTTTTCAAAAAATCTAGAGTATAAAATTATTTTGTATTTTGTCGATACCAATCTATTGTTAGTTTAAGAGCGTCTTTGAATGGAACCTTAGGTTTCCAATTCAATTCTTTTCGTATTTTAGAATTATCGCAAAACAACCTCATCGATCCTATTACTTCTTTGTTCAATACATTTAAGCGTACACCCAATTTACTTGCGATTTCCTGTGCTATATCACCCACTCTCAGCTCTACGCCAGACCCTACATTCAAAGGTCCGCCAACAAAGTCGGATTCGGCCGCTTTTATGAAAGCATCCACAGTATCTTCTACGAAAGTAAAATCCCTAGTTGGTTTATCGTTCCAAATTTCTATTTGTTTGGTTTTTAATGCTTGTAAAATCACTGTTGGTAAGAAATATTCAGGCTCTTGGCGTGGGCCAAAACAATTAAACAACCTGAAATAGACTACTGGTAAATTAAATCTTCTGATGAACAGTTCACACAAATCCTCGTCTATTTTTTTAGTAATGTTGTAAACAGAGTTGAGTTCCACAGGATGGTCTTCATTTACAGGAAGATATTTCGGATATTTCCCGTACAAAAGTGCAGATGACGGAAAAATAACTTTCGATGCATGTGATTCCACAGCAAATCTAAGAACATTGTAAGTTCCTTGAACATTGGTTCTGAATGCAACATCAGGGTTTTCTTCGCATGATTTCGGTGCTGCGCATGCGGCTAAATGGAATATAAGATCGAACTTACCCAAATCTTTAAATCGTGTCCAATCACTTATGTCGATAGTAATTGTTGATATACTTTTATTATTCTCTGTTTCTTTTGGGTGTTTAATATCAGCAACAGTGACATTACACCCGATCTCCACCAGATTCTTTACCAAATGATAACCGATGAAACCTGAGCCGCCTGTCACCAAAACTTTACTATTTTCTAATTTCATTAAACCATCTTAAGTTTCATGAATTCTTCTATAGAATTTGCAACATGTTCTCTTTCCTCTTTACCTATGTTTTGATGGTTACCGAAAAAGAATGAATTGTTCATTACAAGGTGAGAATTAGCTAGGTCACCAGCAACACGGTAATCAAGAACCTGTGACACGGGTTGTTCAACTATATTACCAGCCATTACTGGTCTAGTCTCAATTTTTTTATTTTCAAGAAATTCCATCATTTCCTTTCTTGTAAATGGAGCATTTGGTTTTATTGTTATGGGATAACAGAAACGGGAATGCCTTATACCACGTCTTTCTTGAGGTAGAGTCAAATAATCAGAAAATTTCTCAAAACTCTTATTCCAAAAATCAGCGTTTTCTCTTCTGATTTTTATAAATTCTTCTATTTTTGCCATTTGGTGAATACCGAAACCTCCCTGCAGCTCCGTAGGTCTCAAATTATAACCCATACTAATAAACAAGAACCTGGGATCGATGTTGGGGTAACTTTTACTTATTTCTTCTTTGTTTTTTAAATCCCTTATCCAACCAAATGTTCTCGCCTGTTTAGCAAACTCAAACAATTCTTCATCGTTTGTATTAACCATGCCACCTTCAATAGTTGTTATATGATGTGATATGAAAAAACTTGAAGTAGACAAGTTGCCAAAACTACCCGCTTTCTTGCCATCAACTTCAGCGCCGTAAGATTCGCAGTTGTCTTCTACAACAAAAAGATTATGATTTTGCGCAATTTCCATTATAGTTTTGATATCACATGGATTGCCCATCATGTGAACCGGCATTATGGCTTTCGTTTTGTCTGTTATCGCAGATTCTATTTTATTGACATCGATATCATAATCAGTTCCAACATCAACAAAAACAGGTTTCAAACCCACATTTAATATAGGGTATACCGTAGTAGCCCATGTAATGGCAGGTGTTATAACTTCACTCCCTTTAGGGATTCGGTTCCTGAAAAGTGGGTTTGTTAGAATAGTCAGAGCTACCAGATTAGCCGACGATCCAGAGTTAACCATAAGCCCATATTTTACACCAATGTAATCAGCAAAAATTCTTTCGAATTGCCCGACTTTTTTACCCATTGTCACCCATGTAGAAAGTAAGGACTCAATAGCTTCTATGACTTCTTTGTGACCGTAACTGGGGTATTGTAAAGGTACCTTTGTCACACCGGGTATGAACTCTGGTTTTTGCGATGAGAAATAAACTTCCACTATCTCGCTTATTTTAGATAAAGCCTCGTCTTTTTGCATAGAACTATAATATACACTAAAAACTTAAACTTTATACTGCATCTTAATTTATGCCGCATGACAAATCATTCTGGGACGGAAAACGCGTCTTAATAACTGGTGTAACCGGTTTTGCAGGATCGTGGCTGGCTGAAAAACTGTTAGAAATAGCGGAAGACATCAAGATATTCGGACTAAAAAGGGAAAACTCGTCTCTAGAAAAGATATCACATATTAAAGATCGGATAACGCTTTCCAATGCGGATATGCTCGATAAAACCTCATTAGTGGGAATTCTAAAAAAATTGGAACCGAATATAATTTTTCATCTAGCGGCGCAAGCGTCTGTTGTTAAGGGATATGAAATCCCATTCGGGACATTCGAGAGTAATTTTGTAGGTACAATGAATTTAGTCGACTCAATAAGAAAATCCGATATAAACATCGAGAAGATGCAATTCGCCAGTTCTTCAAATGTATACGGTAAAGTAAAAGCAGAAGAAATACCTATAAAAGAAACGCAGGAACTGAGACCGAATGAGGTCTATGGGGTTTCAAAAGCAGCGGCAGACCACCTTTGTCATTCATATGCCACCATATACGACATTCCAATAGTTGTTACAAGAGCTTTCCACCACGAAGGTTTGAGGTGTAGTGAAAATGTTGTGGGTTCACAAATCGCACAACAGATAGCGGCCATAATAAATGGTAGACTTGGATTATTGAAACTGGGAAATATTGAATTGGTTAGAGATTTTAGTGATGTCAGAGACATTGTAATTGGTTATTTGTCTAGTGTTGAAAATGGCAAGTCTGCAGAAGCTTACAATTTATGCAGCGGAAAAGGATATAAGATAAAAGATCTTATAAATAATATTTTAACAAAGTTTAATATCAAAAATGTTAAAATAGAAAAGGACCCATTAAAAATTAGGTCGGATGAAGCACCTGTAATTGTCGGCGATAACACAAAAGCAAGAAAGGAGCTGTCTTGGGATCCCAGTACAAAATTCGAAGATACTTTAACAGAATTAATAAATTATTATAAAAGTAAATAAATGATTAGATGACATTCTGGAAAAATAAAAAAGTATTGGTAACCGGTGCAAGCGGATTTACAGGTTCGCATTTATGTAGAAAATTGGTCAATTCTGGCGCCGTTGTCAGAGCATATGTTAGAAGAGGCGGCAGTAAGAATAGAATAAAGGACATTCTTACCAAAGTCCAAATTGTCGAAGGCGATTTGATTGATATAACCAGTTTAATAAATGCCACAAAGGATATCGATTATGTTTTTCATACCGGTGCTATAGTACCCGTATCAGAAGCACGAATGGTACCTTACAGTTCGGTTCAGGTTAATGCCGTTGGCGTGTTTAATACCGTCTGGGCTGCGAAAGAAAATAATGTAAAAAAATTATTGTATACAAGCACTTGCCACGTTTACGGCAATCAACATATGGATAAGTTGCCCCTGAAGGAAAATACACAACCAAATCCAATTGATATTTATTCTGCCGCAAAATTTGCGGGTGAAATATTCCTAAAGCCATTTACATTAGAAGATTCAGGTACAGATTTCATTATAACTCGCGCATTTAACAAATTTGGTCCAGATCAGATTGGTGACTGGCTGATACCTAGGACAATCAGACAGGTGTTGAATAAAATAAATCCCAAAGTCGGGAACCCTGATTCGACTAGAGATTATTCGTACATATCTGATATTGTTGACGGGTATATGTTGGCACTGGAATATGGTAAGAATGGCGACTTATTCAATCTAGGTTCTGGAAAAGAAACATCTGTGAAAGAATGTGTAGACAAAATAATAGAATTCAGTGGCTCTAAAGTTATTCCAGTTTGGGATACAGGATACAGAAAGAATGATGTACTAAGATCTGTTGGAGACTCGTCAAAAGCCAAAAAAGAACTTGGTTGGGAACCAAAAGTAAGTTTTGACGATGGAATGAAATTAACATTAGATTGGTGGAAGACACATCCAGAATTACTTTCCTAAAGTGTTTTCGATTATTTCTTTCCAAGTTTTTTCAAATCGTTTGATTGTAAACCTTTTTGCATATTTATATCCTGTAGAAGACATTTTTTTGCTTTTTTCAAGCGCCTTATCGACAAGTTTATTCAAGTCCTTGAAATCGTTGCAAATTATCTGCCCGCCTCCCGACAATAACTCTGGCAAAGCTCCCATATTAGAACCTATAACCGGTCTTTTCAGTAGCATAGCTTCGTGTAAGGTGATGCTCCACCCCGTATTAAATTTATCCATACCTATCACTATGTCAGCAGACTTCAACAACTTAAGGTAATCTCTGTACGATAATTCAAAATTTCTGGCAGGTAAATTCACCTTTCGTTTCCCACTTGTTACCAAAGTGAAGTCTCGGTTTTTGAGCTGGTTATAGATTTCTACAACACCCTTATTTTTTTGGCAGTTTCCCATGTAAATTATTGGTTTGTCGCCTAGACCATTTTCTTCTTTAAACTCTTCAACTTCACCGTCGGAAATATCATAGTTCTTCAAATCAAACCCACAATATGCTATGTCAATATTTTTAAATCCAAGTTTATTGAAATGTCCTTTCCAATATTTCGAAATAACGACGATTTCATCAAGCAGTCTAAGGTTTCTGTAGAAAAACTTGTTAAGTATATTATTGAACATCGGTGATCTAGTTGCGGATGGATCCAAATGGTAAAATAATAATAGATTTTTACCTTCTGTTCTATCTATATCGAGAGTAATTGTCGAATAAATACCCCTAATAAATAAATCTTTTTTTGAAGAAATTCGTGCAAGCTTGTAAAGTTGTGAAATTCTGTTTAAAACTATATTATTTGGTAATTTTTTCGGGAATATATCTTCTACATTATAATACTTTTCCAAGAAAGCTATGAGTTGTGCATCATACCGACTACCACCAAACAATGAATTTTTTTCAACGAAAGCTTTTAGCCAGCCAATGTCAACAGATTTCATACATTATCACACGCCATCGAATAAATTTCCTTCAGTTTTTTATTTCGCTCTTTTATCGAGAACTTACCACACTCTATAACTTTATAGCAATTCCTTCTTATTCTGTTTTGAATTTTCTTATTTGTTATCAAATTTTCAACACTTTCGGCAAACTCTTCAACGAACTCAGGGAAGTGTGTCTTTTTAAGAATTTCATTAAAATCATTAAAAGTCTTCCATTTGCTGATGAAACCTTCACCATAAAGCGATATGGGAGAATGTACATTCAAACCAGTTTTATTATCCTCTATTATTTCCGGTATATCAAAAACGTCTGTAGTTACAACTGGAACTTGATATGCCAGAGCTTCCAAATATACACCAAAGCTCGCCTGAAATAACGGAAATATGAATGCATCAGACGTTCTGTACAATGTCTCAAGTTCATCCCAAGGAATATCATGTAAAAAGTGAATGTTTTGATAGGAAGAATATTTTTGTATATATTCTGGTGGCGTTTCGGATACAAAGAATAGTTCCACATCATATTTTTTATTTAGTTTTTCGAAAACTTCTAGCGCTTCTTTACCACCTTTCGCATGGAATTTAGTACCCACAAAGAGTAATTTAATTTTTTCCTTGTTTACAATCCTGATTTTCCCTACACTATGATGGGCTGGATAAACTACTTCTAATTTATTTTCAAGTTCCTTGTCATGGAAGTATTTCTGAAATTCTTTTTTGGCCGATTCTGTGAACGGCAGAATAAATTTACATTTTTCTTTCTTCAGTTGCATTGTTATAAAATTTCTAACACCAGAATTTACAAGAAATCTATAATCACGTTGATTGGGGGTAAGAATTATCGGGTGTTCCAGATCAACGACGTAGTTTACATTGTTTAAAACTATCCTTCCTACACTATGCACCAAATCGGCTCTTTTAAATATATGACATACACGACCTTTATTTTTATAAAATGAAACATTAATGGACTTGTTAACTACCCTGAATATCGGATTGTTATAAGAAAAATCCGTAACGTATTTCACAGGCGGGTATTTGTATAATTCCTGATATATTTTGTGAGAGTCTTTCTTAACATCTAATAATATTTTCATTTGCTTCACGATTTAGGCTCTTATGCTTGAATCCAAAAATTTCTTTATGTCTTCAGCAATAGTACATTTCGGTTGTTTGTAGACCTTATATTTTCTATTGTTTTTAATGTATGATTCTAATTCTTCCAGATTTCCACACATTGTAATATAATTTTCTCTCGCCAATTCTTCAACCAAATCCAATTGATGTTGACCAGATGAACCAAAATTTGGTACAGCGATAACACGTTTACCTAATTTGAGGCATTCAAATAATGTGCCAGAACCCCCGTGGCTTATTATCAAATCTCCCATCTTGTAATACCTTTTCATCTCAGATGAGAATCTGAACCATTTACAGTTTTTTGGGATATAATTTCCCCTACCAATTTGAACCACGACATTCTCTTTTAATTTGGGTGCTATTTCATCTATTTTTTTTACAAGCAATTCGAATTTGTCAGAACCAACTGTAACAAAAATCATTTAATCACGTTAAAATACCCGCATAAATCGATTTTGGATAATATCTCTTTAGAGAGGACCATTGCACGAAAAACAGGTCCGCTATTTTATATGCCAATTTTCCTGCTCTCGATGGTCTGGTGATTCTCGCTCTCGTTTCGATGTAAATTACTTTCATTCCTAGTAATTTGGCTATGTAACAAAACGGTAGAGCTACATCGGAGCCACACGTTATAATAGCTTGTGGATTTTCTCTTAAAAGAATTACCAATGCTTGTAACGGTAGCAGAATAAAATTTATTAGGTTAGTTAAAAAGAAGGATTTCAAAACTAGACTATCCAAACCTACCATAAAATCAAATCTATAGTTTTTTGTATACTGTGTGACAACTTCATTCCTTAATGTAGCAAATGACAGATCATATTTATACGCTTTTAACTGATTTGCCAATATCAAACACTGTTTTAGGTGCCCCCCAGTACTAGTCGGAATCAGAATTTTCATATTCAAACCCTATAAAAAGTGTTTGCCAAATTTAGATTTGAAGAATATTTTGAGTGTGTCAATGAATCCCGTCATCATATATTTTGATTTACCAGTTCTTTTATAGTTTGCCGTATACCGTTTCTTAATAACCCAAGGCAAATTCGATACTGGCCATATCAGGCCTTTAATTGTTGATTTAGCTGCTATAAACTTGCCCCTAATTAGAAATAGAAAAGCCAGTGTAGACCACGAAACAAAATATAGTGGGACCATCCACAACAGATCCATCGTAGTGGCATTTTTTATTATTGTCAACAAGCCGTTCCTTGTATTATAAAAGTAGAACAGATTGCTGTAACTTTTCTTCCCAAGACCTTTCAGCGCAGCACTCCCTAAGTGATAAACAATAGACTTTGGAGCCAAACATACTTTGTAACCGTTGTCCCAAATTCTCCAACCAATATCGGGGTCTTCACAATAAAGAAAATAATCATCGTCGAATTTTCCTAAACTCAAATAAAGCTCCTTTTTCATTATCATAGAACAGCCAGTTGGGTAGAAAGTATATACTGTATCATCATACTTGTCTTGGCTGTCCATTTCTCCTATGGAACCAGATACGCCAAGTACGCTCCAAAAACCACCTATTGTGTTTATTTTACTTTTGTCTGCGTAATACAGAACTTTAGAGGAGCATGCCCCTATACCACTGTCGCTGATTATATGTTTCACAAGTTCTTTCAGCCAATTTTTGTCAACCTCCGTATCGGGGTTCAAAATTACTAAATATTCCCCCTTCGCATTTTCAACACCAACATTATTCCCACCTGCATAACCAAGGTTTTTACCCGTTTCAATGAACTTTGCCCAAGGTGTATATTTTTTGATAACCTCCACAGATTTATCCGTTGAAGCATTGTCGACTACAATAACCTCAAAACGATCATTATCATAATCTATGTTTTTTAAAGATTCCAAACAGTCTTTAATAAAACGCTCTCCATTGTAGTTCAATACGACTACTGAAACAAATGGTAATACCACACAACCACAATATAATCTGAATACAATAAAGATTTAAAGCAACCCCCATAATTGATAAATTCGACAGCAAAGAATGATTTGATGAAAACAAAAGGTTCGTTAAGGTCTAAGCTTGTTTCTAATGTATTTTACGTAGCTCTTGAGTGGGTGTCAAACTTCGCTCTTTCTCTTCTTTATTGGTTTTTGGTCGGAAAAACGCTCGTGCCAGCTGATTATGGCGTTGTATATATATTTCTTAATCTGACAGTTTTACTCTCAGGGTTTTTACCATTGGGTACATCATACGCACTGACAAAGCTAATACCAGAATACATAGGCCGTAATGAATTAGGAAAAATAACATCCGCAATACGATTCACATTAAACATTATTTTATTAATGTTCGGAATATTGGCAATTACATTCCTTATTTTTTCGAATAATATAGCGGCAATACTCAAGGTGCCCATTTATATAATCTGGTTAATACCGATAAGCGCTCTTTTCTACACATTGTTTTATCATCAGACATCGATAATAATAGGATTCCAACATATGAGGATTCTAGCTACAACGGCTTCTATAGGATATGTATTGAAAGTCGTGATTTCTGGAATTCTTATAATTCTTGGTTTCAAATTCTTTGGTCCAGTTATAGGTTTTATACTTAGTTCTCTTTTCATAGTCTTGGCGCGTATAAAATATCTGTTGTACAACGAAAAATCTATAAAAATAGACGGAAAGTCAATCCTTCTCACCTTTGGTATGCCAGCCCTATTAACGAGAATGGCTTATATGGTGTTCACTAACACGGAATCTTTACTGCTGGCATTTTTCCATAGCGCAAGCGTTGTAGGAATTTTTGGTATAGGCATGCTCCTTTCTAACCAAATGAGTGTAATATCGAACATATTCTCTGTTGCTCTGTTCCCAATAACATCTTTACTTTCTGCAGGTCAAAATACAGAAAAAAAACGGTCTAGATTGATCAATCTAATTGTCAGATATACACTGCTTGTAACATTGCCATTAATAATATTCATAATATTGTTTGCGAGTAAGTTGATTTTATTGTTTTCTCAAGCGTCTTATTTACCAGCGGTTTCAATAATACCTATACTAGCTGTAGGGTCTTTACTTTTCGGATTGGCCGGCATATTTACAGACAGTTTGTACGCTATAGGAAAACCTAATGTTCAGAGAAATTTGATGATAATAGCTACTATTATATACGCCATTTTATCAGTACCGTTAACATATCTGTTTTCGGTGTCTGGCATTTCCATAACATATACTATTTCAGGTCTGGTTTTATTCGTCGGAAGTCTGATTTATCTTAGAAAATTCCTACACTTCTCACCGCATTTGTTAAGCATAGGAAAGTTGCTTCTCGCTAACATCATTTCTTTTTCCATCTTGTTTGTTTTATCCATGTTTGCTCCAAATATTGTAATCGCAATACTATTTGCCATTATAACAGGTCTGATTTATTTGGTAGTCCTGATGTTTCTAAAGTTTTATACCAAAGAAGATGTTAACATTTTAGAAATAGCGCACAACTATTTGCCTTTCGGGAAGGGGATCTTTAAAACCATTACAAGAACTGTTTCGAAATTCACTAGCGACTAGGTATGAAGACGAATAGGATTTAAATATTTAACACTGGCAAACAATAGATTAAAAATATGGCATTGAATAAAGACAATTGGGACGGCAAAAGAGTTCTAGTAACAGGTGCAGACGGTTTTGTAGGATCGCATCTAACAGAAAGGTTATTGTCTCTAGGCGCAAAAGTATCTGTCTTTGTCAGAGGCACATCTCACAGCGGAACCACCAAGTATACTTTTCAGAACATACGTCACATTCAAGACAAATTGGCAGAAATTATTACAGGCGATATAGGCAGCAGTGACACAATAAGCCTTATCAAAAAGAATAAGCCCGAGACGATATTTCATTTGGCCGCTGAAGCTTATGTACCAAGGTCCTTTGATCAGCCACTAGAGATAACACAAACAAATCTGATAGGAACTCTACACGTTTTACATGCGGCAATGGGAATTGAAAATATTGAAAGAGTGGTATGCACTTCCTCGAGTGAGATTTATGGGACGCCCAACTATGTGCCCATAGACGAAGATCATCCATTAAACCCCGCACATCCGTATGGCGCGTCTAAAGTCGCCGCCGACAGATACGCATTTGCTTACTATAACACATATCAATTACCAATTTCCATTATCAGGCCGTTCAATATGTACGGGCCACGACACACATACGATGTGTTGCCAAAATTTATTAAACTCGCCCTAGAGAACAAGCCACTTACGGTACATGGCGACGGAAAACAAACTAGAGATTTCTTATACGTTGACGATGCCGTGAATGCATTTTTGATAATGGGACAGGATAAAAAGGCTATAGGACAAGCTGTTAATTTCGGTACTGGTAAGGAGACTACTATAAAAGAACTCGCCGAAAAGATAAAGAAATTGAGCAATAGCAAGTCAGAAATTGTTTATACAAAAGAAAGGACAGCCCAGGTTAAAAGATTGTGTTGCGATTTCTCAAAAGCACTGAAATTGTTCGGATGGTCACCAAAAGTTACTTTGGATGAAGGTTTGAAGATAAACATTGAATGGGAACGCAAAAATATGCGTATATAGAGTATTGATTCAAATGCAAGATGAGTTACGGTCTATTTCTCTTGTGGAAAATTGGATGTTAAATTCTGGTATACAAAACATATCCGAAAACAAACTTTTTAGAGGCGGCTTTAATTCCTGGTTTGACACAGAAAAAAAATATTATCCGTTCATCTATTCCGAGATAACAGGTTATGGGATTACAACTTTACTGTTTTTGAACTCTATGTATAAAAAATCTGTTCTCGTCTCGCGAGCAAAACTTGCCGCAGACTGGATTATAGCCAACGCTCTCAACGAAAGCGGCGGCGTGAAAACAAGACTTTATTATGATTCAGGGAATGAAGATAAACAATATTCTTTCAACAATGGCATGATTTATGCATTCGATTCAGGAATGATATTGACTGGTTTAGTTAATCTGTATAATGAAACAAGGGATTCTAAGTACCTTGAAGCCTCTAAGAGGATAGCCGATTTCCTAGTGGATTGTATGATTTCAAAAGAGGGGCATATATTTCCTATGTACAATCCGTCTGAAAAGACGACTGCTGTAACTTATGATAAATGGTCGACCCAATTTGGCAGTTTCCATTCTAAAATATTCATAGGCCTGTTGAAGCTGTCAGAAGCAATTAAGAGCGATAAATATGCAGACGCAGTAAGCAAATCCTTAAAAAATATTTTTGATTTTCAGAGAAATGACGGCAGATTCATAACGGACACTAAGACAGGAAAGACCCATCTGCACCCACATCTTTACTCTGCAGAAGGGCTGCTTTATGCAGGAATAAAGACGAATGACCAAAAACTAATAGATAAATCAGCAAACGCAATAAAGTGGTTAATGGATAACCAACCACATGATTTTTCTATACCGCAAGTCTTTCTGAAGGACGGTTTCATAAAATACGAGAGATACGATGTCGTATCGCAATTTGTTAGATTAGGATCATTTTTCATTCAGAATAATTACATTGATATAGATTACCAGAAAAACATTGATACAGCCGCTAAGAAATTATTGTCGATGCAAAATACAAACGGTCAACAAAATGGCGGATTTTTCTATGGTTTTGACGAGACTGGCAAAATGTTACAGCACCTCAACTCTTGGTGTACGATGTTTGCTGTTCAGGCGATGGACTTCTACCACAAGTTGAAAAATAATAAGACTATAAAAATCGATTTTCTTATCTAGGTGTTTATATGAAATTCTCAATAATCTCCTACAATTTTATAGGCGGAAGCACAGGATACTACCACTTTGGAAAAGACATTCTGATTGGTGGTGGTGAAGTATACTTATACTATCTTGTGAAATTCTTGTCGAAGGAAGGCCATGATGTACATATCATACAAACAGATTCAAAAGAAATCTCAACAAATCTGGACAATGTTACAATTCACGGCGTGAAAATGCCATTTAATCTGAGTGGCGATAAAGGCTTGATAAACCGTTACGTGTTTTTCAATTTATTGTGGAAAAAAGCAGATGCTTGGAAGAATTCAGATAGAATACATTTTCATGATTATTTGAATGCATTTCCGCATGGCGATAATAGGATGACAGGAATGTCAATGGCGATCAACTGGGATGATCCACGATATGCTGTATTAGATTCTCTCGGATTGAAAATGAGATTTTATAGAGATTATGTCAGATTTCTGGCAAAATACGCCATCAAGAACCTGAAGAAAGTAGTTTCTATTGACAGGTTTTTCTTCAGATTTGTCCAGTCTGAGATGCCGGAGTACAGAGACAAAATAGAAGTCATATTGAATTTTGTTGATACAGATTTGTTCAACTCTAGAAACAATGGGCGTAGTCTAAGGAGCCAGTACGGTAATGACAGAACAGTGATTTTGTTCCCAAGAAATTTCGGTTTGGGAAGAGGGGGTTTAGAACTAATAAAAGCTGTTTCAATTCTGGTTAAGAAGTACCCCGACGTTTTACTCCTTATGACTGGTGAAGGTCCTGAAAAGCCACTGGCAGAGAAGATTGTGAAAGAAAACAGACTGGCCAACAATGTAAAATTCATTGGTCATGTCGATCATTTCAAGGATATGCCAAAACTTTTTGCCGCCGCTGATATAGTGGTTGTCCCGACGCTTTCGTCCGAAGCTACTTCATTGGCTTGTTTGGAAGCAATGGCAACAAAGAAACCAGTTGTGGTCACGAATGTGGGAGGTCTACCAGATATTGTTACAGATGGATTCAATGGATTGGTTGCGAAGCCACATTCAAAATATCTAGCTGAAAAATTAGAATCGTATATTCTTGATAAAAAACTACGGCAAACACTTGCAAACACCGGTTACAAATGGGTTAAGAAATACCATAATTACAAGTTATGGTGCAACCAGTACAAACAATTTTTTGATATCTAATTTATTCTTCAAAACGTTTTTTAATTACTTTAGCAGGCACACCTACAGCTATACTATGCGGTGGCACATCCTTAGTCACTACAGCTCCAGCACCTATGACAGAACCCCTTCCTATCTTCACACCTTTAAGGATTTTAACCCCCATCCCAATCCATACATCGTCTTCTATTATAATTGGTGCGTACGTGTGTCCGGCTTTCCATATAGGCTGAGTTTTGTCCGTAAATATGTGGTCGTTGGTGACCATCAAAGTGCTGTTGGCTATCATTACATCATTCCCAATTTGGATATAACCGTCATCATGATCACTTGCGAAAAGTACACAAAATTCGTTTATATCAACATTCCTACCTATGGAAATTTTATTCGGATGAAACATGAAAACCGCCGGTTTTATCACAACACTTCTTCCAATATTTTTTAAAAGTGTAGAGTAAAAGAAATATCGAAACACCCATCCCAGTTGAGTATCCATATATCTTGTTAAATGAACGCCAAACCAAGCCACGAATCGCGGTATTATTTTAGCAATCCCCCTTAGAATGTCTTGTGCTGTATCTTTGAAAGTCATCTTAACACTACAATTTTCTTAATATAATATTCTTTATAAAAGTTATCTTGAGCAGGTTTATCGCTATCCTTTTTGCAGAATCGTAAATGAAACTGTACAGTTTAAATAACGAATAATATAAACCACTTGAATAAATTGTAACGCTATAGTTTTCATATACATCGCACCCCCAATCAAGCTTGTAAGGTGAATCACCTCTCCCGAAATCGAAGTATTTCAGACCCATTTTAATGGCTTCTTCTATAGCATGCGATATCAAAATTCTTCCTACGGAATATTTTTTATATTCAGGCAACAATCCTATGTTCAAAAAATAACGTGTATCATCCAAATCAATATACATCAACGATGCAACTACATTATCATCTAATTTCAAATTGAATAAACCCGCGTTTTTCCCGAATGCCGATAGCATGTCGGTGTAGTATTTCTGGAAGTTTTCAAATTCCAATAAGCTTAGGTCGTTTTTACTTTCCATTGACGATTTGTGCAACTTGAAGAAAAGTTTTATATCTTCAGAATTATCTGATTTGTAAAAAACTATTTTAAAACCGTCCCCCAACTTTTTATAATAATATTTTAAATTCTTCCTGAATTTACTGCCTAATGTGGATAAAAAGTCTTCCCATTTATTTTTCAGAATTAATTTATACAAATGTTCTTTACTCACAGTTTTTTTTGAGCTCATATTCATAGACGACGACATAATTTTTAAATGTCCTGAGAATTCTTTCCCCACATTGTCTAATAAGACAATGGAACGTCCTTTAACGATGTATCTAAAAACATTTCCTAGAAATCTTTCCATCGTATTTTCATCCAAATCCCCAACAGGCTCCAGATCAAATCCAAAATTATAGCATATAAGATGATATAATCTATTTAATCCGAAGTCAGAATATCTGAAAGGTAAAATAGATTTAATCACACCCTCATCCGTTTTCAAAACAAATATCAATATATTTTTCCCCACCACATTCTTGACATAAGATTTCACAGATTGAAAACTCAGATAAAGCGAGGCGTTTTTTTGAAGTTTTTCCCACTCGTTTCCCAAGTCATCCAAACTTTCATACTTACAGATTGTAAATGAGTCATCCTCAAAGATAGTTTCCATTACTATACCACCATTTTGTAAATCTTTCTGAAATTTTCAGCTATGTATTCTATATCGTCAGTTTTCATGTAAGTAGGGTCGATTTTGATTTGTAGTATGTCAGAAAATATTCTTTTAGAATTTTGTAAATTTTTATTATTTGACTGAACACCCAAATGATAAGGCCATGGTAAGCTAGCGAATATACCTTTATTTTCCAGTAATGATTTTATTCTGTCCCTATTTTTCACAAGTAAATTAACAGAAAAGAAATTAGAGTTGCCTTTTGATACCAAGATTTTTATTTTCTTCAAGTCTTTTATTTTTTCCACGAAAAGCTCCCACAAAATTTTACTCTTACTTTTTAGTTTTTCCATTTTTGTGAATTGTTTATATGCAAACTTTTTGGATATAGTGGGCATTGCATAATTTAGGCCGTTTATATCGCTCTGGAAAACGGCCCCTGTATTTCGGTTCTCGCCGAATAATGATATTTTAATTTTTCTCAGAATTTTATAAAAACATCTATTGCTTATTACTTTCCAAGTTGCATATTCAAAAAACAGACACATTTCTGTAAACAAATCAGGTCTTGTAAGATTTACACTCCTTACAAAGTTATCATACTTTTTATTGTTCACTACTACAGCTCCACCGCCACTAGTAGAAAATTCCTTGCCTTTCCCGAAACTATACAGAGTAAAATCTGCATATCTCGACGGTTGCATAAAGTAGGACGCATTATCTTCTATGATTATAGCGCCGTTTTTTAGAAGTTCTTCAGAAGGTTCCGACTTCAAATCAAAGTAATTGACCCACAGTATCGCATCGTTTTTGTCAGCTACAATATGTTTGGAATCAATTCCCAATGTCTCTAAATTATTATCGACAAAGACCAGTTGTAGCCCGGTTTTTTTGATGGCGTGGACAGCTTCCTTGCAGATGTAGCTTGGAATCAGGATTCTTTTAATCCCGTAGTTGCTTTTCAGGTAAATTAACAAGTGGTACAACCCAGTTCTTGCCATGTACGTGTACAATACCTTTTTCCATTTCACCCACTGGTTAAAAGCAGCTTCAAACTTACTAGGGGAAACTGAAAGAAGACTCAAAAAATCCCATACGGTGTGAAAACACCTTAAAGGTGGGTAAACATGCAAATCCATAAAACTAATAAAACTGACAAATTTATAAGCTATTTAAAGCTTTTTCACACTCTTGAAATATATGATATCCACAATAATCGGTACAAGACCTGAAATTATCAAGATGTCTAGGTTGATTCCACTTCTAGATAAGAATTTTGACCACAGGTTCGTTTTCTCAGGCCAACACTATTCAAAGGAAATGGTAGACATATTCTTTGAACAACTGAAAGTAAGGCAACCCAATCATGTTCTAACACCAGGCAAACTAGAACACAAGCCAATGGCGAGTTCTGATTACACTTATCTTCTGCCAGCTATCTCTAATGAAATTAGAGAAAACAACCCCGATTATGTCATTGTTTACGGTGATACAAATTCCACT
Organism: Candidatus Aenigmatarchaeota archaeon; assembly: GCA_016187415.1. Lineage (GTDB taxonomy): Archaea > Aenigmatarchaeota > Aenigmatarchaeia > CG10238-14 > SCSR01 > JACOWB01. Next base: position 62,014 of record JACPJT010000007.1, read on the forward strand.
CTGGCAGCTGCATTAGCAGCACAAAAATTCGGTAAAAAAATTATCCATATAGAAGCCGGATTAAGAAGTTTTGACGAAAGAATGTCAGAAGAGCTTGTAAGAATATTGGTAGATCACATGAGCGAGTTGTTATTTGTACCTACAGATTTGGAATCGATGTTTTTGGAAAAAGAGGGGATTAAGAACAACAAATTTGTAGTTGGAAATACTGTAGTCGATGCGTGCCTGTATTACTCGGATATAGCTGACAAGGAAAGTAGAATTCTAGAGAACATTGGTTTGCAGAAAGACGAATATGCATTTGCAACAATACACCGAGCAGAGAATGTTGATTCGCCTGAAAAATTAATCAAAATTTTGCGTGCGCTTGCCACATTGGACAAGCAAGTTGTTATACCAATGCATCCAAGGCATAAAAAACGGCTTAACGAATTCGGGTACAATGTACCGTCTAATATCAAAACCATAGAACCGTTGGGTTACATTGATGCACTGAAAATTATGAAAAATGCCGCTTATGTCCTTACGGATTCAGGCGGTGTGCAGGAAGAAGCCATAACACTTAAAGTGCCATGCATAACATTGAGAGAAACAACAGAAAGATGGGAAACAGTGTCTGCGGGTGCGAATTTCCTTACAGGGATTGATCCAAGATTGATTAACTACAAGGCAAAGATGATTCTAGGCACCGATGTTAAGACAAAAATCCAAAATATACCTAATCCGTATGGCGACGGCAAAACAAGCGAAAGAATTACAAACATACTTTTGGATAAGCTTAAAAAATGACAAGCTGATAGAAAATACATGCGCATACTAATAATTTCCGATTTAGCGCCACCGGTAGTCATGGGTGGTATAGAGAACTATATCATAAATCTGTCGAAAGGCCTCATCAAGAAGGGCAATGAGATTCATTGGCTTACATCAAAACTGCCAAATACAAAATCCGAAGAAGATTATGAAGGAATAAAGATTCATAGAGTTTACATTCCCTTCTCTCGAAGCTACATGTTTCCTGGTCGACAAATGTTCTTTTTAACGTCCTTAATCAAGGGTGTTGAACTTGCAAAAAAAGTGGACATCGTTCTCGTTAATACACTTGTGCCGGGATTTATCGGCTGGTTGATAGCAAAACTTGCCGGTAAACCGTCTGTATTGTTTTGCCATGAGTTTTACGGTGGTTTGTGGCGTTCTTTAGGTCAAAATCTTTTTGAAAAAATATCGTACCCAGCCTTCGAAAAGTTTACAGCCATGGGACTATACGATGCATTTCTGTGTCCGTCAGAATATTCCAAGAAAACGCTTATGAAATATGGCGTAAAAGAAAATAAAATTCAAGTAATTCCACATGGAACAGAGTTCTCTGAAACAGCAGGAAAAATCGATTACAGAAAAGAATTCAAACTCGAAAACTATTTTCTAATAGGTTATATAGGAAGGTTGGGTCAGAAAGGTACAGGGCAGGCCAAAAATATCAAAGGTTTACTTGAAGCCGTGAAATATGTGATAGAAAAACTACCAAATTCCAAACTTTTTTTGGCAGGTACGAAATTCGATGAGCTGGAACCTTATATAGAAGAATTAGGTCTCGTTGAAAACGTAGTTTACGCAGGCAAAATCCCCGACGAAGAAAAATACAACTTTTTAACTGCGTGTGATGTAGTGGTGTGCCCAGCCATCTCAGATGGATTTTGTTTTCTGTTGGCAGAAGCAATTGCCGCCGGTGTCAAAGTTGTCGGCACAAATTGTGGATCACACCCAGAAAGAATTGAAAATTATGCAGACGGAATCTTGACACAACCCGATTCAAGGTCCCTAGCAGATGGTATAGTAAAAGTTCTTGGAAACAAAACAAAATCTCACATTAAAGTTAATAGAAAACCCCAAACATGGTCAGATTCTGTGAATAAGCATCTTGAACTGTTTGAAAAGTTAGTTAAGGCTTGAAACCTTTTACGACATCAACTATTTTATCCAAATCTTCTTTAGTCATTCCTGGATATACGGGTAATGTGATTATTTCTTTCCATATGCGGTCAGTTATAGGCACATTAGCAGGTTTCATCTCTCCCCTCTTTATCATATTTGCAAAAAGCGGCTGCAAATGAAGCGGCAGATAATGTACACCGGCCGATACACCGTTTTTAGACATGTGTTCTACGAGTCCGTCTCTATTTTTCACTTTAGGCACGAACATATGCCACGAACTTTTAACATAAGATTTTTCTACAGGCAGTTTCATCCAATCCAAGCCCGCGAATTCTTTCATGTATCTCTGGGAAATCTTCTTTCTGAGTTCATTTGCCTTATCAAGCTTTTTCAACTGAGCCAATCCGATAGCGGCCGTTATGTCATTCATATGATATTTGTAACCCAAACCATCTATCTCGTAGTACCACGAATACGATTTGACTTCGGCTCTCTCAAATGTTGATTTGTTGATGCAAAACCATCGCATTTTTTTAACAGCGTTATAAATCTTCTCATCGTTGGTAGTTACCATCCCGCCGTCGCCCGTAGCCAAGTTCTTAACAGGATGAAAACTGAAGCACGTAATGTCGGCAATCGAACCTATTTTCTTTCCTTTATATTCGGATCCTGAAGCATGCGCAGCATCTTCTATTACTGGCAGTCCTTTAGATTTGGCAAACGCAAGTATCTCATCCATATCACATGGATGACCGCCGTAGTGAACTGGTATAACAGTCTTGATATTTTTGTTGAATTTTCTCTTAATGTCATCAAGACTTATGCAATTTGTGCCAGTATCAACATCAACAAACACAGGTTTCGCATTGCTGTATAGCGCAACAATCGCAGTAGACGCAAATGTAAGCGACGGTACAAGTATTTCACCGGAATTTATGCCCAGAGCTTTCACCGCCAGATCAAGCGCGGCAGTACCCGAATTTACAGCCACCGCATAATCAGAGCCGACATATTTCGCGAATTTTTCTTCAAATTCCTGGGTTTTCGGACCCATCCCAAGCCAGCCAGAATTGATAACTTTGGCTACAGCGTCGATTTCTTCCTTTCCCACCCATGGTCTGAATAGAGGTATCATTGGGTCACCAATTAACTTTAATAAATTAACTCTTATATCTTAAGTGTAAATTTAAGTGGTTTTCGACATGAAAGGATTGATTTTAGCAGGCGGGCACGGTACCAGGTTACGACCTATAACACATACAAGCAACAAGCACTTGATTCCTCTGGCAAACAAACCAATGCTCTATTATGCGATAGAAACTTTGAGAAATGCCGGCATTAAAGACATAGGTATTATTGTAGGTCATACGCCACAGAGAATTCAAGAAATAAAAGACGCTATCGGCGACGGTTCCAAATTCGGGGTGAGCGTAACTTATATCGAGCAGGATGCACCACGCGGTCTGGCACATGCGATCGGAGTGGCTAAGGAATATTTGACATCGAATAACGCTGATGGAAAATTTGTTGTGCATCTTGGCGACAACATAATAAAAGGCGGTATCAAAAAGTACGTGGAAAAATTCTCGGAGCCAGGCATAGACAGTTTGATTTTATTGAAGAGCATACAGAACCCAAATAGATTCGGAGTAGCAGAGATTAAAAACGGCAAGATTGTCAGACTTGTAGAAAAGCCGCAAATACCTCCAAGCGATTTGGCAATGGTCGGAGTGTATATGTTGAACAGTTCAATTTTTGATTCCATCGAAAAACTCAAGCCGTCGGCTAGAGGGGAGTACGAAATAACAGAAGCTGTTCAGGGCGTTATAGACAGCGGAAAAAATGTGCACCATGAAATAATAGATGCCGAGTGGTGGAAAGATCCCGGAGATCCGGATGGTATACTGGAAGCTAATAGGTTTTTACTCGAAGAACTTGTACCTTTCAACAAAGGCACAGTTGAAGAAGGTTCAAATATAGTCGGCAAGGTTTGTATCGAGGAAGGTGCTGTCATCAAAAAGGGAAGTTCTATAAGAGGGCCTGTAATCATAGGTAAAAATTGCGTGGTCGGTGAGAACGCATACATAGGACCGTATACAGCGATTGGCGACAATACAATAGTCAATAATGCCGAAATAGAATCGAGTGTTGTTATAGGCGACTGTAAGATAGAATGCAAAGGCAGGATTATAGACAGCTTAATCGGCAAGAACGTGACTATTATTTCTTCGGATAAAAATTCACCAAAGGCATCCAAACTGGTTGTTGGCGAGAATTCTTTCCTCTCAATATAGAAGATTGTGCAGCTTGCCGAATCGGGCTATATTAAATAAAATGGAAATAGACCAGATAGATTCCAACAACAGCGACTGCCAGTTCCGTTAAAATCAAAGTTACAGCAATCTGTTTTTCTGTCATTGGTTTAATGTTCATTATCAGATGTGTCAGGCTGTATATGTTCTTTCCGTATGGAGGATCTAGTTTGCCATCACTCCTAAGCTTGCCTAGGCTACTTGCTCTGAATCCTGACCTCAACTTCAGAAAGAATTCAACAATAAACGGTAGCAAAAGGACTACACCCAACCTTTCCATATTTCCAATTATGACACCGCTCACAACAACAGCTCCAAGTAGATATGTCAATGAATCGCCAGGCAGAATCTTTGCAGGATACCAATTGTAAGCCACGAATCCGATCAATGCCATGGCTGCGATTAGAAACAAAACCGATATGCTGTTGCCGGTGAGAAGGGCAAAGATTCCCAATGCCAGCATGTACACGATCCCCATCCCCGTTTCAGACCCGTTAAACCCGCCCAACATATTTATCACATTGCTGGCACCAACAACACCAACCGGCACCAAAAGCAAATGAAAGAAGATACCGAAATCGATAGTTCCTAGAAACGGTAATGCCATGGTCGAATGGCCTACGCTTATCACTATTAACGGTATGGCAGCAGGTAACGTAAGCAACGGTTTAATCCATTGCGGCAATCCCACTCGAATGTCTTTTTCGTTTTTGTTCATCACTTTTCTAGAGCTTACATTAAGATCATCAAAGATGCCAACAAGAGTTATAATCAATATTGACGAGATGATAACAAAGAGGTATAGTGTTTCATTCAATCCGCCAAAAAAGAACGTTGTTATTCCTATGTATGTTAGTAAACCGGCTATGATGCCGAATGCTACGCATATGCCGCCGGCAGTGGGCAATATTGGTTTGGTTTTCTTATGCTGGTCTATGCCTACAATGCCAGACATTTTCAGGAATTTCATCAGAAAAGGCGTAATGATTAGTGTTGTGAGAAATGAAACCAGAAGGCTGATAAGTTCGGCAATCATTTCTTCACCTAAACAACCTTATAGATTATGTTACCGTCACATGCACCTTTGTTTAAACAATCATTCAGAGAAGGGCCATTTTCATATACTTTCTGGAAATATTTTGTGCTGTTTTCAAGCAATTCCACAAAACTTACTGAGTAGCTTTCTTTTGTTGGCTGTTGAGTTATGCTGAACTTCTGAATGAAGATATGCGTGATGCCGTTTTGATGCGCCACATCATTTACATATGCCGGGTCATCGCTCAGAACAATGTCAGCAATAGACGGCGATATAGTTCTGTCGCAACTGTAAGCCGCCCTGTGCCCCCAGAATGTATATAACAAGCTATCCTTTGGTAGGTTTGCTTTCACCCAGTCGCATGCTTCGAAGAATGTGGGTGAAAATTGTTTTACTTGAGACATGGTGGCTAATTTTCCCATTGCCTGCTGAAGACCAAGCAACAGTGCTAGCACAACAAATCCAATCAATATGTATTTACCGTACTTGTTAGAAAGTTTGGACACATTGACCCAGAAGACAGACGCCAGTACGGCAATAAGCGGCGCCCACAGTAGAGTGTGCCTTGAAGCGTCCTCTGCCCTTTCCCTTGACTGGTAAAATATCGTGAAAAATGTCACCATTATTATCAATAAGGCAATGCCTATTGTGGTATGCTCCCTCAGGAATAGAAATATCCCGCCAATCAAACCAACGAATAGGAACACGCTGCTCAAAGAAAGCCCGCCAAACATATTGCCGCTCAATGTTTGCAACGGGTTCAAGATGCTGTAAATTGGCCTTAAAAGGCCTGTGCTGTCCGGCGACCAATCGCCATATGCAAAATTAATGTAATTTGTCAAGCCGAGCGTGAACACGCTGTTTTCAGTCCCGCCTTGGATAGTTCTTGTATCGAAACTGTACTTTGGAACGAAATTCGATACGTTACATTTGCTCGTATCAAGTAGTGGCAGTGGGTAGCACATCGGAGCCTGGTAGTAGTAATAATTCCTTAAGATGAACGGCGATATTACAAGAAGAAAGATTACTGCAAAAATAAAATAGTTTCTGAAAAGTTGTATCTGTGGCTTGTTTTTCTCTTTGATTAACAGGTAAATTGCAATCAGCGGCAGGAAAAGCAGGAAAACAACTCCATTGTTTTTAGTTAAAAATGCCAACCCGCCGAACAATGCAGACAGCATCCAGTATTTTTTACTGTCTTCGTTTATCGAAATCAGGAGCGATAGGATGAACAATGTTGTATAGAACGTGAACAATGTTTCGGTGTAAAATAGTACAGAATAAGTTACAAATGAAGGCAGTGTAATTAACAGAATTGATGACAGCAGTCCGATTTCCTTGCCGTACAACCTTTTTACCAGCAGAAAAACACCCAGTCCAGTTAAAACGGCAATGAAAGGCGTCAGTACTTTTACAATAAGCTCACTGAAACCAAAAATGCTGAATATCCCCGCCTGCAGAATATTGAACAAAGGCGGCCTTCCAAAGTCAGAATACATCAGTTTCGAACTCTCGAACGGTATCCATACAGGATATTCCTGATGTTCAGCCATCCACTTGGACAATTCTGTATGGTATCCTTCGTCCCCGAAAGTTATAGGATTCGGCAATGTTGTTTTAAGATAAAGTACAAATGCGAATAACAGAACGAGTGAGACAACTACAAGTGCCGTCCTGTTTCGTTTAATGACATTGTTTTCTTCCATCTTCGTTACCGTTCAAAACTAATAACCTATGTTGCAATATGTGCTATTAAATGTTTAAATTATTAGGGTTTATTTAACGAATTATCACACTTAGATAGAATAAAAAAGTTACGACATTAATAATATAAAAGCCAAAGATGGGTATATGCTAAAAATCAATTACAAATCGGCCGCTATATTCGCACTTATTTTTCTCGGCATTATCGTCATTGTCGGTCTGGCTGTTTTTGTCAGGTCATCAAGTCTGAAATATCCGACAGTCTTGGATTATGATCCGTGGTGGTATTTCAGGCACGCCAAAGAAATAGTCGACAACAATTATAAAATGCCCGCATGGGACATACTAAGTTATTATCCTCCTGGAAGACCTAACCAGCCATATAACGGCTGGTCTTATACGATTGCATACCTTTACAGGCTCGCCAGTAGCATATCACCGTCGATTACACTAGTCCAGATAGCTAAGATATCTCCTTTGATAATGGTCAGCCTGACAGTAATTGTCAGTTACCTGTTCGGTTCGCTGATATTCAAGAATAAGATTGCCGGATTGTTGCTTGCATTGTTCTCAACATTAACACCGACTTTCATAAGCGTGAGCATGGGCGGGTATAGCGAATCAAAATCTGTAGTTGTGTTTTACACATTTTTCTCGTTCCTTGCATATTTTCTACTGCTAAATAACGCCAACAAGAAACTGAAATCAATACCGTTTTACATATTGGCCGTTGCCGTAAACCTCATGTTCATTTTCAACTGGGGTGCCGGATGGCTGCCTTCCCTTGTTCTATTCACAGTCATACCTGCATTCTTCGTATACAAACTTTTCGAGGAAGTGATATTCCACTTTAGATTCAAATTTAATTGGAAATACGCATTCGAAGAAACAAAACCGGTTGCCATCCCGCTATTGATAACATTTTTAATCCTAAACATAATAGGATACTTTTTGGGATTCTCTAACATGCTAGCTTCGTTGATAGGCGGCTTGCAATTCACTGGAATAGGAGGCGAACCGCTCATAGTTAATATATCTGTGGCAGAGTTACAGAAGATAAACATCTTTTCTCTGGAAGGGTTGATGACGATAGCAACTAGAGTCGGCCTACTTCCTACACTTCTGACATCTTTCGGGTTTCTCGCGTTTCTTATCTACAAGATTTACAAAAAACAGAAAATAAATCCCCTTGAAATATTTCTGATTGTTTGGGTGTTGGTAAGCTTCTATTTGATAGCAACTGGTATAAGGTTTGCTTTGCTGTTCTCAATCGCATCTTCACTGACTGCGGCGTATATGATAGCGAATATTTTCCAGTTTGTTAAAGGGAGAAACAATCTTCTGATTGCAAGCATCTCTGCAATCTTGTTCGTGTTCCTTATAGCCTTCGTTTCTGACGGGATAAAAACAGGATACGATTCCAGCTCGGGGCTTGCAATCAGCCAGAATTGGTATAATGCGCTGGACTGGCTCAAGGCGAACGCCAATAGTGATTCGTTGGTTGCCACATGGTGGGATCCCGGCCATATTATTGCCGGCTATACGGGTCTGAAAGTTCATGCAGACGGCGCTCACTGCGGTTATTGCATTCCATACAACCATAACGTGAGAATAGTGGACATGGGAAGATTAATGTCTACTGATAATGAAACAGAATCGATTCAGATACTTCAGAAATACACGCATCTGACGCCTGAACAATGCGCCGAAGTTAAACAAACGTATCCAACAATGCCGGCAGACGCGTGCAAGGACGTGTCGGATGTTTATGTTTTGGCCACTAATGACCTGATCGGCAAATATTACTGGATGAGTTGTTTCGGAACTTTCGACATGAAACTATGGAATGCAACCGATGGAAAGAAATGGAGTTGTGACGGCAGGAATTTCATACAAATGCCGCTAACAAGCACCAGCCAAGGATATCCAGTATACTCGCTGGGCGACAATACGATTTCACTGTTACAGAACGGCACGCAGGTACTGGCTATCTTGAACGCACCCAGCCAAGGTATACGCAATGCCCTGATAAGCAATGTGACATATTTCCAGAACGGAGTCGAATTCCATTCGTCACCTTATACAAACAATACATTGAGCGGTCTGATATGGGTTGATCCAAGCTTTAGGGGCATATTTTTCATGGATCCGCAAATCAGGGATTCAATATTCACAAAGATGTTTTTCTTCCAAGGGAAGGGATTGGACAAATACGAATTGGTATACCAGAACTCTGAAGTTAAAATATTCAAGGCGCACTTTGGTTAATATGAAAATTCCATCATTCAAGCTCAAGGGAAACAACAGATTGGAAACGGTTGAGAACTATTCGATATTATTTGCCTTTATCGGCGCCTTGGTATTGTCAATCGGCATCGGTCTGAATGTATTCGGTACAAAAGGGGTAAGCGCCGTCTTGCCGATGCTGGGGGCGCTTGTAACCTTTCTTTCCACAGTGGTTTTGATATTTGTCTGGCTTGTGAAAGAGTTTAAGGAAAATTAGGATTATCTAATTAATTTTTAACAAGCAGTTTCAATTCCTCTACTTTATCGGTCTTCTCCCAAGTAAAGTCATCATCTTCCCTTCCAAAATGGCCGTAGCAGGAAGTTTTGCGGTAAATCGGTCGCAACAATTTCAAATGCTGTATTATCATCCCCGGCCTTATGTCGAATGCTTTCTTCACTATTTCAGTCAAGGTGTCATCAGGCAATTTTCCCGTGCCGTAAGTATTGACCATTACTGATACAGGGTTCGCAACACCTATCGCATATGATATCTGCACTTCGCATTTGTCGGCAAGCGCCGCTGCGACTATATTCTTGGCTATGTATCGTGCCATGTAACCCCCGGAGCGGTCAACTTTACTGGGGTCTTTTCCTGAGAAGCAACCGCCGCCATGCGAACCTACTCCGCCGTATGTGTCAACAATTATTTTTCTTCCCGTCAGTCCGGTATCGGCTAAAGTTCCGCCAATAACAAATCTGCCCGTGCCGTTTACAATGAGTTTTGTTTTATCATCCATCATGCTGGAAGGGATGACATGTTTTATTATGTGATCTGTTACATCTTTTCTGACTTGGTCTTCGGAAACATCTTCATCATGTTGAGCTGCTATTACAACAGTGTCGACTCGTTTGGGTCTCCCATTTTCATATTCGATAGTGACTTGCGACTTGCCATCCGGCCGTAGGTACGGCAGTATCTTCTGTTTTCGTACATCTGCGAATCTTTTCATCAGATTGTGTGCAAGCACTATCGGCAGCGGCATGAGTTCCGGCGTCTCGTTTGTGGCATAACCGAACATTATACCTTGGTCACCTGCACCTTGTTCTTCAGAAGACCTATTGACACCCATTGCAATGTCGGGCGATTGTTCTGTAACCGAGACCATTATCCCGCATGTCTCATAATCAATTCCAACCTTGGCATTATCGAATCCTATCTCTTTCAGAGTTTTCCTGACAACAGTCGGGATATCGACATACGCATTTGTAGTTATCTGACCTGTTACAATTACATTACCTTGCATTACCACCGTTTCACAATCGACTTTCGCCGCAGGATCCTTTTCTATTATTGCATCAAGAATAGAGTCGGATATCTGGTCCGAAACTTTATCGGGGTGACCTTCTGCGACCGATTCGGAAGTGAACAAATAATTCGATGACATGTTAATTGTTAATTTTATTCAAAACTTAAATCCGTGACAATTTTTATGATGTATGTTATCTCTGAGATATGATTATTTTTTTGGTTTTTGATTCTAGAATAAAATCATTTGTTTCATTAAATCCCGCCTTTTCAAAAAGTTCATTTGAGATAGGTATTGTATATCTATAATATTTTTTTCCCGAGTCACTTTTTCTGATCATCAACTTTATTATTTTAACCATTATTCGAGTATGTTAACCGAAAGCTATATATTTAAGTATGTTAACATATTATATAATAAAATGGATAATGGTATTCATTAATAATTAAAAGGGAAATAGATAATATGAAAATTGAAAATTTATTATCCAAACTTAAGGCGAATGGAAAGAGTGCTATTAATATATCGAAAATTACTGAGAAACACCTAGAAAATAACAAGATAACAAAGTATGAACCCGAAGATTTTAAATTAGAAGTAACTACGGCCTGGAGTTTTCCTAGAAGAGGTAACTGGGCAACACATCGTGGAGATTATAGAGGAAATTGGGCACCAGAAATACCAAGAAATCTAATTTTAAGATATTCTGGAAAAGGAGATGTCGTGTTAGATCCTTTTGTTGGTTCTGGCACAACTTTAATAGAATGTAAACTTTTGGATAGAAAAGGATTTGGAATTGATATAAACCCCGAAGCAATAAAACTTGCTAAAAAAAGATTGGAATTCCCAAGACTTCATCCGGAAAAACAAGAACTGAAAATCGGTGATGCACGTGACCTCAGTTTTCTAAAGCAAAATTCAATAGATTTAATTTGTGCACATCCACCATACGCAGATGCTATACAATACACACAAGGTATAGATGGAGACTTATCCTTCATTAAAAATGTCGAAGAATTCGAAAGTGAAATGTGTAAAGTGGCAAAGGAATCTCTTAGAGTACTTAAGCCTGGAAAGTATTGTGCAGTTCTAATCGGTGATATTAGGAGACAGAAAAGGGTAATACCAGTTGGATTCAAAGTTATGCAATCATTCTTAGACGCGGGATTTATTCTGAAAGAGATTATAATTAAGCAGCAGCACAATATGACAACGACTGGTCTATGGAGAAACCAGTCGGAAAAATATAATTTTCTTCTTCTGGCACATGAATACCTTTTTGTATTTGAGAAACCAGATAAATGATTAATCTGGTAGTTCCAAGAATTTCAATGGTATGTTTCTAAAAAAGTAATGGCACCCCACAGATTCTATATAATTGAGAACGTCTACATAACTTTCATGTTTAAACCAGTCGTCAAGAACGTACACATATTCAACTTTTATATTAACTTTTGACAACAGCTTCTGGTACTACCTTTTCTTAAAATCACATGTCTGAAGCTTTTCATCAACTGAACCTTGAACTTTTTGGAATTTCATTTCTATTATGAAAAGTCTATTATTGTTAATTACAAAAATGGATTCGTCTGGAAGTAATTGCTTAGAAATTATGCCTTTCCAGTTTATATTCAAACCTTTCAAAAATTTGTTATAAAATTCATGTTTCTTGTATACATGCGCTACTAATTTATTAGTGAGAAATAAATCATTTCCTTGGACTTTATAATTAGGTATTTTTTCGAAAATAGCTTTCAAGTCACTTCTACTTTCAAATTCTAGACCGGATTTAGTTTTAGAACCACCTTTCCCACCAAATATCATAAATTATATTATACTCTGCTTTCTTAACTCCTTTTCTACTTCTTCAGCAGACTTGCCACAAACTCTACAACCTGATTGAATTAACCAAACTTCAGCACTTTTACTTACAGATCCACCCCCAGGCAAAGTCTTTGTTCTTTTGGTTTTAACACTCCATTGGCTTGGAAAATATAAACAGGATATCCTGCCTTTATCACAAAACGGGCAACTTAATTGTTCGTATCGACCAGCCATTATTAACAATTCATTCTAAAGGAATTTAATACTTTTTCGACAGAAGCTACTTATTCAACAAAGCTGTATGTCAGCAAAGATACAAATATTCAACACTTTTATATTACCCAACATTAATCTTAATTATGGCAAAGAATCTACCTAACCTACCATTCGAGAGAATTTTGAAAAAGGTAGGCGCCAAAAGGGTTTCTCAGGATGCGTTGGAAGAATTCGCAACAGTAATGGAAGAAAAGTTGACGGTGCTTGCCAAGAGTGCCGTGGAGCTGTCGAAACATGCCGGCAGAAAAACCATCATAGGCGAGGATGTCAGGCTTTCAAAAAGCAAATGATATGCATATTAAATTTAAAGCGCATAGAGATTTCATGGAGTTCGACTTTCTGGTTTCCGAAGTGGTGAGCAAATCCAACGTTAAAAAGGACGATATACTAAGTCTTGTTGACAAGAAATATACAGAAATGGAAAATCTGATAACAAAAGAAGGTGCATTATACTTGGTTGCCAAAGAAATGAACATCGAACTGCCGGAAAACAAGACGCCGGGCACGCCCATCAGGAACATAGTGCCTGGCATGAGAAATGTCAACTTTATCGGCAGGGTCTTCAAGATATCCAAGACGACCGAATTCAAGAAGGCAAATGGAAACGCAGGACGAGTTGCGAATATCTTCATCGGAGATGGAACAGGAGTTACAAGAGTCCCTTTATGGGATGATCAGGTCAAAATGCTGGAAGAAAACATGATATCCATTGGCGACACGGTCCAGTTGAGCAATGGGCTGTCACGGGAGAATTCATTTGTGGGCGTTGAAGTTACTTTGGGAAAATTCGGCACGTTAACCCCGCTTGAGGATTACGCTGATTTGCCGTCGGCAGAAAGTTTATTGAAAGGGTCATTCAGCTTCTCGGTTGAGAAGACCAACATATCAGATGTTGTGGCTGGCGGTAATTTTGAGATAAAAGGCGTCGTTTCACAACTGTTCAGAGGGAATTTCCTTTTCACAGTCTGTCCAATGTGCGGCAGTAAACTGGAAAATACAAAATGCACAGAACACGGTGAAGTAGCACCCAGTTATGCGATGGTAATTTCATTCATTGCAGATGACGGCACAGGGGATTTGAGATGCGTCCTATTCAGAAATACAGCGGAAAAGCTGTGCAACATGTCGGCAGAAGAATTGTCTAAAATGGATCCTGATAAAAGATATTCGATATTGAGCGACAGCATTCTCGGAAAGGAGTTTATATTCGCGGGTAAAGTCAAGAAGAACGACATGTATGATAGAATGGAAATGATGGTGAACGATTTTAAAGATATAAATCCTTTGGAAGAGAGTAAGAAATTAGTCAATGAGATAGAATTGATGGTAGGCGTCTAATTTGGCAAAAAAAGAAGTTTCCTTGGAGGACATACCGGGCGTTGGAGAGAAGACGATTGAGAAGTTGAAGAGCATAGGTTATTCCGATCCGATGGTTATTGCAGTCTCGTCGCCGACAGAATTGGCGAACATCGCAGAAATCGGCGAACCGACCGCGGCCAAGATAATAAATACAGTAAGAGAAAAGTTGGACATCGGTTATGTGACAGCTGACAAAATTCTGGAGAGAAGAACAGTTGTAGCGAAAATCACAACAGGCAGTAAGGCTCTTGATACGCTTTTGGGAGGAGGCATAGAAACACAGGCCATAACAGAAGCTTACGGTCAATACGGATCAGGTAAAAGCCAGCTGGCGTTCCAGCTTGCCGTATCAGTGCAATTACCAAAAGACAAAGGAGGGCTTGATGGCGCATGCCTCTTTATCGATACCGAGAATACTTTCAGACCGGAGAGAATAGTTCAGATTGCAAAAGCAATGAAATTGGACCCAGAAAAAGTCCTGAGAAACATTTACGTTGCGCGCGCATTCAATACAGAGCACCAGATTTTGTTGGTGGAAAAGGCGCCGGAAATCATTGAAGAGAAAAAAATCAAACTTGTAATTGTAGATTCGCTCACATCACATTTCAGGTCTGATTTTATGGGAAGAGGGGAACTTGCCGGTAGACAGCAGAAATTGAACCGCCACTTACACCAGTTGTTACGCCTTGCTGATGCATACAACCTTTGCGTCTACATCACAAATCAGGTAATGTCAGATCCTGCAATGCTTTTCGGAGACCCGACACGCCCTGTCGGCGGCAACATAGTAGGTCACATGAGCACTTATCGCCTTTACTTGAGAAGAGGAAGGGAAGGCACGAGAATTTGTAAAGTGATAGATGCGCCCAACATACAAGAGGGCGAAGCAGCATTCAGAATAACAGAAAATGGTTTAGCTGACATTCAGGAAAAGTAGCTTACCACCGACCCAAAAAACTGGGCAAACAGCACAGAATTAATCAAGCTGTTTCCTACAGCATACGGCAACTCTTTACCCACTACACCCCTATCCATCATGAACGTGAGGAACAGATTTACAACATTCAGGCCTATTGTGAAAGTCAACCCAAGAGCCCCTATTACTCCTCTGCCGAGAATCCCACACAATACACCCAGCAAGACATATTCGGGTACCACCCATGTCAAGTAAGGACCAAGATAGTAACGGCCAAGTATGAAATGCGTAAGCAATACAGTTATGCCGTATAATCCGCCAATCACCGGTCCGTAAAGGACACCAACAAGCATTGTCGACAGGGTAACCAATTCTATCCCGATGTATTTCAGCGGCTGGAAGAAACCCAGTATCAGTGCCAGCAAGATTGTAGCCGATGAAATTAAAAGGAATATAAAAACTTTCTGCAGGAACAGGACCATTATCGCCAGCAGAAATGCGCCAGCTATAATCGAATAGATTTTCCAATCAAGCTTAAACATTATTTAAATATCTGAACACAGGTTTTAATTCATGCAAGTTTTGTACCAAGGCGCAGAAAGCAAGATATATCTGGATACATTTGACGGCGAGCAGGCTATCGTAAAGGAAAGAATAAAGAAAAACTACAGGATAACAGAATTGGATGAAATGCTGAGAAAGCGGCGAACAAGGAAAGAAATAAAATTGTTGACGGATGTCAGGAAATTGAATATACAGACGCCGAAGATATTGCAGGTCGATGAGAGCAGATGCAAAATAATAATGGAATATGTGCAGGGTGACAGGCTCAAGGAATACATCAACACAAATTCTGTAGACAGGGTAAAGTCAGTGTGCATGCAACTCGGCAAAATAATAGGAAAATTGCACGCGAATGACATTGTTCACGGTGATTTGACAACATCCAATCTGATACTGAAAGACGGGAAGATTTATGTGATCGACTTGGGCATGGGGGAGTTCACTAAAAGAATAGAAGACAAGGCGACAGACCTCAAGCTGTTAAAGCAGGCTATAAAATCGACCCATTTCAAAATCTTTGATCTGGCGTGGGGGAGCATCCTATCAGGCTACAGTGAAGAGTATGACAATTCATCCAAGGTCTTGGAGCAGATGAAAGAGATCGAAAAACGGACCAGGTACACAAATCGAGAATAGCCCGCCTGTAACCTTATAAAGCTAAGAAATATAAAGTTTCTCTTAAAGAATTTAATAGTCGTGAAAGAATGGCAAGGATATATTCAGGAAAAAAAGGCAAGGCATCTAGCCACAGGCCGCCATACAAGACTGTGCCTAAATGGCTCAAGTACAATAAGGAAGACATCGAGAAGATTATAGTGGACCTGTCCAAGCAAAAACACACATCTGCAATGATCGGTACTATATTGCGGGACTCATACGGAATCCCAGATTCAACAGTAGTGACAGAAAAACCGATAAGCGAAATAATGAAGGAAAATAGCCTTTATCCTACGTTGCCCGAAGATCTCATGTTTTTATTGAGAAAAGCAGTCAGCTTGAAAAAACACATGACTTCTTTCAAGAAAGACAAGCACTCCCAAAGAGGCCTTGAAAATCTCGAATCCAAGATACGCCGATTGGTCAAATATTATGTCAGAAAAGGCAAGCTGCCAAAAAGCTGGGCATATAATCCAGAACAGGCCAGATTGATTGTAGAAAAGTGGTGAATGGGTGCCGGTAAAACTAAAGGGTAAGCAATGGTTCTCCATCATATCTCCAAAATTATTTGGCGAGCAGGAAGTAGCAAAGACGATTGCAAATTCACCAGACGGATTGGTCGGCAGAACGATAAATCTAAGTGCGGTAGAATTGACTGACGACATCAATAAATATTTTCTCACATTGAAATTGAAAATCACTTCCGTCAATGGCGATAAGGCATCTACGCAATTTTCCGGGTCTGAAATACTTCAGGATTATTTGTCCAGGATGGTTTTGCGCAGAATAAGGCGATTGGATGCGGTACAGGATTTGACGACAAGCGATAACGTTAAGATACGGGTGAAAAGCTTGGTTATAGTTTCCAAGAAAACAAAGAGCAGTGTCGCACTGAAGATAAAGGAATTTGTAGAGCAGGCGATGAAGAAGCATGTTGAAAGCATCACACTTGACGAGTTCCTGCAAAGCATGCTCTCCAACGAGATAAAGAGCAAGGTAATGCGCGAAGGCCGGGTAATATATCCGATAAGAAATTTCGAGATAAGAAAGACGGAAATTTTATCCAACAAGGCTTCTTAATATCGGTACGCCGAAGAGATTGAACAAAATAACCGCAAGCAGAATAATGCTCGTCATGTTAATTATCAAATTTCCCCTGTTTCCAAACAGTTTGTTGAAAATTTCTCCAAAAAACAGTCCGCCATCGAAAGGTTTGACGGGCAAGAGATTGACGATGCCCACACCCAGACTGATCATGTACAGCCAGTTAAGGAATGTTAGGACTGTGAAGAAAACATTCAAGAACGTTGACGACACATCGCCACCAACGCCGAGTATCTTATATTCGTAAGAGTTTCTCACACCTATTCCAAGGTATGTGTCATTTTTAATTCTAGGATTCTCTCCAAGCGTAAGGTTGTAACTGCCTTTATCCGTTGTAATTTCCATCTGCTGCCCCACTCTAGTGCCATTCAACGCATTAACAAATTCCATCGTATTGTGAATCGTAATACCATTGATTTCATGTATAGTCCCTTCCAGGCCTACCTTGGATGCCGGAGAATTCGTATCTACAGAATCTATAACAGTTCCAGATGCCTTTGCAATTGAGCTGAAAGCAAACACGCTAGAAACCAAAAGTGCAATGGCAATTATAGCTACTATAAAGTTCGCAAGACTTCCCGCGGCGAATATTCTCAGTTTTTTCATCAACGCCAGTTTTTTAATTCCTTTGTCATCGGGATCCACAAAAGCGCCGATCGGTAGGAAGAGCAATAACAGTATACCATAGTTCTTCAGGCGAACCTTCTCCAGTCTTATAAAAACCGCGTGCATTGTTTCATGCGTGGATGCTATGATGAATATCGCAATTATCCAATACCAGAAAGGAACAGACAAAACAGGTCCGGGTATCTGATAACCTCCGGCCGTAGGCAGCACCAGCCGTATATCGGCCTGCAGTTTCACAGTAAGAACAATAAGCAGAACAACTCCGGCTACCCCTGCCAATACCCCGATTACAACCCCAATATTTCCAAGAGTTTTTATAAATCTGGGGTGGCTTTTAACCAATCTATCAATCAGGTGCATTCCTTTTGTCCATCTTCGAATTATTATGCCATAATTGAAACTGAGGTTCTTTCTATCTTTCAGCAGAAAAACTCCCACAAAAAGTACAAATATTATCAGAGACAGTATCTCAAAGTTTACCATAACATCATTATTCTGTTTCAGTCTTTTTTAACTTTAGAATGCAGGGGGTGGGATTTGAACCCACGTATGCACTAAGCAATCGACCCCTGAAGCCGATGGAATTGACCAGGCTATCCGACCCCTGCTTTAACATCCAAACAAATCTTGTAACTTCTTGTAGCAAAAGGCAATACCTTTATCTTGTTCTCAATTTCGATTTTTTTCTTATTATTCTTTGCAACAGATTTTACTATATTTTCAGCGTCCTTGAAAATGTCATCGCCTTTGCCCGTGAAATAGAAATGTATCATTCCACTGTCTTTCAAAAGTTGGAACGCACAGTCTAAAAAGTTATCGCCGCTGACAGCTATGGGCATTACAATCCTGTCAAATTTCATTTTCAGACTACTGGAAACTTCCTTCACGTCACCATTTATCAGAACAATTTTGTGCGACAGCCTGTTTATCCTGACATTTTCCTGCGCATACTTGTGAGCATCCGGATTGATTTCGATTGCATAGACCTTGTTTACCATAGGCTGTTTCTTGCAAATTGCTATGGCATACGGGCACACTCCGGAAAACATTACCAAAACATTTTCTCCAGGTTTCACCAGTGACGCAATTCTTTGCCTTTCGGTGGCTTCTCTCGGGGAAAAAAACACTTTGCTGGGATCCAACTTTAGCATATAGCCGTGCTCCTTATGGAGAACTTCCGTATTTTTTTCTCCGGCAATCAGTTCCAATTGTTCTAACCTATATGTCCCCTTCCTTCCAGACAGCTTGTTCAATACTGATTTGACATGTTTGTTCACTTGCATCAAAGCTTCCGCAATTATTTTCTTTTTATTGTCAAGTTCCTTTGGGATTTCTATGACTATGGCAGCCTTCTCTTCGGAACCGATTATGTCATAGCTTCTGGGCACTAACTCAAGCTCTTCAGCTGTCAGTTCTCCTTGGAGCATCTTTGCTATCGGTCTCATGGAAAAATCATGTTAATTAAGCTTAAAACCAGTTCCCCTATGTATTTTGATACATTATTTAGAACACCGGCAGTATAGAAAATAGCAATGCCAAGAAACTGAAACTTGAACGGATCACTTGGAAAGAACATCTTATTCACCGTGTAATATATCAGTGTCACCAGAATTATTATCATGGCGGCTCGCCACACCCATCCGCCAATGAACGCCACCAGAGAATTTTTGGAGTATAGTGACATAATCAGCCCGACTATACAAACAGTAAAATAAAGCGCTAATTCTATACCGAAAATATAAAACGAAATGGCCACTCCTGCCAACCCCAGCAGGATGAAGATGAAATATTGCATAGTTCCGGTTTGCATATTTTATTATACACCTTCAAATTATTTCTATGCTTGCATTAATAGGTTTGGGGTTGTTTGACGAGAACGACCTGACATTGCGCGGTATAGACGAAGCGAGAAATTCCGACAAAGTCTACATAGAACTTTACACCAGCAAATGGCACGGTAATATCCGGAACTTGGAGAAGATTATCGGCAAAAATATAGTCGAGTTAAAGAGAAAGGACATGGAAGAAAATTCAGGCAAAATTCTTGACGAAGCAAGAAAACAAAGGATTTCAATTTTTGTCGAAGGCGATCCGCTGATGGCCACTACACATTCTTCATTGCTTGTTGATGCGAGAAAACATAAAATAGAAACCAAAGTGATTCACAATGCATCTATAGTTTCTGTTATAGGTGAAACGGGTCTGCACATGTACAAATTCGGGCCGGTAGTCACAATACCGTTTCCAGAAAAAACAAAAGGTCACCTGCCAGAATCGACTTTCTCAATAATAAATGACAATAAAAAAAGGAACTTGCACACATTATGCTTGCTGGACGTCAAAGCCGAAGAAGGAGAATACATGACTGTCAATGAGGGGTTGAAAATACTTCTTGCCGGTAAAGTTGTGGGACAGAACGATAAGATAGTAGTGTTCGCTAAAGCGGGTAGTGACAAACCGTTATTGGTGCACAATTCAGTGAAAACTTTGCTAAAGCAAAATATAAGCGATATACCTGTAGTGATTATAATTCTGGGAAAGCTCCATTTTACAGAAAATGATTATTTAAAATCTATATAGACGATTTAATTATCAGCTTTATTCAACGACGAGGAGTAGCTTGTCCTTGGGTGGTTCCTTCATCCCCTCTTCCATCACCTCGTGAGGCGAGGAAAATTAACAATGCTGTCCCGCCAATCAAAATTATCATTGTCAATGCACCAGAGTTTATTGGCCCGCCTGTACCAAAGAGCTGATTTGCACTTATTTGAATTCCTGGAAATATTGATGTCCCCCCGCTCGCCAGGAACACACCCACTGCAAGAAGAGCTGAAATACCTAAAATCCAACCCGCATTTTCAGCTGAAATAAGTGGTTGACCCTCTGTTCCTATGATTCCCGCGTTCTTGAACATGACTACAAGTATTATGACCACCATGAAAGTCAAAATTATCGTCAATGTGCCTCCTATAAATCTTGTAAGGAATTCGCTGAACAGTATTCCAACAGGAGTCTGCACAAGGATGAAACCAGCAATGCCGGCGGCGACTAGAACATTCAGAGCCTTCTGTTCACCAAAAATCTTTGTCTTGTCCAACAATGCATAAAATATGCCGAAAGCTATTATGAACGGAAGATAAAATTGAAACACGCCGATATCTTTAAGCGAGTTTATTGCGTCTTGAAAACCCTGAGCAAAAACCACACCTGAAAGCATCAGAATGCTAGCTACAAATCCGAAAATGAAATTCGTTAATATCTTGTTTGTCATTTAATGCTCACTTTCCATTTTTCCCTGTCGCAAGCACAATCAGTGCTACAGTCCCGCCCAATAATATAATTACACCGACAGATATTAATATATCCGACGGGATTTGTATCCCTCTCGGGAAGAAAATACCTCCCAGTCCGCTTGTAATCATGATTATTATACCGGCGATTAAGCCAATCGCAGCCAATCCACCCGCAAGTGCAGGACCTTTCAGTTTTTCACTCAGGTTTTTAGGCAAATCGGGCTGAAATACCATGCCGACAAGCATCATCGCTATCATGCCGACTAAAAACACGCTAAGCCCCTGCACAAAGAATGTAGCCAATGGGGTTTCTATATTAATGCCGAGAATGACAGGCGCCGCCCACACAAACAAGCTGAATACAAGTGATATGATGGCGTTTACAGTAACGTTCTTTTCTGGTTCGCCAAATAGTTGCGACTTTCTCAGTATGCCATAAGTTATCGCCGAAGTCAGCATGAACGGCAGAAGGAAGCTGAAAAATCCAAGCGCCTGCATTTTCAATATTGCAATTTCAAAAAATGTCGCCATTTATTTAATCTCCTTTGCCGCCGACATTGTCACTATCAAAAGAACAATGAAAAAGACAACAAACATTATTGTTACCACCAAAAGGTCCCCTGGCGCCTTGCTCGTGCTCAGCAGTGATCTAATTGGGTTTATGAGAAATTCGGCCAGACCAACCGCGGCTGCGAATCCTAGGACAACCCACACGAGCCAACTTGCAGGCCCTTCCTTGAAAATGTCAGTCAGTTTTTCGCCCAGAGTAGGATAGAACAATCCGGATATAAGGAAACCGAATACAAGTGCTAAGATTATTATGACACCCTGTGTCAGGAATGATGTCAATGGAACTGTAAGACTTGTGCCCAAAATTACAGGAGAGCCAAAGACGAACAAACCTACAGCTATCGAAATTATTGCATGAAGCGCGACAGAATCGCCCAACAGTTGCGTCTTCCTGAGAACCGCATAAAGCACGGTTGAAAGCAAAATAAATGGCAATAGAAAATTATAGAATCCTATGCCGAGCAGTCTTTCAACGACAATCTGAAAAATATTAGCCATCTTATCTTTCACTTATTTGTTAAAATAAAAATTTAAGCTTCCCTCTTAAGCCTTTGAACCAAGTCGGTCAACCCTCTTACAGATTCTATCAATGCGGGAAGGGTTTCCTTGAACGCCTTTTCCAAGCCGCTTATCCTTGTCTCAATGTCGCCCATGCTTTCCTTGAACGTCTCCATCTTGCTCAATATCTGCGTCTGCTCGGCATTTCTCAAATTCATTATTTCGCTTATCCTGTCGCTGACTTCCTGTACCCTTCTTCCGATTTCCTGTGCCCTTGCGCCGAACTCCGTGACCTCCTGGTTTATTTCACCCATTCTCGCTTGGACGACATAATCAACATATTCTTCTGTGGGGTAGCTTTGGTAGTTCTGGTAGTATTCCTGCGGCAGCGATGTTTCAGGCAGCTGGGTAGACCTTTCATGTTCCTTTGGCGTGATATCTTCCAGCGTAGGCAAGCTCGGTTCGTTTTTTTGCGATTGCTTGGGTTGCTCTGTCGTGGCAGCAAATTTCAAAGCTTCCGTAAGAGCGCCGTCAATCTCTTCAGGCGCATACCCCTCCTTTCTGAGGACATCTATAACTTCAACTTCCGAGAAACCTCGCCCAGTCAATTCCCTTACCCTTTCAATCGGTATGGAGCCTTTGCCTTTCTGCATGGGGTTGTTAAAAAACGGTAAAGCCATTATTCCACTATAACTAGTTTCGTTTTAAGTAACATAAATTTAAGCTTTTTCTCGATATATCGACAACAATACATTCTCTGGCTATAAATCCACAAACAACTATTCACAATGATATGATAGTCAAGAACAGAGATAGAGGACAATATACGTTTGCCAACATCAACCTTTTGGGTAGGTGCAATGCCGACTGTTATTTCTGTTTGGGAAAGGATATTGAAGACGAATTAAGAGACAAAAATCAATTAAATGTCCATTTTAGTGAATGGAAAAATTTCAGAAACTTCCTCAATAGATGTATGGATGAAGGAGCATCAAAATTGTATTTAACAGGGCAGACTGCAGACGGACTTCAATATAGATATTTGAGCGAATTAGTAGATGCTTTACAAGCAGATAATTTTTCCGTTGGTGTAAGAACAAACGGCTATTTGGCATTAAGAAAGATGAAGACCATACAAAGAATGAGAGGCGAAATTGGTTATTCTATTCATACGCTGGATCCCCAAACAAACAAATTCATAATGGGCAGGTCAGATATACCAAAATGGGATGAAATCATCCCCCAGAGCGGACACAATGTTAGAGTTTCTATAGTTTTGAACAGATATAACATCGGTCAATTTTATGATTTGTGTGGGTACATCGCTCAATTTCCTAATGTAAGGTATATTCAGGTAAGAAGAATATCAACTGATACTCGTGAAAGTCTATTGATGGAAGACATAAAATTATATGAGGAATTCTTTAGAGATTTCGAAAAAACGCATAGGCAGATAGGTGACTTTCATCGTGCACAACAATTCAAATTATTTGGTAAAGAAGTTGTTTTTTGGAGGACGGTTGAAACCTCAGTAAATTCTCTTAACTATTTTACGGATGGAACTTGTAGCGACGAATATTTTATAGTTGAAGGGTATCTAAAAAATAGAATACCAAACTAAGTTCACATTTGCTATGTTCTATGGACTGTTTTGAAAAAGCTGGGAAAACCTAAACCCTTTTAATTTTTGCTGTCTTGTCTTCTATCATTTTTTCTACTTCGTCCTTGGTTGCAAATTTCGCGGTGATCGGGTTTATCAAATCTATGAATGTCTCCATCTCTTTAAATTCCCGTTTGGTGGCGGTCTTTGACAGTTCCTTGCCCAGTCTCAATATCTCCCCTTCAATACTCACCAATTTTTCCGACAGCGATACTATCCTATCGCTTATTTTTTCCAGTGAAAGTTTCAAATCATTCAGCTGCGTTAAAGTATTGTCTTCCAAGGCATCTACAGAATTTTCCACACGATCTACACGCTGTTCAATAATCCTTATCCGCCTTGTATTTTCGTTTAGCCTTTTCACAAGTTCGGTTATCAGTTCTTCCACGTTTCCGCCGTGTCTTTCAAATGGTAGTGTAGGCAATGCCATTATAAAAGATTTGTTTAATCATGCAGATATAATAATTAGATAGAATGGCTGTAGAGTACGAGGTTGTCAACGGCGCTTTGAGGATAAATTGTATGAACTGGGCAATACCGCCTAGCATAGAGGATTCGGACGCGACGATGGCTGTTGTAATAGACAAATTGCTCGAAGCCCGCGATGCGACCAGAGTGGTTTTGATTGAGGCCAGGGAAAATGAATACGACGAAGACCAGACAAGAATGT
This sequence comes from Candidatus Aenigmatarchaeota archaeon, assembly GCA_016187415.1. Taxonomy (GTDB): domain Archaea; phylum Aenigmatarchaeota; class Aenigmatarchaeia; order CG10238-14; family SCSR01; genus JACOWB01. The sequence goes on from JACPJT010000007.1 coordinate 86,549, forward strand.
TGCGCGAAATTGCGGACGCATATAACAGGATCATAAACGTCGACAAGATTCTCAGTTTGAAAAATCTTGGTCCGCCGCAATGCGAGAAACTTTACTCAAAGAGGCTGTCGGACCTGCAGTTTCTAGTTTTCGAAGTTCTCAGGAAAGACCCGATCGGGGCGTATCTAAGAATAGTCAAGATGCTGAATGCAAACAATGTGTTGGAGAAGACGGCGCCGTTGGAACAGCGGGTGTGCTTCACCGACTATATCGACAATGCACTGGTGCCTATCAAACAAATTCTTGAAGGATGCACACTGATTCAGAAGACAATGCCGATTCTGCAAAATTATCAGGTTGGGAGCAGGGACATTTACCGTGAGCTGTTTTCGCCCGCAGTAAAGCCGAATTTCATGCTGACGAGATTCATGTTAAGCATTCCCAAAGGCGCAAGATTAATAGAGAAATATTCGATTTCAGGCGCCGATGTCGAAATTTATAAATTGCAAAACAAGGTCAGATACTTCTATCACATAATACCGCGTGAATTCATTCTTAGCGACGAAAAGTATTCCATTCTGGATTCGGCAAGGAGATATCTTGCAGCGCACAGGCCGACAGAAGCGGAGTCGGTAGAACCAGAAAAATCAAGGGAACTTTTCAAAACATTGGGACGGGATCTCGTGCGGGATATAGCGAAAAGCACGGGAGTCGATCTGACATCGGCAGAGATAGAAGAGCTTGCGACAATCTTGGCGAGGTATACTGCAGGTTACGGCGTGCTCGAATTGCTTTTGTCAGACGAGAAAATCCAGGACATTTTTGTAAATTCACCGATAGGCTTGACGCCGATTTTCATCAACCATTCGGATTTTGAAGAGTGTGAAACAAATCTCATGCCTACAAGCGAAGACGCGGATTCATGGGCGACGCGATTCAGGCTTAATTCAGGGAGGCCGCTGGACGAGTCCAATCCGGTGCTTGATACAGAATTGACGGTTCCCAATGGCAGGGCAAGGGTAGCTGCGATAACAAGATCACTGTCGCCGGAAGGGTTGGCATTCGCTTTCAGGCGGCACAGGGACAAGCCGTGGACCATGCCGCTATTCATCAAGAATAAAATGTTCGATCCATTATATTCCGGACTGATGAGTTTCATCATAGACGGTGGCAGGGCGCTTCTTGTTGCCGGCGGAAGAGGTTCAGGAAAAACATCTGTACTGGCATCTTTGATGTTGGAAATAATGCCGAGATTCAGGGTCATCAGCGTGGAAGATACTCTTGAGTTGCCACTTACATCATTGCGGCAGTTGGGATACAATGTAGAAAGAATGAAATCGCGGTCCGTAATAACAAGAGTTGAGACCGAATTGCCAGCGGACGAGGCGTTGAGAACAGCTTTGAGATTGGGAGATTCAGTTCTGATTATCGGCGAGGTCCGTTCTGTCGAATCGCTGGCGTTGTTCGAGGCGATGAGAATCGGTGCCATGGCAAATGTAGTTGCTGGCACCATACATGGCGAATCCGCTTACGGTGTGTATGACAGGGTCGTGCATGATCTTGGCGTGCCGCCGACAAGCTTCAAGGCATTGGACTTGATCACTGTGTGCAATCAGTTGAAATCCCCGGACGGGTTGCACAGATTCAGGCGCGTCACGGAATTGACGGAAGTGAGAAAGCACTGGAAGGACGATCCTTCTGAGGAAGGCGGTTTTGTCAATCTCATGGAATATTCCGCGAAGGAGGACAGGCTCAAGCCGACGGACACTCTGGTTGACGGCGAGACGCATGTGCTGAACGAGATTTCAAATAGGGTCAGGGAATGGAAAGGGCAGTGGGATGCTGTCTGGGACAACATTTTATTACGGGCAAAGATAAAAGAGACTATGGTGGATTTTGCGAGCAGGCTGAACAAGAGCAGTATTCTGGAAGCCGATCATATCGTTATTTCCAATGCGATGTTCCATCTTATATCGGAGCAGGTGAGGCAGGAGGTAGGATCCATGGACTCGAAGATGATTTATGACAAATGGTTGGACTGGTACAAGAAGAGGGTCGGATAGATGAGAGCTGTGGCCGTTCCGTACATCATAGCCATCGTTCTCGGCATTATCGTCATCGCCATAGTCGGATATCTGCTGTTCATGTCTTCCAACAATAGCATTTGCGCGGGAAAAGATGCCGAATGCCGCGGAAGAATTCTGGAGTGGTGCACAACAAAAACCGAATCTGCTAAACAGAAAATAAACGAAATATGCAGCTCATGCATCAAGGGTTTTGATTTTAAGGCAAACGTATGCATCTTTTGCAAAACTGTTATACCAGGCTGGAATGACCAGGCTAATTGCGGTAAATGATTCAAGTTTAATTCTTCCCAAACCAAATTTTAAATAATGCCTGTAATCTCGCGCGAGTATAAGGAATTTTTAAAAGAGGAGGAACTGTCCAGAAGCCTGTCATTTTACGAAAGGCTGTGTCTGATTGCAGAAAAATTCGCAGTCTTCCCGATGACCAAAGGCGTTGAGAATTCGTACAACGAAGCCATAAGTTTCTCGCATCTCAATGTCAAGCCGAAAGGCGCGTATTCTCTGGCGTTCCTTAGTGTATTGGGTATCATCCTAGCCTTCGTGGGTTTCACGATTTTAATCAACTCATTTTCTTTTGCTTCTGTAGTCCTTTCGCTTTTGTTGGCCGGCATAGCATTTTATTTTGTCGTCAGCTACCCGACGCATCACGCCACAGTGTTCAGGATCAACGCATCGTCCGAAATGGTCTTGGCGACAATTTACATGAGCATAGCGATGCACATCTCCCCGAATCTGGAGAATGCCGTCAGGTTCGCCGCCAGAAACCTCAAAGGGTCGTTGGCGACAGACCTTAGGGTATTGTTATGGGAGGTCTACACAAGAAAATATGAAAAAATAGAAGACGCTCTGGATTACTTTATTAAAAAGTGGGAGCGGGACAGCAAGGAGTTCACAGAATCCATATACCTGATTAAAAATTCGACTGCAGAATCCCAGGAGAAACGAGAAAGGTTTTTGGACGAAGCGGTAACCGTGATGTTGGACGGCACCAAGGAAAAAATGAGGGATTATTCGCGCCAATTGAAAGAACCTGTCACAATCCTAAATGCCATGGGAATACTGCTGCCGATAATAGGCCTGGTTTTTTTTCCCATCATGACCATATTCCTGCCGGGGCTGATCAAGCCATTGTTCTTGATACTGGGATATAATGTCTTCCTTCCGTTGATTGTCTTCCTTTTCATGAACAGTTATTTGGAGAGCAGGCCATACAGCTTCCACCAGCCCGACCTGAGCATACACCCGGATTTCATTGTTACAAAGTTATATGAAAGACCATATACGATACCGTTGCTGCTTTCGCTCCCGTTGATAGGTTTAGGACTGGCTGGCATACTTGGCGAAACGGAAGTTTTCAGTTTTCCCGCTCTGATGTATTCCATGCTAGTTACTCTGGGGATATTGCTTGGAATAATTTCATATAGCTATCTTTCAGTCAAGCGAAAACTGAAGATAAGGGACGAGATTACGGCAATCGAGACCGAATTTTCAGAGGCGCTATTTCAGCTGGGAAATATGCTGTTACGCGGCATACCTTTTGAGACTGCATTGAAAAAAACCAAAAATGAAATCAAGAATCTAAAAATATCGCAATTCTTCAACAAAATATCCTACAATATAGAAACTTTCGGCATGACATTTGAAAACGCAGTATTCGACAAGCAGTCCGGCGCAATAAATTATTACCCGTCCAACATAATAGCGTCGATAATGCATGTCGTGGTTGAGACTTCCAAAAAGGGCATGCAAAGCGCGTCAAAATCAATGATCATAGTCTCGAAATATCTCAAGGACATGCACGAGGTTGACGAGGAACTGAAGAGCCTTCTGGAGGAAGTGTCATCGACAATGAACATACAGGCGGTTCTGTTGGCTCCTCTAAGCGCGGGCGTTGTCGTCACCATAGCCACTGTCATGACACGTCTTCTGGTAACCTTGGGCAAGACATTCAGCCAGGTGTATTCCAACATCGGTATCCCGCTCGGTTCGCCGAACGAAGTAGGCACCAGCGCGCTGTCGTCAATAGCGAACATAAGTTCTATCTTACCAATCCATTTCTTCCAGCTTGTTGTCGGCGTGTATTTGGTGGAGATAGTGACGATAATCGCAATCACGCTAAGCACCATCACAAACGGCGAAGAGACCCTGCTGAAAAGATTTTCAATAGCAAAGACACTTCTTTACAGCGGTGCGGTTTACTTCATAACGCTTCTGTTCACTTACTACATGTTCACTTCGGTGATATCTTTGGACAAGTTATTAACATAAAATCCGAAATAAAATTATGCGTAAAGCCCAAATTGAATCCAAGATGATATGGATTATTATCATGTTGGCTATAGCATTGCTGGTAATCCTGGCGGCGTACGGCTCGACACAATTATTCAAGGGCGGATAAAAATGGACAAAGGGACTTTCAGTTTGGGGATGGGTATCATAGTGTCGCTAGTACTCGCGTTTATAGCACTGATTCTCATCTGGTACTTTCACGAAAAGATTTTTGCCGTCTTTAGCGGTTTATTGCTGGAAGGACTGAAAGGTTACATGTGCAGCCTTATTCATGTGCCGTTCATATGCGGATGAAATCGTTTTATTATTATTCCACCAAGTAATATCAATGTCTAAAGCAGCTGTTAACGTTGTGGTTGCAATTGTTTTGGGGGTTCTTGTCATAGCCATCGGCGGTAGTCTTTTGCTCCAAACGCCGTCTCTTTGGAACAACATTCTTGATTTTTTGAAGGGGAAAGTAGCAGATTTTTTCATTCCGTCAGAAGGAAAGGCGCTGCATATAAAAGTCCATAGAGTTTCGCAACCAACATTACCGGTGATAGGATCACTACTAACAACTCCGATTAAAACAAGTACAGTAGACGAGGTATGGGATTTCAGACTATTCGACAAAACGGCATCTAAAAAAGTACTTTCCGGTAACGGTCAATATTTCATGATAGACACGAACTCGGTTACTAATAATTGTCTTTTATATATCACAGACGTGAGGGATACAATAGTAGGTTCGCGTGATAAAGGATTTATAATTTATGTTAAACCAGGCGCTTATATCGACTATACCAGTCAGTCATTGTCTAACACGATTCCAACAAATTTTATAGATTCATCTAAAACTGGATGTTTGATTGGATGGGGGACAGACGCAAATTGCAATCTTTGTCACACAGTTAAAGATGTCACTTGCCCATTCCCGAGTTTTCTGACTTTAGATACCCAATGCGTTGAAAATGCTAAATGCGAAGGTAAAAAAAATTACATCATTTGCAACCCATCTGATTTATACACCGGGTTTGCAAACGGATGCATAGGTTCGAATGAAGGCATGACCCCCTTAACTAATGCTATGAACATAGCATTCAATTCTTATTTGCCATCAAATAGTTGGAAAGAAACATGCCAGAACGGGGGATGCGGTCTTTTGTCAGGCGACAAAGCCAGTCCAACATTCCAAGTCAAATACGGCCTTGTATGTTCGGACGGCGGCACATGGAAAGTATGTAAAAATCCGAAAGATAGTACAGCTTTTGTCAACAACCAAAAAATCGATTGTCTTCCATCTGGAGACCATTTCGATTGGAATAGAGTTTCCATAAATCAGGCGTTGGGTATATCGTCACCCGCACCGCTACAAAAACCAGCTCTAATTTCGCCACTAGACGCTTCTGTAGTAGAACCGAGTACTGCTATCGGACCGTCTTCGCTTAACTTAGAATGGATGCAAGTATCTGGTGCACTTTCATATAAGTGGTACGTGAATGAAAATCCGAATAGACAAGAAAATGGAGAAAAGGTCGGTAGTTGTATCAAGCCAAACTCGAATAGTTTGGAATTAGATTATGCGACTGGAGAGCAATTTATGGTAGTTAGATCAAGTGCCCTGGAGACGCCGTTATCAGGTTCAGCTAAGACGTGGTTTTGGTCTGTAGAAGCCTGTGAAACCGACTCGTGCAATACATGCAGTGGTTATGCGCAAGAAAGAAGTTTCAAGACATCAAGCCTGGTTGTAACACCAACCACAATTCCAGTAAATACACCGATAAAAATCTCTATGGAGGCTATTGGTGATAATGTTGATCAGATATCTAGATTAACTGTAAACTATGGTGGTAAGTGGAATGACTGTTATTGCGACGGTTCAGTTCCGGGAAAAGCGTGTACGCAGTCGAATCCAACACAGTGCAGTAATACATGGGATACAACAGAAACCACCATAGGAGCACATACGTATTATGGTAAAGTCTTTTATAGCAACGGAAAAGATGTAGATACACTGCCCAGCCAGATCAGCGTAACCGTACAATAACGCAAAATGCTTAAATATAATCCAAAACAAATATTAAATCAAGTGAAATTAATGAAGAAAGCCGTTGCAGTCCCTTATATCATAGCCATCGTTCTCGGTATTGTTGTTATAGGACTTATTGGTTATTGGTTGTTCTTTTCCGGAGGAATTTTGGGAACAAATGCGTCAGAAACAAGATGCAATTCAGATGTGTTGAACTTCTGTAATACTATGCTCTCAGGTCAGACGGCAACAAAGGACTGGAAACAAACCGATAGTTGTAAAGGTGTAGGAAAATACGCTAGCCTATCCGCTTCCGATTGCAGGGCGCTCGGAGTTAACATACCAGGTTAACATACCAAATTCATTTCTTTAAGAAACTAATAATCTTATACATGTCCAAAGCGGTAGCTGTCCAAGCTATCTTCCTGATAATTGTCATATTTAAATAACAACCGTCATAATTTTATTACATATGTTACAAAATTATAACAAGTGGTCTGTGCTAAAAATATTTTTTGATGACCCGTACCCGAAGGGAGACGGATTTCAACTACGAGAAATCAGTAGAAAGGTGAGATTGTCTACACCTTCTGTCAAAAAATACCTCAGCGAGTTGGTAAAAGAAGAGCTTATTATAAAATCTAAGCACCGGATACACGATTACCCATTATACACCGCTAATAGGGACAGCGAGAAGTTCCTCTTCTTGAAAAAAATCGACAATTTAATGTCTTTGGAAGAATCTGGTCTGTTAGAATTTCTGGAAAGAGCGTGTACGCCTGATGCAATAATTCTTTTTGGTTCTGCGTCTAGGGGGGAAGATACAAAAGTCAGTGATATAGATTTGTTTTTGCTGTGCAACGAAACTAGTCTTGATCTATCAGAATACGAAAAAAAGCTAGATAGGAAAATAAATTTGCTTTTCGCAGAGAATTTCCATGGTCTTAGCAAAGAACTCCGAAATAATATAATGAACGGTATAATATTGAAGGGGTATTTGAAGGTGTTTTAATGCATGATGGATTGATAAAAATAAGGCCAGATAAATATAGAGCCAAGTCCGTCCTTAAAATGAGTGAAACTACTCTGGAGATGATTAGAAGTATAGACTCAAAGAAATTTCCCTCTATTATAATAAAAGAATATTATGAAGTCATAAGAAGTTTGATTACTGCTATTTTAATAGCAGACGGTTTTAAAACAGAAGGCGAAGGCGCGCATAAGAAGCTTATAGAGTATCTAAATTCGAACTACAAAGAATTTTCCCAATATGAGATTTCAACTATAGACAATCTTAGAATAATGAGAAACAAGATAGCCTATGAAGGATTTTTTGTGAACGAGTCCTACCTAAAGAGAAAGAAAGAACTTATATCTACAATAATAGAGAAACTGGAAAAAATATTAAAGGAGAAACTTATTTAACATGTCCAAAGCCGTTGCAGTCCAAGCGATTTTCCTAATAGCAGTAATAGCAATTACTTTACTGTTCGTCTTGGCAATATTCTGGGGATGGATTGACACCACGAAACTCGGCACAAGCCAGGCAACATGTTCCGCCAAAAAGGTCAGCTATTGCAGCAGCATCTTGAACGACAGGCCGAAACCATTCGTCTGGAACACTAAAGAGCCAATCAACTGCGACCAATTCGGAATAAAAAAACCGATTAATAAAGCAGATTGTCAGCAATAATTTAACGGAAAACAAAATAATATCATGAAAGCAAGTGCTGTCACAGAGGCAATCACCCTTGTAGGCGTGGTAACCGTAAGCGTCATGATGTTTTCCCAGGTGCCGGGCATAATCACTGATATGAAGATTGTATTGTCAAAAGAGTCGTCTCTTTCAAAAGTGAAGGAAATATCAAGCCTGATAAGCATAGCCAGCAGTTCTCCGTCCGATATGAAAATAGTCTACGACCTGAAGGAAAAGTCAAGCGTGTCATCGAAGGACGGCATACTGACTCTGACAACGTCCAAAGGCACGATTTCGTACAAGACCCTGAGCGACCTGAAGGATTTCACAAAAGTTGATGTCGACAAACTTACTATAATTAAAACCATACAAGACGGGAAAGTAACAGTCGAGGTTATTTAATGAAGGCGCAGGCTTACATAGAGCAACTATTTTCAATCATGATGGCAGGCGTTGTCGTGCTGACATTCTCTTTGATAATCCCGAGCCAGGCCACCAAGATAATGCCCGAGGTCGAACAGGAGGAGTTGGAAGGCAGGGCGATCAATTTGGCAAACATAATCATGTCACACCCCAGCTTGGTTTATTCCGATGGCGTGACTTACTACAGGGGAGATTTTGATGCAAATAAGCTGGACTCGAATCCTTCAATAGATTTATTTTATCCAGGCAGTTTTTCAAAAGTCACGATAAAGGATTCGGTTACCGGAAAGGAATGGTCATTCAAGTTAATCGATAAAAAAAGCGATTCGGCAACCGCCTTCTCAAATTGTTTTGAAAGAACACAAGACATCAGCCAGTGCAATCCAAACATGTTTTCTACAATAATGTCCAAAGGATTTCCAATCAACATAATGTATTCGGACAAGGCTGATCGAGGCATCATTACAGTTGTTGTGGTGGAATGAAAGGACAATTGACCGGCTCGCCGGTTTTCATGGGTCTGATAGTGGTAGTCTCATTGATAGTGATCATCGTCACGCCACCGTCTGTAATCAAGGTAACTATTGACAAGGAAACCGCATTCACATATAATCTGGAAAATGTCCACCACACAATACTTTCAATTCTGTCCAACAAGGAGATGTACGAAAAGATTGGCATAGACATCACAATTGACACAGGAACAAACCTTGATGCGATTGAAGGATTGCTAAAGGACCAATTTACAAACGGATATTGCATGTCCATATTCCGGCCAAGCACGACATTCACAACCTATGCGATTCTTACCGGCTACGAAAATATACCTACAGCAAGTTCTCTGGGAACGTTGAAGACACTCTTGGGGAATTGCGCGTCGCTTGATGCTGGCTCCAATACAATCTTGGTTTTGCCTTACAGGCCGCCAGACAAAAATAACCTAGTTGAAATTATTAGGGTTGGTAAAAAATGAAAGCGAATGTGGCACTAGTTGCGCTGGTTTCCATAGCAAGCGTTTTGACAATAGTCGGCGTCTTTTCTTTCAGCATAGCGTATCAAACAGACACGGTTGAAAGGAGCATAAAGGAACGCGGGATGATAGAGGTAATAAACCAGGTTGAATTTATCAAAGCGGCATTGCACCATGCGGTAGACTATTCTGTATACCAGTCGGCATACGAACTTTCCAAATACGGGGGATACGACAGTTGCACAGTACCAGATGCGGGAGGGTTCAAGACGGATTTGCCGTATTGGAGGATACGTGACGCATGCTCCACGGACCAGTTCAAGGACAAGCTATCGAAAAGAGTAAATGAATTGTACCAACTCTACCTCAGTGCGATAAACAAGAAACTGGTTGGAGGTAACTTCCAGATACCAGACTATTCACCGCCCCAGATAAATGTTTTGGAGAATTCGTTGGATATTCTTGCGCAGGCTAAAGATAAAATTAATTTTAAAAGTTCAGATACGGGGCTTTCTGATAACGGGGATATAAAAGAAAGTGTGAGAATCGAATTGGGAAAATTATTGTCAACAGGCGATCAGCTGTTCGTCCAGAGGGACGCTGTAGGGGATAAAATAAATGGTGCAGAAAGCTCTATGAGCGGCAGTTGCAGGAGCACATATCAGGACGTATGCGGTTCGGCATATGCGGTAGCGATACCACCCTCTCAAGAATGCGTTTCACAATTTGCGTCTAACGTAAAATCCAGCATCAAGACTTTGGAAACCGAGACACAGGATTTGAAATTAACATTCTCGGATGATGATATCAAGGCAAAATACGCAACACCGATAAAAAAGGATCCTGCCATAGCCATAGGCACCTGCAGTTGTTCGGATGAAGGTTGCTCAACATTATACAGAATTACATTCACGTATCATTACATAGCCAGTGCAGACATCAAGGCAAGCATATCGGGCGATAAGATATATCCCGTGTTTGACAATGTCGACCAGAAAGCTGGCCTTAGGAATCTGGAATTAAATTTCCGCGTCTTTTCTGAAAACAAATAGTATTTTCTCAGCCGGCGTTATATTTGCAAATGCCATCGGCCCAAGTGCATTTCGATGATGATAATTTGTTGCAGTCATCCTGATTGAAGTTCTCGCATATAGGATATACTGCCAACGACTTTGTATCATCTATAGATCTGGTGGGGCAATAATACGGCAGAGACGAATATTGGTTATTTAACTCCCGTGCTTTTTGGTAATCTTCATTCGCAGATATCGTTAATTTCTTAACATCGGGTGATGTCGATTGAATTTGCGAGTACGTGTAATCAATGTCAACTTTGACAGGCACTGTTTTTGATGGTCCGGTGACCTGGGAACTTGCAGAATCTTTAACATTTACATCGCAGGCAACGCTAACACTTCCCTTCCCAATTGATAATCCAACAGGCTTGGCGCAACTTGTTAAAGTAACACTTCCATCACTCAACAAGTTAATTTCTTTATCTTTCTCCAGCTTTGTCAAATCTTTATCGTTAACAAAAACAGAAGTTGTAGTAACAATGCCATCGCCATCATTCCTAATATCTATGAACATTTTTTTGGCTATGCTTTTCCCGTCGAATGTATGAATGCTTGGAACAAAATACGTTGTAACAGTGACGGGTCCTGCACTGCTTTTTATAGTCGGCGTTAATGCAGGTTTTGGTGCGGTTTTAGCTAAAAAGAATGCTCCACTGCCTTCCACACTGAAATCATAGGTCGACTTTAATTCTACCGTCGCCTTATCATTATCGGTGAAACAAAGGTTGTCCATAATGTTATAATATTGGTTCAATGTGCAATCACAGCTATTTTCGCCTGCATTATATCTATATTGTGCTACATCAACAGAACTTGCCACATCGGGCTTGATGGAATATTTGTAATAGAATAAGTTCAGTGCATCCACACATGCTTGGCTACTCTTTGCTGCCTGATCGTTGTTGCATACTTTCTTAGCCTGGTCCTGATTTATGCCTTTAACACTGACGCTTGACGGATAAAGTGGAACAAAACTCGGATCACCACCTACAACTTTTCGACAATCTATCTTATTTGTAAAGTCTATGGACACTGATCTTTCTTCTTCGGGTGAAATGTCGCCAATGCTAATTTTGCCGCTAGGCACACTACCGCACAATATCCTCTTGGTGCCGGTTCCGCTGTTTATGAAAATATTGCTGATCGCGAAATTCTTCACAACCAATTTGGTGTCAATTTTATTCGGGTTTATGACAGAAACAGGCAGTACATAATCCAGTCTTGCGAACAATGTCGGCAACGAATAGCTGTTGTCTCTGCTTCCAAATTTCAACTGAATTGCTTCAAATCCGCCCACCTTTTCAACTTTCGGCGTTAGTCCTGATGCCGATTGGATACATGCCGATAATCCAGACGGCGATAAAACGTTTTTCATGTAGCAGGAGAATGTGTCTAATAATTCACCTATCTTACCAGTGGGGGATATTATGCGGCTCAACTCACCAGAATTAACCGTCCATCCAGTGGCAAATATCAGCATGAAAATTATTAATATCGTTCCGAAGCCAGTTGTGAAACTGCGTTTCGCAAGCAATAGGGCAATCCAGAAAGCCGTTGCTGCCGTAAACACATCTATTATGAAGCCGCTAAAGTTAGTCAGACTTGGTAATATGGTAGAAAGAATTAAGGATGCAACGCTTACAAGCCCGTCCCTGAATAAGGGCGATATCGAAAATATTATCAGTTCGAATATAATGGTGTATAAGATAGTTTTAATAATTTTCGCCGTATCGATTCCACCGCTAACCTTTGAAGACTTGTTAAGAAAGTCTAAAATTTTATTTTCTTCAGCCTTTTCAGGATTGGCGCTTTTCCCAGTATTTTGATTTTTCGACCATTTTTCATATTCCCACTGGCCAAAAAGATCGTTAATTTTCTGCTTGTCAGCACCAGATTTCGCAAGCATGTCATTGGCGTCACCCCACCTTCCCGATAAGTACAGTTCTTTAGCTTTGTCTTCTATGTCCGCCATTACACTCTAATTAAATCTGTATTCTTAGAAATAAATTAAGCCAGTCCATTATCAGGTTCTTTTCAGTTCAATGCTTCTTCTCAAGTGCTTGATATCGTCGTCCATTTTATCTATTTGTTTATGATAAGACGCGGATTCATGCGTTTTGCCGGTGCGGTCGGCCTTTTCAAGTTTTTCCAGTAGTTTCGCCCTTTTCTTTTCCAGGTCTTCCAGTTTCGCCCACTCGTCTCTCCAATCGCGCCCCTTTCTGATGCTGAACATAATGATACCTATGACGAACAGCATGGAGAACGCCGCTATGACTGTTGTAGCACCAAAATACACAGCCAACTCAGACAGCCAGATGAAAATAGGGTTGTTTGCGATAAGCACAGCCAGTGCCAGAGAGATAATTATGTTGATGTTGTTGCTGAATATCTTGATTAGCCTTAGCGAGCCGTAAAGCAGGAGGAAAACAAAAAGGAACGGTACGACTAGTTTGTAAAGAACATCAGGGAACGGAAGCTGTATCAATTCTTCTAACGGCATCAAAATAAGATTGTGATTTTATGGTTAAGTATTTTGGTCCGGTCGGAAGATTTAAACATTCGCGACAAATAATTGTTATGGAAAAAGGTCAGGCATGGCTTCCGTGGATTATTTTCGGCGTTCCATTCGCTATATTCCTGTTTTTATTGGTATCGGGATTTGCGGCAAACCAGCCATACGAAATATCAAGTGCCCTTAGGCAAGGCGGTCAACTGCCCGAACCGCTTCAGCAACTTCTTACAGGGTTAAATGTGCCGCTGGAATGGCAGTACATACCCGCAATATTCTATCTTTTTGCGGTGCCATTTTTCTCGATAATGATAATAACATACGGATTTTTATCGCAACTCAACATATTTCAGTTTAACAATTTTATCAATTGGATACTCGCCTTCTTCATGACATTCTTGACATTGCCATTCAATCTTTTTGTCAGGATAGTTTATGCGATGCTGGCTGCAATGGGCATGTACGGCGTATTCGCGTTCGGAGCACTTTTTGTTTTGGGTGTAGGATGGATTTTCTTACGGCAGTTGGGTCCAGATAGATGGGGATATACCAATGCCGGTACTTATCAAGGTCTGAGATTGGAGGACAGATACAACAGAATGAGAACATGGCTCATTCATGCAAGAACGCAAAATCATGCTCATGCAAATGTAGGCGAAATTACAACAGCATTAACAGAAGCTGATAATAATTGGGCAGGAAACCATCGTGAAGCAGCTGTCCACAGACTTAGTGCTGCCGTGGGTTTTGTTACAAATCCAGCACATGGATTTAATACAGTAGGATTAGGTCCAGCCCCGCGCTGATCGCGAAAATATTGAAATTTAAATAGATTAAAAATAATATGGATATGAGAGTAATATGGTAAACTGGGTTACATTCCTTGTCCTTTTCATTCCCATCGCGATTTTTACATTGATGGGTCTCCTAGGTTCTGTGGCAACTTATACAGTGCCAGATACAATGAGATCTGGAGAATTTTCGAATTTTTTAACATCTATCGGGATTCCGAGTGATTGGAACTATCTACCGGCTATAATCTATTTGGGTGCCGTGCCATTTTTAGGCATATATCTGATAGTCGCGGCATTTATGCAAGAAATCCAAATTTTCAGAAACATAACATGGATCAACTGGATACTTCCGGCAATAATCGCAATTTCAACCATACCACTTGGGGTTTTCGTGCAGGCTGTGTATGTCATGTTTGCGACACTCGGGTCGTATAGTGTCGGCGCATTCGGAGTGCTTTACGTGTTGGGTGTCGGTTTTATTGTTTTGAATCGTGCACATGTATGGGGAACAGGTGCCCCAGGTTACCGTGGTATGAAATTGGAAAATGCCTACAATTATTATAAAAAGTGGCTTATCGATGTAAATGGGAATAATACAGGCAAGGCTTCTTTGAATATACCCGATGCATTAGCAGACGCCGATAAAAAAATTCGTGCCGATAGCCTTGATAAGGCAGTAGAAATACTCGAAAAGAAGGCAATGGAGATCGACAATAAGAAAAATATTAACAAACAAAAACTCGAGCCACCTAGTTATTAGTTGTATAATAGAAATTTGTTATTAATTCACAGATTAAATACTTATTATGGATTTGTACGCAACAATAATCTCTGCAGTTAGCCAGGCATTGGGCATATCTGCAGAACTGCTAAAGTGGCCCAATGTAACCTATACATTGGTTCTGCCGTTTTTCCTATTTTCTTACGCCATATATCTCATTTTACAAGAAATGAAAATATTCTCGTCTTCGGGCTTTAATTTAGCACTGGGGTTTGTGATATCCTTTTCTTCCTTGATTATGATAACTTTCTTAAACTCATTCTACGTTCCGTTTTCCCTCATTCTGATATCCACATTCAAAGTCCGTGGGACATGGGGCATTTTAATCGGCGCTGCACTAGCTTTTATCTATTTCGTTTTTGTCTACCCGTTTTTAGTCCACAACTTCCCATGAAACAGCACTAGCTTTTCTATTTCTTTACCAACAATAGATTATGGGGTTCGAGGAAAGAAAGCGAATGATTCTTAATCTGCAGTCATCGGGATACATAAAATCGCCCGCGGTTAAGAGAGCAATGTTAAAAGTGCTACGCGAGTTATTCGTACCTGAAGAATATCATGGTCAAGCGTATGATGATACGCCGTTGCCCATTCCAGGCGGTCAAACAATAAGTGCGCCACATATGCATGCGATAACTTTGTCCGAGCTGAAATTGAAGCATGGTGACAAAGTAATGGAAATAGGCGCAGGATCAGGCATACTTTTGGCGTATATCCGCGAAATGGTCGGAAACAAAGGAAAGGTAGTCGGGATAGAAATCAATAAGGACGCATACAAATTCGGGAAAAGGAATCTGGACGAAGCTGGTTACAAAGACATTGTTTTAATTCGTGGAAATGGTTCGTTCGGATGTCAACAATATGCGCCTTATGATAAAATCATCGTCAGCGCAGCGTCTCCTGACATACCCAAGCCACTGGTTGAACAGCTCAAGACGAACGGCATTATTCTGATCGTAGTAGGTTCTCCCGAAGGCGAACAGAATCTGATTAAGGTCAGGAAAATGACATCGGGAAAATTAATCAAAAAGGAAATCTTACCGGTAATATTCGTTCCGCTGAGGGGTAAACACGGCTGGAAATAAATATAGATAGAATGCTATAATATCATTATGGGGATTTGCCTTCCATTGTTTTCATTTTTAGCCAGCGTATACGTTAATGTACTGAAAGTGATGGTCCAGCTGTTTGCGGGTGGCGGAGGCACAGAAGCAATTTTAATTGCGTTCATTGGTTTTGCCGGTGTTATTTATGTATTCACCAAATTCTTTGGTAAAATAGGACCGATGATATTAATCGGTGTCGGTGTTCTCGGCAGTCTAGTTACAGGTGGCGTGCTTTCTGTTCTTATTGTTATAGGTTTCATAGGATTGTTTGTCGGGCAGGCAACAAGCATCTTGCTGATGTCTCATGCGGCAGCCTTCGCACTTTCTGTAGCATGTTACGGAGTTTAAATGGGGTCTAAGGGATTTGAACCCTTATCATTCGGTGTCTTCTTTCATCTGTTGTCAATTCTCCATGACAAAAAGTCTGGAGCCGAACGTTCTGACCAGGTTAAACCAAGACCCCCTATTGTTAAAAATAAAAGTCAATTTACTTAAGCTTAAAGAAAATTACAGCAACTATAAGACTGGGTATCATCACCGACAATAAATAAACCATGCCCAATTCCAAGAAAAATCCATCTGGGTAAAGAGTTTTCAGAAAACTGTCTGATGGAAAACTGAAATTGTTTACAAAAGAGATTTTATGGAATAAAAGAAAGGCTGTCTGAAAATCCAAATAAGCAAATACTGCAATTAGTAATATTACTGAAAAAACAACAGCAGATGCAATTTTCGTCGATTTTATGATGAAATCTTTTCTGTCTGTTAGAAAGTAAGCGCTGAACATCAACATCGCCAAAGAAATACCGGCTATCGCATTGGAGTTATTTACAATATATCCGACGTCATTCATGTGGCTTGATTCATTTGCATTCAGAAATTCTAAATTCGAACCAGTCTTAAAAAATTCTATTATTCGATTATTGTAATTTTCCAAATCAGCAGGATTCATATGGACATTACTATTTTTTTGCAAAACCAGCCACATACCATAACTAGACGATAAAATAGGAACACTCCACAAAACAAACGACAGGGATAATGATATAATAAAGACAGCTTTTAATAAAAAATCAAGATGCGAGGTTTCTCTCATAAATATGAAAGCCACAGGTGGGAATTGAACCCACGACCTTCCGCTTGCCTGTGATGACTACAGGGCGGGTGCTCTACCGTCTGAGCTACTGTGGCATAAAAATACTTTTACATCAAGCTTTAAATCTAATCAAGAAATTCCTTATTCTTAATCTTATCGGGTATGTAATGGTCGGAAATGAATGTTATTCCCTTCGAAGCCAGCGCGGCCAGCTCAACTTTGCCGTTCAGTTCTTTCCACAACTTGAACTGTTTCTGCCATTCCTTATTGTCTTTGAACCAGTCATAGTTTTTCACCTGTTCCAATCTCTTGATGTCAACTTCTTCAAACTTGATTATATGTTTCTTCAAATCATACTTTACGACATCCTCTGCGGTGAGGCCAAGCATTCTGGCACCCGGTATGGCAAGTTCCTGCGAGATATGCGCCAAACTGATTGAACCGTATTTTATAACGGAGTAGATATATGCTCCCCACGGATCCCCGTCGACTAAAATGTATACAGGCAGCTTGTATTCCAGATGCAGCCTCTGCAATAATCTTCTGATGCCTCTAGTGGCCTGTCCTTGACTTGAAATAATTATACAATTTAATTTTTCCCATACTCGGTCTTCATGCAATCTTTCCCATTCTGCCGCCTTTTCCAGATAAATTATGAATTTCGCATCGACTTTCTTGAAGACTATATCCTCTACATTGCTCGGTATCGACCATCCCCCAGAACCCAGCTTGCTCCAGTCTATCACATCGCCTTTGTCCTCTATCACAACCTTTCCAGCGATGGATCCCAGCTTGTTTGCGTTTACATGCAGCAACTCTCTTGATGCGCCTGTGATTAATTCAAGATCTTCTATCGCTTCGTTCGATTCTTCCTGCTCATCAACAAGATTTATGTTCGAATCCGGCAGAGTCCTTTTCATTCTGTAGAAGGCTTCTCTCAGGCTCAGATGTTTGTTCATCTCATTCAATTCTTTTGCAAGCGCGGCAGCTTCAACGGTCTGAACGAATTTTCTGACATGACCGACATTAAAGAAATATCTTTTCGCCATTCCAGATCCCATCGTTATCATTTTCCGTGTCGGATCGTATTTCACATTCGACAGAGTCCTGATGGGCACGTCTAAAGAGGGATTCTCTCCCTTTTCAATATCGCCCGTTACCTTACTTCCCAGTCGTTTCAGATTCTTTATCGTTTCCTGTTTCTTCTCCATCTGTTTTCACTCCATTCCTTTTAACAATTTTTTCCAAGCCGGCAATTAACTTTTCCTTTTTGTCGTTGGTCAGTTTCTCCAGCGATTCGGCGAGTTCGGGTATGTACTTTTCAAACAATTCCCTTCTCATCTGGCCTTCTTTCATCTTGTGTTTTCTTCTTACATAAATCGCCAACTGCCTCCCGGCTTCCTGCAAAGCAAGCTTCATCTCTTTTATAATTTCTTCATAATTGGCTATGGCCTGTTTCCCTTCTGATGTGTAAGGCACCCAAACCGAGGCGAAGTGTATTAATATGGCGAGCTGCCCCTGCGGCAACTGGCCGGATGATTGCGAGAACGCGTATCTTCTCCAGTCTGTATCGATTACTGACTCGGTTGTAGCGCAGTCGCTGGCATGATACAACAACGGCATCTTGTTCGCAAATCTGAATAATTGTGCACCCCCTTCCTGTGGCAGCTCACCGCCGAACGCAAGCGCGCATTCTATTTCAAACGGGTTTCCCCTGTATACGCTCGGAGGTCTTGTCACAGCGACGACAAACTCGGCTTTCGTCTCCTTTCTCAATCCCTCTTCAAGCAACTTTTCGCCGAGCGGCGACAAACAATCCGTGGGAGGTCCTATCAACTTTACCATCTGCATCGCTTTGTGAAGTTCAACGGTTTCATCGTGCGTGATATCAACGGGTTTTTTATTCCCATCAAGTTTGGCGAGTTTCAAAATTTCCAAGGCCGAGTTTCTTCCGACTCTTGAAAAATCCGATGTGAGGAAACCCGTCAGGTTCCTGGAATTTGTGCCCGCAAGCATCCTTCTCAATAACCCGACTTCAACTCCATATGGATGGGGTTTTATTTCCCTAGGCAAAGGCGGCAATTCTTTCGCGCCTCTTTCAAATTCAATCTTTCCGGCTGGTCCGTCATAAATAATTTTCGCGTATGGGTTGCACATCGCAGTCTGCCTCAGGTATTCCATTACCGATTGTTTGCCTTCGATGTATCTGCCTTCAGTTTCGACTTCAATCTTGATTCCGTGCCATTTGTTCGGGTTTTTTTCCTGTTTGTGCGAAATTATTTTCGGCTCATTCTTATTGACGTCTATCATAAGTTCTATCTCGTGAATATCCTTGCCAATACTGGATGTTACCTTTGCAGGCTTGCCGGTTGTAAGTTGTGAATAAAGTATTGAACCTGAAGCGCCCAATCCCTGTGTACCACGGCTCATTTTTAACCTATGGAACTTGGAGCCGTACAACAGTTTGCCAAATGCAAGCGACAACTTCTCCTCGACTATCCCGGGTCCGTTGTCTTCAACCCTGACCTTAAACCTGTCGGGCGCAACCTCCCTGACAACAACCTTGACATCAGGCAGTATCCTTGCTTCCTCGCAAGCGTCCAGAGAATTATCGACGAACTCTTTAACGATTGTTATGAGAGCCTTTGTCGGGTTTTCATATCCCAGCAGGTGCCTGTTTTTTTCAAAAAATTCGGCAACGCTTACGGCCCTCAATTGCTGGGCTAACTCTTCTGCAGTAATAATCCTTTCAGCCACTTACACCACTTTGTTCTCTTTTAGAAATCTGTAAACACTATTGTGCTTGCTACCAAATAAAATCATTTCGACCGCGCCCCTCGCGATTTTAATGTTTTCCGGTTTTCCTATTATAGAAACAGTCTTGCCGTAGATTGCAATCTTAACCATGGACAATTTCTCTATCATTTTCTTTGTGACGCCGCCTTCGCCAATAACTCTTCCTATCAGTATACTCTGCCTTTTTTTAGATTTCCCGGCAAACTGGGATATATCAATGATGTCCAAAAAATAATCTTCATCAAGCAGGTCCAAAGTTTCTTCGAATAAAAACCCCCTACCAAAAGCTTTCAATATTTCTTTCACCCGAAGCACTTGGAACAAATCTCCGGTTATTTCTACATCTTCCTTGATATCCACACCCACATCCAGGAATTCCTTAAGGCGTTCTTTCCACACATTCGACTTTCTCAGAATGGCCAGTCTTTCCTTTGGTATCGATAAATGTTCCATCATACACTCACGCCTATTATTTACTTGGGAGCGATTTAAAGGTGTGCTATATTTTGCAGAATATAGTCAACAATCAAAACCAGAACACCGAATACCAGCGAGTTGGCTATCAAATATGGCAACGAACCCATGAAAGATACGAGAATTCCGCCAATGATGTAAAACAGGAAGCTGGCTATGACACCGTCTAAGAACGCCCTCAACAAGCTTTTAAACATGTTCCATCTGAAGCTACTTGTGTTTCAGTCCTTAAAAATAACGCATCTATTTTATGTAATTCTTTCTTCTAAGCCAGTTGGCTTGAGTTGACGTATATCTGAAAACAATGTCCGCCCTTTCATTCGATTGCGCGCTCCACGGCTCCACCAAAACATAATCGCCGACTCTAATCCAGACTTTCTTTCTCAGCTTTCCCGGTATGCGGCAAATTCTTGTATTTCCATCATAGCACTTTACCCGCAGTTTGTCGCCGCCAAGCATCATTTCAACTACGCCCAAAATTTCTATTCCTCTGGGCATTCTGGTTCGGGATATTTCAATTTCTTCTTGAGTCAATTCAGGTTCTTTAGGCATGTTACCTCTCAAATAGCTGTGTTCCCAAAACTATAAATCTTTCATGCGATCGGGTCGGTTTAAATAAAGATGCATATTCATATTTTCACGTATGTCACGCTTTGCAATAATACCTGCCTACAATGAAGAGAAAAATATAGGACAGGTATTGAAAGAAGTGAAAAAACTCGGCGTAACACCCATTGTTGTGGACGACGGTTCAACCGACGATACGTTTGGCATATCCAAGAAGAACGGTGCTATTACAATAAGGCATGAGAGGAACAAAGGCAAAGGCGAGTCGATAAAATCCGGCATAGATTATCTCCTCAAACATCATCCCGATTTCACATGCGTCGTGTTGATGGATGCGGACATGCAATACCATCCGAAAGAAGCCATGGCCATCTTCAACGCTTTGGAAAAGAACAAATCCGATTTTGTGATGGGACATAGGAATTGGGAAGAAGTCCCTCTAAGGCACCAGCTTGGAAATTTCGTATGGAGAAATGCATTCAATATACTTTTTGGCACCAGTTTGAAAGACACCAACTGCGGCCTCATAGGAATCAGCAGGAATGCTATAGAAAAAATCAAGGGGTATATTATCGGCGGTTACGTGGTGGACAATTCAATTCTGATCGGGGTTATAAAAAACAAACTTAAAATCGATCAGGTGCCGGTAAAAGTTGTCTATCATAGAAAAAGCGGAGTCACACGCGGTATAACGATAGTGGCTGGCGTGTTGATATATATTGTGAAGGAAGGATTGAAATACAGGTTAGGTCGGAAAAGATGACATGGAAGGGTTGTATAATAGAAGAGAGTCTAACCGACAGCAGTCTACTATTTGGAATAAAAGTTATAAGAACCGTGATTGAAGAGAACGCAGAAGGTAAAGAAACGATAGTTTGGAATATACATACGGTAGAAGTCTATAACAAAGAAATCGATAAAGTTGCCGAAAAACTAGAGAGAAACTTAAAACTCGGGTGGTACGCACATTTTACTGATGGACACGATTTACTCATAATTTTTGCAAATAAATCATTTACCATTGGATTAGAAAAAGTCGGCGAAGAGAAAGAAACCGGAATTACCAATTTTAAAGCAAACTCTAAAGGTAAAGGAGTTTGGAAGTCGGCTTTTGAATATGGCACAGAAATAGCGAAAGTCGATCCTAAATACATGCTTAAAGTTGAATAAAATTATAGCCGATTTTTTACAGATCTTTAATGTGGGAAATTACCCCCTACCAAAGTCTGATTATTCCAAAGATTTATATAAAATAAAGGTTGATTAGAATGATATGGGGGTATAACTCAGTCCGGGAGAAGAGGCTACCCGATAGTAACCGCCTGAAGCGCGGTGAGTTATCTGAAATAGCCCGCAATGTCGAGAGTTCAAATCTCTCTACCCCCACTACACCTCTGAATAATAACGATGTTCTCTTTAGTCGGGAAGATACCATTAGAGGTATTTGTGTGCCATCTGACTTGACACCTCTTTTAGCTGAAGATGTAGGAATTCAGGTTGGGGATGGATCCATGCCTTTATGGCGGAATAAACATGGAACTCTGATACATAGAATCGGCGTCTTCGGTAATATCAAGGAAGATAAGGAGTATTTTAGAAATATCGTAATTCCAACCAAAAACAAGCTGTTCAATCTGAAATTAAATTTATATTATCACAAAAGTGCCGGTACATGCTACATAAAATTCGAATCTAAAGCAGTCATGACATTTTATTTTACTTCGATTGGTTTACAATGGGGTAAAAAAGTCGAGACGTATATACCAGACATTATCTTCAATAGCACAAAAGAAATTAAATCAGCTTTTATGCGGGGTCTTGCAGATACGGACTTTTGTTTATCTTTCAAAAAGAATTTTAAAGGAAAGTACAGTGATCCTTATATACAGCTAGGATGCAGTAGCAATATACTTGTTCGTCAATGTAGCAAAATTCTGAAGTCTTTAGGAATAACTTCGACGAAGATTTTGGACTCTAAGGAGTATGATAAGCGAACTGATAAATTTTACATTAAGAATTATCTATTTATACATGGTAAGAAAAACCTGAAGAAATGGATGGAATCTATAGGTTTTCATAATCCCGTACATTTTACTAAATACGACATTTGGAAAAAGTTTGGATTTTGTCCTCCTCGAACCAAGTTGCAGCAAAGAATTGATACACTAGAAGGTAATGCAGATATCAGTAACCTTTGCAACAATTCTTCAACCTTTTAAAAGTCACATAACCATACTTGTTAGTATGTCGGCTGAAAAGATTTGGGAAGGCGATATTGTAGAAGAGCGTGTAGTAATCTGGGATAAGGATAATGCAATTCTTTATGACGAAGCTGGCTATGGCAAACCTTTGCCAGAAGAAGAACCGAACAGACTGGAAATGGATTTGGTTGAAGCAGTCTATCTTGTGGAAAAAGGCAAGTTAAAGATTACTAGAAAGGAAGACGGCAAGAGCAAGAAACTATCCTTCGAAGACTTGATGAAAATAGGTAGCGAAAAGGTGCATGAATTCCACCCACAATACATCGTTTACCGTGATCTGCGCGAAAGGGGATATCTGGTTAAAACAGGTTACAAGTTCGGCTGTCATTTCCGCGTTTATGAAAGGGGAGTTAAACTGAAAAGGGGTCCCAAAGCTGCCCATGAGCATACTAAATTCGTAGTCCATGCCGTTGCAGAAGAATCCGCATTTTCCTTGCCGGAGATGTCTCGTGCAGTAAGGTTAGCACATAACATAAGAGCCACGATGGTGTGGGCTGTGGTAGATCGCGAGTCGGACGTAACCTTTTATACTATACAAAGAATAACTCCTTAGGATATGATTGAATGGGTCGAATAAAAACGTCACAAGTCAAGAATGCAGGAGTGGAAATTTTCGATAAATACAGGGATAAGTTCTCTGGTGATTTTTCTAAGAACAAGCAATTTCTTAGGGACAATTATACAGTAAGTTCAAAGAAGTTACTGAATGTCATTACGGGTTATATAACAAAACTCAAAAAACAGTCTGAACGCATCTGATTTTTATTGTTTATTCTCCAAATAACAAGTAGAGTATGTCACAAAAAGGCGAGCAGAAAATCTGGGACGAATTCGTTTGGATAATTGCCGCAGGCGTCCTTTTTATCTTGATACTAACGATGGTATTCACATCCTCATCATCCTCCCCCATAATCGACCAGAAGGCTTTATCGCTAACTCTTGCCAGAGGAGATTCCTACACATTCAATGTTAATATAAAAAGTAGCGATGGAGGAAAGATTTCTAATGTGTCAATAACTAGTGTTGGTGAATTAAGTAACTGGTTAAGTTTCGATAAGACGAATTTCGATGTTGACAATTCTACTGCACTTAAAGTGAAAATCCAAGTGCCTACAACAGCATCTTTGAGAACTTATGCTGGAATTATCACAGTCAAAAGTGCCGGCGGGAGTTCATCGTTTTCATTATCAGTAAATGTCGCCAATGTTTCCTCAATACAGTTAACTTCAAGACCAATTTCATTAGGCGATGTGGAAGTGAGATATTCAAAGGGGTCCGAAACGCTGTTTTCCAAGGAGAACATTCAGGTCGTGAGCGGTACTTTTTCATATTCTTCTGAATCATTTTCTATTGCATTTCCCCCAGAAAAGGTTTCCATTACAAACACAGCGCACTTGGACCTTTATGTCGTAGATACAAACAAGATGGGAAATCTTGTAGTCGAAGTGAACGGTCAGGAAGTATACAATAAGAAAACCGATGTGGGCAAGGTAGTTGTTCCTTTGGACAAATCGCTCCTAAACACCACAAACGTTGTAACAATCAGAACAACTGGAACTTCGATATTCCAGTTCTGGACAAATGCTTTCTACAAGATTGAAAAGGCGGATTTCGTCATAGATTATAAGGACACTTCCCAAAGGGAGAGAACGTTCCAATTGAGCCAGAACGAAGTCTTAGGGTTCCGTTATTTCCAGCTTCAGTCCCTTGTAAAAGAATATTCATCACCGTTGCAGGAAATGTTTATAAAAATTAATAATCAGGTTGTCTATACCGACAGGCCACCACTGGCTGCCATAAACCAAACATTGGGTAAAGACATATTTGGAAACAATATAGCAGTCGGTACGAACAACACCATTTCGTTCTCATTTGAAAAGGATTCTTTCATAAAACTGGGGGATGTAATCCTGGTTGTCTATTCTAGCTAGCCAATCCCAACAGGAAAAAGTCCCTAATTGCAGGCGCAAAGCCTATTATCGCTATAATAAGTTTGAGAAAATTGTTGAAGTTCTTGTCTTCTGAATAACGGTCGATCAAAAGCAAGACACCAACTACCACGATGACTTTAATTATAATAAATGACACGGGGCTAAATGCCCCAATCAAAAGTCTGGGAACAACGTGCAATTCCTTGAACCCGAAAAATTGTATTGCTGTAAATGTGGCAGTTGCATCGAATATGTGCGACATTGCGACGAGTTTGTTTCCGAGCTTCCATTTTACAAGGTACAGTATTACAGCAAATGGTATCATCAATCCCAAGGCAATTCCCATTCCCTTAAGCTGCTTTATTTGGCTCAAGACAAGAGTCATTGGAATTATAATCAGCAATATCCCGGCAAGCGTCAGCGTTTTGTAGTAGGGTATTTTGAATCTTTTCTCCACGAGTCTTGAAACCAGGAAAAGGGCGAATACAAGAGCAAACACTTCTATCCATATCAGGGGCGTGACTAGGAAATACGAAACAACTATGCCGTATTCCTCCAATAATCTTACCATCGTTCCGAACACGACAAGTGTAACTATCGATACAACAAAGTTCCTGTCTATCTTGATTTTGGATTTTTCTATGAACTTGAACGACAGATATGCTGCTATGACAACAATGAACGCATAGGTCAGCGTGTTGACGAAATTATAGCCTTGGTTGAGGAATATAGGCTGGATATAGTATTGGTATATGAAATCGGCAAAGCTCATAGAAATAATAGCTTTAGCAACGAATTTATATTATGAGGAATCTTCTACTATTCTCCCTGCCGATTTTGATAGTGTTTATCTCTGGCTGCAGCCAGCAGGCGGGGCAAATACAGTACAAAAACGATGCAATAACAATCGAGAATTTCATAATCGATAACCGGGCGCCTTACGCTGGCACTTATACGTCTATGGAATTCGATGTTCAGAACAATGCCGATGTTACCGTGAAGAAAGTGATTGTAAACTTTTTTGATTTGCCTGGATTTACTGTTGCCAACTTGGATTGTGGTCTGCCTACATATCGTGTCAACAAAGACAATGCATACATTTGTCAGTTCGATAAAATCGACCAATTGGACAGCAGGCACATTGCAATAAAACTGAAATCAACACAAGTCAAGTCACCAACGCCCTTCACAGCCAGCATATTGGTCAACTATGACCACAACGGAAATAGGGAAGCTATAATACCAGTTATAGACTCTGCGATTAAAAGGGAGCCGTCATTCAAATTCTCGCAAAGCACGCCGAATTACGGCCCTGTAGTCTTCGATATACAGCCCTTGATTGAAAGGGAAGTGAAAGTTGGCAATCAGGTTGTAAAGCAGTATTGGGGTGTAAATGGAAACGAGTTTGTAACAAAATTTGTAATGAATGAAATCGGCACAGTGAATGACAAGCCGCCATTGAATGTGCCCGGAAAAAATGTGATTTTTTCAACAGTAAATTTGGAGCCGACAAATTGCCCAAGCTTCGATACGAACCCCGCAGACACACCATCAGTTCAGGGGAAATACACAGGCACATCCAAGTTCCCAGTCAATAAGACATTCAATACACTGGTCTGCACATTCAAGCCGACAAGCGCACAAACCGAATTTACAAGCATCTTAAGCGTAAAGTATAGCTACACTTACCAATTCATAAGGAGGGAAAATTTTGTCATACAGCCGCCATTGTCGTGAAATCCTAATTTTCGGTTCATTAGCTGCAATAATCTTCCTCGCTGGTTGTGTACAGCAACAGACATATACCGCCAACGACGGTTTGACAATTCAAAAATTCGCACCACAGCTCAATAGAATAGGCGGCAATTCGGACCTGATAATAATCATGCTGATAGAAAACACAGGCGAAAGCAATGCAGAGAAAGTTAATGGTGAATTGATAGGTTTAGATGATTGGAAAATTACCGAGGTCAGGACGAAAACAGTCCCAAACATACAAGGAGCCGATCCAGCCCACCAGCTTAAGGGGGGCCAGGACGTAATCGCATGGAAATTGACATCACCCAAAAATCCATTCGAACAAAAATATGACTTTACAGGAAGATTGTATTTTGAATATAAAACATCGGTATCCGTTCTGTATAAAGTGTTGAGTAGCAACTATTATCAGACATTGTCAGACGAACAAAAATCAAAAGAGAATCCAGGCATATCCAGCATATCGGTTTCGTCCGGTCCCATAAGCGTTTCTGTTAAAACACAAGAAACGTTTGCAAACGGCGGCAAGATACCTATCGAGTTTGATATAACTAATGTTGGAAGCGGGGAGGCATTTACATTGGTAAGTTTACCAGATAGATATAAACCTACTCGTGAAACTTCCGATCAAATAACCAACATACGAGTTTCTGGAGTTACAAATTGTGGTGACGATGTTGTAAATCCATTTGGGGTTCTTACAACAGTTAGACTATCAAATGGAAAACAGGGTAAGATTGTCTGCTATGTTGACACAGCTGGTATAGAAACAAGTAAGGTATTGCCTATAGATATGGTTTTGGATTACAGTTATGCGGTGGAAAAAACATCTTCCATAACAGTCTCCAGGAGCCTGGGATAGCCCGCGCGATAACCAATTTATATATTCTCTACCAATTAATTAAAGAGAAAAATGAAACTTAGGAAAGAAATTATACTCCTTTCGGTAATTTCCATTGTATTTCTAGCAGGTTGCACAGGTTCTTCAACGGCTGGTGGCAGTGCAGGCGTCATAGTAAAGGAATTTTCTGCATCACCACAGTCCGTAGAAAGCGGTACACCGATTACATTGACATTAACACTTAAGAACACCGGTGAAAATGATGCTACAGGTCTCGCCGCGACATTGTCAGGATTACCAACTGATTTTAGCGCATCGGCGCAAGGATCGTCAACTGGCATTAATTTATTCGGTGCAAATCCACAATTAGGCACATCGGAAGGACAGGATCAAAATATAATATGGTTAATCACAACGAAAGCCAGAAGTACGACAAACACTTATAATGTCGGTTCCAGAATCACATACACATATGCGTCACAGGCCGAAGCTACAATAAGAGTGGTAAATGTAAATTATTATAGGACACTTTCTTCCTCAAACCAACAGTCGTTGCAACGTGGTGTGATAGCTCAACAGTCACAGAAAGGTCCACTTTCGGTCACATTTACAAGTCCGGCTCCATTAATATCTGGTAGTCCAACCATTCCAGTTCAGATAGAAGTACAAAATATAGGGGGTGGTAGGGCCTATACAGGTTCGGATTCTACATCTTTGACTGGCTTGGATAGAGTAACAGTTTCACTTACATCATCATCTTCAAGCCTAACAAACTGTAATACCCAGATAGTCCTTATAGGCGGTAAGGGCAGGTTGACATGTTATTTGTCAGTAACAACTAATGATGTTTCCCAATATCCGATAGGAATACAGTTATCTTACAACTATCTTTTGGATGTCTCGACCAGTTTTACATTGATAAAAGCATTTAGTCCTCCTAGTAGCACGAGTGGTGCATCCGCATCTACACCACCCACGACTACACAATCGTATTGCGATAGTCCACAGCCAGCGACAGTGACTTCAGGTACATCAGTAGTGACCCGTCAATTGTCTGCCAATAAACCAACAGAATGTATAAATTTGGCAGTGCAACCGTCTGCTGTTACACCAAGTAAAATACGTATAACTCTGGGTGGTATAGGTTGGGACCGGGGATTCCCACAAGATCAGAAATATACACTGAAAAGGGACACTTGTTCCGGTTCTGTTGTCTGTTCGATATCTGCGTCTCTTGATATAAACGGTAATTCTATTGGAGTAACCACGGATTGTACCGATGCACCTGTCGCAGCAAATTATTGCATTGTTGCAGAAACGGCAAGATGGTACAACAGTGGTCAGGCAACATTCACGAGAACAATTGATGTGAGTCTTGTCTAGAAAATTTTTAAACCGCGAAATATGATACATTTGATAGTGGGTCTGCCCGGATTCGAACCGGGATTTCCTCCACGTGAAAGAGGTTTCAGTTTTCCAGTCCTGCCATTAGACTACAGACCCGTGATATTCTACACTTGTGATCAAAGCTTATTAAAATCTGCCAAACTCTTCTGGTCAACATAGCTATTCGACTTCCTGAAATCGTCATTCAGAATAGGCTTTCCATACACACCGTCATAGCCGGCTTCGAATCCTATTTTGCTCGACCTGATTTTTAAAATCGCATCAGCTATTTTCTCACTGGTGACTTTGACAAGTTCTTCCCTGCTAACATTCAACAGGACATTAAATTCGCTGCCGAACCTGTCTATAAGCCTGTTCTGCTCCTCGATAACTTTCTTCGAATAGAGCTGGTTCTGTCCAGTCACGAATGAGATTATTTCATACAACGGCAACAGTGATTTGAAAGGTATGGCATTCTCCGGCACATAGCCTTCTTCCCTATCGGCCAATTGTTCCAGCCTCTGCAGCACGCCCACAGTAAGCTTCCTTTTGCACCTCGGGCATATGTTGTTCAATTTTATCGCATCTTTCGGGTGAAGGTTCACGTTACAGTCCCTGTGCCCGGTGAAATGGTATTTCCCATAATTCGGGTCGACCTCGATTGTAAACAAGAACCTCTTGCCATCTTTCTTTTTTATTGTGTCGTTAATTTCACCGAATGCCAGTTTTTCGAATTCGAATGCATTCGCTTCCCTTCCAAGCCTCCATGGGTTCGCAGAATGCGCATCGCTGTTGGAAAGCAGCATTATGTTGTCGAGCTTGGACCACATCCAGTTCATTGCAGGATTACTACTAAGTCCTGTTTCTAATGCGTATATATTTTTTACTTGGTCCTGATAGCATTCCTCCAGAGAGTTATAGCCGCCTATAGAACCGAAGACGGATCTCCACGGCGTCCAAGCATGATTTGGGTATATCAGAATGTCCTTGCTTATTTCCATCAGAATCTCAACAACTTCTGCAGGTGATACTGTCAACATTGGTCTTCCATCAGATTTCAAGTCTCCAAACTTTCCTAACAGTTCATTTATCTGGTCCACTATTTCAAATGACGGTGCGTGAATATTGTGATGCACGTGCCTGGTCTTGCCGCCAAACTTGTCGATCGTGGCGATTTCGGATGTCAAAATGAAATTAATACCGTTGAATTCGAATATGCCGTCCTTTTCTGACATCAACTTTGATTTCATTTCCTTGAGCCAGATAGGGTGCGTAAAGTCCGGCGCGGACAAAATATCAAGCCCTTTTATCTTGGCGCCTTCGGCCAGAGTTTCCAAGCTAAGGTTTTTGCTTGTGGCTCTGGAATACTTGGAGTGCAGATGAAAGTCGGCTATGTATTGCATTGTATTTTATACGCCACTTAAAATTAATAATAAAATCGCCAATAGCGCAAGGAATCCCCACACCCAAGGTTTCCACAGCAGCACTTTGCTCCCGTCCAAAGGCGGTATCGGTATAAGGTTGAAGAATCCCAGCCAAGCGTTGATTGCAGTCAGATAGTGAAATAACGAGCCGTTGAACAGGGAAAATACAATCGCCAAAAGCAGATTCACGGCAGGTCCAGAGACGGCTATAAGTCCCATTTCATTGGTCGCCACTTCCGGTCTTGGTCTTCTGAATCCCCACCTGCCGAATTTGTACGGATGGATTACAACCGCGCCGGGCGCGACCAGCCTTAACCCGAATAGCATGAATATGAGACCGAACAATATTCCCTGCGGCCACATCTTGTAAAGTGCAACCATGCCAAACTTGTTGGCTACAAATTTATGCGCCAGTTCATGAAGCAAGAATGCTGTAATTACTACAATCACATAATATGGAATTAAGTTGACATCGACTCCGAAATTCGGAAATGGCCCCCTCCAAGCAAAAACTACAACCAATGCGATGATGGAAATTATTATATCCCGTATTTCCTCCTTTGTGAACGTTTCCATAATTTACATTAACATGCCGGATATTTTATCCTATTGGTCTGCAAGTCACCAAGAGTTAAATCCCAGGATTCCGAAACTTGTATTATGAACCTTAAAAGAGAGCTGTCGTATTTTGATTTGACCAACATAGTCATAGGCTCGATAGTCGGCAGCGACATTTACATAGCGTCGGCGATTACAGCCGGATTGATCGGACCGTTTTCCATTATAGTGTGGCTGGCCGCCGGAATAATTGCAATATTGATGGCGTTGGTCTTTGCATATTCCAGCTATTACGTTCCAAAGGTCGGCGGGTCGTTCGCGTTTGTTTCCAAGGCGTTCGATGATTTTTACGGGTTTCTTGCCGGATGGAGCATGTGGATAGCGGAAGTGCTTTCATTGCCCGTTTTTGCGATTACTTTCACGAACTACCTCCAGTATTTTATTCATCTGGATTTTCTACAAGAGGTTTTGGTAAAAGGGCTGTTCCTATTCGGCTTGACCTTTGTGAATATACTCGGTGTAAAGGCTTCCGGCAAGTTGAATGATGTCTTGACTTTGCTCAAACTTTCTCCTTTATTTTTGCTTATAATTGTCGGCCTGATGTATTTCGTCAACGAACCAAATACTTTCCTGTCTAATTATTCGCCATTTACGCCGCTCGGTATCGGTAATTTCGGCACTGCGCTGGTTCTGATATTCTGGGCATATGCCGGATTTGAATTGGGCACATTGCCAGCAAGCGAAGTTAAAGATCCGAAAAGGACTATCCCAAAGGCAATCATAACAGGCATATTGTTTGTCACATTATTCTATCTGGCTACGAATTTCGTAGTATACGGCACAATAAACTGGACCCAATTGACAAAAACTTCAGCGCCTCTTATACTTGTCGGCACGGCGCTCTTGGGATCATTGGGTGCGGTAATAATGAGTTCCGGTGCCATGCTTTCGGTTTCGGGCTCAGACGAATCTGGCATTCTCGGCACGGCCAGACTTTCCTATGCTATGTCGATAGACGGCCTGTTCCCAAAAATCTTTGCAAAAATACATCCAAAATATGGCACCCCTTACATGTCGCTGATTATACAGGGAATGATAGCATTTGTCGTTTCGATATTCTCAGGGATTACCGGCTTGATTTCTTTCTCAGTATTCAACTTGGCGTTCTCTTTTCTGTTGACCTGTTTTTCCCTAATTATTCTGACAAAAAATAAAGAGAAGGGTCTTCCAGGACAGAATGTCATCCCATGGATAGGAATCGTTGTATGCCTCTATTTGATTTACTCGACTTCGACATTAGACAAGATAATGGGATCCGTTTTAATCTCGTTGGGCATACCCATATATATTTTCTTTTCGCCCAAGGCGGACATCAATCATCTCAAAAGACTGTTCATATCAGAGGAGTCCATTTTCAGCAGAAGATTGGAAAGAAAAGAGAAGTTTCTGGCAAATTTTGTAATATGGATTAACGAGTTGTATAGAAAATTAAGATTGTTATTTGGAAGGCCCTAGGAAATAATTCAAGGCATCCTGTACATTTGAAACCTCCTTGACCTCGATACCAATATCTTTTGATATATCCAATTTCTGCGGTTTGTATTCTGTTGTGCACAAAGTGACCGGCCCTATCTGTTCGCACTTCTTTTCAGGAACATAATTCACTTGACTTCCCTGCCCTACGGGAACTAGAAACAGTTTGGTTCCGACGTCTTTTGCCGCCTTCGCTTTCGCAAACACAGCGCCAATAGGGCCCACTGTTCCGTCGGGATTGATAGTTCCAGTTATCATCACATCATGCGATAGTGTTTTGTTCTCCAAGACAGCCACAGTTGCAACAGTAAGTGCGGCGCCCGCCGAACCTCCCTCTATCAATGAGGCATCGGTTTCAATTGTGTATATCAGATCGATTTTCGATAAATCGGCGCCTGTGATGTTTTGTGCCACTCTTTCGGCAGTCCTGATGGAGTATTGCGTATCCACCCAGAAGAAAATATTGTCTATGTTAGTCAGTAACCTTCCTTCACCTGGTATAGCCTGCACTTTCAGCTTCGCGATAACGCCATTGCCTTGATTGTCGACAGCTGGAAGATTAATAGTCGCACTGTTTATAAGAATATTCCTTTGTTGTAAACTGTTGTTGGATTGCGATACCTGTGCGGGTCTGATAGCTGAGAACACAGACACAAGTATCAGGAATGATAAAATCACTATTCCAAACCCGATGACAAAATCTCTTTTCATATTTCACCTTCTATAAGTAAGATAGGAGCTCGCTCTGGTCGATATAATATCATAAGGTAGTTTTACCAATTACTCTTCTCCATCATGTTTTTCTCAAACATGGCATATATAACTTACTGATGCTTCCTTCCGGATCTGTCAGGTTTTATTATACACGCCACTCTGAGAGACACGACTTCTCAGTCGAGCAACTGGACTAACTTACAATACCATACCTTCCAGAGCTGTCGCCGCGCCGTGAACCGGATTTGCGCTTTAGGGAGCCGGTAGTTCCCCAGCCAAGCTCCTGTAAACAATAAAACAGTAATCTAATTTAAAGCTTTGTTAAACTATTTTCTATCCTATCAAGAGCCTGTTCAATCTTTTCGTAAGCGGTGGCGTAGCTTAATCTCAAATAACCCTCGCCATATTTTCCGAATTCTGTACCGGGTATAGTGACAACTTTGGCTTTTTTCAAAAGAAAATCTGCTAATTTTCCGGAAGACATTTTAAAACTTCTGATGTTTGGGAATGCATAAAATGCGCCTTTCGGATTTGTACAACTGATACCATGGATTTTGTTTAGCCTCTTTACAATCATTTTCCTTCTCCTATCATATTCTTTCAGCATCGTTTTTGTGTAAGATGATGAGTTTTTCAGAGCTTCTATTCCAGCCAATTGTGAAAATGTCGGCGCCGATAACGTTGTGCATACTTTAAACTCTTTCATCTCTTTGATAATTCTTTCATCAGCAACCGCATACCCGACTCTAAAGCCGCACATCGCATAGGTCTTTGAAAAACTCTGGATAGTTATTACCTTTTCATCCATGCCATTAAAACTGCCAATGCTGATATGCTTGGATCCATCATAAGTTAATTTTTCATATGCTTCATCAGATATTATTGTAAGATTTTTATCAACGGCTATGTCGGCTATTTCTTCCAAAACATTTTTGGATAAGACAGTCCCGGTCGGGTTCGATGGTGTATTAATCACCAAAACTTTTGTCTTTTTTGTAATCAATTTCCGTAAAACATCAGGATGAATTTCAAAACAGTCGCTCTCTTTTAATGGAAGTGGTTTCGATATACCGCCAATCAATTCAACTATCGGCCTGTATGCGACATATCCCGGATCTGGTACAATGGCTTCTTCCCGCGGGTTTAGCATCGTCAATATCGAAAGCAGTATCGCTTCTTTGGAGCCGCATGTTATTATTATTCGATCAGAGTTTGAATTTATTCCATTGTCCCTTTTTAATTTTTTAACGAGCTCTTCCCTCAGTTCATGCCTTCCCTGAAGCGGGGAATAGTGCGTATACCCCTTTTCAAGAAAATTTTCTGCAGACTTGACAACATTCGGCGGCGCCGGAAAATCTGGCTCGCCCGCCCCCAGCGAAATTATTTCTGGATGCTCCTCAATTATCCGCAAACTCTGTTCGATTTTTGTCTCTTCAATCACTTTTATTCGATCAGCGAACTTTATTTTCATTAAAAATGACTTGAATTTGCATAAAAATAAAATTTTCTCGAACCATAAACGTTTATATACTTACTACGCACAAGAGATAGAATAGGTGAAAATCTCAATGGAAGACGACCTGAACGACTCAGAATTCGCTGACGACGAATTTTCTGACGATGACGCGTTTCTTGGCGAAGAATCAGACGATTTCTAAAATTTCTTCTTTTTCTTTCTTCTTTTTCTATTCTACAGATGATATTTCTATTCACTAAGGTCGACCAACGGTTTGTTGCTCGTTGTATTCACACCGTCGTTCTTGATAACGATATTATGATCGCCAGGGCCGAATCTTGTTGAATTTGTGATGTCTATTCTTTGATACGGAATAACGAATCTTATTTTCACCGGTCCGGATTTCAGTTTTACATTATCAAAGTAATTTGTTCCGGGTGAAGAGAGAACTATAGTTTCATTGGCTGCGTTGGCTATATTCGGGATTTCTCCAGATGTTGTGATTTTTTTTATCGAGGTTTCGTATAAGAATGCAATTTCAGTGGCTGTCAGCGACCTATTCCATATCATAACCTCGTCTATAGTGCCGTTGAAAAAACTTCCAGTACCATCGGTAGATCCGATTACGATGTTGGTTGCGTTAGTCATCATACTACCAGATCTTGAGGAAGAACTGACCGATACACCATTTTTATATAGAGTTAATGTGGTTCCGTTATATGTGCATGCAAAATGGATCCATGTATCATTTTCGAAACTTGTACTTGTACGAGGCTCTCCAACGTTACTCGAATTAGTTATGAAGCACGAAAACCTTGGACTTTCACCGACAGGATTAAGCCTTAACAGATAATCACCAAGTTTGCTGATAACTCGCCCTTCTGCATTCATATCAGTTCCTTTAACCCACGCCATCATGGTTATTGTATTGGTTATATTGAGAGTACTTGGAGTTCCTACGTCTGTGTAATCCCCAACGCCATCATAATTTGTTGCGTTGCCAAAATTCCCTGTTACCCAACTTGGGCATGCGTTATTTGTGAAACATGCAGCCACAGTCGCATTTTTTAATGTACCGTTGTTCCTATAACCAGAGTAATCGTATGCTGTTGCTATGGAAGTGTTTATATTTCCATCAAACGGTAAAAATAAAACCAAATCTCGCGGCTCACCCGGTACAAGATAAATCTGGCCTTTAGGATCCGTCGAAGGTATTACATCAGCTGATAATTGGAAGTTGGAAATATTACCTTCAGCATACCGGTTGAAATATTCCAGAAACGTGGGACTGGTTTCTATTTTCACATCGCCAGAAAAACCATCTAGAATAGTTCTTGTTCGGGGCGTATAGTCCAGATAAACCCAATCGTTTCCAGGATCCGTTCTCAACACGCCCTCTGTAATCTTAAGATGTATTGTCCTTTTTGATCCCTGTGCTTCCGATGCGACTGCTTTGACTGCAGAATCTATCAATTGCATGTTTTGCGTAGCTTCGTTGACTATACCGGCGTCTTTTGCCCTGTCGAGCATGGGATTTATGACCACCAGTACAATCGCCATCGCCGCAAAGCCGAACGCTATAACCAGCACCATTGATATGAGCGGTGACAATCCTTTCATGGATTTAAATTTGGATTCAGTCGAAATAAAGGCGTTCATGATATTTTCACATTTTGTTGAAATTTATTTACATGCACGGCGCGCAAGCTAATCAGTCTGATATCAAAGAATCCAGTGTACGTGTCTTTATTGTTTCTTGTCTGTACCGTAATATTTTCTTC
This sequence comes from Candidatus Aenigmatarchaeota archaeon, assembly GCA_016187415.1. GTDB lineage: Archaea > Aenigmatarchaeota > Aenigmatarchaeia > CG10238-14 > SCSR01 > JACOWB01. Next base: position 122,843 of record JACPJT010000007.1, read on the forward strand.
GTAATTCTCGGTTGGCAAGGTCACAGTCAGGTTGTAAGTCTGGCCGTTTGTGAATGTAAAATTATTGATCCAGATGCCGCTATCATTCAATAGTGTGGAATTTGTCTGTACAACAGACGTGTTCAGTTTGATGGTAACGTTTAGGTTTGTCTTTTCCAGAAAGTTGAAAATTGTTATGTTCATTGTCTGGTTTGTCGAGTTTGCAAGCACACCAACATATAACGCACTGAAATCCAGTGAATGCCGGTTGCTCCCAGTTCTGGTGAAATTCAGAAAATCTATGGAGTGATCCAGTATGGTCTGCGGATTTGTTATCGACGTTTGAATTATTTCCTTTATCTCATTGTTCGTGTTTGCAAATACAGAATCTTCCAGCGACACATCCAAAATATCCCTTTCAGTGGAAATCTGGGATATTATTGAATAAGCTTTCAGTGCAACGAGTGCTCCTATGATGATGACTGCAGTCAGTAAAAGCACCTGTGCCTTCATTCAAATCCCCACACATGAACTCTGATTTCTTTCGGAGTATAGTTGCCGATGTCACCAACGATGTAGTAGCTGACGCCCACTATGTCTGCCGCCTGATCGGTGACCTCGGCAGTCAGATTGTTAAATGATTTATTGTAAATTGCAACATTCAACTGGAGAGTCACAGGCAGGAACCCAGCCAGATCACTTTTAATTCCAGTTGCGTTGTTGTTCAATACTTGGTCCCTCAAAGACCCTTTGGCTCCCAACGTGTCCAATGCTTTGTACACATCCGTCTTAATATTTGCCCTGTCTATTTCCGTGTTTCTTTGCGGTGTCATGAAAAGCAAAAAGAAAAATGTGACTATCATTACGATTGCAACCGCTGCTTCAATTGTGTAATATGTGCCCTTCATTTTTGTGTAACCTCGACCCTAAAATCAAAGTCATTGCCTAAAATCGCTTTTACCTCTTTGTAATCACGCGAAGTTAAATTCTGCAACTTTGCCGCTGATATAGCTGTCACATTCTCTGCCGGGAATGACGTTACTGTTAGAAGTGTGGCATTCGCGACTGAAGCAATTTCAGCTGTTGTCAAAGTTTTATTATAGATTCTGACATCATCTATTGTTCCGTTGAAATATTCAGTTGGAGAGATTCTTGTTCCTATATTTGCCGTACCACTCCCTGTATTTATTGAAAACCCTCTTGTATCGAGCAATACACCATCCAAATATGTGGACGCACTAGTTCCATCAAATGTTACCAGGACATGATGCCACTTCCCATCGTTAACTGTGGCTGTTACAGTGTATTGTGGTGATCCCCATGAAGAAACAAAAATCGCGGCGCCCGACACACCGACTGTAAATGCTTCACCAGTGGCGGTATTGCCATACGAAACTATTTCACCCAATCCTGACATTGTTGTGTTCACCCAAGCCGCAACAGTTCTTGGCGTAGTCCCTATCGGTAAGTTTGTTGTACCACCCGTTATACTAACGTAGTCGTCTAAACCATCGAACTTTAAGCAGCTGCCAGACTTGCAATTAGTTCCGTTGAACCACCCCGATGAAGAATTGAAATCAAAATTGGTCAAAGTTCCGTTATTCTGATAGCCGGAAGAATCCTTAGCCACAGTGCCGCCCGCCTCATCAAATTTCCAATATCCCTCGCGTGTTATATTGTGGTTTGGCGCGCTTGTGTTAGTGTTGTTTATGGAATACACGTAAACTTTCTTATTTTCATTGGCAGAGATGTTTACAATGAAGCTTACTATGGACGTGTTCAGCCACTGCCCGCTGCAAAATTCTTGATAAGAAATTTTTGATGGCAATTCATTGAATTGCTGGTCATAAACCCTGACTGTATTGTTCCACGACATTAATTTGTTGCATAGGTCATCGAATGCCACGCTTAGAGAAACAATCTCATTCACCCTGTTGGTCCCGTTAGTTTCCTGCAAGAGAAGAGGTATTCTGTATAAATCCGTGGTCACTCTTTCGTTGGTTGGGATGCCGCTGCTGCCGAAAAGTATGTCGAATAAACTTTTCGTTTTGTCCCTGAGTTCGATAATCGTCACGGATTCGGGTGTTCGTGTGAAATAATTTATGGTGGACACCAGCACAAGTGCCACAAAAATTAAGAAGACGGATATTGCAACTATGAATGAAATGTCCATAAATATACTTATTCTCTAATAATATTTCTGCTTAGCTTGGTCCTGACTATGATTGCAATTATGATGACAATTGCCGTAATAGCCGCCAACACGGTTATTAGTATAATATAGTCGTTTGTCAAGGTAAGTGAAATTACAGGGAGTGTAATACCGCTTGTTTGGGTTGTCTTTTCATTCTCTATGCCAGTTATGCCTGTCGACGGATTGCCGGTGCTTGAACTAGATCCGCTATTTACAGTAGCATTATTAGACGGGCTGCTGCTGGCCGATGAAGAAGCCCCGGCAAGATTGACTACACTGATGTTCTTGGATTCCACATCTATATTTCCCGCTTTGTCCTCAGCCGATATGCTAAGAGTGTATCTGCCATCATTCAGTTGTCTGGAATTGAAACTGGTCGAACATAAAAAGCTTGAGGGCGTCTGGGGAGTGCATGTCATATTTCCAGCGAAGGAACTGAGAATAAAGCCAACTCTGCTTTGATTCAGATTAACGTCGATTATACTAGCTGTTATTGTAAAATCTCCGCTGACATCCGAAACAGGTTCTGTAATTGTCACTTTCGGTTTTGTATTATCGATGACAGCTGTAATAGTTGAAAAGATGTCGGAGTTAAGATTGTTTATAGCCCTAGCTCTTATTGTATAACCGCCGTCAGCGAAAGTGATTGTATCAAGCGGATATGAGCAACTGGTGAAATTTATATCGCATGTCATATTCTTAGTTATATTATTTCCAGGACTTTCCACAGACAATCCTACATAGTTAACAACGCCTGTATTTGCAAGAGTTGACTGGACAAGTGCAGTGCCGCCTACAACAGCATTATTTTTGGGTTGGGTGATGGAGATGAACGGTTGCGAGTTGATGGTCCTGATGGTGACATTTGCGGACTTGGAGTTCCCGGCGTTGTCCGTCACGGTAAACACGATTGTATGATTTCCGTCCTGTAAACTGGATGTTGGTAGCACGGCGCTGCAAGTTGAATTCTGTCTAGTGCCGGTGCATCCCAGCGAACCCGACATGCTTTCTACGTTGTATAGGACTTTAGCAAGATTCACACCAGAATAATAATCACTGACATTTGATGTCAGTTGCGCATTGCCGCTTAGTACCGTGGGTGACGGAGAGATGATTTTGATATCAGGAATTTCATTGTCGACCATCACATTAATGTTGGTCGATGCATTATTGTTTACATTGTCAGAAGCGTTTACATACAATGTCAATGTTTGATTGTTTGAAAAAATTGTAGTGTCCAGATATTTTTGGAAGCTGTTCATGCTTACATTGTTGATGGTGTTCCATTGGGAATTATCCAAGGAATATTTAACAGTATTATTATTCACGCCCGAAGCGGCATCGGTTACTGTTATGGAGATTGTTTGATTGCCGCTGACATAGCTGTTATTGACAGGGCTTGAGAACGAGATTACAGGAGGGTTCCTGTCCAAGGTAAATATTAGCGGGCTGGTTGAATTGCCATCATAGCCCGTTACACCGTTTGTGTCATTCGCCTGGAAATAAAACAATTCAATCGTGTCGGATCCGGCAATAGCAAATGATATAGTCTTACTGCATTTCCATTCATTGGTGGTATTCGCACACGGCATGGTATAGTTGTCCCAGCTATCCCCTTGTTGATAAGCATTCTGCGATATTATATACAGCAAAACCGAGCCGGCATTCAGACTGTTCTCTGTGATGTTGATCGAAAGCGTCTTCGTGCCGCCGCCTATGTAAACATTATTGCTTGGTTGGGGATCATGAAGCAGGGGTGTAGCATTGACCATGTTTGAAAACAATATGCTCGAAAAAAGGAAGACAATCACCAAACACGACAATTTCATATAAGTTATTTGCAATTGTGAATAAATTACTTCCAGACACAGATCCTGACTGTGGAAACCTTTAGCGTGCCGTCTGGATTCTGGATCAATCGCGGCTCCTCATAACATGCTATATTATTGGCCGTCGTTTCTGTGGTCTTCTGCGTGCCGACCGTCTGTTTTACTGTAAACGTGGTTGAGTTGGTCCATGTTACGCTGGTTGTGGGGTCTGTCACGTTGGCAATGACTTGGTAAGGACCTATAGAGGATGGTGCAGTAAAGTTGCACGTATAGCCGCCAGTTGAATTAGTCGCAGTTGAGCATACAAGAGTGGAATTGACATATATGTTGACATCCGACGGATCGGCAGAAGTGTCTACTGCAGTGCCGTCTGATCTTGTCGCCACTCCCTGCAGGCCAACGGACTCATTCCAGATTGGCTGGGTATTATTCAGAATCATAGTTATGGTGACGTTGAATGATTCTTGGACGCACACTTGATTGGTGTAATATCCGCATGCTCCGATATGCGTATCGTTCTGTTGATAGAACGACAAGGCGCATGTCTCCCTTGATAAGCAAGACGCTCTTATGTTGGTTACAATGGGATTACTGGCCGTTTTTGCGCACACGACATCATCATAATAATATGATGACGCTGCATGGGAATTTGCCGTCTGATACATGGAAACAAGCCGGCCTTCACCGGCGTTGCACGAGTATGTCCTAACTGTAGCGGACGTTATTTCTGTGCAGCAGATTTTGGTGGTATATTCAGAATCGCAACTGCCGACATGCGAATTGTTCTGTTGGTACACGTTGAACACACAGGTTTCTCCCCCATTGCACGTCGTCCTGAATGTGCATGTCGGTATCGCCTCGGATCCGACTGCCATTGTCAGCGAGAAAAAGAAGAAAATCAGGAGCATAAAGTAAGCTTTCATAAAATTTAATTACCGTCAGACGAAATAAGTTTATAAATCCGCAATCCAAACAATTGTTAAATGGTTATTAAAAAAACTATAGGCATTGCAGGAGTTTTTCTTATAGGCATCGTGCTCGGTATCGTGATAAGTTCATTGTCACCGCTCAACTTAACTACGCTGGTCAATGGCGACGTTTCATCGAAAGTAAAAAGTCTTTACGAACTTGTCAATCCCGGAGTTAGTGTAAGCGTTGTCAAGATAGACGACGTAAACGGGATGTATAAAGTCCTTTTCAAGGCCGTTGACGTATCGGGCGGCGTAACTTATCGGGAAACTTTCATCACAAAAGACGGCAAACTTCTTACAGAAAATATGGTTCAGGTGGATCCTTCCATATCTCAGTTGAATAAGACCCATAATTTTGTGGATTGCCTCGCGACTAAAGATGTCAAGGTAGCAGGCATTGCCAATGATACGGTCACATTGATGCAGTTTAACGCTCTTGGCGGCTCTTATGCGACAAAATTATATCTCAGTTGCGACGGCGGGCAGGTGCAGCAATGTGTCAACAGCGGCATAACTCAGGTGCCAGCGGTAATTTACAACAGTAAGATATATGCGGGTGTCCAGACAATCCAGTTCTTGGGTAACCTGACCGGGTGCACTTTCTAAGTGAACTCACTGCACACCAATTCTCAAACGCGTGATCACAGCAATCATGCATATCAGAAGAAAATAGCATTTAAATTCAGCAAATGCGATATATTAAATAACTGCTCTTTAAGGGTAGTTTGAATCGATATGCATAAATGGTTAGCAAAGAGAGCCGTCTCATGAAAAACAACTTTAGAGAGAGAATATTGGAATTATTAAAATCCAGGCCGGACGGTCTGACGATTTTGGACATATCAATACAATTGCGCGCCAACCGCAACACGATCACAAAATACATCTATGAGCTTTCCGGCGCAGGCGTGATTAATCAGCGAAGAATAGGCGTTGCAAAGCTCTGCTCGCTTTCAAAATATGCTCGGAGGGATAAATGATGAGGAAATTGTTTATAGTCTCATTTTCGATTGCATTCATGATATCTTTAAATGCCGTTGTAGCTGCGAATGTCCAGTCTCATCCGTTATCGCAATTATATCCTTTCGACGTCAACCTCAATGTCACTGGCGTGAACATAACCAATGTATCCTATGTATTTTTCGGGAACAATTCTGTTGATACCTATCTTTACCGTTCTGGGACGAACACACTTCAGACCGCCAGCAATCTGGTGGTCACAGGCGGGTGGATCAATTCCACAAGCATCAACGCATCGTCGCTGTTGAATTCGCAGAATATAATTTCGGCAAGCTGGGTCAATGCGACTAACTTGAATGCCACTAATAACGCTACAATAGGAGGATATGTCGGCGTCGGGATCGCATTGCCGCAATCCAAGCTGCATGTCCAAGGCGCATCAACAACGTTGCTGAATGTAAGCAATTCCACTACATCATATCTGCTGATCGACGATTCAAATCAGATTGTCAATTTCTTCGCGCCGATAACCCAGACGGAAGGCAAGGTGAACATAGGAGGACCTGGCAGCATAATTTCAGATACGCCCGGTTCAAACCAACTCTTGACTTTTGACAGTTTCTTCGGCTTCAGGCTTGGCGCAGACCAGATAACTTTGAATCTTGAAGTCGAGAATGGAGGCTGGATATCCCCTCCAATCATGTCGTTTAACAGGCAAGGACAAGGAGTAGGCATCAACGTCTTCACCCCAACTAGCGCCTATCTCGATGTCAACACTTCTGCAACAGCAAAACCTGCGCTAATAGTAAGAGGCAGCGCAGCATCCACTTCCAATATCACAGAATGGAGGGACGGCGGCAACAACAAGCTGGTGAGCATAGACAATCAAGGATCGTTATTGGTTGGAAACGGCACAACAGGATTGTTCGCAAATGCGTCATCAGGCAAGGTCGGGATAGGGATACTGACGCCGACTACAAAATTGGATGTTGTCGGGCAGATAAACGCCACAAAAATTACTGTGAATGGTTCCGATGTTGTTTCAATCGCAAATTCGACAGCAGGCAGCAACGGTCTTGTCGGGTACTGGACATTTGACGAGGGTGCTGGGAGCAACGTTTATGACGCTTCCGGTTATGACGATACGGGCGTACTGGTGAACATGAACATTACAGGCAATGCAACAAGCGGTTGGAATGTCACCGGCTGCAAGTCTGGCGGATGCATGAATTTTGACGGAATTAATGATTATATTAACGTCACGGATAATCCAGTTCTAAATATTTCGGGTTCGATTACGCTTTCAGCTTGGGTAAAAATTGGGGTCGGTTCAGGCGGCGGAATGATACTGGCCAAGCAACAGGACTTGGCAGGCACAGCAGACGACAGCGGATATTTTCTATCTGGCGCTAGTTCACCAAGATTTTTAATCGACAACGCCGGCACAACTAGCGATATATTCGGCACTACCGATTTGAGGGACAACAAGTGGCATTTGTTGACAGGGACTTACGATTATTCAACAGGCATCACAAGAGTCTATGTTGACGGAAAGCAGGAAAATTCAGGCACATTCTCCACCACGATAGGCTTGATAAACAAGAGTTTCATAATCGGCGACAGGGCGCAATTGGATTCGCATTTCAACGGAACCATCGACGAAGCCAAGATATACAACAGGGCGCTGTCTTCAGACGAAATAAGGGCGGAGTTTATTGCAGGCAGTGGCGGGCAGGTTATTTTGTCCGCGAAGAATCTGGTTGTTGGCAACTGGGTTAATACATCCAACATCAACGTCAGCTCTACCTTCAACGCGCCGAACATTGTCGCAGGCGGCGGCTGGATAAACGGGACGAATTTTAATGCATCCAGTACTATTTACGGCACCAACTTGATATCATACGGCTGGGTGAACACGTCTGCATTGAATATTACAGGAACTAATGCAGCTGTCACCCCGTTGACAGTGCAGGCAAAATCAGGCCAGACAGCAAACATAACAATGGTGCAAAACGCTTCAGGATTTCCGTTTATGTGGGTGAACTCGTCAGGCAGCCTGAATCTGCAGCAGCCATCAGACAGCATCCCGAGTTTTTCAGCATACGGTTATGATGGTCGTGTTGTCACACAGTTTTATTGGAACGCCGGAGGCGGCAATTTAATGTATTGGCAGGCACCTGGTTCGAATCTTCAAATAAGTGCGGGAGGTGCTATAAATATCTTACCCGTCGACACACTAACTATCACGGGCTTGGATTCCACGCATGGCAATAATGTAAGGCTTGTCGTCAAGGGCACAACAGACCAGACAGGTAATCTGACGGAATGGCGAGATTCCGGCGCAAATAAGTTGGCGTCTGTCAGTTCCAAGGGCGACCTCTTGATAGGAAACAATACAATTGGGTTATACGCCAATGCGACGACAGCCAACGTTGGCATCGGAACCACATCCATCGGCAACTACAAGCTGAACGTCATCGGCGACATAAACGCCTCATGGGGCAACTTCACCAATCTCAATATCTCAAGCACATTCAACGCTCCCAACGTAGTGTCGGCAGGAGGATGGATAAATGCAAGCAATGTGAATGCGACAAATGCAGTCTATGCAACGAACGGCACATTCTACAGTTCTATAATACAAAAAGCTACATCATCCCCAGCAATCATAGGCTCCGTCAGCGATACAAGAATCAATTCTTCATACAGCGTATACGTCTCCGGCAAATACGCCTACGTCACTTCCTATAACAACAAAAGTCTAAGCGTCATTGACATCTCCGACCCAACATCACCGAATATAGCGGGCTCCATAAGCGACGGTCGCATAGGAAACGCACTGGCAGTTCAGGTCTCCGGCAAATACGCCTACGTCACAGACAACGGCTTTAATTTCACAGTGATTGATGTCTCCAACCCGTCCAATCCAACTTTCATCAGCTCTATTAAAGACACAACCAATCTCGGCGTTGGTTATTCGATATACGTCTCCGGCAAATACGCCTACGTCCCAGCTACTATATCAAACAGATTCACAATCATTGACATCTCCGACCCTTCCTCGCCAACCGTCGTGGGGTCGCTTAACGACAACAGGCTTTCGCACATTGAGCAAGCTTATATCGTCGGCAAATACGCCTACGTCACTGGTTGGGGCAACAATAGTGTCAGCGTAGTGGATATGTCAAATCCAACATCGCCCGCCATCGTAGGCTCGGTGGAAAACAGCACTTATCTTACACAGGTGGATGGGATATACATCTCCGGCAAATACGCCTACGTCACCTCCTATAACGGAGGATCAAGTTATTTCACAATCATCAATGTTTCGAATCCAACTTCGCCCACCATTGTAAGCGCAGTCACGGACTCGACCAAGTTCAATTATCTTCCAAATGTCCAAGTCTCCGGCAAATACGCCTACGTCGTATCAAATTTGTATAATGGGTTGACAGTGATTGATGTTTCCAACGCATCATCTCCAACCATTGTCGGCACAGTCAGCGACGGCACGAATTTATTAAGTTCCTTTAATATCTACGTCTCCGGCAAATACGCCTACGTCGTAGGCAATGGCAATGCTGCCCGTCTTACTGTAATTGATATCGGCGGCATTGATTCTTCATCCGCAAACATAGGAGACTTGTCAGCTTCGACAATAGACGTCACAGACAATTTGGATGTTGGAAACAATCTTTATGTCCGTAGCGGCATTAATGTGGGTCCTGGCGGGATTAGAACAGACGGACCAGTAAGCCTAACCAACAATACTTTTGTTACAACCGAGTCTGGAAGAATTGGAGTAGGAACAAACACCACTGGCAACTATAAACTGAATGTGATAGGAGACATCAATGCGACTTGGCTCAACGCGACTAATCTCAATACGACAGGCACGTCATTCGTGAACAATCTGCAATCTTATAATTGGCTCAACGCCACCAACCTGAACGCATCTGGCTGGACGAATACAACGAACTTGAATGTCTCCAGCAACGCTTATGTCAACCATTCGTTGTGCGTAGGAAATATATGCAATACAACATCGGGCGCAACGATAAACGCCAACAGCGCAAACGGATATTCACTCCAACTGCCAAACGCCACATCTACATTACAGGGACTTGTCATAGGCAGTGGCGGTGCGAATGTGACACTTCATGCTGAATATGTATCCCAGCTCGGACAGCTTGTTATTGAATCGGAAGGACCGAATACAGGTTCGTCGGTAAAAGTAAATTACGTCAGGACAAATGAGTTCGATTCCTACGCAAACAATGTTCAGATGATGTATTTCGGCCAGGACAAAGTTGACATACGGCAACCGGTCACAGTCTCAACGGGAAGCGGGACACTAAGCATAGAAGTGCCTGTAGGCATAAATACGGCATCCGCAGGCAACTACAAGCTGAATGTAATAGGCGACATAAACGCCTCATGGGGCAACTTCACCAACATCAACGTCAGCTCTACCTTCAACGCTCCGAACATAGTCGCAGGCGGCGGATGGATTAACGGGACGAATTTTAATGCGTCCAGTACTATTTACGGCACCAACCTGATATCATACAACTGGGTGAACGCAAGCAACATAAACGCAACAAACTCGATTTATGCAACGAACGGGACATTTTATGGCAATGTATACCAGCCCGTATATCCCACAGACGACGGCTTGCTTGCATACTGGTCCTTCTCAGAAGGCACAGGAACTGCAACCTACGACAAAAGTCCTTACGGTTATGACGGTACGCTGACCAATTTTGATTTCAACAGTTCTTCCAATTGGGCGTCTGGCAAGTACGGCAACGCGCTGATGTTTGACGGAAGAAACGACTATGTTATAGCATCGTCGGTTCCCACAGGCAACGCAATTACAATAGCCGCATGGATAAACGATACAAACACAACCTCCTACAAGGATGTCATCTCAAAAGGGTCTGCAAACGATTATGAGCTTAGGATAGACAACCCATCAGAGGGCGGAAAACTGTCCTGTTTCATCAGAATAAACAACACAATCGAAGGTTCTGGCAACGGCAGAATAAGTTCGCCGAGCGTATTGTCCCTTAACACATGGCATTTTGTAGCGTGTTCTTATGACAACGTCACGCAGGTGAAAAATCTTTATGTTGATGGACAGCTTGTCACAGTGCAGACAAACATAATCGGCAATCTCACAAATTCGAACAACAACGTATACATAGGCGCGAATGGCGGGACACTGAATTTCTGGAATGGAACCATGGACGAGGTCAGGATTTATAATAGAAGCCTGTCATACGACGAGATCAGAACGCAGTATCTTGCCGGCATGCAGTCGCACGGTAGCATAATCGAGAATAAATTCAGGCTAGTCAATACGACTGGAAACAGGATGCTGGAAATAAACAATTCCGGCATATACTTAAACAACTCGCCGTCATCTGCGAATGTCATCCAGTCGGCAGGCGACCTGTCGTTGCAACCCATCTCTGGAAACGTTGGGATAGGCACGACATCGCCAAAACAAAAATTAGAGATATCCAGCGGTTTTATTAATGTGTCAAGCAGCGCCACATGGGGATCTGGCATTTACCTGGATGATGTGAATAATGGCGGTATACAATGGATTATACATTCAACAGGTTCAACCGCAAGTCAGGGCATAAGGAAATTGGTTTTTAGAAGCGACACAAATTCAACGGATGTAATGGTATTGACAGATTCAGGCAACGTCGGCATCAACACAACGAATCCGGCATCCCTGTTGAATATAATTTCAGGCGGGACGCAGGGGGCGTTGAACATAACGAACGGGACCGGCAGCGGCTCGGTGTTTTATGTGAATGCGTCATCCGGCAATGTCGGGATAGGGACATCCTCACCCTCGTCCAGGCTTAATGTCACGGCCAACAGCGCAAGCCCCGCAGTAACTATTGGTCAGCAGGGCGCTGGATTGTCATTGGAATTATTGAACGCAACTGGCGTCGGGACAGGTCTTGGTCTCGGCGACAATACAACTATTCTGGAGTATCCGTCCGGGCAGGATTACACCAATTATGCGGGGACTACATGGACGGTAAAGCCCAATACCGTGATGATAACGGGCAAGACGTCGAACACAAGCAGTTATCTGATGGCAGAAAACATAATAACGTCAATCATCCGAGAAACGCCAACAAGCGTATTGAACATAGACCTGTCGACAAGGCACCTGACGCTGAACGCCCAGCAGGGCGATTTGTCAATACTGGGGGCAAGAAATATAATGTCAAGCGCAACCAACATCATAACAGATGCAGCAAATCCATACGGAATAAGTGGGGGTGCGGTACCAATCAATATGCTGACAATATATGCAAATAGCGGCAATACGAATGCAGTCAACATCACGAATTATGCGACTACAAACAGCCTTGTCATACAGAACGAAACCGGGGGCCTTGCGCGGCAGTTCGTAGTGACCAATCTCGGCAAAGTGGGAATAGGGATACTGACGCCGACCCAGCAGCTGGAAGTCGTGGGAAACGTGAATATTACAGGAAATATAAATGCAAGCTGGGTGAATGCGACTAACATTACTGTAAACAAAGATCTCCATTTGGAGGGAGGCGTATTCGGTCCCGTTGCACCGAAGTCTGGAAAAGGTACGGCAACTTGCGATGCCGGTAGTAGTTGTACGGATGCTACAGTGTACACGGTTACAGCTGGCAAGATTTTTGTGGCAACAGACCTAATTTTCAGGTCCTCTCTAGGAGCAACCTTGGTTCTGAAAGACAGTTCAACTCAAGTGATTCATACGATCAATCCGTCAGGGGGAACAAACGATACGGTAATATCATTCAAAAGCGGCATACCGTTCAATACTTCAGTCGTAGTTTCTTGTACAGGAACGTCCACAAACTGCAATGTGTTTGTATCGGGATATGAGATTACAAATACACCAGCCAGATCTGGTTACGGCTCATCTTCATGCGATGGGAGCAGCACGTGTACCGCAACAACTATAAGGACGGTTCCTATCGGAAAGACATTTGTAGTCACGGATATGATTACCTCGGGAACATGTGTATCATTTTCACTTCAGCAAAATGGTACCGCAAAGACATATAGCTTCTCAGGAGCGGCGATATATCCTGGCAATAGCGGAAGTACAGGAAACAGCTACTATAACTTCGGCAGTGGCATTTCATTCCAACCAAGTTCTCAAGTTCAGATCAGTTGCGACAGTGGTACTTCTGTTACATCATCGGCCACAATTTCGGGATACGAATATTGATTCGATTATCTCCAATAGAGAGATATCTTTTTATCTCCCTCCTCTCAATCTAATATCAACAGGAGGTGCGAAAGAGTGAAAAAAATGGGAGCTTTGGATTGGATTGTAGCAATCCTAGTAATAGTAGGTGCTCTTAACTGGGGACTAGTCGGCATAGGCGCCGGTAACGTAGTAGGAGCAGTCTTCGGTTCAATTCCAGCCTTACTTCAGATAGTCTATGTCCTAGTAGGACTAGCTGGATTGTGGAAACTTTACAAAGTACTAATGGGTTAAGCCCTCCAAAACTTTAGAGATTTTTTAATTTTTTCTTATTTTAAACGTTCAAACCGAATTCTTTCCTTGCGACACCTTGCCGAATTTTTAACCTTTAAATATTAATCGCCAAATAATAAAGTGATAGAATATGGTTGAACTTAAAGTTATGGGAAAACACGAGGCCAGATGGGTGACTATATCTACTGATGAATATGAAAGCATGAAAGCTACTATAGAAGTTCTATCAGACCCTGAATTAATGAATCAGTTGAGAATGAGTGAAGAAGACATAAAAGCGGGTAGGACAAAGAAATTAAGCAATATTTTAAAAGAACTTAAACAATAGCTACATTTCATCTTTGTGTTTTAACCCGACTATTGTAACTATTTTTCTTTGATCGTCGATGATATACAGAATTCTATACCTTCTCTCAAATCTTATTTCCCATACACCTGCTAGTGGTCTTCTCAACGGCTTGCCATAAGCATCAGGCGCCAGTTTCAGCTTTTCTAATCTTTCATTAAGCTCATCCAATTGTCTAGTATCTAATTTCTTCTTTTTAATTTCCTTTTCTACGGTTTCAGAGAATTCTATCTCATACACATTGATTAATTGGATATAAGATAAATTAAATTATCTAAACGTTCAACCCAAATTCTTTCCTCGCGACATCTCTAAGGATTCTTATCAGATTCACAAGCTGGCTTTTCTTTACAGAAACAGCGCCGACAGACTTGAACTTGCTGCTTGCCCTTATCAGATGGTCGTGTTTCGTCTGGTTTATTCTCAAAAATTCCTCTTCGCCTTCGTACCTAGGCTGTTTGAAAACATCTATCCACAATTTGTCCATGCCGCTCAGGTCAATCCTGCCTACAAACCTGCTCGGACCGACAGAATAGTAAATTTTCGCAGGACCCTTCTCGTCATAATTGACTTTCTTTTCAATAAGCATCCTTTCAAGCAATTTAGTCACAGTGTGCCTGTTCAGATCCAATTTTTGCGCAATGTCATGTATCGTCATTCCCCTTATGCTTCCATTCAGAGTATCGAAAATCCTCTTTTGATTTTCTGTATCGTATTCAACCTCTTTCGTCGTCTTGAAATTCATCTTACCACCTACAATCCACTTGTATTTCGATAATATAAAGGTGCATGATTAGTGTCTATAAATATGATGTGGGAAATCTACCCACGATAACTTTATATACTACTATTTACAATCTAATGTATAGAAATTAAATGATAACAATGGAGGTATACAAATGTCTATAGTAACGGTATTCAAATCCGACAACCTGCCCAGCCCATGGCAAGTTGCGAAATCGCTCGATGGGCAAAAAATTAATGACGGATGGCTGACAGCCTTCGTTAGCAAATACAACAGGAATGAAATCTGTGTAAACCACTGGTTCTATGAAGATCTGGAAAACAGTCTGAAAAAAGTTTTCGACGAGGAAGAAAGCATGGAAGTGGTATCGTATCTTCATCAAAACGGAAAGACGCGCGCTTTGAAGAGAATCTACTGCTTCATCAACGTTCTAATGAAGACGTTGGAAATATATACAGGCTCAGAAGTAAAATTAAATGAGATTACAACAGGATTGGAAGAGCTGTTAAAAGTAAAATTCACGCGAGTGACAATAACTTCTGACAACCTGCAGAAAATATATTCCGAGCATTCAAGCGAACTGAAGCAGGTGATGTTCAAAAACCTTGAAGGTCTCTTTTACGAGATTCTGCGCGGAAAATATCTTGAGAACAACGAAAAGTTCAAGCAGTACATGGAAAAATTCCCCGAATCCCTGAGGGTGATAAGCTTCAGACCGAGGATAAAATTCCTTAACGGGTACAACAAGTACCAAGTGACTTTGAATGGGGATATTGGTTTCACAAGTAACTATTAACCTTTTTAAATACTTTACTGTCCAAATAATTATTGTGTACGAAGAAGACGAGATAGACAAACGAATTGATAAGATGCTGGAGTCGCCCGAGTTTACCGAAAATCAGAGAAAGACTGTCAAAAGATTCGACCACAATAACGAAGCAGAAGGTATATCCTTATCATGCAGGCATCATTATATCTCTGACTTGAGAACATTTGCAAAATTTCTGAATGAAAATGGGAGCAAAGGTTTCGAAAACATTACTTACGATGACATTGTGGATTTTATGGCATGGGCTTCCAAGAAGTATGCAAGGGATTCCATTAGAAATTTCGGTGCGGCTATCAAGAAATTGATGCGAATTCTTGGCAAGTGGGATGTATATCATGCGTATAAAATCCCCAGAAAGAAGCTGAGGGAATTGCCGGAAGTTCTTACTGAAGATGAAGTCATGAAAATCGCCAAAGCTGCAACAGATACTATGGGAAGAGCTTTGGTTCTTCTTATTTATGAAACAGGCGGACGAGTCGGCGAGATAATAAATCTCAAGGTAAAGGATATCGAGTTCACAAAACATTCGGCAAGGATTACTCTGCATGGCAAGACTGGCGATCGTGTTGTGCCTCTGATATTTTCCGTTGAAGCGTTGCAGACTTGGCTGAACCACCATCCTTTAGGTAATGATGGAAAGGCTTACGTATTCTTTCCAAGGTCTGCAGTAACTTGGAAATGTCCTACATGTAACACTATTGTGCGAAGGGAGATTAAGAAATCGAAAACTGGCAGGAGCGTTACGAAAAGGTATCTGCCGTTTTGCCCGAAATGCAAGAAGGAGTTTGATTTGCCCAAACCTTATGTCAAGATGTCAAGGCATGGTGTAAGGAAAAGATTAGTCGAGATGGCTGAGAGAGCTGGACTTAATGGGAAAAGAATCCACCCACATTTATTCCGTCATAGCAGATTTACACATTTGACGCTAAAAGGATTAAGTGATTCTGTTTTGCAAAAGTTAGGTGGATGGAGGAAGCGTGAAATGCTGGATGTCTACACTCACTTGGGTAACAAGGATGCAATCGAAAGCGTTGAAAAGCTTTATGGAATAATACCAGAAGACAAAATCGATGACACGCCACTGAAGCAGAAGACATGTCCAAGATGCAGGTACAATAATTCGCCAACTTCAATATTCTGCGGAAGATGCAGTCTGGCTTTGGATATAGAAACTGCGTTGAAAGTGGACGAAAGGGAGCATGTTAGGAATGAGTGGATGAAAGTCATGATGAAGGACAAGAATATCCGAACCACCATGATTGAAAGGACAGAACAACTAATGGAAGAAAAGTTACCGAAAGATTTCAAGCAGAAACTTATGCTGATGTTGGGCGAGAGCTGATCACTTTTCTTTTAAGAAAAGTATTACTAATGTATGGGATTGCACACCAGGGAAGAAGGAAATAAGTGGTGGAGAAACATCTTGTCAGTACTTGGAGTTACCAATACTTGGAAAATGGGTGCTGAAGGGGAAGAACGGATTATAGAGCAATTAAGCAGACTCGATGGATATCATGCGTTTCACGATATCATGCTACCGAGAGAAGTGGCAAATATAGACCATATAGTTGTCGGAAGAAACGGTATCTTTGCAGTCGAGACCAAGAATTATAAAGGAGAAATATTTTGCATTGGTGACGAATGGAGTAAAAGTAGAGTTGGTAGTTTTGGCATAGAATACAGAGAACCCATTACCAGTATCAGCATTCAAGTTAAAAGAAATGCGTACAAACTTAGTGAATTCATAAAGAAACGGCTGAAAACTTTCACATATCTCTCTTCGAGAGTATTTGTAGTGCCAATTGTCGTCTTCACTAATGATGATTTTGAATTACATTCCCTTCGACCAACAGTAAAAATTGTTAGACCAAGAAGCATAGCTGCAGCTATCAAAAAGAATGAAATAGAGAAACATTATACCGATGAAGAAATTAAATCCATAGCTACTTTAGTAGGAAAGTACGAGCGTTGGGAAACATGAAACTATCAAAGCAGACAATAAGCTTCGTTCTGAAATATTCCGGCATCGGTCTTGCTACAGCATCGCTTATTTACGGGGTCACAAATTATTTCGACATTCGTGTATATAGTTTGTTATTCCTTGCGATTAGTTTTATTGTAAGCAGTCGGCTGTGGAAGAAATAAATCTCAAGAAAGCTTTCAGACAGTTTGTAAAAGAGAAGAACTACGAATATTTGTTTGGTTGAATATTACGAGCAATGCAATTCAACTCGAATTCAAATGTTATACTGGATTTAGGTTCAATTACCATCCATTCTATTGTGAGCTCGTCGCCTCTCATACTCGGAGAGATATCAGCTAATCCTGTTGATTTGTCTATTAAACTACATGAATTCTTGTTGCAGGCATATTTTTGGAAGATTGTCCTGTTTGTCATCTCAATACCATTTGCTTCTATAAAACTTATTTCGCATTTATCCCATAAACGCCTATAATTTGCGAATTGATTTAATTCAAAATTTCTAAAATCTATTTTCGAATTCTCATTATTTTTAACATCCATATAAAATATTCCACCAGAGTCCACAATAGTCGGGGCAGATTCTTTGATTGAGATTATAGATTCAGGAGCAAATTCGTATCCTTGAATTCTTATGTCCTTTATTTTACTTTTATCAATACCCATGACCCTATCAAATAGAATGATAATTTTATTGTTGTTTTTATTTAATTGTATACCCGTTATACCGACCTCTTTTTCCAAACTTTTCAAATATGCCTTGTCGTACTCTCTGAACAAGTTAACCGGATAATATTTATCTGTAGTCTCCACTACTATGTTAAAGGACTGTTCGAGATTTGTATCATTAGTAATGATGGCTCCATATTCGACGGGTATCCATCCTAAAAACCCGCCATTCGTTATATTGATAGATTTTGTGACTTGTTTGTATACTTGCCATAAATGGTTTTCGTTCAATGCTTCTAAAGATACGCCCTTTCCGTCTACATTGTAAGTTACGACCCTTTCATCATAGTATGTGACTTCAGGAACAAATAAAAGCTTGAATGCGAGAAGCAATACTATAAATACTATACCACCAGTTACTTCTTTGAAGATAATCTTCCTTGATATGTTTTTAATTGAAAAATTAATTTTCAAGGCAGTTTTTGTTAATGCTAAATAAAGCGTATAAGATATCAGCAAAGGAAAAATAAGCATAACGCTGAAAAATATTAGCGACTTTGTTAAAAAGCTTAGTTGCGTAAGCCCAATTGTGATAGAAAGTGCAATTAAAATCACCATGAAATTCATTAAGATAAAATTTGTTTTCTGGATCAAGAGTAATATAAAATCTCTTATTTTTTCTCCAGCGCTGAAAAATTGCAACCATAAGATTGCAGAAAACGTAACTAAAAATATTCTGCTCCATATGTCTATCGTATGTATAGATACAAGATCGTAAAAGAATAGTGTCCATATCACAGACAGTATAATCATGACAATAAAAGAAAACCAGTAGGCTCCTATACCAATAATAGCTGAGAAAAATATTTTATCACTTTCACCTAAGGCTCTCCACCATTCTTTATTTTTAGAAAATAAGACAAAAACAAGTGTATAACCTAATAAAAGGCTAAACAATATAGAAAGTGCTGGCATATTCAATGCCGATGCCAAATCAGCTATTTCAAATACCATAAATGATAAAATGGGATAAAATCTATTTAACTATCTCTTCGCACAATAAAAAAGCTCTAAAATTTGTCAATTTTTATCCCATTTTAACAGTATCCATTCTCTACATCGATTGCAGCGGATTGATTTACTATCTGGGGAAGCTGACATGTCATTTTTGCAATACGGGCATTTGAATCTTGTAGAACCCGTAAACGCATGATAACCGCCTGCGAAAAAGGCAAATGAAATAGCAAAAAAACCAAGTCCAGCAAAAAATCCGATTACAGTAATAAAGGCAATAACAGCAATTAGAAGAAAACCAATACCCGCAAAAACCAATATTAAACCTGCTAATCCTCTCAAAAAAGAGATTTTCGGACGGATTAATGTAATTTCTTTCTTTTTCAAAGAAAACACCTTTTATTCAAATACCAAAATGTAAGTCACAAAACTATCATTCTCAAGGGCTCTGCATAACATTTTGTTCTCATAAATTTTGTCCATAACAGTACAAGGTGTTGATAATACCTTCTCTTTTCCAGTGGACAAATCGTGTATAATTAGTTGCTCATTCACAGCATATCCGTCACTATCCCATCGGAACTTTTGGTAAAATACAAAATTTTTATAAATCATCGGTTTAATTTCTACAGTGTCTTGCTGTGTAGTAACATGGGTTTCCTCACCAGTAGAAAAGTCGTATGCATAAATGTCATTGTTCATTTTACCGTTCCTATTGTCAGACCAAACAATGGTATTTTCATACATGAATGGGCTTGATTGTGCAAGTGAACTTTCTATTATTTGGGTGGAGTTGTCTGGTATGTTGTATACCAAGATATCATCCCCATAGGTTCCAATCAGTTTATAATCATAGATTTGTGATACGGATATTCCAATAGTATCGGTTGGGTCTGGATCTAAATATAGTCGAGTAGTTTCCTTGCTCGTTAGATTATAGACATACCACACATAACGGCCATTTTCATCATGTCCTCTCAAAACCAATATTTCATTGTAAAAACCTACCGCTTCTGGTGCAGGTTTGATAGTTTTGATTTCAAGCTTCTTTTCTTTGCCACTAATGATGTTATAACTGAATATTTCTCCATATTCAAATCTGTTATCACTCCAAATGATATTATTTCCATAAATTCGTGGATGATTTTGGTCTGAATTGTCAAAAGTTATCTGGGTGGTTTTGCCAGATGGGATGTCATATAAGAAAATGTCATTGTTGCCAGAAGATGAGCCCTCGAAAACAACCTTGTCACCATAGATATCAGAGTTACCAGTGTCGTCAGGTAATTTGATTGTCTTGAATTTACCGAACTCTTCAATTGAAGTTTCTTTAGTTTCAGTTAGTTGAGAAGACCCTATGGCTTTGCCAGTGATTTTACTCGTTTCGGTTTCTGGCGATGGCACTAAAATGCCTATGGCAACAAGAAGAAATACAATGACTAAAACTCCAATGCCTATCTTTTTCCACAGATTCATTTTAATAGTCTATCGGCAGTCATCCTTATAAATACTATACTCAAAGGATACTGAACGTAAGTCAATCAAACTCTTTATCGTAAACTCACTTTAATATATGTTATGGGATGACGTCAGTTTTGTTCTTGGTAGTCCTTTAGCCAAGAAGATACTAATAGTTATAAATGAGTCGAAAGAACCCATCGCTCCTGTCCAGATTTCCAAGCTAACTAAAATACAAAGAACGAATGTTAGCAAAAAGTTGATACCGCTTGTGGAAAAGAAGCTTGTAATATGTGTTAATCCTGAATCAAGAAAATGGCGGTTTTACGAAATCACTCCGAAAGGTAGAGAAGTTCTGGAGAAATTAAACCGAATGCAGTGATTTAACAGTACCAACCCGCCAAGTGGTGATGTACATTTTATCTCTTAAAAATATACCTTCTTTTGTCAGATAATCTTGTAAATTTTGTTTGTCCGCAAAAGAGAGACACTTAGTACCTTTGTCAATCACCACTTTCAATTAAAAAGGAAATATAGCATTTATTTCGACAAAATATGGATTATTTTTCTCTCTTTCGATTACTTTTATCTGTTCACTTTGTTAGATATTGTTCTTAGTTTTGGTTTTTTGATTGTATTATTAGGTACAAAAAAGTAGTTTTTTTTGTGTATGTTTCATGTATTCAAAAGTGTGTAGTGTGTTTGTGGGGATACTCGGAGTAGTCACAATGAATACAAATTGTGGTTTTGCCATTAGGATATGCAGACTTTTTACAAGTTCTATCTCTGCCCAAAAATGACAATCTAATAAATAAAGAAAATGTATCTAAACTCATGAGTGAGTTAATAAAAGCTGACCAGAAACAACTTTTGATAGCCACCCTCAACAAAAGGGGATTTATCTTGGAGAAAAAGGCTTGGCAAATTTTGTTCAACTTCAGAATGGAAAGGTCGGGCATACAAGATGCACTTTTGGGCATCGAAAGAAATGTGCTAAGAGGCAGGCAAATAGAACCCGATGAAACATCTGAAACAGACTTGGTTTTTCATGGTGCGTATTATGTTGCCATCATAGAATGCAAAAGAACCGATTATACTTGGATTTTTACTAAATCTAACAATAGCACGGTAA
This sequence comes from Candidatus Aenigmatarchaeota archaeon, assembly GCA_016187415.1. Classification (GTDB taxonomy): domain Archaea; phylum Aenigmatarchaeota; class Aenigmatarchaeia; order CG10238-14; family SCSR01; genus JACOWB01. Next base: position 144,484 of record JACPJT010000007.1, read on the forward strand.
ATATAATATCACACGGTTATGGTGGGGTAAAACGAAGACCAAAAAATTTACCAGAGTTTACGGTAGTTGATTCCAACATAGCTGTTATGGTCGAAGGTGATGGTACACTTAGAACCACAAACAAATCAAGTGATTATGCCCAAACGTCATATAAGGAAATTGATGATTACGCATACCAGCTTTTAAGGAATTTAGATTCCCGCTTGGGTATTACGGCGGGACATTTTCCAGAGGAGTTTAACGGTAAAAGCTTTCCTCCGATACTGTTGACAAATGCCAAGTTAGGTGTCTTGGAGTTTGGCGACTCACAAATAAATGATAAAGGAGATTTAACAGATTACAATAACTTGTCCGAGTTTCCTTTCTTCGCTTACAATAAACAAGCTATTATGGCGTTCGATCAGAACAATGAAACCGATTTCACCAAAACTATTTTTATAGTGAACATCGAGCACCTAAACGAATTTTTGGAACTTTATGGGAGTATGGAAGTTTCGAGGTTTCAGTAGAATCTTCGTCGGCTCAAAATCTCACTAAGATTTGTGTGTGTGGCTTTGAACACTAGCTAAACAATCTTTTAAACTCCTCAGGAATTTCAACAATACGTCTTCGTTTCAACTCAGTGATTTCCTCATACTCTTCTTCGATTAGAATATCTGCTAAAAGTAGTGCAAGTCTTTGTGGAAAAATAGTTGTTAGAAGTTTGAATATCAACGTATACGGTATGCATTTGGAAACTGTCACACGATAGAAGGATTCTTTATCCCATGTTCTTCCAGTTGCATTATCAGAATACCATTGCCACTTTTCTTCTATACGCCCTAGGACTTTGTCTAAACTGTTGAGTGTAGCATCTTTAATTGGGAAAAATTGGTTGAAATGACTCCAAAGTTCATTTTGACTATCATCATATGCATGCCTTTCATAACTTAACTTTGTACTTACCATATCAATTAGAACAGATTTGACACCATCTACAAAGGAAGAATGTTTGGATACATCTTCTCTCACACTATGGAAATCAAAAAAATATTCAAGGTAACGAATTTCCTTCTCACTAAATGTTGTCTTGAACTCTTTTTTCATGAAATCGAAAAATGGCTTAAGAGTTCCCCTATAACATTGTGTTGTACGCATCCTCACACATTTTTTACCGGAGTTGTAGGTTATGGAGTGCGGTAATTTTCTTATGGTACTTTCTAAATAACTTTCCTTCTGAAATTTTTCCCAGTACTTAACAACCAAGGGGATGATTCTCCCTCTTGATTTCTTAACCGCTTTCTTTTCTGTCTTTGGATAGAGCTTGTTCGAAGTAGTAACTGTAGTATTCCAGTCTCTAAAGAACTCATTAAATATTCTATTTTCAGCAGGATTGTTACTAAGCATACCAATTCAGTATAGTAACTGAATTTATAAGCGTTTTCCATTGTCTAATAATGCAAAACAGAACCAGAGTAATTGGTGTAAGGTTTCAGCCTAAACAGGCAAACTTGTTAGCAGAAGTTTGCGATTCGAGAGGGGAAGACGTATCGGATTTTGTCAGGAGGTCTGTCTTAACAGAACTGGCAAAGCTGTCTTATTTTGGAGTTTCTGAGAAGAAGGCATTAGGTGTTGTGGGTGTCAAAGATAACAGCGAATGAAGCGGACGATGAGATTGAGGAACGAGACCCGCCGTGGTTCCGTATTTTCCTCGAAGCATACCGGAAGCAGAAAAAATTTTCGGAGGATGTGATTCTATTAACGAAGTCATGAAAGCATTACTTGAAATAATCAAGAAGAAGCAAATTACAAAATCTAATCTTTTGCAGGAATTCAAATCAGCTACTCCTGAGTTGGTAGAGGGTCTACCTAAGAAAGACAATGTGGCCACTACATGGTTGAGCAAACACCTGCATGGTTTTGTTAAAGAAGACAAAGATGGAGTCTTAGTTCTAAATCAAGAAGGCAATGAACAACTGAGAAAATTCTTGAACGAGACAGATGAGTATTCCACTCCAGAGAAGTTTTTCCAAAAAGAAGGTAACATCGGTAAATTTGTGCCGAAGTTATTGGCAGAAGCTATAATGGAAAAGACACAGTTCATCACACTCAACGATACCCAAGAGGTTTATTTTTATGATGCAGTGGAAGGTATTTGGAAACCCAATGGAGAAACTTTAATCAGGGCAACCGGTACAGTTTTTTTAGAAGATAAGACGCAACAACATTTTTTAAACGAGACTTTGGATTACATAAAGAGTCGCACGTACAAAGACAGAACTATATTCGATAACCAAAATCCAAACTTCTTACCATTGCAGAATGGCATATTGGATATAGAAAAACGAACATTACTGCCTTACAATCCCGATTTCTTCTTTACTTCGAAACTCGGAATCAAATACGATCCTGATGTGGACTGCCAGAAAATTAAGAAATTTCTCAGTGAAATAGTATCACCGGACGATGTGAATTTGCTAATAGAGACAGCAGGCTACTGTCTTTGGAGGGAGTACCCTATCCAAAAGGCTGTTATGCTGGTTGGTGATGGTGCTAATGGCAAGTCGACTTATCTAAGCTTATTAGGTAGATTTATTGGGTCAGAAAATATTGCGTCTGTGTCATTACAAGACTTGGAAAGAAACAGGTTTGCAAGCTCTAACCTCTACAGAAAACTTGCGAATATCTATGCCGATTTACCAAGTGTGGCATTGAAGAATGTCGGATTGTTTAAGATGCTAACAGGCGGCGACATATTTGCGGCAGAAAAAAAGTTCAAGAATTCCTTTCAATTCAGAAATCACGCCAAATTAATCTTTTCGGCAAATCAAGTTCCGTACGTCGCCGACGAAACTGGGGCATTTTATCGTCGGTGGGTTATCATAAATTTTCCCTTTAAATTCGAAGGTGACAAGTCAAATCTGATGATTTTACAGGAACTTGTTACTGAAGATGAACTCAGCGGATTTCTTAATCTGGTTATTCCCGCATTAAACAAAGTCTTGAAAGAAGGATTTTCCTACATCAAGTCCACCGAAGAAATCAAGCGAGCTTACATACGTGCAAGCGATCCGATTGCAGCATTTGCAAGTGACTGTCTAATAGAGTCGCCAGAAGACGTTGTACCAAAGGATGATGTGTACAACTCGTATATGAACTATTGTAGAATCAACAAGTTGCCTATTGTTGCAAATTCTGCATTTGCCAAAAATCTACGTCGCTATGTTTCAATCAGTGAAACCAGACCTAAAATAGATAACGATAGAGTTCAGTGTTGGCAAGGAATTAAGCTGGTCAATCCTGTCAACGATGTCAAGGGTGCTTCCAACCTTAATTCTTTTTCAGTTGTGGGAGAAAGTAAAATAGAAGATAAGGTTGACATACCTGACGTCTCTGACAATGGTGTTTGTGAATATTGTGGTCAACATACTAAGGTTCAAAAATTCAAAGGTAGGTACATCTGTAAATTATGCATTACGAATGTGGCATAGAATATTTATATCTGATCAATAATTATTCTATATGGAGAGTCGGGAAGAGCTCGAAGAAAAAGTCAAGAAAGGAATTTATACTGTATCTACTACACCAAGACCAGACTTGCCCAAAGAGGTGCATTATCCGCCATGGATGTATCCTGAAATGTACCCTGAAAGATACCAAGACCTCAGCAAAATAACTTCAACAGTTAGTGTAAGTGGAACAACAATTATATTCGAAAAACCAACAACAGGTGAGAATTTTGCAGTTTCTATTACTCCTTCTAAAGACAACACAGAAAGAAGTCTGATAATTACATCTAATGGCAATTTAGTAGAAAAGAAAAAATTATGGGACAGGAACTTAGGCTCTAAAGATGCTGTAAAGACGTTGATGGAATGGGGCGCTGGGACAAAAGAAATTGGTGAATTAAGCGATTTTATAGATACCAGACTGCGAACTGTCAACATAGAAAAAGAAAATCGTGTTCGGGCTGGCTTAGACATATCTGATTCAGGTATATCAGGTAGTGTATCAGCCGAACGAAAGGAAAAGAAAGAGACTGTTAGTTCTTAATATTCTGCAAGAAAACTTGTAGCTTTCCTAAAATTTCCGGAATTGTTGACCTTTTGCCGAATGAATGGGGATAAAGGAACTATGAGATTCTCCTCGCCAAATGGGGATTTCAGCTTCAGACCAAGAATTGAAATACGGCAGCTTACCTTTTTGCTTGCCGCCACTCTCGGTTTTCTTTAAACGTGATTAAAATGAAAAAGAAGACGGAAATAAGATTAGAGAGGAAATTCCTATCCGCGCCCCTTCATCATATAGACACTTCGGTAGTCAGAGAAAATCCCACTACCCAAAATGGGAGATATTGCGTAGCTTATCTGAATATAGTAGGTACTAAATATAGAGGAAAATTTTCTATACCGATGCCGGGAAAATATCTGCTTAGTACATTCAATGTTCATGATTATTCTAAACGAGTAGATCTTCTCGAAGTCATCTACAGCTTGATTAAAAAAAGAGAAATAGAACTGGTTAGCATAAACAATATAGAAAAAACCACCGAGAGAATATATGGAGCTGATAGACTGATACCCGCTTCCGCAATCGAGGATGATGCTGAAACATTTATTACATTAGATGAAGATTTGATTCATAACGAAACAATAGAAAGAGAATTCACCATAGAGATAAGGCATCCTAAAGAGAAGTTATCATAATCTTAGTTTTTTTTGTACTTTTTGAAGCTCATCAAAAGCGCCACTTTTCAGGGCCCTTTGATACACTCTTTCCAATTCTGGATCATCAAACATTTTTTTATATTTCATATTATCACACTACAATTAATTCTGTTGTTTATAAATAAATGGGTCCGTCCAGAATTGAACTGGAGTCTCCACCTTGTAAGGGTGGCATCCTAGCCACTAGACTACGAACCCGTATGATAAATAAAACTTTCACTATTTAAATTATATTAATGAGAATAAGAGAACTAAAACGATCGGATTCTAAAGATATTTCGACCATTTCAAAAATTCTTTCTAAGTATTTTACTCCAGCGGCTAGAAGAAATATTAGAAGAGTGTGTAAAACTCAAAATGGTTTTGTAGTAGTTGAGGAAAGAGTAATAGGATTCCTTCTTTACAGAAAATGGAAATACACCGCTGTAATAACATGGATGGGGGTTTTGCCAGAATATCAGAATAAAGGAATAGGAAAAAGTTTATTAAAGACTCTTGAAAATGAACTAAGAAAACACGGCATTAGCGAACTGAGAGTCTCCACTTTAGCACCGACTGTTAAATATAAGCCGTATGAGAAGACGAGGAGATTTTATTTCAAAAATGGGTTTCAGAAATACAGAATTGATAAGAAATTTTATCCAGATGGTTCTGACAGGCTTGTTCTTTTGAAGGATATTTAATTAAGAAACAAATCAGGTTTTCTAACCGAAACTAGTCGGTATTTGGTTGCAGTAACCAAAAAAAGTTCTATTTTACTTACTTTGTAAAACATGTGGGAAATGACCCCCTACGAAAAATGGTATAATATAAACTTTAATCTATTTTTATGGAATTTCCAGACAAGCTAAATAAAAATTTAGCGGAATTCATTGGCATATTGTTAGGCGATGGCTCAATTTCCAACACCTACCAGTATAGAGTTCAGATAACTCTGAATGAAAATGAGATTGAATATAGAAAGCATGTTATAAAAACAATAAGAGAACTTTTTAATCTTGAACCTCGAGTATTCTTTAGAAAGGGTGAAAGAGCAGTAGACATACAATTATTTAACCAAAAATTAATTGATTTCATGATTAATGATATTGGGTTAGTTACAGCACCAAAATGGCAAAGAGCAGTGATACCATCTACATATCTAAATACGGATTTGGAAAAAGATATTTTACGAGGATATTTTGATACTGATGGCAGTGTTGTGTTAGCAAAAAATAATGGAACCTTGTATCCAAGATTAGAAATGAAAATATCACCATCTCCAATGCAAAAATCATTTATAGAGATTTTAGAAAGGACTGGAATCAGATTCGGAGTGTATAATATAGGAAGAGGCAAAGTCAGAGTCCAAATTAATGGAATTAAACAAATCCAAAAATGGATGAATCAAATCGGAATTAATAACAAGAATCAATCTGAAAGATTAAAAAAGATAGCGGGAGAAGGATTTGAACCTTCGACCTCCGGGTTATGAGCCTATCGCAAATGCTACCCTTATAGTAGACATTTTCGACGAGCACTCCAGGCTGCTCTATCCATATAGGGTTACCCTCGCTATGATAGCATCCCGCTTTTTCAGTATTATGATCCATCCTTTAAATTATTTAAATGGCCTATGTATTTCTATGAAAACTCGATATGAGGTTCAGGCTATTATTTTTGATGAAGAAAGCGGCGAAAAAAAGGCCTTTTTGATACATGTCTACGATCCCAAGACAAAGAAGCGCACGTGGAGATTGGTCAAGGGCGGCATAGAAAAGGGGGAAACCGACGAGCAGGCGCTGAAAAGGGAAATCATGGAAGAAGTGACGCTTGCTGATGTCCAGCCGATAAAGAAAATCTATAACTACGATTTTGTTCATGAAGACACGCACCACATGGTGGCAAGTTATCTTGTGAAAGGCAACATGAGCGAGAAACCGAAGCTGAACATGGACGGCAGCCGAGAGATTATCGACTCAAGATGGGTTTCTCCGAAGGATGCAATCCGACTTCTTTTCTGGGACAATGAAAAACATGTTGTTGGACTCTTAAAATAAATCAAACCTTGAAAATCTGCCTGCTTTTATCGACTTTCCTCTTTCCGATTTTTATCAGGTTCAGATCATCCAAATGGTTGACATATTCCCTAAACATTCTTTTTGTCAACGGATCTTGAGCAGATGACGCATATTCCTTGTACAAATCATCGAATGTAGTTTTATTTTTGTTGTTGACCATATCCAGAATTATTTTTTCCAAATCATCGATTTTTTCCTTGATTATATCCGGCTTCACTTCATCAACAGTTTTCATAACTCTTTTAACATGCTCGACCTTAACTCTGTCTGAATTCTCCTGTTCGGCAAGCCTCCCAGCTTTCAGCAGACACTCCAGTCCAACTCTCACATCGCCGCCTTTGTTCAATGCGTGGACTGAAGACAGGCTGACAACGCCTTCTTCAACGGAGTTCAATCCATAATCAACACGCTCTTTCAAAATATCTTTCATTTCGCCCAAGTTGTAGGATTTGAATTCTATTTCATCCAAGCCCAGCCTGCTAATTATTCTGGGCTCCAAGTCAGAAAACACATGCGGATCATTTGATATGAACACCAGTCCAATCGGATTGTTGACATACTGCTTCATTTGAAGCAAATCGTACAGAACTTTCTGGCCATGTCTAACAAGTTGATCAACCTCGTCGAGGCAAATTATTAACGCTTTCTTAGATTTATCCAACGCTTCTGTCAGGCGTGAAATGATTTCATCCTTGGCCCAACCCCTGCGTTGGACAAACATTCCAAATTCCGATACGATTTTTGACAGGACAGCAGTCGGAGTATTGTAGTCCCAGCAATTCATATAGATGGTCTTTATACCGGAATAATCTTCAAATTCCCTGAAAACCGATTTTGCAGTCGCGGTTTTTCCTATGCCCGGCGAACCGAAAACAAAAGTGTTGATCGGTTTTCTGCCTTTACTCGCCGGCGATAGGTTGTCGGCTAGCTGTTTTATTTGCTGTTCTCTATGCGGCAGTATATCCGGTAAATAATCTGGAGAAAGTACTTCTTCATTCTTGAAAATTCTTGATTTATACATTTCCATAATATGGATTAAGATTTGTTATTTATCTTTTCGGACGGTATAATGAGGCTTTTTTTCCACGATTCAACGTTCTGTAATTGATTGTCTGTGCTCTCAATTGTGTTTTTATGTAGTCTGCTCCAATACGAGGATCTTTATCACCACATGTAAAAATGTCAACAGCAGCATATCCGTGTTCTGGCCATGTATGAATGGATATATGCGATTCTGCTATAGCTACAATACCTGTTACACCATACGGACTAAACTTGTGAAAAACACTCCCTATAATAGTAGTATCCATTTTCTTAGCAGCATCAAGTAACGTTTCCTTTACTAGAGTTTCATTGTCTAATGTTTCAAATGGGCACTTATATAACTCTACAATCAGATGGTTTCCTAGGGAATTCATTAACATTTTATTATTTTTTTAATTTAAAAAATCTTTACAATGCAGTTCTTAATTTTTTAGTGATTTCTTCCTTACCCCTTTCAATTATATACGGTCCCAACCTCGGTCCCCTATCAGAATTCAGAATTATATTGTAAATTAATTTGAACGCTTCACCAACTTGCAAACCGCTTCCCTTAATAGTTTCAAATAAGTTCAATTGCAGTTTTTCCGAATCAGATTCCTTTTCTATGACTCCAATTAATTTTCTAATCATACCTCTTCCTTTTTCATCAAGCATTACTTTCTTCTCTTCGGTTTTTTGGAAATCCTCTATCCAGTTTTCAACATACTTGACTCTCTCTTCAAGCAATTTCGTATCTGCACCATATTTCAGTTCTTCCAGTTTCTTAACAATGAAATCCATCTTTCCTTCGGATGGTGATATCTTTACAATTTCAACCAGCTTTTCATAAGGAACGTCAATAGTTTCCTTTTTCTTAGTTTTTATCACAGCAAGCTCGTAGGCCCTTTTATAATTGTTGTCCTTTCTTTTATCGTTGGCAGATTCTTTACCGAAAAATATCCTTTCAGCCTTGTCAAATTCGTCAAACAATTTCGGCACCATGATTGAAAGCTTGATGTCTTTCGCGATTGTCAATCTCCCTTGGAACATCCAATATCGCAAGTGTGCGCCCGACATATACTTTAGGATGTCATAAACTGTGATAACATTCCCTTTGCTCTTGCTCATCTTTTCCCCGTTGACAAGAAAATGCTCGTAAACCACAGGATAGGGCGGTTCCCAATCAAAAAGTTTGACAATCTCCTTGGCAGTATCCCAGCTCCCGCCGGCCGCTGCATGCTCTTTACCGAACGGTTCACATGTCGCTTTCAGGAACACCCACCTAGCCGCCCATTCGACTCTCCATGTCAGTTTCGCATTCCCGTCAAGGATAGACATTTTACCTTTATTACCGCACCCGGCAACTGGGCTCTTTCTATGAAGCAGTATCTCTTTTGGGTCGCAAAAATAATCCACTTCAGCAGTTTTAGGATAATAGTCCAGAATCTTTGTCGTGGCTATCTTCCCGCATTTTTTGCAGATAACATCCACAGGATACCACTCTTCAGGCAGAGGCGTTGTTCTGAACTTGTTTATGATTTCAGCTATATCCTTTCTTTTCTCCATCGCAATTTTCATGATGTCATTGTACATCCCATTTTTGTACATCTCTATGCCGAGCAGGACTTTTGGTTTGACGTTCACGGTTTCAAGCTGTTTCAGCATTTTCTCTTCAAAATGGACAGTGAAACTCCTGTGGCATTTCCAGAAATCTGGAATGTTGCTGGCAGGTATGCCCAAATACTCCTCAAGTTCTTTCGGCAAATCCGCCGGCACCGCCCTGAAGGGATCCATATCATCTGATATCCAGATAAGATTGACAGGTTTCCTCAGCGATTTCACGGCAAGCCTTATGGCATCTCCTCTTATGACATCATTGGCATTTCCTATATGCGGGTCACCGGACATTGAAGTCCCAGTCATTATGACTTGCTTCTTAGTTCCCCATTTGGTCACTAGCTCTTTGGCTATTTTGTCAGGCCAAAACTCATATTCTTGTTCTTCTGCAACTACCATATAATCTATATGAAAATCTTAAAAATTAATCCAAATAGGCCAGAGAAGGAGCTTATAAGATTGGCAGCCGATGTGATTAAAAAGGGTGGTATTGTAATATATCCTACTGATACGCTTTACGGGATTGCTGCAAACGCGCTGAGCAAAAAGTGCGTAGTCAATGTCTACAAAATTAAGGGAAGAAAATTTACAAAGCCGCTGTCAGTCGCATTCCATTCGTTGCAACAGGCAAAGAGATACGTTAAATTCGATAAAGTATCGACTGAATTGGCGAGAAAGTTCCTGCCAGGACCATTGACAATTATCCTACCGATGAAATACAAATTCCCTAAAGAATTAACTGGCGGCTCCAAAAGTGTTGGTGTAAGGTTACCAGACAACAAAATTGCTTTAGAAATGATAAGAGAATGCGGTTTTCCAGTTACATCGACAAGTGCTAATGTATCTGGCAATGGAGATCCCATTACAGCTGAAGATGCCGTTAATCAAGTTGGCGATAAAGTAGACATGATTTTAGACGGCGGGAAGTGCAGACATTCGAAACCATCTACAATAGTCGATGCCAGTTCTGGCAAGATCAAAATATTGCGAGAAGGTGCAATTAAAGGCAGAACATTAAGTGAGCTCGTGGGGATTTGAACCCCAATTAGAAGCTATTCGCTTTCCAACCGCAAGCTCCCGTCCTATCCAGGTTAGACTACGAGCCCATCGCTAACTATAAAAATCTCACTTTTATAAACTTAATAATCAAATTTTGAGAAGGTCGGTCAAACTGGAAAAGAACTTGCAATGCAACACGTGCGGCACGAATGTGCTGTCCAAGAAGAATTTTGTTCAGTTGAATTGCCCGCAATGCGGTAAAACCGAAATTATTAGGTGCAGCACATGCAAGAATCTCGGTGCGAAATACCGTTGCAAGGAATGTAATTTTGAAGGTCCTTAAAGTGCCCGATGTCATAGTAACTTTTAAAGTCATGCCTACAAGCGTGGATGTCGATTTGGACAAAGTCGAGAAAGAACTCAATGCCGCAATAAGCCCCCAAAGAATAGTGAGAGAGCCAATAGCTTTTGGCCTTGTCGCATTAAATGTCACTACGTTCGTTGAAGACAGCGGCGGTCAGGTCGAAAAGTTGGAGGAGAAGATAAGAGCCATTGAAGGTGTTGCCGACGTAGAGGTTACCGAAGTAACCAGGTCGCTTTAAACCGCCCCATAAACAAAAAGTCGATGCCTATCCTTATCTTGTAGCTCGTCCAATATCCTTCTGATTATCATCTTCTTAGGGTCGCTGACCATTGGAATCCTTTGCCTTATCTCATCAAAGGTCTCGAACGGCTTCTTCTTCCTCTCTTCTATTATAGACCATAAATGTTTCTTTCCTATACCGGGCAGCAGTTCTAGGCTGTGCATTCTTGTGGTCAATGAACCGGATTTATTGAAGAAATCCACGAACCTTTTTTCATCTTTCGTGATTATGTCCGTTACAATCTCTTCCAGCATATCCTTGGCATAAGTTGTCAAATCGCTGAAGTTGATCTTGCTTCTAATATACTTTACCTCGTCTCTTTTGCCTTCGCCGATGTATAGCCTATCCTTATTTTTGACTGCTAGATTGTCCTTCACTATAACTTCAAGCAGGCTGAAATATTTCTCGCCGATTCCTTGGACGACAGGCTCGGCTCTTCTATCGCCGGACTTGCCCGTTTGAAGAAAATCCAACACTATCAGAAATTCGTCTTTCATTAGCATATGAACACCTTGTCTAAATATACTTTTTGACCGTTTTCAATATGGCGTCTATTTCTTCATCGGTCAAAGATTGATAGTCCTTATATAAAACGGCTCTCATGTCTTCCTTGTCTTCAGGTAAGAAATTGACAATGCTGATTATCTGCCTTTCCCTTAATTTTTCTATTTTCTTCAAGTCCGCTATAAGAGCCTCGGTTTCTTTCGAGTCGAGCTTGACAAACTTTCTAAGGACTTCCAGACTGTTCTTCTGCTCGTACTTTAATTCGCCCTGCTTTTCCCTGCCTTCAAGCAGGTCTTTTGCCTTGGAATTTGGTACAAACTCTTCTAAAATTATGTTCAAAATAATCACCCATGATTATAATATTAATACAGAACAGCCTTAAATAGGCTTTAGATGTTCGGGCCTGGAAATTATCTTTTTCATCATGTCGCCGACCCTGATTGCGACTATGTAGCTTTCGCCCCTCTTTTCAATAATCTTCCCGGAAAGTCCCTTGAATTTTGAGTAAGGCATTCCCTTGTGGCTTGAGGGCTCCATTTCTATGGCCACGCTCTGGCCCACGTCAAATTCCCGCAGGAATTTTGTTATAGTAGGTCTTACACTGGGGAGCTGTCTGAGCTTGTTTCTTGTGCTTGTTCTGAACCCTTTAGACTTCCTAACCATTAAACCACTTCATAATATGAGGTTTATAAGATTTTAAATTCTTTTGCCTTAGTTCAAATCTACAGCATCGGCATCTGTTTCTTTGACACCGTTTGTAAAGGTTGCAACGGCGCCATAAGATTTGCCATGTATAGGTTTTAAGTAAGGTGGCGCAAGACCATAATCTCTCGTTGTATAACTTACATAATTTACACCATAGCCCCCTTTATCCACAATTGATACATCTACACGTTGACCACTCCAGGGGTCTTCTATGCCTAGCTGATGAGCATATGTAACTATTCCCAAAAATTCTTGTCTGAAAAACGGTACGTCTACTGGTACAATTGCAACATATTTTTTAAGTGTCCCGTCCGAAGGAAACTTTAATATAAGCCATCTGCTTGTATATTCGTCGAAATTTATCCTGCAAGATTTCCTAACCAAGTCTTGGAATTTTGCAATATTGCTAGCATCAGAAAAATCAAAAACAGTTCGTTCACTCGCTTTCCTATAATTCTCTGTGAAAGTGCCTATGAAATCCCGATCTTCATCATAAAGATAAGCGAATGCTTCACCAATCAAAAATTGCCTAATAGTTCTGAGCAACAGATTGTTGTCAAATTTGTCAAGCGTAGCAAGCTTTTCCTTATTGAATAAATACGGGTTCACATTGGTTAATTTATACTGGTATCTTCTGGCGTCTCTGTAATCTTCGCCTATCTGTCGGCCAACTATCAGGGAAGTCCCTTCCGGCAAACCTTCCTGATAAGTGTCGGCTGCAATAATAGAATTCCCTTGGAAGACGTGACTTTCTTCATGCACAAAAACATTGTGGCTAGTGTCTCTTAGCAATATCGTTCGAGTTTTATCGCCATCAAAAATAGTTCGTCCGCGTTCATTCTCCGGCAATCCGCCTTTTACAATTCTTACTTCTACACCGGTTTTATAATTCCTATCGAGCGGTTCCGTGCCAAATACGCTTCTGAGAGGTTCATATGCACGGCGAATAATGTAGTGAAGCTCGTTTTGTTCCCCCTCATCCCAACTATCGTCTATGATGAATTTCGTGGCGCCTTCAGTATGGACACGGGAACTGGCTTGCTGCTGCGTTATAGCGTGCCTTCTCGCAGCAAGTGACTGAATCGACCTAGTTACCGCATCACTTGCAGACGTTAATTTTTCCATAGAAGGCAATACGAAAAGTGCGACACCGAGAGTACCACCAAGTTTAATCAGGTCCCTTTTCGTAAGTTTGGGGTCCATTAAAATAAAGTTATGAGTTAAGTTATTTAACTTTGAAATCTCACTTGTTGGCCATAGTTACTTCTTCATTGTCCCCCCTAGAGGTCAATTTAAATAATCTACCCCTTTCGTCTTTCATAAAAATCTGTTTATCATATCCATCAACCCTGGTAAACACAATCTCCCCATTTTTACCAATCGGATTAATATCAATTTTACAGCCGCTTTCAGGCGTAGTAATCGATTTTTTCTTGCCGGTTATAACATCAACTTCAACCACACATATGTTGCCTTTCCCCGCAATCTCACTTGTAAGCACATGCCCATCGTCAGACCAAGTCGCACCATAATAGTCGCCAGATTTTGTCACCTGTCTGATTCTCCTTCCGTCGCTTCCCCCAACGTATACGTCGCCTGTGGCGGCTTCTACACCCTTTCTAACAAATGCCAGCCACCTGCCGTTAGGTGAGATGGCAGGTGATGTGTCCCACCCATCACTAGTAACCAATCTTTCCGCACCAAAGGGTCCCATCTTGTATATTTGTTGTTTGCCACCATCTCTCGTGGATATAAACACAAAGTCTTGGCTATTTGGAAACCATGCTTGTTGGGAAGAAAAATTCGGTCCCCGATAACGAATTTCTTCTTGTGTTTCACGATCATATACTCGAATGAATGTCTGTGAGTCAAACCCCGTAGATAAAATCCGCTTCCCGTCAGGTGAAACAGACGGCCAATAGTAATTATTGCCTATATTTAGTGGTTTTACCTTTCTTTTATCACTGCCATCATAACGCATGCTCCAGATATCGCTTTTACCGTCTACATTGGAGATATATATGATTCTGTCAGTTGGAGAACCGTATTCAGGACCATTTGATGCTGGTACACTGGGAGAAGATAATATTAGAAATGGAACAAATAACGGCAATAAATAACGCCTTAAGTTCGATGATGCTCTTTTTTCATAGGTGGACAACGGCATACTTATATCTAAAACAGTTAACGATTTAATCCCTATGGAACATCAGATTTTCTTCGAATGGATTTCAAAAACGTCCAACGACATTTTCTTTACCTTGTTGTCTATCAATTCGCTTACGTTAGGCTGCGTCCTTCCGCCATCACCGCTTATTAGCTCTTTTATGTAAAGCCCAGACTCGGCTTTGATTTTGAATTGGATTCTCTTGTTCCCCACTATTTTATAAGAAAATTTCTTCACATACCTTTTTCTCATCTTATCTGCACGCCTGTGGACAACACGCAGGGGCGTCTTCTGCATTATGGGTTCTTGTGCAATTATTTTCAATTTCTTTAGAAGTTTCTTTTCGATTTTATTTTTGAATTCAACATCGACAAAATATGTTTTATCTATGCGGTCAGACTTCAGTTTTCTAACAATGCTCTTATCAACGAATTTCAGTTCCTTCACGTGGACTTTTTTCGATTTGTTTATTTTTTTCTCCAGCTCTTTCAGGTTAATTTTTCTCCTAACCGGTTTGACGATCTCAATAACAAACGGTCTCCATCCCAAGTTCCTAGCATCTATATCCTCGCGTCCAGCGCCGTGGAATGCGGATTTCTTGCTTTGAGCGTCCTTTAGTATAGGACTTTCAATTATTTCTTGGATGGAAGTCTTGTACAGTTTTCCTTCACCTTTACAATAAGTACAGCCTTTTCCATTGCATTCTTTGCATATCCACTTTGTCTGCGGTATGCCTCTTACAAGTTTCTGGTACCTGCCGTAAATAAACAGGCTCTTGACCTGAATTTTTATCGAGTTTGTTTTAAGGTCGACCAATATAGTGACGTCCGGGCTTTTCAAATCAAAATGCTTGCCAGTTAACTTTTCAATTATTTTTCCCATCTCCCTATTGATTTCTGATTTTATCGGTTCAGAAAATTCTATTCCCATTGTCTCTTGCATCTTTTCTTCGGCATTCAATATTTCATCGGAAGGAATTGTTCCGACGACAAACGTATCGAATTCTATGTCACCTATTTTTTTGACAACACCTTCCCCCAACTCTCCGAGTTTTTCATCAAAAAAGTTTTTGCATATCTTGCATTTTTCCGGAGTTTGCGGTTTGATTTTTGAATCCCTGAAATTAATTCCATGGAAATTTGACAAATCTACATCCAATTTCTCCCCAGAATCTGAAATAAATGCAAGTTGGTACCTTATCAGCCTTCCCCGTTCTTTATTTGTAAATCCAGAAAGCAAGTTGCCTATATTCCTTCCAATGCACCAATCGCATATGTAACCTGTTTTTAACAATTCGGCAAATTTCTTAATTAATTCAGCCATGAACATCTTCTACAAGTGTATTAGGTTTCTATGAATAACTATAATTTAAAACCAAATTGCTGAGACAGTTTTTTGAATTCCCCTCTTTGCAATCCTTTCATCCCACCCAATGATCTCATGACTTTCTTCGTTTGGTTATACTGACTCAAAAGATCTCTCACGTCATTTTCAGTCTTCCCAGACCCTTTGGCAATCCTAGCAATTCTCGCGGCCGATATTATATCGGGATTTTCGCGTTCGTCCTTTCTCATGGATTGTATGACCACTTTGTAAGTCTTCATCTTTTCCTCTTGTTTTTTCAGCATATCTTCCGGTATTTTCATCATTCCAACACCGGGTATCATTCCCATTATTTGCTGCAGGGGTCCCATTTTATTCAGACTTTCTATCTGCTCCATGAAATCCTGTAATGTGAATTTCCCCTCGGCGATTCTTTCTACAGACTCTTTTTTGATATCCGCCTCTTTTGCCTTTTCCAATAAAGTTTCCAAATCGCCTAGTCCCAACAAACGTGAAACAAATCTTCCCGGATTGTATAATTCGAAATCTTCAAGTTTTTCTCCAGTGCCGATGAATTTAACCTTGGCGCCGGTGACATTTGCGGCTGCCAACGCACCACCAGCCTTTGCGGTGCCGTCCATTTTTGTAATGATGACGCCTGTCACGCCAGCCAGCTTGTGGAATTCTTCGGCCTGCTTTTCCACAATCTTGCCCAAATCAGCAGGCAGAACAAGTAATACTTCATCTGGCTTTACTATCTCAGACAGCCTCTTCAGCTCCTCCGCAAGATCCTTATCCAAAGCATTCCTACCAGACGTATCAAAGATAATAATATCATAATTTGCATATTTTGTCAACGCAGTTTGTGCAACTGTATAGGGATCCCTGCTCTTTTCATCGACATAAACCGAGACACCAAGCTGTTTCCCAAGTTGCTGTATTTGTTGCGTTGCAGCTGGTCTGTAATAATCCAATCCAACGAGGGCGGGCTTCAATCCCTGCTTCATGAAGTATCTTGCCAGCTTGCCGACTGTAGTTGTCTTGCCGCTTCCAAAAAGGCCCACTACCATCAACCTCTTTTTACCCAGCAGCTCAGCGGGCTTCTCGCCGAGCATCTTCACAAGTTCTTCATATATGACTTTCAGGACATGTTCCCTCAAAGTTAACCCAGAAGGCACATCTTCCTTAAGGCATTTTTTATTTATTTCTTCAATAATTTTATCGGTCAATTGGATGTTGACATCCGATTCCATCAATATCCGTTTCATGTCTTTTAGAACTTCTTCTACGGCGGTCTTGTCGACAGTGGTACCTGTAACCAATTTCTTGACCAAATTTGCGAATCCTTTTCCAAAGCCTTCCAGCATTTACACACCAATTAAATTATCAACAAATTCCTTAGCATTAAAACTTATCAGGTTTTCGTATTCTTGTCCGTTCGATAAAAACAAGATGGGCTTTTTCAATTCGTGTGTAACAGATAGGATAGCACCGCCTTTTTCATTCACATCAACTTTGGTGAATATCACGGCATCAATTCCAATTTCATTGAAAACTCTGGCTTGTAGCACCGCATCATTGCCCGTCATGGAATCCACAACAAGTATTTTCAAATCGGGTTTGTTCACACGTATTATTTTTTTCATCTCATCAAGCAGATCCTTGTTCGTATGTGCCCTTCCTGCTGTATCCGCAAGGACAAAATTAATCGATTTTGATTTAGCATGTTCTATCGCATCGTAGATTACGGCAGCTGGGTCTGCACCGTAAGTGTGTTTTATCACATCCACATTGATTCTTTTTGCATGTTCTTCCAATTGCTCCAGTGAGGCCGCTCGAAATGTATCGGCTGCTGCGAAAACGCAAGAATAATTTTGATTCAATAGCCATTTACCAATCTTTGCTAGAGTCGTGGTTTTTCCAGCGCCGTTGAACCCTATGAATAATATTACATACGGTTTTTTGTTTCCAGCGCCTTCCCTCATGTCAATTGTTGGTACATTTAATATTCCAAGCAAGCTTTCAGAAAGTTTGTTTACAATAAATTTTTTGACTTCACCGCGTTTTACTTCGGATTCCAGCAAGGATTTTGTCAAGTCATTTTTGATTTTCTCAGCTACTTCGTACGCAACATCGCCTTCAATCAGCCCATTCTCCAGTTCGCTCAAAATAGGTGCGATGTCTTCTTCTGATAATTTCTTTTCGCTTATTTTTTTGAAAATCTTTTTGAATAACGATATTTTTTCTTCTTTCGGACTAGCGACAATTTTTTCCGTCCGTTTTTCTTCCACTTTTTTTAATTCTTTCTCGACAGCTTCTTTAATTTCAGGTTTCTCTTCAACAATTTCCTTTATTTCTTCAATGGCACTTTTCGGTTCTTCCTCTATTTTCTTCTCAACATTTTCGATTTTTTCCTCTAACTTTTCCTCCTCTTCCTTCTTTTTTGTGAGAGATTCGATTACACTTGAAAATTTCTTTTTTAGAAACCCGAACATCTAATCACTCAGCAATATCTTGACCTGAATTTTTATACATTTCATTGAGTTCAGGACCCAATTGACCCATCGCATTAGAAATTTCTGAAATGTTTATCTGAATTTCTTTTAATGTGTTTTCCAATTCATTTTTTCTTTTTTTAAGCGATTCTTTCCCTTCCCCGATTGGTTTCTCCACTACAATTCCAGCGCCTATCTCAACCAATATCTTATCTTTGTCTGTAACTGTTCCAAAAGTGTACGCTTCGGCACCCAGCTTAAATAAAACATCCTGATTATTTTCAATTTCTTCGATGCTTGAAATCGTTGAAAGTATTTCAATTATTTTATTGCTGACCAAATCCCTTTGTTTTGCAAGTGCATCAAGTTTCGACTCTAGTATACGATACAGCATGAATTTTTCTTGCATTTCTTTTTTGTCTGCCATTTTATCACAATCCTAATTTTTCTTTCACAAGTAATATACCCAACAGTGCGACAAAATGCGATTTATTGGATAAAAGCAGTTTTAAAGCTCCATTTATTGGAAGTTTGATTACTTCTATAGTTTCACCTTCATCCTTTTCCAGTGGGTCATTATAGAGTTCTTGCGCCATAAAAATGTGCCATTTCGGTGTACTTCTCCCATTTTGCAATACAGTGGCCAATTTTTCAATTTTCTTAGCGTTAAATCCAAATTCTTCTCTGAGTTCTTTCCTAGCCTGCTCTTTTAAAGTTTTTTCTGAATCTTGTCTCTCTGCGATTCCTGCCGCCGTTGTGTAAATGAAGCCCTTATGCGCAGCCTTAAATTCTCTCCCAAGATAGACATTATTTTTATTATCTAATGCGATTGTAGCTACTGCGTCACTTGATTTGAACATCTCCCAAAATGCGGTTTTACCATTACCCAAATCAACCTTTTGTTCTACTATTTCGAACCATTTGCCATTGTATTTGGTTTTTTCCGAAACAACTTTTGGTATCATTTTAATCAATTTATGCAGGGGGAGAGATTCGAACTCTCGAACGCACTAAGCGGCCGCGTTTCTTTATCATTTGCTATCAAAGCTCAAGTGATGCTTGAGCGCGGCGGAATTGACCAGGCTATCCGACCCCTGCGTAGTAGATTATTGTCAGCAAAGCAATAAAAAGATTTCAAATCATTTTCGTCAGTTCGGATTTCAGCTGGTCTATTTGACCCTTTAGATCTGCGACAGTGGCGTCTATGGTCTTGATATCCTGATGTTCAGAAGAAGCATCGTTGGTCTCATGGAAACCAGCCGGTCTCAGCAATTCATCATCAAGATTAAGTAGCTTCTGCCCCATTTTTTCAACCATGTCGTTGATTATCCCATAGGTATCGTCACGAACCCTTTCAATTTGATGCATGGTATCCAATGAATTCTTTATAATCATCAATGCTGTTTTAAGGTTTCCGATGGAATTCAGTATATGCCTATATCTATCGATTTTTACGAACAATGGGGCAACAGCGGGCTTTTCCTGTTCTTTATTCGCAACAGTCGGCTGTGATTGCGGTTTTGGCGTGTCCATTGGAACCTGTTGCAAATCCGGCATGGGAAAAGGCATTAATTCATCATGCATCTCTTCAAGCTCCTCTTTTTTCTTTCTACCAAAAAGCGACATCTTATCTAATCTATTTTCTATTGCCGAGAATATAAGTGTTTTCGTCCCATCTTACAGTTTGACCTCTTGCAGATCATCGGGAATGAAGACATCTGATTTTAAGCCTTGAAATTCGTTCAAAATAATATCTCGCCTTTTCAAAAAGGTTCGCATAATATGTACAAGTGCAAGTCTGCCAAGTTTCGTTTCTTGTAGCAATTTAACAATATCTTTAACCGTAGCATGTCCGCCTACGGGTTTATCGGGAGTACACAACTCATGTGCTAGAAGATTTGTCCCCTGATAAAGATTTTTCGATTCTTCTGTGGGTGCGCCATCACCACTATAACACATAGACCTCTCTTTAAGAGCTACCTTAATAGCGTAATTAGGTATGACATGCGATGTAAGTGCAAAGGACAATTCAAGTTCATTGAAACTTAAACTACCGCCTATTTCGACAAATTCTATATTAAACGGATATCTAGTCAAGTCGCTCCAACCTTTCCATGACAGTTCTAGAGCGTTCAAAATACTTTCTTTCACACCTTTTTGACCTATTATCGTAAATTCTTTTTTACGACCGTCTTCCTCCATCCTTAATATCAAAGGCAATACACCGTAATAATGATCTGCATGAAAATGAGAAATGTAGACGCCATCTAGAAAATTCGGGTTTGAATTATATTCCCAAAGCGATTGTGGCACATTATAACCACAGTCCAACAAGAGTTTTGTTTTTGAATTGACTAAAATGGAAATGTTGTGCCTGTTTTCATCGAACGCCTCCCCACTACCGACAAAGACAACTTCCATATTAATCGAGTGCGCCAGCGGGGATTTGAACCCCGGCCCTGAACTTGGCAAGCTTACACCATTTATGTTCATGTCCTACCAGGCTAGACTACTGGCGCATAATTGTATATTACTATTGATTTACCCTAAAATATTTCCAAAGCCCTCTATAGCCTTGCTTTCTTCTTCCTTGATCTTATTTATCAGCTGAGATTTTACTTCATCCTTCACTTCCGTGGCAAATTCTTTTACCAGATCAATCGCCCGTTTGCATTGCTCGTCCGTACCCGAGATATAACAAAAATAACCATCCTTGCCGACAAATGAACCGTCTTTGAACATCATGCTTGCCCTGCCGACTATATCATCCGCCAACAACTTGTCTTTACACTTGCCATAGTTCTCGGATTTGAAGTGCAGTACGATTTCCATAAACATCCAATAATGTTTCAAGATTTAAATTGGTGAGCCTCAGATGGGACTTGAACCCACGACCTACTGCTATTCCTTACGCATACGAAGCAGTTGCTCTGCCAACTGAGCTACTGAGGCACTTGCTTATTACTTTTGGCGCACAAATATAATAGTCTTATCAAGGGTGTTTGATGGCTAAAAAGGTTAAGGAAGAGCTTGAAGAAGCGCTGTTCTGGAAAAAGGAAAGAAATGGCATAAGGGATTTTGTATCCGCCAAGGAAGATTTCATACCTAAAGGCAAAACAGACTTCTCTATGACGCGTGAAAACAGGGACAACAAGCTCTTTGCACTCAATTTTGGCAGATTAGTAGCCATGAACGTAGACAAGATAGAAAAGAGCAATCTGTTCCATTTCAACCCCAATTCCGATTCTCTTTTCATAGGTTTGCCCGGTTGCAATATCAAATCACCTTTTTGTTCCGAATTCGAGCTCAATAACAAGCTCATGCACGACAATCCGTTGCAGGCCAAATACCAATACAACATCCCAGAGCAGGTTGTAGCCGCTGCCGAGAAGAAGAATTGCAAGTCCATCACATTCAACTACACAGAACCTATGGTGTGGTTTGAGTTTGCGTTCAAAACAGCCAGATACGCCCATAGAGGGAACGTGAAAACAGCTTTGGTGACCAACGGTTATACCACAGAGGAACCGATTAAAAAGTTAGGCAAATTCTTGGATGCCGTTACAGTGAAAATATTCGGTTCGGGAAATCTTGGCTTGTACGAAAAATACATGGGAATCAAGGATGTGTCGCCTATTTTCCACACCCTGAAGCAGTTGTCCAAGCAAAAAATCTTTATAGAAATAACGAATCTGATAGTGCCGCAGATGGGGGATAATTTAGACGAATGCGTGAAATTGGCGGCTTGGATAAGTCACGAACTGGGCGCGGAAACGCCGTTGCATTTGCTGCAATTCCAGCCGATAGGCGTGGACATACCGCCTACACCCGTATCGACTTTAGTAAGGTTGGCAGAAGAGTCAAGAAGGGCGGGTTTAAGATACGTTTATGTGCATGCCACCCCATCGCACGATGAAGAGAGCACATTTTGTCATAATTGCAGGGAACTTGTGGTAGAGAGGAAAAATTCAATCGTAAAAAAGAACAAGATCATTGACGGCAGATGCCCGAGCTGTGGATTTATGCTTAACTTTATCTCGAAATAAGAAGACATAAATACTGGAAATGCGCCTTAATAATTGTGAAACTGTTTCAAATCGTTTCAGCGGGGGCATTAATCGTTTCACTTTTGATGTTTATACCCACAGCTTTCGCTGCAGTTCAGTTTTATGGTTCTGATATAGACTTGGGCGCAGATGGAAACGCCAAAATAACACTTACACTTACATTTGAAGAACCGGTAAAAGGATTCCAGTTGGGTGTTTTTGGTTCTGTTAAGAACTTTAACGCCACCAGCAATGCCGGCCCGCCACAATGCCAGGTTTACACAGGTACCGCAAGCGTCATAGACTGTAAAATGAACCTAACAGAAGATAAAAGGACGCTGGAACTGGATTTTGAGACAGCAGACTTTGTAAAAACAATAGACGGCAAAAGCCTGTTCAGCATAGACCTGTCCCTAAGCCAGAATATACTGCAGGCATCAACCGCAGTAAAACTGCCCGAGGGATACGCATTAGCCAATACAACCACGATACCAGAAGTAACACCACCCGCAACTAACATAGTCAGCGATGGCAGGAGAATAATTGTCAATTGGAACATAGAGAACGTGACTTCGGACAAGTCGTTCAAATTCCAGACACTGTACGAACCCACAAAGGGGGCGTTTCCTGTCACACTTGTCTCCATAGGTGTCATAGCTCTGATTTCATTCTCAAGCGGCGCCTTCCTGTTCTATCGGAGAATGCGAAAGCCGAAAGAAGTAATCTTATCGGTTCTAGACGACTTTGAGAAGCGGGTAATCGAAGTCATTACCGCTGCGGGCGGTGAAATTAACCAAAGGAAAGTAGTCCAGGACACGAACTTGTCTAAAGCAAAGGTGTCAAGGGTCGTCAAAAGACTGCAGGAACGGGGCCTGATTGAGGTTACAAGGCTTGGAAGGACGAATAAGCTCAAATTAGCCCAGAAAAAATTCGGAGAGAATTAAACGCTCAAATCCATCTAATACGGTCTATTCTACCTATAGAAACAATTAACAACCCTCAAATGGGTTTAATGGTCCATTTGTACACCATTTCGAATACCGTGAAACAATCCATCAATTGTTTCAGGCAACTTATATAAGACCCAAAATGCAATTAGATTATCAATGAAACCCAAGCACTGTGCACTATGTACTACGAAAGTAGGACGTATAAACAGTGAAAAAAACACGAAAATGTGAGGAATAAAATAAATGTTTAATAAGATTGTTGCAAGTTTCATGACGACCTTAATGGTAGCCATGACACTAGTCAGCCCAGCTTTGGGTGCAACAGCTCTTAAAGACTATCCAACGTTCCTTGGTAACGTAGGTGACTTTTACGTAGTAGTTGGTAACAATGCCGCAGCCAGCGATGTAGCAGGTGCTATAGACGTTGCTGCTAACCTTGCCCAACTCTCGTTCACGACACAAACGGTTACAACAGGAACAAGTTCAGCAACAGGAACATCTGACAGGAAAGTGGTTCTCCCAATATCCTCGAGTGGAGGTCAAATCGCTGGTACATCTGGTTCTTCGAACCAATTCCCAGCCGAATTGAGAAACTTCTACTACAGTGGATTGAAGGATTCCAAGTTCCAGTACAGAGGTACTGACCACAGTTTCCACGAAGCAGTATATCCTGCAACATCAGGCTCAACTCTATCGGTAACCCACTCTTTGGGTAGCCCAATAAACGGTACTATAAAGATGAGAATTGACAACAACGCTTTCGTCTACAAGTACAGATTTGACGATACGATATCAGCAGCAGATTTTAACGCTGCATCAGCGAACTCAACAACCTATACAACACCTCTAAAGGTGACAGTAGCAGGCAAGGAGTTCCAGATAGTAGCGATTGCAGATACCACATCGTTCAAAGCCCTTGTAGGCACTGTCAAGACACTAAGCGACGGTGAGTCGGTTAAAGTTGGTGACTTGACATTGAAAGTGGTCCAGTCGTTCTCAAGTACAACTGCCAAGATCGAAGTAACAGATCCAAGTGGCAATGTCGTTAAATCAGGCATTAACACAGGCAGCACCGAGTCTGTCTCTTACGGAGGATCAACATACAATTACAAAGTGCTTAGCTCAGGCGCTACAGCTTCAGGCGTAGCCGGTTATGCGCAAGTAGTCTTCGGTAAGGGTGACATCGAAACAACATTCGATGGTTCAACAACAGCCGTAGTATCGGATTGGGGATCAGATTGGGCGATTGCAGGTCAGTGGCAAACAGCTGGTAGAGTGCAGAATGGAGACAACATAACTGTTACATACAACCCTCAGTCATTGACAGATGCTAACAGATACTATACATCTGGTGGTGTCTTCAAAGGACCAGGAGATTACTTTGAGTTGAAATACTCTGGATACTATCCAGGCAATTTCGCCAAGGTAACAATAGAACCTGTAACAGGACAAACA
Organism: Candidatus Aenigmatarchaeota archaeon; assembly: GCA_016187415.1. GTDB lineage: Archaea > Aenigmatarchaeota > Aenigmatarchaeia > CG10238-14 > SCSR01 > JACOWB01. Next base: position 169,178 of record JACPJT010000007.1, read on the forward strand.
GTTTACAACTCGACTGCAGCAACAGGCTACTCCACATCAGTAAACGGTGGTGGCTCTTCGTTGAACGGTTTGAAGCTATCAAGCGGTGTTTCAGGTACACTAGTATCTGGAAGTACAGGATACAGTGAAATGTATCTTCTCTTCAACTCATCAGCTTCGGCTACAAACTTCAACAACAGTTACTACTGGGTGGCCTACAAGGATTCCTCAACTGGAAGAATTGTTAACTTAAACGTTACAAAATACCCAGCATACTTCACACAAGGCGGAGCAACTCCGGGTGTTATTAACATAACCGATGCTCAAGGACTTGCTGTGATACAGAATGCCGTGGCTCCAGTTGAAAACATAACATTGTCATATGGTGGCCCAGGTGCTACAGTGACATACACATTCGGTACAACATTCAGCGCTAAAGATTTGTTGAATGTCACGGCCGGATCAACAGGAATCTTCAACTCGTCGGGTACACAGACTGTAGTGTTGTCATACCAAAACAGGACAACATCGTCAACATCAACATCTCCAGAGTTGATACTAGGTACCAACGTCGGTACAGCCGATGCGAATGATGCAAAGGCTAGAGTAGAAGGATCATCGCAAGATGTATCTACACAAGTCGGTGACTTGATCTCAGACGAAGGTATTATAGTGTACTCAGTCAAATCAAATGCTGAGGGCAACAAAGGAGTGATAGGTGTTCCACCTGAAACTGTCTATGGATTAGTCAAGTTCGGTAAAGAAACAGCTACAGCAAGCACATCTTCAACAGTAAATGTTGTTGTGCCAGTCACCACATTGGTGGCTAAGCTTGATAGCGAAATTACATCCGCCGATAAGGCAGGCAAAGACCTAGTCCTAGTCGGAGGTCCATGTAAAAACTCTCTAGTTGCCGACCTCAAGACAGCCGGTAAGTTCGCTTACGGTTGTTCAGATTGGCCAGCTAGGAACTTCGCGATAATTCAAGTAATGGATGACGGTCTCGGAACTGGTCATCAAGTTGTGGTAGTTGCCGGAACAAGAGCTGACGATACAAGACTAGCGTCAAGCGTATTGCAGAACTATGCGACAAAGCTTTCAGCCGTAACAGGTGCGAAAGTTGAAGTCTCAGGAGCTGCTTTAGCTTCGGCTACAGTAACACCAGTCTAAAAAGCTGACACGAAGAAGGAAATTTACTTTCCCCTTCTTTTTCTTTTTCTCTTAAAACGACTTGAGAAATTTATCCCGAAAATGTTTTTATAGTTAGCTTATCATGTTTAATTCTATGAAATTCAGATTCGGGAAAAAACAGCTGGCTCTTTTAGTGGCATGCCTTGTCGTTGTTGCGGCTGTCGGCATCGGAATCTACCTTTCAACGCCCAAAGAAATAAAACATTACAATTTTTACGGTACTCAAATAGCGTTCAGGGACGACCTGAGGAATGCGAAGAACATTTCAGTTTACCCGGACGACAAAGCAATCCAAGCAGCCGTATGGAACCCGGACTTGAAAAACATAACAATCGCTTTTGTGAATTCGTCTGACAATAATCTCATGGCTGTCGATTCGTTTGAAATAACCTACAAGATGAGCATAGCTTACAACAAATTCGACTGGTTTATCAATTTTAACGGCAAAGAGGTGGGTTCTTTCGGGAATCTGACTGGCACAAAAGACAATCTTGTAATCGCACTGGTTCCCCCGTCAATCGCAAACGAAACCAAAGTAGAGATGAAAGACAACGTGATTTACATTAAAGGGAAAACACCCGTCGATTTCGACAGGGCGACAATAAGGTTCATCATGTCCGCCCTAAACATAACGGTCTAGCATCCAAGCATCTGGCTCAGATTATCTTTCATGGTCAGGCCCCGAAAGACATATTTCTCATCTATTATTACTGACGGGTATTTTGTTATGTTGAATTGGCTCGTTATGGCGCCGACTACAACCAAGTCCGTATCGACTGTTATAGGAATAAGCATCATCTTCTTGCCGCATTTCCCCTTCAGGTCCAAAAGTATGGATGACTGGACCTTGTTGTTCACTTCCTCCCCAGTTGTTGTGTTTTTTTTGTTGGACAGATACACAACTGTATGGTAATCGAAGTTGCATTGCTGTTTCAGTTCTATGCTGTTTAGCCAGAACTGCGTCTGCAACAGGGTGTATCTCCTCCATTCCTGCTGGACGTCCGGCGTGAATATGTTTGCGTCAATTTTCTTTTCGATTTCCTTGCCAGCGCTATAAATTTTATCGTTGTACGCGAGATTCTGTTGGAGCGCAGAACTGCAGTAATCCTTCCCGAATTTCTGGAAATAGTTGTTCAGCAGTCTTGCGTCATTGAAATTTATGTCGGATTCGGATAAGGTATTCCTGATGCTGTCCAGTCTGAAATTATCCAGCCACATCCCGATCATCACGCCGACCAGAAGTACGAAAATTGATAAAATCCCGGCCTGTATGTACACCCTTTTCATTTTGTGAGCCATCCCCTTTCCATTCTGCCGAACTTGTATAATGAAACTAAAAGATTTAGAGTTAAAAGGGTTGGGTATAGTGTTATAAAAAGTGCGAGAATGAATATGTTCGGTATGTCCTTATGCACGACAGCGCTCAGCCTGATAACAAAAAGCGCAAGCAGAAACATTATAAACCCGTAGATGAAAAGCAGATCAACATTGTAGATGAGTTCGAAATGGGCGAATGGATTGACGCCGAACGAAAATGCCTTCAGCAGAAAAAGCGCGTAGTTGAATAATTTCGTGAAAATTATATAACCGAAAATGCTGGTTCCCAGCAAAGAAATGAAATAACCAAATATTGATGTCGGCACTATCCAGTTGCCGACTCCGTGAGACTTACCGTCGAAGATGGTTCCAAAGTACTTGAGTATTGTTTGTACGCCCCCTATAACCCATCTTTTTCTCTGCTTCCACCAGAACTTCAAGGTGTCTGGATAAAGGCTGTAAACCATCGCATCGAAAGCCATTCTCACCTTATAGCCGTGTTTCAAAAGTCTCCAAGTAATTTCAACGTCTTCTATCAGGTTTTTTGCATCAAAGCCGCCAAGTTTGACAAGTATGTCCTTTCTATAGACACTCAATGGTCCTGGCGTGGCTGTTATAACGTTCACCTGTTCCTGGGCCTTCCTCATCACCGATATGATCATGAATTCAGCATGCTGCAACCTTTCCCAAAGAGTTTTCCTTCTTTTAACAAGAATGTGCGCAGTTACCGCGGCCACATCCTTTCCGTCAAAATATCCCATACATTGCCTCAACGCATTTTTATCTAGGAAACTGTCTGCGTCCATGACAGCCACGAATTCGTATTTTGCGCGCTTTATTCCAAAATTAAGCGATGATGCCTTTCCCGTGTTTCGTTTTCTTATGACTCGTACATTGCCGGATTCGTATTTTTTGGCAATTTCATAAGTTTTGTCCGTGCTGCCGTCATCGACAACAATGACTTCAAACTTGTTTTTAGGATAGTCTATGGAGAGTAGCTTTTCCAAGCTTTGGCCTATTATTTTTTCTTCATTGTAGGCAGGAACAATCACACTGACATTGGGAAGATGACGGTCGTTTAACTGTTTCTTCCTGAGCTTGCCGCCGCTTTCAAACCAGAGAATGAGATGGAAGAATGTGAAATAGCTCAGGCAAAGCAGTATGATTATGAAAATAATGTCAGTCAATTGCATTGTTTCACCTAAAGCAACTTCAGTTTTCCGGTTATCTTGTTAACTTTTGTCTCTTCAACGGGTCCTATGCCCAAGGCGGTTGGCGTCCCGGTTTTAAGTTGCGTCAGCCCGGCATCCTTCACAAGAACATACGGCATGCCCGATTTTCTGATTTTACTCTCCAGATCTTTTAGTTCTTTCACGCCGTTTATTTTCAGGACAACTTTCTTGCTCCCTTCGTTCTCCCATTTTTCAACGATTCCAGCATCGCTTTTCTTCAGCGCACCGATCGCGGCATGCAATGCCTGGGAAATTAGTTTGCCATTGCTCATGCCGATATCCTTTCTAAGGACGATTACTTGTTTGTACATAGATTAGATTTAGCTTACTAGAATAAATTTCGCTACAATAGGCACTGTCAAGGATCCGGCGTACGATGTCAAATGGAAACGGCAGGAACGCGCAAATTAGTATTAGCCAGAAACCCATATTGGAATAAATTTTTTCAAATCTTTTGAGGAATCTGGGAACCTTCTTTTCAAATTTCTCAATGGCTGCGCTGCCGCCAAGACCGGCGAAATAGCCTATGGTTTCACCAAGTGCTGATCCGAATCCGCCAACCAGTCCGGCCAATAACGGATTCAAGCCAATTCCAACTGCGACCAAAACAGGAAAATATGATGGAAATGGCAGCACAGGAATCAGGATGCTGGAACTTGAAATGAAGCTCGTTATGAAAACGGCCAGGTAACTCCCATGATAGAGCAAATTAAGAAAAGTATCAAGAACCATTATTTTTTATTGTTATCATTAATTATATATCTAAGATAGCCCTGTCGTCTAGTGGTCAAGGATAGTGTAATAACACACCCTTAAACGAGGCTTTGGACTTCATGTCTAAAGCTCTGATAAAAGATGAAGGAAGAACCCTCGGGACTGCGGTTCGAATCCGCACGGGGCTATATTCTTTTTCTTAGATACCACGCGATCAATACAATGACTCCTGCGATTACGGCAATGTCAAGAAACGTTGTATATCTTAGAATTGCATTCCAGTTTCTCCCGAGTATTACGCCAATATAAGTTAGGATTATATTCCAAGGCAGTGATCCAAAAAGAGTGAAAAAAGAAAATTTCAACGGATTCATCTTGGTTATGCCGGCTGGCAGGGAAATGTATGTTCTCACCGCCGGCAGATTTCGGCTCAGAAAAATAATCTTGCTGCCGAATTTGCGGAACCATTTATCCGCCAAATCCAAATGGCTTTCGTCAATCAGGATGTATCTTCCGTATCTTAGGACAAGTCTTCTTCCCAAGAAAGATCCCAGAAAATATGCTATAAGCGAACCCGCCAAGTTCCCCAAAGTACCAGCCGCAATGACGTAGTAAAGATTTAACTCGCCCGACGCCACTAAAAATCCGGAAAACGGCATGATCACCTCGCTTGGGACCGGTATGAGAGCACTTTCCAAGAGCATCAGCAGAAATATACCAACATATCCCACCTGAGAAATCACACCAGTGACGACACCAACCAAAAGTTCTACCAATACCATAAACACAATTAACCTTGCTAAATAAATTAGTAGATGTAAGGCGAGTAGATGGTAATCCTTGAAATGCTCATAGTTGTCTTGTTCGCGGTCGTTATTTTCCTAACAGTAAGGTACGTCTCCCTTAGAGCGTCTTTCGATCAGAAAATCAAGGACTGGATTGAAAATGAGGAACAGAGAATAAGAAAGGATGCCATAGAAAGGAGCGCACGGACGTTGTCCGGAAAGACGTTGGAAAAACTAATTCCGTTTTTGGACAGATTCCAGTACGATCCGCACGATTTGAGATGGCTCGGCGATCCGGTGGATTTCATAATTTTTGACGGCTATTCCTCTGAAAAGTCGCCCAAGCAAATAGTGTTTTGCGAAGTCAAGTCTGGAAACAGCAATTTGAGCAAAGTCCAGAATGAAATCAAGGAACTGGTTGACAAGAAGAAAGTCAGATGGTCTGAATTTAGAATATAAAAAAGAAAAAAATAAAAAATCTAAAAAATCTTTGTTAAAAAACTATCGCTTCTTTTTCTTTGCCAAATTCCACACCTCGCTTTATTGATAATATTATTTCGCATTTTTTACATATAAATGTTATCCATTTTTCCAAAACAAAATTTTGAAAGAATTTATTTGATTAAATCGAATTATTTCAAATGAAAATAAAAATTTCGGCGACATTTCTCGGAAAATGCTCTGTATGCAAAAAGAAAGTGATTGTCTTCACTGCAGGCGATGAAGATTCGCAGAAAACGGCCTCGATTTGCAAAGAATGCGCTGACCGCTTGGGAAGCGAAAGCACGGAACAATTAATTCAAGATTTTGGCGTTATAGACAAGGAATCATTTAAACAAGGAATCAAATTCGAGAAGAAACCCAGAGCAGGGTGAGAGATTATTTTATTTGCTGATCAATCCAAATTTTATTGATGACATCCAGACTTCTTTTGGTTGTTTCGGCTTTGGTCATCCTTGCCATCATCTCAGGATTTACAGGGTATTTCATATTCACCGCAGAGCATGACACCACGGCAAATGTTACAAAAGTTATAGATGGCGACACCGTAGAAATTGGCACAGGCGAAAGGGTCAGATTATTGGGCATCAATGCGCCAGAGACAAACGAACATTATTACAAGGAAGCAAAAGAAAAGTTAATTAGATTGGTTCAGGGCAAGGATGTCGTGCTGAAAGCTGGATTTCAGGACAAGGATTTGTACGGAAGGCTGTTGAGGTACATCTTTGTAAACGGTTCTTTCGTTAATCTTGAGATGGTGAAAGGCGGATATGTCACAGTTTATGTAATTGACCCCGAGGAAAAATACTATCTGGAATTCAAGAAAGCGGAAAGTGATGCGAGAAGCAAGATGCTGGGTTTATGGAACGCTTCAAGTTTCGGATCTTGCATAACGCTTGCTGAGTTGCATTACACCGGCACAGAATACGCAGTATTTCACAACAGTTGCGGCTATCCGATAAAGATGGACAAATGGGAAGTGAAAGACGAGGGCACGCACATCTATGTATTCGGTTCGTTCACACTCAATACAAATTCGAGTGTCACACTGTTTATAGCATCCGGCAAGGATACCAGTGAAAAGCTTTATTGGAACAGCAAAACTACCATCTGGAACAACAATGGCGACACGCTGTTTTTGCGCGACGATAATGGAAATCTGGTTCTGAGTTATAATTACCCTTAGCGGGATTTAGAATCCTTGGTTTCCAATGCCACAGGACCCTGATAATTGCATATCCTGCAACGGTACATCATGCCCAGCCAAGGCATGAAATTCAATGTGTTTTTCCGTTTACATTTCGGGCATTGCATATCTATAACAACTGTTCGGTTGTTAATAACCATCTAACAGGATATTTCAAATCCGCTTCCCCTCTTTTAACGACAACATAACATCCTACAATTTTTGCGCGGGTGGGTTCTAGCTCAGTGATAATTCGTTGCAGGCTTCCTCCGGTTGTTATTATATCATCGATTACAGCTATCCTGTCATTTTCGTTTGGTATATAGCCGTCTACACTAGTCATTCTACTATAATCCTTGGGTTTTCTCCTTACTAGCGTTAAATTTAGATTATGGTCATGCGCTAGAATTGTCGCAGGTGAAATACCCCCATATCCCATAGCAGCTACACACGTGACATCTTTATCCATTAGTTTCCACAGTTCCTCAACAATCATCTTGCGCGTGTCCGGATACCCGTATGCTTCTCTTAAATCGATATAGTAATCTGATATATTGCCAGAGCTTAATTTAAATTTCCCTTTGTGAACAACGCCAATTTCATGTAAACGACGAGTTAATCTTTCCATCATATTTGTTAAAGGAAGCAAACTATATATTTCCGAATTGCCTTTCTTTAAATCACTTCAACTATTTATTTTTCTATTCTCATTGTGAAATGAATGAGTTTACAGCATGCTATAGATTTGTTATACGAGGACAAGTTTATACCTTTGGCTCAATGGCTTTTGAAAACATTTCCTGTTGAAAAATTAGTCGGTGATATAGGGGACTACAGATTGAAAGTAAATCTGGGCGGGGTTGAGCTACCAAGTCCGGTTATTCTCTCTTCACAGCATTATGATCCACGAATTCTGGAAAAATACATGCGAATGGGATTTGGCGCAGTTACGACAAAAACTATAACTCCAGAGCCCAGACAAGGACATCCAAAAGTGACTTTGGTAAGAAGAGGGAGCGGTCTGGTTAACTGCAACGGATTTAAAAATCCAGGAATGGCCACTTACAAAGAAATTTTACAAGGAATGCACAGAACGAAACCGTTGATAGTAAGCGTGGCAGGCGATACGGCAGAAGAGTATGGCGCTCTTGTTAAAACTTTAGGTCCCTATTCAGATTTAAGTGAACTTGACATTTCTTCTCCGAATAGAAATTCTGTTTATTCGATTAGTAGCGACAAAGGAAAAGCACGAGAAATATTCGCTAGATCAAGGGACGGTACTGATAAACCAATAATTGTAAAACTTTCGCCAGACTTTGAAGATAGTAATTATGGTTTTATAATTCCAGCAGCTATAGAAAGCGGTATCAATATAATAAACTTTGGAAACACAAGACGAATTGAAGAGCCGAGGTTGTCTCAAGGATTTGGCGGTTACAGTGGTCCAGATCTTTTTAACAACGTTTTGAATAACATTCGTAGAATTCGTAAATTATTCGGTTATGATATACAACTCATTGCCACTGGCGGTATTGACAGTCCCAAAAAAGCTTACCAACTGCTAAAATATGCTCATGCCGATGCTGTTTCCTATTTTACTGCATCAAGGTCGCCGAGTGGTTTATTCTTAGCACAACGGATAAATCGTCATTTACTTGACCAGCCATGAAATGGTTAGTTATCCAACGCTTCTCGGTCTCAAATTCCAAAACAGAAAAGCACTTGTTGCAAACGGGACTGCCGTTCTTAATGACTATCTTATCCATCGATAATCTGCCATGTGTTTTGCACAGTACGCGGGCCTTGATAGAATCCACCTGGAGTTTATCCGCCGCGGTATGCTGGGAATTGCATGGAAAGCAGACTTGCGATGCTCGCAATCAATTTCGGCTCGACAACTGCAATGTCAGTCACTGTAAGAATCCCCTTTATCTTTTTGTTCTCGACCACCGGCAATTCCTTTATCTTGTTCTCGATCATCACATCAACTGCACTCTGAAGAGTGGTATCGGGATCCACGGTAAAAACCCTTTTGGACATGACTTCTTCGATCAAAGTGTTCTGGGGCTGTTTGTCCTGCGCAACAGCGCGTACTATGTCGGTGCTGGTGACAATGCCGGTTATCTTGTCCTTCTCAACGACAACAAGGCTCCCTATCTTCGCCTTGGCCATGAATTCCGATGCCTGTTTGACCGTAGCATCCTTTTTTATGATTACAACATTTTTGTTCATGACTTCGCTGACTAACATACAATAACTATTTCAATTTTAACGTATAAATAATATCATGGCGACTGCTTCTAAACACAAAACAAAGAAGATCAATCCCAACATAACGAGGATAAGAAGGCTCAAGAGACTGGAAGAATTTGTTGAGAAGCAAATCGAAAGATACGTGAAGATACACAAAAAGCACGAGAAAGAGATAACCTACATCCAATGAATTACTTTTTCCTGTCGGCTTTCTTTGAAAGGTAAATTCCCAGAGCGAACCCCGCTATCAGCAATGCAGCGCCAACAACCAGAACTATGATGAATTTGCTTTTCATCGATGTGAAAAACGCGTCTATTATCGGTCTTGTAGTTGATTGAACTTGTTCTGGAAGCGATATCAATGAGAATGACATGGATTCAACATAACCGACAAGCAGGAACGGCAGGCCGGTGAATACAAGGTCGAATCCCACGGTTTTCAGTCTCCCGACCCACGTTTTCAAAGACGCGGCCAGCAAGATAAGTCCGGCAAGACTTGCAATCATAAAGTATGTCTGGACGCTTCTGTAGAACTGGTTGCCTTCATTTGAAAGTATGACAAGAAAATTCTGGGAACCACCGTTTTTCAAGCAGTCCATGAAACTGCAGTCGTACTTTTTATAATATGCATCCTTGATAAGCGCGGATACGACAAGGTCAGGCAGCTTGGATTTGTCAGTATTTCTAATATCATTGCAATTCAAGATTATGTTTTGTTGCGCGCCAAGAGGCAATGCCGCCTGGCTCGACTGCGAGCACTGGTACAACAACATGCTCTGCATGGTTGTCATATCACTTTGGCTGATTTGGGAAAACAGCTGCCCCTTCAGAATATCGCTCGAAATCGCTTTGACATTCTGGAAGCTGGTGAATCCGGCGATTTCCATCATCAATATCGAGAAAATCAGGAATACTGTAAATATGGTACTGCCCAAGGCTACGCCCAGACCTCTGAAAAATCCCATTCAAAACCATCCAGTTTAAAAATTACTCAGGAATTCCCTCTTGACGTCTTCCGCATTGTCGGACATTTTTATCTCATTCGGCATCAGGAAATTCCTTACGCCCATCATCAATTTGTGCCATTTGACCTTCATTGGTATCTCATAATCCTTTTCAGTCAGGAGTGATGCTATTCTCATAAAATTAATGCTGGCCAGACTGTTCGGCTTGTATTCCAGGAGAGGGTATTTCATTATCATGCTCTGCATCACATTGCTGTCATGCGGCACTTCTCCCAATACGGGCAGCCCTGTCAGTTCCTCAATCACGTTTTTCTTCAATTCCTGGGTGCCGTATGTAACCATGTTTGTCAGTATGCTCATCTTCTTCTCGCCGAATTGCCTTAGGACTTCCTTGCACCTAACGACATCGCTGATCATCGGCACGTGCGGCGATGTCACAAAAAGTATTTCCTTGCATGCGTCCATGACAAACAGAGCTTCCTTTCCCAGACCTGGCGCCGCATCCAATATTACAAAGTCGGCGTTCTTTTCCAGCTTCGAGAGATGCTTCTTGAATTTCGCCAGTTCGATCCCTATCAGGTCCTCGAATTTTGCAGATGCGGGAAGGTACTTTATGCCATTGTAATTGTACAGGGCGGAATGAACATCAATCTTGTCGCGAAGAACATCGTTTATGGTGCCTGTATAGTCGCTTGTCCCCAGATAATAGCTCAAATGCGGGGTCGATAAGTTGCAATCGACAAGAGTTACATTCTTTTTAAACTCTTTTAATGCAAGTGCAAGGTTGACTGCGACAGTAGACTTGCCTACGCCACCCTTTCCAGATACAATTCCTATTACTCTTGCCATTTTCCTTTCAGCCTTGCCTTTTAATAAATTTGGGTTTTCCTTTAAATATAGTTTACACTTTTCCAGAATTGTCAAATCAAATAACTTAAGCGCATTCATAATCAAATATAATAATAAAATTGCGGTTGGTTTCATGGTAGACATATACACAGACGGGTCCGGGAAGACAGGGCGGTATGCGTACGTCGTGGAACAGACAGGCAGAGTAAAAATCCTCCAAGAAAAGGGAATCACGAACAACGAAGCGGAATATAAGGCAATAATAGCCGCGCTAAACGAGAACCGCGACAAGGATGTTTCCATACATTCCGACAGCCAGTTGATAGTGAACCAGTTGAACAAAGATTACGCAATCAAGGAGGACAGGCTGAGAGATTTGGCACAGGAAGTGTGGAAATTGTGCGAAGGCAGGAATGTCACATTCGACTGGTTGCCCAGGGAAAAAAACAAAGCAGGAAAAGTTCTCGGCTGATTAAATTTATCCGATGTATGACGGCGTTTCCTTTTCTTCGCCGGTGGCCTGCCTCTTTCTTCTGTCCACGAACTTTTCATAATAGTTTATCACGTCCTTCGTGATGCTCGGCGACATTCTGGTTAAAACAGTATCGAAATGTTTCATCTTGATCTCCTTCGTTTTCCTGTCCTGCCTCAGCGCCTCCATTGCGGCTTCCCTGCACAGCGCTTCTATATCGGCACCAGAAAATCCTTCTGTTTTCTTGGCAAGTTCTTTCAGGTCAACATCCTTGAGCGGCATCTTGCTCGTGTGAACTTTGAAAATCTCCAACCTTGATTTTGCATCTGGCGCAGGAATCAAGACCATCCTGTCGAATCTTCCCGGACGCAATAATGCCGAATCGACTATATCCGGACGGTTTGTCGCTGCCATTACAACCACGCCTTTCAATTCCTCCAATCCTGACATCTCTGTCAACAACTGCGATACAACCGTCTCTGTCGTCGCGCTTCCTGTGAACATTCCCCTTTTCGGCGCAATCGCATCAATCTCGTCAAGGAATACTATCGCTGGCGCAACTTGCCTCGCCCTTCTGAACACATCTCTTATCGCGCGTTCAGATTCGCCGACCCACTTGCTGAAAACTTCAGGACCCTTTATGGAAATGAAATTGGCTCCCGACTCGTTCGCCACTGCCTTCGCCAGCAATGTCTTCCCGGTTCCTGGCGGACCATATAACAAAATGCCTCTCGGCGGCGTGACGCCCATTTTTTCAAAAGAGTCTGGATATTTCAGCGGCCATTCAACCATCTCTTGCAATTGCTCCTTGACATCTTCCAACCCGCCGATGTCAGACCACTTTACTTTAGGAATCTCAACCATGACTTCCCTCATTGCAGACGGTTCAACTATGCGCGATGCATTTTCGAAATCCTCTTCGGTAACAATAAGCTTCTCTATGATTTCTTTCGGAAGTTCCTCTTCTTCCCTCCATTTGATGTCCGGCAGGATTCTCCTCAGCGCGGACATTGCTGCTTCCTTGCACACTGCCCATATGTCAGAACCTACGAAACCGTAAGTGACATCGGCCAGATGATTAAGGTCAACATCCTTGAGCGGCATGTTCCTTGCATGTATCTTAAAAATTTCCAGTCTGCCTTCCCTGTCCGGCACGGGAAATTCAATTTCCCTGTCGAATCTTCCAGCCCTTCTCAACGCAGGATCGAGGCTGTTGGGCCTGTTCGTAGCTGCGATTACAATCACTTTTCCTCTTTTCTTCAAGCCGTCCATCTGCGTCAATAAAGTTGATACGACCCTTCTCTCGACTTCGCCTGTCACTTCTTCCCTCTTCGGAGCTATCGCGTCAATCTCGTCAATGAAAATAATTGCAGGGGCATTCTTCTCGGCTTCATCAAAAATTCTTTTTATGTTCTGTTCCGATTCTCCGTACCATTTTGACATTACTTCAGGTGCACTTATCGAAATAAAGTATGCTCCCGACTCGTTCGCCACAGCCTTCGCCAGCAATGTCTTCCCGGTTCCAGGCGGACCATATAACAACACTCCTTTAGGCGGTTCGATCCCCAGTCTCTCAAATAATTCAGGGTGCCTCAAAGGAAGCTCGATCATTTCCCTGACCTTGTGAATGATTTCCCGGATGCCGCCGACATCTTCGTATGTGACAGTCGGCACGGCTCTTTCTTCCAGTTTCATTGATTCCGGAAGCGTCGGCAGGATTTCAACGTCTGTTATTTCGCCGATCCTGACAACACCGGCTGGAGTGGTATTGACAACAACAAATTTCGTGTCTCCAGAGAACGGCGTGAACGGGAAGAAATCGTCGAATTCCATGTCGAAAAACTGCTCGAACAATCCCGAGCTCCTTCTCTTGATGACCGGCGACGGGACAATGATGTCGCCTCTCACCATCGGGCGCATAAAAATATTCTGTTTTATAAGATTCGGCGATATGTGGATCATTATTCCTTTTTGCGCTGGCGCAAGCGTTACGTTCTTCGCTTCCTTGACTTCTGCCTTCCTTAATTTCACGTACTCGCCGACACCGCTGCCAGCGTTCCTTCTTGTTATTCCGTCCATGCGGATGATGTTCAGCCCGACATCTGCGGGATAAGCGCGAACGGCGATCGCTGCAGTTATTTTCGACCCCTCGATTTCCAGCACGTCGCCTTCCTTTATCATAAGCTTGCCCATTGTGTTGGAATCTATCCTGACGATTCCCCTGCCGGCCTCTTCCCTTGCCGTCAGTTCGCCCACTTTCAGCCTGACTTCGTTTGATTGCTCAGTCATTCGTCATCATCCTCGAATTCTTGCTCGAACTCATCAAAGATATCTTTTGTCTCCCTGTCCAATAAAACCTTGAATGTCTTCCACATAACCTTATTATGCCATTCGTCAAAGAAATCCGTTATCTCGGCGAAATTGTTCTCAGGGACTATGAACGAGGACTGGTCCACCTTCATGTGTGGCATGTCGTCCAGGACGCCCTCGCGGCGGTACGTGTATTCCTTGTCGCCTTTGGGCACGGTCTGCGTCCAGCCGTAAAGCGACTTGAAAAACTTTGTCCTCTCGCCGTTGCTCACAAAATTCTCTGTCTTTACAGAGAAAGATATCAGTATGCCTCTTCTCTCTCTTGACATAGTTAGTGTATAGATGTTCTAAACTATTTAAATTTAACGGTCGGGGGGTTCTGTCGCAGAATCGGTTGGTTTTTAAGATTTTTCATTTTTGTCACATGCTCGGTTGCTATTTTCTTACCACTTCATCTTGTATTTTTGAACCCAATACCAAAAGATGACTGCTATCGGTATAACTGTAATATTAATCACCAGAATGACAAACCGTATCGTCAGTTCTTCTGGATTTTTCCATAAATGATAAAATACAATAGCATCTGTAATAGACACTACAACAGCAACAACTATGAGCATTCTTTTTGCTAAACTTATCATACTTTATTCTCCAAACTCTGTCTCAATAATGATAACCATTGATTTCTATCCAAATTTAAATCTATCCTTGCTACTTGGCTTGGCGTCATTCCGTTCAAAGCTTGATGAGGACGGATTAAATTGTACCAAGTGTTGAATCCTTCCGATAGCATTTGTGCAGTATGATACACCTTGAATACTTTTCTTGTCTTATCTATACCTATCATACGTTTTTAATTTCTTTTTTAAAGATATTCTCTTTCTAACTTTTGTTTCTGGCTTTTCACAATTGACCACTTCAAGTATAATAATTTACTTTGCTGCCAACTATTTCTTCTTAATCCAGTCGCTTAAAGTTTCTTCTGCAACCATGTAAATTATTGTCAATTGTACTATGCCTTCGACTTGCCCGTGCACGACTTTACATGCCGCTTGTAGAGCCTCCTCGATTTCCTCATGTGGCATTTGGGGCAATTGTGTTTCAATTCAATCACTTACAGAAGAATTAGTTTCCAGTACCTGCAAACCAGTAGAAAATAATTTTGCTGTACAATTCCTTTTTATTAGGAGGATAAATAGGCACGAATATCCGCCGGGTGCGTCATTTCGAAATTTTCAAAACAGCCTCAAGGGCGGAAGGAAGCTCCAGAATTTCATCGAAATGACCCTTCTTGTGCTCCACTATTATTTCCGACCCGAGCCTTTTGCGGAAATCATCCTGGTTGTCCAGCGGCACAAACGGATCATTGTCGGAAAATATCGCGACACTCTTGTTCAAATGCACCCTGACAAGGTCAAGATCGATCGGCGTCCCCAGCCAATGGTTGTCAATCGCATGGTCTTCTTCCGTTTCTATTCCCGTGAGCCGCTTGAAGAAGCCGCCGACAAACACGGCGCCGCCGATTTTCACATTAGCCGGCTGCGATTCCAAAAACCTGGCGATCGCTTGGCATCCCATGCTGTGGCCGATCAAGTAAGTTTGTTCGTTTGGGGATGCAACGGCTTTCTTGAGCGCCGCCACCCACCTGTTTATCTGGGGCATTTCAGGCAGCGGCAATTGAGGGACCTGGACAACAAAACCAGCCCTCTGAAGATTGCGTTTCAGCCAAGGGAACCACGCATTATTCGGGTTTCCGCCCCACCCATGGATTAGAAATGCCATTTTCATGAATTAACCTCCGCTTTGTCGAAACTTAAATCTAACAACAGGATTCAGATCTTATCAATCCACTTGAGAAATATCCGTTTTATTTCCATTATTGGTTCCTGAGTATTAAGCTCGTGTGCCGCGTTTTTTATAACATGCAGTTCCTTTTTCCCCGGCAATTTGTCATAAAGTAATTTTTGGTGCTTATACGGAGTGCTGCCGTCCTTTTCACCGACAATTAGTAGAACCGGCATTGTTAGATTATTCACTTCAGGCAAGACATCATACTTAAGCCTGTCCACCATATGGGACCATGGGAGTCTCTTTATTCTTCCCGGATGCGAAATACTTTTCTCTTCGCGCCATCCTGATTTTTCCCACTCGCGCAATGTCTTGCTATGCTTAGGCGCTTCAGCGCTTAATCTGCCCGATACTACGGTAGATATCGGAGCGAGTCCTTTGATTTCTTCCGGATGCTTTTCCGCATAAAGAATTATTGAAATACCGCCCAAACTATGCCCCACCAAGCAGAACGGTTCAACATACCAAGATTGAGTTTTAGCCCAAACAATGACATCTTCCAAGTCCTCGTAGTAATTGGTAACAGTGGCGTCTTCATATCTCCCATCGCTCTCCCCGAAGGTGTTTGTTGTATCGAATCTGACAACGGTGTATCCGCTTTCCTTGAACGCCTCCGCAAAAATGGCAACATGAGGCTGTTCCTTGGAGCCGCCCAATCCATGCATAACAATAGCCAGCCCTTCGGGATTTTGCGGTTTGTCAACAAGTACAGAAATGTTTTGTCCTTTCCTATTCTTGATTATTATGGACTGCGTTTTTTTATACTGAGATTTTTCAACCGGCATTATTCCCTATTGCTAATTTGTCAGACACTTTTAATAAACTCAATCAATCTTTCCTCTGTAAATTATTTTTGTAAAATATTTTTAATCGTGAGTTCTTCAAAAAAATACAAAAATTTAAATATTTCAAAAACAATTTATTTTTAATGAATCCAATGGATATATTTTTCGCAATAGTGCAGGGAATAGTCGCGCTGCTTCTGCTTTTGAGAATATCGGGTTTGCCGGATTTTCTTGTGTATTTCTTCGCGGTCACACTCGTTCTCTCAGGGACAATAGATTTGTTCACAGGTTAGTAAATCAACCGATTTCTTTTGGTGTGAAATAAAAAAAGCAATTCTCCGGCTATTTTTTCTTTCCCCATGAAGCTTTCGTCGTGCAATTCGGGTCAATGCACATCCTGAACGGTCTTCTCGCTCTCCTTATTACTTGAATCATCGGAGTTCCGCATTCCTTGCATGTTCTGCCGATGGATTGTATTTTCGCAATTCTTGGCAGGGGATAAAGGTTCGTGCATTTCGGGTATCCGTCGCATCCGACAAACTGGCCTCCGGTTTTCGATCTCATGATCCGCAATTCATTTCCGCACTTCGGGCATATACCCAGCCTGCTGGCCTCTTTTTTGGCTTCAGTAAACCCTTCCAACAGTTTTTTCCCAATTTCCTTTTCATTTTTTCTGAAGTCTTCCAGTATTTCGGCAAGGACAGTCTTGGCCTCGTCAACAATATCCTCTCTTTTCTTCCCACTCTTGTATACCAGTTCCATTTCATCCTCAAAGTGTCTTGTCAGTTCTTCGCTGACAATCTTCGGCGAGTATTCCTCCAACGTCCGCACAACGGCTTCGCCTAATTTCGTCACATTGATAGATTTTCCAGTTACATAGCCCCTGTCGTACAGAGTCTGCAGTATGTCTGCGCGAGTTGCCTTTGTCCCGAGATCCCTTTTTTCCAACTCTTTTAATATGGAACCCTGCGAGTATCTCCCGGGCGGTTGCGTTTCCTTGGACAGCATGTCAAGCCTGTCAACCTTCAGCGCCTGCCCGATTTTCAAATCCGGCAAAATAATTTCGTCCCTTGACAGGTAGGGCGCGTAAATTTCTGTCCATCCCGGTTCCAAAGTCTTCTTTCCGACAAGAAGGAACCTGTTTCCATTTACATCAAGCGCGACTGTATTCGTTTCACGGACCGCCGCTTCGGCGAATGTGGCAAGAGTTCTCCTTGCAATAAGATCGTATATTTTCTTCTGTTGCGGATTCAGCTTGCCCGTGTCAGGCGTTTCATGAGTTACATACACCGCCGGATGCGCGGGATCGCTGCGTGCGCCTTCAACGGGTCTGGGATCTCCTTTTTTCAAAATATTTTCAACAAATTTCTTGTAAGGAGCCAGTTTACCAATCGCCTTCAATATTTTGCTGTAGCCTATGCTCGGAGGCAACTTTTGCGATGAAGAGCGCGGATATGACACGTATCCCGCTTGGTAAAGCCCTTCAACAATGCTCAAGGTCTGCGTCGGCGAGAAACCGAAGTTCGCGTAAGCTTCCGACTGTAAGTCCGTTGTATTGAATGGCACTGGCGGATTTTGCTGGTATTGTTTCTTTTTGATATCCTTTACCGTTGCATCCTTGCCTTTGCAGTCGGAAAAAATCCTGTCGGCATCATCCTTTTCCCAGATTTTATCCTGTTCGAAAGCAGCAACCAATTCTTCACCATCAACTTTCACATGCAGCTCGAGCTGCCAGAATGGCGTCGGCTTGAAAGATATTATTTCAAGCTCTCTCTGCATCAGAATTTCCAAGGTGGGGCCCTGCACCCTGCCGGTGGACAGCACGTTGAACCCTGTGCTTGCGGATTTCAGGGCGAGCGTGAGCGCTCTTGTCAGATTTATGCCGTACAGCCAGTCAAGCTCGTGCCTTGTCAATCCCGCCTCCAGCATCGGGAACATGATATGACTCTCAATGTTCTTGTAAGATTCTATCAGCTCGTCTTTTGTCAATGTGGAGAACTTCATTCTTTTCGCGTCTTCCACGCCGCATAAAAATCTCAGGATATTGAACAGCAATACCTCCCCCTCGTTGTCAACGTCGGCGGCATCTATGAAATCGGCCGCGCCCTTCGCCAATTTTTCTATGTTCTTCAGGTATTTCTCTGTCCATTCGGTCCCCTTTCTCGTGTAAGTAGGAACCCAGCCGTAATCGAATACGGGATAGCTCCAGCCTTTGCTGTTTTCAGTTTTTTTTACATCCAGAACAAAAAGGTGGCCGACAGCAGGCACGCAGATGTGCGGCTTGCCGTTCACAGTGAATTCATAGTAACTGACGCCATAATTTTCATGGTGCACCGGTTTCCTGTCGGCAATCGATTCGGATATGCGCCTCGCCGCATCTGGCTTTTCAACGATTATCAAAGTGTAGGACATTAAATCAAATATGCGCTCAAAAACTTATTTACTCCACGACTATGGGTACATTTTTCGGAATCTTTTCCAGCATGGTTTCCAAGGCAGCCATCCGCGATTCGAGAAATACAAGCCTGTTTATTATTTCTGTAAACTGGTTGGAATCATTCGCCGCTTCTGCTGAAGCCATTTCGATCTGAAGCTCCTTTACAATTTCTATCAGCTCTTCCACCCTGCCGTCGTCCTTTGTAGAGTTTAAAGAATCGATTTCACTCTGGAGCAGGTCGAACTTCCGCTTTATGTTGGACAGCCCGACCCTTGACAGATTGCTTTCCATTCCCATCAAATTTCCCTGCAAAACAGAAACGTCATTCTCCAAAGAAGCTATCCTGTTTTCCACAGCGCCGAATCTCCTCTCAAGGCGTCCGGCAATATCTTTGAATTCATCGAATTCCTTTGATGCGGAAAATTTTTCATCACGTTTTACATCCAAGTTTTTTTCCTCGACTAATGCCATAAGAAGTTTTTTTATATCGGAAATATCCTTGGTTACGTTCTCCGCCTGATGGGGTTCTTGTTCTGCCATGCGAATCAAAATCTCATTCCAGTATTATCGGCTGCGATTTCTCTTCCGATAGAGTGCTCTCCAAAGCCGTGAGCCTTGTTTCTAAAAATACTATCCTGTTGATCAGCTCGTCCATCAATGATGTGGATGATGTTGACACACGGCCTTCCAAGTCATTAATCCTGTCGATAATCTGCGCCATTCTACCTTCCTGTTCGGATGCCTTGTCACCAATGTCACTTTCCAATGAGTCGACCTTCTCAGCTATCTGGTTCATGCTGCTGATTGTCGATTTTGATGTCCTGTTCTCCAAGGCCATAACAGATCCCTGCAAAACAGACAGGTCGTTTTCCAACGACTTGATTATATTCTCATTGCTCCCAATCTTCCTGTCGAATGACGAAGCAATCTCATGCATGCCTTCGATATTTTTCTCCACGCCTTCAAGCTTCTCCTCAAATTCCGCGTTCCTGTCCTCCGAAAATCTGCCTTCAACCTCCCTTTTGAGGTTTTCAAATCTTTTGTCCATGTCATCGACCAGCTTCTTGTAGTCGGTTTTCCATTTCAACGTCAGTATGTCCTCTTTGGACTTGTCAAACTCGTCGATGAACGTTTTCATTTCCGCAAGTTTGTTTTCAACATCCCTGAATCTCGACAGAACCTGATCCAATTCTTTAAACGGCTCGTTGCCCTGCTTTATTGTTTCTGCGGCGGCCAAGACAGATCGGAATTCGGATAATTTTTCATCAATTGTCTTCTCAACATCGCCCAAGCCCTCAAAACTTTCAACTTTGTTGTTGACCCTGTTGATCAGCGGCCTTATCCCGTTGATTTCTTTCGCCAATTCCTTGGCAAACGAGTCAATCGCATCCAATTTCGAAGTGTTGACAAGCGAATCGTTTCTGACGTTTTCCAGCTCCTTCAACAGCTTTGTCTGCATCTGCGAGTTCGCCTTTTCACCGACCTCCTGCTTTACCCTTTCGACTTCGCGCTTGTAATTCTCAATGTCAAATTTGATTGTCGATATGGAATCTTCCAGCCTTCTCTTGAACGAGTCGAAGTTCGGGAATTCGGGAATAAGTGGCAGTATGTAACTTTTAACATCGTTCTTCAGTTGTTCTATGTCTATGCCCTCGGCAAGCCTGCTCTGCATGTTTGTTATTGCCGCATTCAATTCGTTCAACTTGTTCTGGAATTCTTCTTTTGAAGATTGTAGAGAACTTTCCAATTCTTTGATGCCTGGCATTTCTGCTGTCAGCGATTCCTTTATTCTAGACTCAAATTCAGTCATATCAGGAATAGTCAGTATCTTCTGCTCAAGAGAATTAATTTTCTCATCCACGCCAGTGGGAATTTCTGCTGTCAGCGATTCCTTTATTCTAGACTCAAATTCAGTCATATCAGGAATAGTCAGTATCTTCTGCTCAAGAGAATTAATTTTTTCCTGAAGCTCCGGAGGAATCTTAACCTCTTCTGCTTTCGGCTGGATTCCTTCCAGCATTTTTTTCAGTTCCAAGATCCCCGCATTCTCGACCATCGTGAGGTCTTCAATGTCATCTACCCTTTGTTTCAGCTCATCCAGACTTTTGACGTCTATTTTCTGCACGGTTTCCTGGATTTCAGAAATAGCTATATCCAGTTCAGCCATCTTTTTCTGCGAGAAAGCAAGATCCCTTCTGAATGAACTGCTGTCGGTTTTAGATATTTTCTTCTTCTCTTCATGGTGTTCTCTTTCAGCCTTCGGTTCGGTCTCAGGCAAGACTTCCCCAACAACCACATCATCTTGAGCGTTACCGCTATTCTCGTTTTCTGCCATCTTCTACCTAGGACTTAATTAGCTTTTCCCAAAGTTATGCTTTTCTATGTTAAGCCAGAGCAGCCAGATGCCGACTATGGCCAGTATAAGTCCCTCGCGCCAGAGAACAGTGTGGACAATATCAAAAAGATTGAAGCCGAACCTGGTTGAGATTAAGATGGTAGTTGTTATGCGGAGATAATTCAACACGAACACAATACCAATGCCAATCAGCCCGGCTTTCAGCCTTCTGGACAGCCGCGAGATAGGCGTTGCTAGGATCAGCGCGAATATCGCATACATGCTTTTCCACCCTGTGGAATCCCAAGATATGTCTATTTTTTGGTTTGCGCCGCCACCAGACAGGTTAATCGTGAAATAATTTGATGATGCGTCATACCCGAGCGCCTTGATAGACGCCGCAGAAATTTTTGCGTCGAATACCTGCAGAGGCTCGAATGAAAAATTAGTGTACAATGAAATGTAAAGCGGTATCGCAAGCAGGTTGAATACAATGAAAAAAGTTATAACCGGCTTTAGTTTCTCAACTACTCCTTTCTTTTTCTGTAACCGTTTAGCCATTCAATCAATCCAAACTATACCTGCTTGTTAAGAGTTTTTTTATCTTGCGTGCCAGATTCTTCCCAACGCCCTTGACTTTTGATAATTCGTTTTCTGACGCTTTGATTACATTCTCCACACTGCCCAAATTCCCCAGAAGCCTCTTTGCCAATACACCGGATATTCCTGGAATGCTGGACAAGACAAATTCCTGCAGACGTTTCATTTCCTTCGGCTTCTTTCCTTGCTTGAATCCCAAATTACCGTTGGACTCTTCCTGCTCCTTCTTTGCAATCCAGTATATCATATTCGCAGTGTCGTATGGATTCTTTGTATTCACAAACGACACATTAAATTTAGTTATCAGGCTTCCGATGATTGCTTTCAGTGCATTGTCGTTTATATCGCGATTGGAAAATCCCTCCACAACTATGACGGGTTTGCCGTAATTTTCTTTCATGTATTTTGACTGTTCGAATATCCTGCCGTCTATGAGCGAAGAAACAAAGTCGCCATGCGTTTTCCTTTCTATGACAACGCCATTCTCAGAACAAACAAAATCGCCAACCTTGAGACTCATTTCGTTCACAGTGGCGCCCAATGTTTTCAAGTTTTCTATCACTTCCTTTTCTCTGTAATCAGCTATTATTACAACGCCATTCGCAGGTTTCAGAATTCTTTGTGTGTCCATGATTTCACTTTGTATTCAGTTCGGAATGAAACATTATTTCATCATGCAATAATTCAAACTTATATTTCTTCAATATATCATAAAGTATTTTGTTTAATTCGTTTCGATAATTTTTCGATTGTGATGAATAGAACTGATTTAAGAACTCTTGATCAATCCACTTCAATTCTTTCAGCATTCGTTCTCTAATATATGGAGCAAGGTTTATGTGCTCAATAAAAAGTTTACGAGTACCAGTTTCATATATCGCTTTCAAAACTTTGTCCAGTTCTTCCTTCTTCGCAACAAAATGTGGAAGAAGCGGACCTAGAAATGCATATGTCTTTATTCCAGCTTGATTTAATTTTTTCAATGTTGATATCCTTGAGCTTGCGAGTGGTGCATTCTTTTCAAAGTACCTAGATATCTTGTCATCTGTAGATGTAATGGTTAAACCAACTTCAACATCTTTGATTCTTTTTAGTATTGGTAGAACCTTCAGAACAAGTGGAGACTTTGTAAGTATAGAAAGTTGCCCTGCAAAACCATAGTCAGCAATTATCTGAAGACATCTCTCCGAAAGTTTGTACTTTGCCTCATATCCAAGAAATGGATCTGTAACAGAACTGAGAAAAACAACTTTACCCTTTCCCTTATTCGGAAGTTTTTTAATTTCATTTTTCAAAAGTTCAGGTGCATTTACCTTTGCATATACATATCCTCCCCAATCTGAAACCTTTTTCTTAACGAATCTTCCCATAAAACTTGCATAACAATAACTGCAACCGAAACTACATCCAACATAAGGATTTATCACATAGTCTGACTCGGGAAGATTTGATTTTACAAGAATAGATTTAGCATTCAATTCGCCTACAATCATGTTACACCCAATCCAATAAGTTATTTTTCTTCTTAACGCCCTTATCCTTCATTTTGTACAGCATGCCCTTCATCTTTTTTTCCTTCCTGATAGATGAATAATAATACACTTCGTCTCTTGTGCCTTTGGTTATCAAAAATATCACCTTTCCTATGGACTGCCTCCCCACCCTTCCCCTTCGCTGGATGTTTCTGATTTCGCTCGGCACGCTTTCGTAAAATATGGCATAATCTATCGAAGGAACGTCTATGCCTTCTTCTATCACTTGCGTGCCTAACAAGACTGGAAACTCGCCTCCCTTGAATCTGTTCAGGACGTCCACCTGCTGCTGCTGCGTAAGTCCCCTGCCTTCCTTTATGGCCTGCCCAATAAGCACATCAGAATTAATTCCAGCTTCAGTCAGCATCTTGTTTATTTTTTCGACAGCCGCGCGATAGTTCGCGAATATGATTATCTTCGAATCCGGTTTTCCACCCAGCAATTTTTTCACAACCTCAACGGTCTTTCTCAATTTCGGATGTTCTATATCGCTAATGGAGAGATCTTCGCATAATTTCACTGTTTCCCTGATTCTGGGATCCTTGAATAGTCTGATATCAGTTCTTTTCTTGCTCTTTTCTATTCTTTTGAGAAATTCGTACAGGAATTTCACGCCTTGGGTTTCCAACAATTCGATCGCATGCATCAACTTGATTGCGTCGGCTGTTCTCATCATGGCCCAGAAAGCGGCGTAGTTCTTTGACCCCCGCATATAGCTTGCAATAATCTTTCTCTGAGTGTCCAAAAGCATTTTTTTTATCGGCTTGTAACTAAAAGTGTAATGATGGTCCTTGAGCCAATACAAATCATCTTTGAGAACTTCTTCCAATAACGCCTTTATTTTTTTGAATTCCTCAGGCACTTCCACGTAAATAGTCTCGGTTTCAACTGGCTGGACATAACTTTCAACATCCGAATCGCTCTCGCTTCTTATCTCGACGCCTTTGATGAAAAGGTTGTCGCATATTTCCTGTATCTTTTCCTGTGTGGCGCCCGGCGATGCTGTCAGCCCCAGG
This sequence comes from Candidatus Aenigmatarchaeota archaeon, assembly GCA_016187415.1. GTDB lineage: Archaea > Aenigmatarchaeota > Aenigmatarchaeia > CG10238-14 > SCSR01 > JACOWB01. Next base: position 193,485 of record JACPJT010000007.1, read on the forward strand.
ATTTGAGGATATTTTGATTGCATCCTGTATTTCTTTGCGACATACGAGTACGAATATTCTTTTACAGTGCGGTGCGCCTCATCAAATACCACAAGGGAGAAATCGCCCAGATCAATCTTATTATTTTCCAAATCATTTTCAATGGTTTGCGGCGTGGCGATTATGATTTTGGCACGCTTGTAAAGTCCAACCCTGTCTTCCGGCCTGACTTTTCCGGTCAACAGAATTATTTCATCTTTCGGCACATTTGTAAAATCTTCAAACGTCTTCTGGTGCTGCGCAGACAGCGGCCGAGTAGGCGACAGTATCATTATCTTGCTTTCGGGAAATTTTTCCAGTCTCTTCGCAGCGACCATCAGCGATATCAGTGTCTTGCCCATTCCCGTAGGCAGAACCACGAGTGTATTTTTCTGCGATGCGGATTCCGCTATGTGTTTTTGGTAATCCCTTGGCTGGAGAGACTCGTTAAGCAACGGCATTGTATAACTTTTAAATCCTTAGATTAATTAAGCGGTTGTATGAAATTGGCGTCGCTCTTCAGCGGAGGAAAAGATTCTACTTACTCGTTGTTCCAAGCCGTGAAAGATGGGCATGAAATAAAATATCTCATAACTTTCAGGCCGAAGCGCAAAGATTCCTACATGTTTCACCATCCCTGCATCGAACTTACGACTTTGCAGGCCGAATCAATGGGCATAAAACAAATCATCGTCGATACTGCAGGCGAAAAAGAGAAAGAACTGGACGACATTGAAAAAATTCTGACCGAAATAAAAGGCGATATCGACGGCATAGTGTCGGGGGCACTCGCCAGCAACTATCAGAAGACACGGATTGATAACATATGCAGAAAGCTCGGCCTTGAAAGTCTGGCGCCATTGTGGAAAATCGATACCGAGAAATACTGGGAAGATTTGCTTTCAAACAATTTCACGGTCATGATCACTAGTTTTGCATCCGAGGGACTGAATGATAAATGGCTAGGCAGAATTGTGGATGCGAAAGCCGTTGCCGAATTGAAAGGCATCCGCGACAAGTCCGGTTTGCATCTGGGATTTGAAGGCGGCGAAGCGGAGTCACTCGTACTCGACTGCCCATTATTCAAGAAACAGCTTGTGGTAGAATCATTCGAAAAGGTTATTGACAAGACGACCAATAGTGGTTACATCAAGCCTACCAAGGCATACCTTAAAGAAAAGTTAAAGCAGTAGATTCATTGATTAATATTTATGCTGAGGTTGGACAGTCTGGTCGTCCAGCGGTCTCGAATAATCAAGACAACCGCCGCACGAAAGTGCATGTGGGTTCAAATCCCATCCTCAGCGCTAATATTCTTGCCAAAAGCTTATCTTGTCCGCATTTTGATATCTTGTTCCACCTAAAGTTCTGAGTGTAGGCTGTGGAGGTCCCAGTGAATCAACCATTCTCCAATATGCATCAGTATTGAGTTGAATATAAAATCCCGAATCATTTCTTCCTACCTTTATGCCAGTACCATATCTATCTTCAAAATCTTCTTGCTGAACTACAACTTTCTGGGCTTCTGGAACTTCTAGTTCGAGCGGTTTATGTCTTACTGTTAGTTTTCCTCCTTCCTGATATGTCTCTAACATACCCAATTTGGTGACATCATCCTTTGTTAGAAATATGTCAATATCATTATTTCGATAAGTTGCTCGAGCCACAGTTGTATTATGAATAAAAATCTATAAATCCTAAGCAAAATTAGGCGCTAATAGTCTAGTCTGGTAGGATGTGACCTTCCCAAGGTCAAGACACGGGTTCAAATCCCGTTTGGCGCATCAATATAATTTAAAAACCCCAAATATAGTTAGGTGATTGTTTAATGGCAGAAGTCAAAGGCATGTATCACAAGCACGTATTTCCATTAACTGTCGCGGTTGCCGCCATAGTTTATGGCGCACTAGGATATGCGGGTCTAGACGCTAGGCTTGTATGGATCCTGACAGGATTGGTGACTTTCTTAATTGCGGGCATGTGGCATGACAAGATGTGCAAGACGGGCTAAATCAAAAGCCCTCTTTCCTTCTTTTTGTTAAACCTTAAAAACCTATAATTACTAACTAATTTGCGATACTTTATGTCCAAAAAAACAGGGCCAACAAATCCGTATCTCAGAAAATTGGCCGAGAACCTGAGGATAAAGTCGCGGGAGTTAAATGCCCCGATATGGGCGGTCATAGCCGAGAAATTATCAAAGCCTACAAGGCAGAGAATAGAAGTCAATCTTTCTGACATAGAAAGGCATACAAGCGATGGCGAGACAATTATAGTTCCAGGCGTCGTTTTAGCGGCAGGCGTCCTGTCAAAGAAGATAAGTGTCGCGGCTTGGAAATTCTCGCCTGCCGCTGAGGAAAAGATTAAGAGCGCAGCCGGCGAATGTTTAACGATAGAAAATCTGCTTGAAAAGAATCCAAAAGGTTCTAATGTAAAGATCATCTCGTGATTTCATGAAAATATACGACGCTGAAAACCAGATATTGGGAAGAATGTGCACATACGTGGCAAAGGATTTGCTTAAGGGGGAGAATATTGCAATCATAAACGCAGAAAAAGTTGTTCTTGCCGGCAATATCAAAAAGAAAATAGAGCATTATAGCATAAGGGTGAAAAGAGGAGACCCGTTCAAAGGACCTTTCTTTCCAAGATATCCGGACGACATTTTAAGGAGAACTGTCCGTGGGATGCTACCATGGAAGCAAGCAACAGGAAGAAGTGCTTTCAGGAAATTGAAAGTTTTCACAGGCGTGCCAGAAGAATATAAAAAGTTGCAAGCTGAAAAGATTAAGAGCGCAGACGCAAGCAAGTTAACGACAACTTATGTTACATTGGGCGAATTATCAGTCAATTTAGGTGCCAAGAAAAGATGGTAAAGAAAAAAGAAAAGGACATTCACCAAACTGGAAAGAGAAGGCTTGCAATAGCAAGAGCCATGATAAGGCCCGGCAAAGGCATGGTCAGGGTAAATTCCACGCCGTTGGGTCTATGGGGCAGTGAAATGGCAAGAATGTGGGTGAAGGAGCCGCTGGAGATTGCCGGCGAACTGCCTAAGACAGTCGACATTGATGTCAGCGTCAGAAGCGGCGGGTTGATTGGACAGGCCGAAGCGGTAAGAATGGCAATAGCCAGATGCCTTGTCGAGTATTCAAAAAGCAAAGAACTCAGGGAGCAGTATCTGCAGCTTGATAGGAATTTATTGGTTTATGATCCGAGAAGAAACGAAACTCATCATGGATCTGGACGCGGTGCCTCGAAACGTGGTTCTCGTAGGCACAAACAACGTAGTAAGCGTTAAATATATTTTGTGACATATATGTCTGATTAGAAGAAAACACGATGAAAACAGAGTACCTGCCATAGTTTTGGCTACAAATTGTTTCTCGAAGTACGACATTGATGTTTTGATTCAAAAACTGAAAGAATTGAATTTGAATTTTTATCCAGTCGAATATAAAAGCGGATTCACGGGTAAAAAATGTGGTTACTGTCTGTATTCAAAAACGTCAGATGGCACACCTTTCAGATTTTTCAAGTTTATTGGTCTAGAATGTCCGCTGGGAATCGCTAGCTGTTCAACGGGTTCTAAAGGAATCTATCATGAACAGAAATTCTTTAAAGACAAATGGCCTAGAGAAGAAGATTGGATAAAAATATTATCTAATATAAAATTAATCGGTCCGATCTTAAGGGAAAAAAGGTCAGAATTAGGTTTATCTCAAAATCAATTAGGTAATAAAATAGGAATTAGAAGAGAAAATATAAGAGATGTAGAATTAATGAAAAGAAATTTTGGTGTTAAAAACTTTAGGAAAATTTTAGAAGCTTTAGATTTAGATATAGATTATCTGTTAACTCAACTAAATTTGAATAACTGATTTATCTTTCTACACTGTAATGAAGTTGAATTTCATTCTTGGAGAGTTTCTTAATTCCTATTAATTTTAATTTTGATTCAAACTTTTTATCTGCAAAGAGTTTAATTCCTTTACCTAAGATGACAGGTTCAATATCAAGATATATCTCATCAATGAGATTTTCCTCCATGAAACTAGCATTAACTGTTCCTCCGCCGCCGACAAAAGCTGTTTTAAATCCCATTCTTTCAAGAAGTTGTAATACATCTTTAGGCGATTTCTTAGTAAAAATGACTTTCTCCCATTTATTCGCGGTAGAGCGATTTGTCATTACAATATTCAATCTATCAGGATATGGGAAAGTACCTTCGGCTAGACTAATTTCATACGTTCTTCTTCCCATTATCAAGTTGCCTATTTTTTTGCTCATTTCATCGAAACTTTTCCATTCGGTTTTAGAAATGAATCTGGTGTCATCATTTTCTTTAGCAATCATCCCGTTAGCTGTAATAGCCATGTAGAGTATAACTTTCATAAATCTAGTTTGCCTTATTAAAGTTTTAAATACTCAAAATCTCGTAATCAATTAAGTTCGGCGGTAAAATAATGATAATACCAGTTCGTTGCATTACATGCGGCAAGCCTGTGGCCCATTTATGGGAATCGTATCAGAAAAAAGTGAAAGCGGGCGAGGATGCAGGCAAGGTTATGGACAGTTTGGGGCTGGAAAGATATTGTTGCAGACAGCTATTTTTAGGGCATGTTGACTTGATGAAAGAGTTGAGCATGTTCAAACCGTAACCATTTTAAACATGGTCGTATAATAACTATTCTGTCGAGGGGTAAAAAATGATCTGGCCGAAAGATAGACTTACAAGATTCGAAGTTGCGCGTTTGTTGGGCGCTAGATCTCTCCAAATTTCATTGGGCGCGCCAGTCTTGGTAAGCGCCGGAGATGCGGACGCATCAAAAATTGCGAAAACAGAATTCAAAAGCAATCTGATTCCTATGACAATCAAGAGGAAATTACCCAGCCAGGAGCATGTTATTGTTGAAATAAAGAAAGCTGTTAAAAGCTGGGTAGAAGAGCACCCAGGTGAATTTTAATGAGCTATGACTTGTTCTTGTGGTCGACTAAACCTGTTAAAGCCGATAATTTACCCGACAAATCTTCATGGAAATTTTTCAAAGATGAAAGTGAATTCCAAACTGAGCATTGGCAGGTTTGTGTGTCTAACTCCATCAAAGTTAATAAATTGAAATCTGACGACAAAAAAGCTTCAAGTAAAGTTAAAAAACATTTACCAAAAGTTGCGTACAGAACAACCGTATGGTTAGAGCCTCTTGGAGCAGGTAAAGAAGGTTACAAAAAGATAGGTGAAGTAGCCAGATATCTTATGCAACAAACTGATGGTCTAATTGAAGATCGATCGAATGGTCAAATAGAAACTCTTGAGAAAGATCCTATGGTTATTTCGATAATAAAGAAACTCCTCGGATTGGAAAACAAAATAAGATTTATTTAATCATTCCAGAAATTCCACGTCATCAATTATCCCATCAGCATCCCTGTCAATGCCGTGGACAACTCGCACAATGCCTTCTTCGAATCTGTTTCCGTCTTCCAATTTTTTCAGATATTTCATCAGCCCAAGTATTGCGGCCTTCGTGCCTTTGAATCTCTTCCCAGACAATATTAAAATCTCTTTGTCATTTGCAAAAGGATTTTTCATCTTGACAATTATGCCAACATTGTCCTCACTGTAAACAGATTTTGTGAAACTGGAAACAATGTTAAACTCGTTTTTTGTGTCAAAGTATATCGGCAGTTTCCCATTTATCCTATCTATCAGAATATTCGCCTTGGGTCCACCAACCAAGATCAAGTTGTTTTTCAAATCCTCTTCCCTGACCTGCGTATCGATTTTGTAATTCGGCGAAACATGTGTCAGAAAACTGCCGAGCATCAGGGCCAAATCGATGGCGGCGCTGCCATCCGAGGCCTGTGCGCCGTATTTCCCATGCGGATCAGGCGAGCCGACTACAAGCAGTCCATTCAATTCACCGTTCTTGATAAATGATTTAAAAAAGTCCAGTTCTTTCGGTTTAGATTTTACGTCGGTCAGATGCTCGCCATCATAAAGTTTTACCGAGATGTACGGATGCGACACCCCGTATATCTTTGCCAGTCCGCCGACACGTTCCTCGCGTTTCAAAAGTTTAATTACGCCAGCCTTCTCCAGCCTTCTAAGGTGATAATAAATCTTCTGCTCGTGTTCTTTCAGCTTTCTCGCTATATCCATAGCGCACTGGGGTTTCTTTCCCAGCTCTCCCAAAACCTTAAGCGCCAATTCGCTATTCAGGACATTAAAGTTAGCAGGTTTCATTATCAATGTTCTATGTATTTTCTGTCCTTCTGGATGTTCTTCAACAACGTAAGACATAACAATTATAAATGATATGTTACCCTTATAAATCTTTTCATAGTGGTTAGGCTATTCTAAGCCTCCTTTTAAGGCTTCAGGCACCACTTCTAAAGGAATTTATTTAGGTTCCTTTTATACCCCCTCAAGTTAATTATTTTCTAAAAGATCAGGGAATGTGACATTGGGTAAATGGTTCCTCACAGGCATCACATTCCTGATCATCCCCACATGATAAAATGTATTACAAAAATTCCAAGACGGAAACAACTATTATGAAAAATCAGATTTTTAATAAATCATTTGAAGTTGCATTTTCCAGCTGTTTGCCAGAGTACACAGGAATGGAGTGAAACGCATGTGTGGAATTATCGGTTATATAGGCAGTAAGAATGTTGCGCCACTTTTATTCAACGGATTGAAGCGCCTTGAGTATAGAGGGTATGATTCCGCAGGAGTTGTCGTATCGCAAGACGGATTTCATATCAAAAAGGACATTGGCAAGGTCGATGAAATAAACCAAAAGTTAAACCTGTTGGACATATCCGGCACATCAGGCATAGCTCACACAAGATGGGCGACGCATGGCGGTGTTACAAAGGACAATGCTCATCCCCATATGGACTGTGAGGAAAAAATAACGGTTGTCCACAACGGCATAATTGAAAATTATCAGGAACTTAAGAGAAATCTGGTAACAGCCGGTCACAGGTTCAAGGGGCAGACGGATACAGAAGTGATACCGCACTTGATCGAGGAAATAATGAAAAGGGGGAGAAACTTCAGCGATTCTACAACAGCCGCACTAAAGTCGTTGGAAGGCAGTTACGCTATTTTGGCAATGAACAAAAACGAAAGGAAGATCATTGCCGCTAGAAAAGGCTCGCCACTAGTTCTGGGCGTTTCGGACACGGGGCATTTCGCAGCAAGCGATATACCGGCATTCTTGGAGCATACCAAAACCATAGTTTACATGAATGATTACGATGTGGCCGAGTTGACCGACAACAGTTTCAGAGTTTTCAATCTGTTGGAAAACAGGGAAGTCCAGAGAAAAATAGATTCGGTCGATTGGGACATCAAACAGGCAGAAAGGGGCGATTTCCAGCATTTCATGCTTAAGGAGATTTCCGAACAGGTCGAGACCATCCAAAAAGCGATACAGCAGGATAAAAAAATCCTCGACGATGTCATACAAAGCATAAGAAATGCCCACGGGGTTTTCCTTGTCGGATCGGGAACTTCCTATCATGCTTGTCTGGAAGCCAGCTACGTGCTGTCGAAAGTGAACAGGATGCATGTCAATGTTGTGCTTGCCTCGGAATTTCCGAATTATGAACACTTTTTAACATCGAAGAGCTTGGTCATAGCGGTATCGCAAAGCGGTGAAACAGCGGACGTATTGGAAGCTGTCAAGTCTGCAAAAACAAAAGGCAGCAAGGTAATCTCGCTTGTTAATGTAATCGGGTCATCTCTGACTAGAACATCGGACGCATTCCTGAGTTTGAATGCCGGTCCAGAAATTTGCGTTCTGGCGACCAAGAGCTACACATCTCAAGTTGCGCTACTTTCATTGATGTCATATGCATTGTCTGGAAAATACGACGAAGGGAAGAAAAAACTCACATACTTATGGAATGAAGTTTATCATCTGACATCTCTGAGCGTGAGAGAGAAGATAAAAGAGCTTGCAGAAAAACTTCAAGACAAAGATCACCTGTTCTTAATCGGCAGGGGCCTTCAATACGCCACGGCCTTGGAGGCCGCCTTGAAAATAAAGGAAGTTTCCTACATACATGCAGAAGCTTTTGCCGGCGGCGAATTGAAGCACGGAACAATGGCATTGATAGAAAAAGGAACTCCGTGCATAGTTTTTGTATCAGAAGAAAACGAAAAAGAAATTCTTTCAAATGCAATCGAGGTTAAGAGTCGTGGCGGCTACATCATCGGCATATCACCAAAGAATAATGAGATTTTTGACTTTTGGATCAAAGTTCCAGAGGTTCATAATGAAAATCCCATAGTCCAGATAATTCCGATACAGATACTTGCATACCAGTTGGCTGTGCTGAAAGGATTGGATCCCGATCGTCCGCGAAATCTCGCCAAGAGCGTTACTGTAAAATAGGTGATCTGAGTTGAGCATTTTCAAGGCATATGACATTAGAGGCGTATATCCGCAAGAATTAAACGAGGAGATAATTTATAAAATTGCGAGGGCATTCGCAGCTTTTACAAACGCAAAACGGATAGTCGTCGGCGGGGACAACAGATTAAGCACGCCATCTCTGAAGAATAGTTTCATCAAAGGTTTGCTGGATTCTGGAGTGCACGTTGTCGACATAGGAATTGTTCCCACTTCCATGGTGTACTTTGCCTGCTATAAATTGAAATTCGAGGCGGGCGCCATGATAACGGCCTCTCACAATCCGAAAGAATTCAACGGAGTCAAGCTTTGCGATTCCGAAGGAATATCAATCGGCTTGGAAGACGGGCTGGATGAAATTAAAAAAATTGCAGAGAAATGTGAATTCAAAGATGGAAAAGGCAAGCTAGACATAATGGATATTTTCAACGAATACAATAACTTTGTAAGCAAGCTTCTTGTAAAAAGGCTAAACGGCATTAAAATAGTTGTCGACGGATCAAATGGCTCGGCAGGAATTCATTATGCGAGAATATTAAAATCTTTGGGCGCTGAAGTTGCAGAAATTTTTTGTGATCCAGATGGCAACTTTCCCAATCACGAAACGCCAGATCCTCTGATTGATGAAAATCTGAATGAAATCAAAGCCGAAGTTAAAAAACTGAATGCCGATATCGGTTTGGCATTCGATGGTGATGGCGATAGGATGGTAGTGATAAATGACAAAGGCGAAAGGTCACCTGTTAACCATATTACGGCATTATTAGCCGAGAGATGTCTTTCTCAAAACAAGAACGCTAAAATTGTCTATGACATTCTTTCGTCTCAAATGGTCGAAGAAGTTGTACGCCAAAACGGCGGTATACCAATTGTTTGGAAGGCTGGACACACTTTCATCTCACGCAAATGCAAAGAGGTTGATGCACTATTTGCAGGCGAAGTATCATCGCATTATTTTTTCAAGGAAGCAAACTATACCGATGACACAATCACGGCTGCCATAAAAATATTGGATATCATTACATCTGAAAAAAAGAAGCTTTCAGAGCTGACACAAAAATATCCCACATACTACAATGTCTTGGAAAAAAGAATCCCCATCGCCACAGAAATGAAATTTAAATTTATTGAAAATCTGAAGGGAAAGCTCAGTAAAGAAGGCTATGAGATATCCACGCTTGATGGCGCAAAAGTGAAATTCCAAAACGGCTGGGCCGCTTTTAGAGCATCTAATACAGAGTCCAAAATTGTCATAAGCTACGAGTCGCCCGATTATGATGAATTCAAAAAAATAGAATCCTTTGTCGATTATATTATCAAGACAATATCCAATGAGGCACCTGATGTGAAATTGATAATTTTTGATTTGGAAAAGGTTCTGATACCAACTTGGCGCAATGTTTTCGACTTGCCTGAATTGGGTATAAGAAAAAGTTCGATTTCCGAATTTTTTGATGATCAAAACTCTTTGAGGAAGGAACTGCAATACGGCAGAGTAAGTGAAGAAGAATTTTGGAAACAGTTCATTGCTTCAACAAGCTTGAATGTTACTGTCGAACAGATGAAAATTGCTGTCAGAAAAGTCCTGAAACCATATCTGCAAGTTCTTGATCTCGTGAAATCCCTAAAGAAAAACTACAAATTGTGTATACTTTCTAATTTCACAAAGGAATGGGCAGAGTATCTTATTGATCAATATAAACTCACTGAAATATTCAACGAAATGTTCTGGTCTTTCCAAAAAGGAATTAAAAAACCTCTGCCAGAATCCTATTTGCAAATAACTGAAAAATTCAAAATGCGCCCAGAAGAGTGCCTTTTTATAGATGACAAAGAGAGGAATATCAACGGCGCTAGGAGTATCGGTATGAAGACCATACTGTACACGAATCTGGAAAACCTGAAAAAAAAATTGAGCGAAAATGGAGTAAAGGTTGGTGGTTGAGATCGAAAGAATTCCGAATGTTGTGGTCATTGGCGGTGGAACAGGGTCTTCAGTTGTTTTGAAAGGACTTAAGAACTACGAATGCAGTCTCTCTGCAATTGTGCCTATGGGTGACTCGGGCGGCAGTTCGGCAAGATTACGAGAAGATTTCGGAGTCTTATCGGCTGGCGAAATAAGACAACGGATTATAGCTCTTGCAACTGAAGAAGATGGTGTAAATGAAATTGCAAACCTTCTAGATTACAGATTTGAAAGGGGAAAAGAATTGAGGGGTCACAATTTCGGCAATATCATGATCACGGCTCTATCTGAACTTTACGGATCGCAAAAAAAAGCAATAGAAATTCTTTCCAATCTGGTTAATGCAAAGGGTAAAATCATTCCGTCAACTTGGGACAAGTTCGAGCTTGTCGCGGAATATGAAAACGGAAAAAAAATAATCAGCGAGCATTTCATTGACGAATCATCTGAAGATTCTCGGATCACCAGATTATATGCGCAACCAATGCCAAAAGCCAACCAGCAGGCGATTGAGGCTATAAGGAACGCCGATGTTATAATATTCGGTCCAGGTGATTTGTACACAAGCATACTGCATAATTTGGTTGTTGATGGAATACCTCAGGCAATAAATGAAAGCAAAGCAAAGAAAATATTCATTTCAAATCTGATGACAAGTCGAGGGGAAACAACAGGAATGGGAGTTCAGGATTTGGTAGTCGAGTTGGAAAGATATATCGGAACAAACATAGACACACTGGTGTTAAATTCGCAGGAATTGCCCAGCGAAATAGTCAGGGCATATGAGAAAGACGGCCAGTTTCCAGTGAGCTTCAATCTGGGCGATGAGATAAAAAACAGGGTGAAGATTCTAAAAGCAGATATTCTTTCGGAAAAAGTGCACACCAAACCCAGTTCGGATATACTGCAAAGAAGCATGCTGAAACACGATTCTGAAAAACTCGGCGCTGCAATTATGAGTATAATTCAAGGCGGATTAAAATAAATTATTAATGATGGTTTTATGAAAAATTTTAAAATTAAAGTATTCGATGACCTTGAAGAATTGGGTAACTACACAGCAAATCAAGTAATGGGTCAATACAGACAAAAAGGCAAACTCGTGCTAGGTATACCATGGGGATCAACTCCGATACCTTTCTTCCAATCTTTTGGTAAATTGGTTAGGAAAGGCGAAATTGGGTTAGAGAATGTTGACATATTCGTGATGGACGAGTATATAATGCCAAGTAATGGCGGATATTCTTTTGGTAATGAAAATGTCCCATATGGTGGTCATTATAAAATTAAAACAGACTTTCTAGGAGAATTACCACCAAAGGTGGCAGAAAGAGTTAACATTCATTTTCCAGATCCGAATAATCCGGGAAATTTCGAAAAACTCATAAAAAGTTTGGGTGGTATTGACATTTTCCTAGTTGCTACAGGAGCAGAAGACGGGCATGTTGCAATGTGCGGACCCGGTACACCATTAGAGTCGAATACAAGAATTATTGAGATATCAGAGAGTGTAAGAGATTACAACTTTACCAAATATAAGGAATATTTTGGAAACGACAAGAAAAATGTGCCTAAATACGGAATCACTGTTGGATTAAGGACCATTTTAGATGCTAGAAGATTGTTATTTGTAGCACATGGTAGTGAAAAGGCGCGTATCGTTGAAACATTGTACGATGCAAAAGGTTTCGATGCAAATTGGCCTATTACATTTCTATGGGAAGCTAAAGAAAAAACTGAATTGTATATTGATAAAACAGTAGCCCGAAATATTGCAGGTTTAGTTCAAGGTGAATGAAATGCAAACAGTAATTTTAGCTGGTGGAGCAGGAAATAGGGTATATCCATTATCTCTGACAAAACCAAAACCCATGTTTAAAATTCTGGGCAAACCTCTGTTGCATCATGTAATAGACACTTTAAAGGAAGCAAAGCTGAAAAATTTCATCGTTGTCACAGGCCATCATGACGATCAAATAAAAAATTATCTTGGCGACGGCAGTCAGATCGGTGTCAATATACAGTACACGCGCCAGGGCAAGCCGTTGGGCATGGCAAACGCGATACAAACCGTAAAAGATCTTATAGAAGACAACTTTCTAGTTGTCAACGGCGATGATGTTTTTGACGCATCTTTAATCGAACAACAGTTGAGTATGCTAAAAAATGGCGGTGTGGATTCGATTCTTTCATGCAAGCCCGTAACCGAGACATGGAAATACGGAATTTTAAAGATGTCAGGCGACAAAGTAACTCAGATTATCGAAAAGCCGCCACTCGGGCAAGAGCCAAGCAATTTAGCTGTAATTGGTTCTTACATTTTACCGCCGAAAATCTTTGATTACTACGAAAAAATTCCCGTTTCAGACTCTCAGCATGAAATGGCAATACAAAAACTTATTGACAATGGCGGTACAGTAAATGCAGTCAAATACGATGGCGTTTTTTCGGGTTACAAGCACCCGTGGGATTTATTTGCAATCAACCAGTATTTGATGGAAAAACTTCTCACTAAGCAAACTATAGAGGATGGCGCAAACGTTTCTGAAAAAGCCGAGGTGAATGGAAACGTTTGGATATCCAAAGGCGCAAAAATTCTCGAGAATGCTTTTATACGGGGACCTTGCTACATAGGAGTTGATTCTGTCATCGGCAACAATGCCCTAATAAGGAACTTTTCTTCAATCGGCGACAAGAGTGTGATCGGATTCTCGAGCGAAATAACCAATTCCATAATCGGCGACAATTGCTGGTTCCATACGAACTATGTAGGTGATTCCATAATCGGCGACAATTGCTCTTTCGGCTCAGGCGCGGTGACTGCAAACTTCAGGTTTGATGAAGAAACGGTCAAAGTCAATATCGGTGGCAAGAGAATCGATTCTGGAAGAAACAAATTGGGCGTTATAATGGCCGATAACTGTAAAGTTGGAGTGAATGCTACACTGTCGCCAGGGGTGAAATTGGGTCCCAATAGCATCGTCGGTCCTAACGTTTATTTGAAATCAGACTTGGAACCGAATAAAATAATTCTGATCAACAAGGAAAGCTATACTATCAGGGAAAATAAAGTAGATATGTCATCCAGCAAAAAAGACGAGTTACATTCAAAATTGAAAAAAATATAGGTTTTACATATGTCAGAACAATTCGATGCGATAGTAATAGGTGGCGGTCCCGGTGGATATGTTGCGGCTATCCGGGTCGCACAACTAGGCGGCAAGGTCGTGCTTGTCGAAAAGAACAAACTCGGCGGCGTCTGCAACAATTACGGTTGCATACCTAGCAAGACCATGATAAGACTAGGCGAGATACAATCGAACATTCCAATCGCAGACAGTTTTGGCATAAAAATAGCAAAGTCTGGCATAGACATAAAAAAATTAGTTGAAAATAGGAACGCGCTTCTCACAAAATTATCTAATGGCGTCGGAACTTTATTGAAATTGAATGGCGTGAAAGTTATTTTTGGCACGGCTGAAATAAAATCGAAAAATGAAATTCAGATAACAGATTCGGAAAATAAAACAGAAAACTTACTGGCAAAAAACATAATAATTGCAACCGGCAGTTCAGTTGCACGACCAAAATTATTTTCCACCAGCAAGAACATCATGAGCAGTGAAGAGTTTTTAATAGCAGATGATATACCTAAGAATATTTTAATCGTAGGCGGCGGTCCCGAGGGTGTTGAATTTGCAAGCATGCTAACGAATTTCGATTGCGATGTCACAATAATCGAGATGTTAGACAGGCTGGTGCCACAAGAAGACACGGATGTTTCAACGACGATTGAGAAGGTGCTGAAAAAGAATGGCGTAAATGTTTTGACAGGCTTCAGGGTGGTTGAAGTAAAAGACGACGGAAATACGACCAGAATTAAGATTGAAAAAGGAAACGAAACGATTTCATTGAATGCCGAGAAGATTTTGGTTTCGATTGGAAGAAAGCCAAACACACATGGCATCGGCTTGGAGAATGCCGGAGTCAATGTGAATGAATTTGGCAGGATTGTTGTAAATGATAAGATGGAGACGTCTGCAGGAAATATATACGCGATAGGCGATGTTATTGGCGGAAGATATGCGCATGAAGCGATGGAAAACGGTGTCGTCGCGGCTCAGAACTGCATGGGATTAAATTCTTCGATGAAAAATCAGGTTATCCCGCGGTGTATCTACACGCTACCTGAAATCGCATGCGTGGGTTTAACAGAAGACGAAGCTAAGAAAGACTATGATATTGATGTTGGCAAGTTCTTCTTCAAGGCCAGCGGGCGGGCAATGACCATGGGTAACACAGATGGTTTCGTCAAGGTAATACTCGATAAAAAAACTAGATCATTTCTCGGTATACACATCGTTAATGAGCGTGCATCTGACATTGTAGGGGAAGCTGTTTTAGCAATCAAACACCTTAAATCAGATGATATTATCAGTGCGATATATCCGCATCCCACTTTGGTTGAAGGGTTTAAGGAAGCAGTTATGAATGCATACGGCAGGTCAATTCATTATTTCAGCCAGAAAACAAAATAATCGAGTTACATTTTCTCCACTATATGCATACCCATTAATTCTAAACACTTACCTAGAATAATCTGGGTCGACTTGACCAAAGTTAAGCGGAACTCTCTCAGCTTTACTGTCTCCGCGTTTACAACTCTGTGTTTTTCGTAAAAGTTGTTAAACGTAGTTGCCAGATCATACGCGTAATTGCAGATATATGCCGGATTCAAGTCCCTTGTAACTTGTTTTATAACATTAGTGAAGTTCGACAACTGTTTGATTAACTTTTTTTCATCATCATTCATGAAATCCATTGATGTTGTGTATTTCCACTTTTTAACTTTTTCCAGTATGCTAGAACATCTAGTATACGCATATTGAAGATACGGACCGCTGTTTCCTTGTAAACTCAGAACATCATCCCAAGTAAACACAACTTGCTTGTCTACATCAATCTTCATAATAGCATAAACCACGGAACTAATTCCGATTTTCTCTGCAAGTTTTTCGTCTTTTACTTTGAATCTTTTCTTGACTTCTTCCTTAGCCTTTTCGAACACATCGTCTATCAGCACGACTCTTCCTAGCCTCGAACTTAATTTCCCTTCAGGCAATGTCACATAGGCATATGATACATGCCTGCATTTTTCAGAAATATCCTTAAATCCGAGAAGTTCTATGGTTTTGAAAGCTTGCTTGAAATGCAATTTTTGATCTTCACCAGTGACTACTATATTTCGCAGCGGTTTATTTTTTTTAACTTTGTATATGTTTGACGCGATGTCTCTTGTTATATACAATCCAGTATTATCGCTTCTTAGTATAACAGTATTCGGCAACCCATACGGTTCCAGATTTATAATAGTCGCTCCTTCAGAAGTTACAAACGCATTTTTATTTTTGATTAATTCTTTCACATATTTTCTCGATTCGTTGACAAACTTGCTTTCCCACAGATACTCGTCAAACTTCGTTCCGGTTAATCTGTAAGTTCCTTCAAACCCATCTATGCATATTTCTACCAACTTTTTAACAAGCGAAGCAATTTTTTTATTGCCATTCTCATATTCGTACAGTATTTTTTCAGTATCTTTCTCTAGTTCGGGTGTTTTCTTCAATTCGTCATTCGACTTGATGTAAAAATCCAGCAGCCAATGATCGGACTTCTTGTCCGGTTTTATCTTGATTTTATTTTTTATAAAATGATACGCTAATATGGCAACTTGCTTCCCCAAGTCGTTGATGTAACAAATTCTTTTTACTTTATATCCTGCGAACTCAAAAACCCGTGAAAGAGGTTCCCCCACGAAAGTGTTTCTTGCTGTCCCGACATGTATAGGATGAATGGGATTTGGTGATGAATATTCTATGACAATTTTTTTATTCTCACCGAAATTCAGCTTCTTCATAGTCATGATTCCTTTCAAAATTTTGCTTGAGAGTTTTGTATAATTAAAAAAGAAATTAACGTAGGCTCCTTTATATTCTACCTTATCGATTACAGGTCCGATTTGATTTTGTAATTTTAACGCAATTTCATTCGCTATTTCCATCGGGTTTCTTCTCTGTTCCTTGGCAAGTTCAAAGCAAGGAAAGGACAAATCACCGAATTCATCCTGCGGCGGTCTTTCCAATTTTTCCGCAGAAGTTTTTATACCAACTTTGCCCAGCAGTTCGACAGCTTGCTCTTCAAACATAATTATTTATTTGATAATCGGAATTTAAGAAAAACATCCCCTTATCCAAACCAGAGTTTGATCTCTTTCTCGGCTTCTTCTTTCGTTGCGGAGGCATGCACGAGATTCATCATTATCCTGTCATCGTCTGGGAGTTCCATGTCTCCAAAATCCCTCCGTATGGTCCCGACATCCGCTTTGGCGGGATCGGTAGCGCCTGTGACTTTTCTGACCGTTGCAACAGCATCTTCCCCTTCAAACACCATCGCGACAACGGGACCGGAAGACATGAATTTCTCCAAGTAAGGATAGAACGGCTTTTTTACATGCGCCGAATAGTGTTTTTTCAGCAAATCCGGCGTGGGAGTCAACACTTTCCTCTTAACCATTCTTAGCCCGGCATTTTCATACTTTCGTATAATGCTCTTCTCAAGCCCCTTCCTTACGCCATCTGGTTTCACTATAATGAGAGTTCTTTCAATCATTTACTTCACGAATTTATCCAATACTTGCTTGATATCCTTAAAAACCTTATCTACCTCTTGGTCGCCATTTATATCCACGAGCTTTCCCCCCGCCCTATAATGCTCCACCACCGGTGCGGCTTTCGTGACATATTCATTCATCCTGCTTCTGATCCCTTCCGCAGTATCATCCGTCCTTTTCTGCTCTTTACCTCTTTTTATCAGCCTTTTAACCAGTTCGTCCTCGTTGACCTGCAAATGGATAATTACATCCAGCGCGACATTTATTTTCATCAGAAAAGCGTCAAAGAATCCGGTCTGCTGTATTGTTCTCGGATACCCGTCCAGCACGAACCCCTTCTTATAAAGGGGGTCATTGTCAATGATTTCTTCGATTGCAGTGTTGATAATCTCATCTGGCACATACTTGTAGTCATCGATGTACCTTTTCGCCTTTTTTCCCAGTTCGGTGCCTTTCTGTATATTTTCCCTTATGATGTCTCCAGTCGATATACGCGGCAGGCTGTAGTATTTTGAAATCTCATATGACTGGGTTCCTTTGCCGGCACCATGTGGGCCCAAAATTATTAAATGCATGAAATCCTACCTTTTAATTAGCGTTTAAATTATTTAATCTGTAAGCTGGTGTAGTTTAGTGGGAGAACGCGGTGCTCATACTGTCTATGAGCTTTGATAAAAGATGACATAAGACACGCCGAAGTCGCGAGTTCAATTCTCGCCACCAGCATCGTAATGTCCCGGTTAGCTTAATGGCAGAGCAAGCGGCTGTGGCCCGCTAGATCGGAGTTCGATTCCCCGACTGGGACCTTTATAATTCCGTTAGAAAACACATAGGTATATACAACCAAACTCCAACACAAGCGAGTGACATCAACCTGAATTTGGAGAGAAACAGATGGTTAGATTTATTAAAGAAAAGTTTGGTGAATCAAAATGGTAGTTAGGAAAAAAAGCCAAAGACATTCCTGAATGGGCATCCAAATTTTTTGATTCAGAAACAGAAGTTATACAATATGATATGAGAAACCAGAAAGACAGGACTCATTTCGCTATGAGCGAGGTAAAATTATATAAAATCGTACCTGATATGAGTGAATTATCCATAGAGAAGGATTATATTCGTTCTAAATTAAAAAATGATACGGAGATGAAAATATTACTTGAATACCTTGAGAAGAATCCAAAAGAGATTAAAGAAATAAATAATTTGGAATTTCTTGAAAGAATGAAACAAGAAAATGATGAAAAGGTTAATACTCTTCTTGATAAAAGAATTAAGGAAATTGAAAAGGAACAACTCGAAATATTGGATAATATAGCCATGAAAAAATATGGGAAGCTTTATAGACACTTAGAAAAATGGCAGTCCTTTGAAGTTAAGAAAGATGCCAAAATATAAAAACAACCGCTGATGTGACAAAAATGACAAATCTTAAAAATCAACCGATTTTGCAACAGAACCCCTTAAATTAACCTTTAAATACTATTTCTCCCTATAATGAGTTTAGTCTCACGAGCTATGGCGTTAGGCTTTTGACTGCGTCAAGCGACGGCGAATGAAAAGTCCTATTCTAGTTCGTGATTTAACAGCTGTTATTCTGCAGTAGCGTTGCAGGTAAAGGTCAATCGTGATGAAACCTTTAGAGAGGTAGACCCGCCAATTCTGGCTGATCCCGCCAGAGAGCATCGCTATCCGCGTTCTATTAAGCCATGCGAGCCGATCGGGTAAGACCCGAGGCGAATTGCTCCGTAATACATAGTCAACCTACCCTTGGCTGATGGACAAACTCGCGAAAGTGAGGCTAATCCACCATAGTTCTAGTTAACTGGAATGTGGCTAGAACAAAAGCTTTTGCGGCCAAGGATG
>JACPJT010000008.1 GCA_016187415.1 Candidatus Aenigmatarchaeota archaeon
ATTCATCTCCTTCTCCTCATTACAAGACTCCGGAGACTTGAACAGTTAACTTGCGTTTGCTTATCCTGAAGCATCTTAAATTCGGCTTGCGTTGCCGCACGTACCTCCATGGCATCGGAATATTAACCGATTTCCCTATCGCGTGCTTAGATTAGCGGCACACTTAGGACCAGCTAACTGCCGGCTGACGAACATTGCCGGCAAACCCTTAGACTTTAGGTGGCTAGGATTCTTACCTAGCTATGTTGCTACTCGCAGCAGGATCTTTATTTCTACACGGTCCACTCCTGCTTATGCAGAAGCTTCTAGCCATGCAGAACACCCCTCTACCCTCTCTTTCGAGAGCTCAGGTATCGGTAGCTGACTTAGTCCCTTCCATTTTCAGAGCATAAATCCTCGGTAGGTAAGTTGTTTTGTGGTTATCCACCCGTTATTTTATTACGGTTGATTAACTTACACACTTCTTAGCTGAAGGCTACTTCCTTACCCCAGCGACCTGACTCCAGTCTTCTACGGTTGCAGGAGATTCGGAGTTTGACGGCGATGCTGGATCTTTCGATCCTTGGCACCACGATCAGTATCTCTACCCTTCTGCAAACCTCAGACCAGGCTGCACCAAGATGCATTTCGAGGGGAACCAGCTATCACCAGATTCGATAGGCTTTTCACCCCTAACCCCAAGTCACCCGAGAGAATGGATCTCACCAACGGTAACAGGCTTCCACCTGCCTTTCGACAGGCTTCGCCTTACTCAGGGTTAGATCATCTGGCTTCAGGTTTTATCCTAGTGACTTCAAGCGCTTTCACACTTCGTCCCACGCCGTCTTGCGACGGATACGGACATGTTGCTTTCGCTACGGTTACTTGGCGCAAACCAATTAACCTCGCCACTAACATAAACTCCCTGCCCCGTTTTTCGAAACGGATAATATGATCCTGTAATCCGCTCCCCGTACTATCAGTTTACACTAAATTCCTTCAGAGCAGAACCTTTCAGACCATATCTGACAATAACCACTTGGTTTCAAGTTCTTTTCACCCCGCTTTCGCGGTACTTTTCAGCTTTCAATCGTTTTACTAGTTTACTATCGGACTTTCTTAATGTTTAGAGTTACCAGTTAATGCCTGGTAGATTCCCACTCCATATCCAAGGAGTAGTACTCGGGATGCTTGGCATCTTCTTTCTTGCCTTCCTTTACGGGGCTGTTACCCTCTAGGACAGAGCTTTCCAGTTCACTTCAAGTCGGCAAGTTAAGAAGGACACAAGTCCCACGACACCACATCCGTCCTTGCTTTCGCAAGGCGTTCGGTTTACTCTCTTTCGCTTTCACTCGCCGTTACTAACGAAATCTCGATTGATTTCTTTTCCTGCGGATAGTAAGATGCTTCATTTCACCGCGTTCCTTTCCCTTTCGGGATAGCTCTCAACGAGCTACGAATCGCATTAGGAAATCCCAGGGTCGAATCCTCCATGCGGATAACCTGGGCTTATCGCAGCTTGGCACGTCCTTCGTCAGTTTAAGAAAGCCTAGCTATCCACCAAGTGGCGGAGCATTGATAGACCTTTATTGACCAACCTGTACCTATGAATAGTGTCATCTTCTGGTCTCTTTTGACAGTTCGCTCTTCATCTTGATATCAGCGACTAAATTAAATCATCGACCTTCACCCTTCACCCCTTAGTTGCTAAGGAGTTGCATAAACGTAGATGCCTCATGACTAAAATTTATGACGTCAGAGAAGCACGTGTAGAAAAACACTCCTATGGGCTTATTGAGCTGACATAGTATCACGATATTAAATCTCTTTGAACAGTGTACTTTATATAGATTTGTTTTGCTTAAATTTTTATGAAGTTTCCAACCGGGAGATTGTCTTATTGAATTTTTAGTGAATCTAGTTTTTCTATAAACGAACTTGAAAATTTGAAATTCAGTAATTTTTTGCGTCATCCACGGAAACCCATCTGTATTCAGAATTTTCATGGTCCAATCTTATTTCTGCATCCGGCTGCAGGAATCTGCATGAATAGACAATCAACATCAAAGCGACTTGTCTATTCTTGAGAGGTATTTTCATTTTTGACAGATTCGTATCGAAATGTTCTCCTATTTCAACATTGTCGATACTTAATTCTTCCTTTATTTCCCTGCGAAGTGTCTCCTGAATAGAATCCCCTTCCTTTATTCTTCCGCCTGGCAAATCCCAGTGTTCTTCCACCGGTCTGTTGAAATCCAATCGGTTGGCTCGGAGCACAAGAATCTGACTTTTATTGTTTACAAACAGCGCCTTCACGCCAACATGAAATTTTTCTTCAGTCACGGTAATCTTATTACATTGTTTGGACTGTATTTATAAATTGAAATATCAATTGAATTGAGTGGCAGTATGGATTTTGAAGAATACCAGAAAGAGTCAAAGAAGACTGCAATGTACCCGGATATCGGCAAGAATTTTGTATATCCTACGCTGGGTCTAGCGGGAGAAAGCGGAGAAGTTGCAGATAAAATCAAGAAAGTTATAAGGGATAACAACGGTATAGTCGATGAGATTTCATTAATCGGAATCAAAAAAGAACTGGGCGATGTGCTATGGTACCTGAGCCAGTTGGCTACCGAGTTGAATTTATCATTGGATGATATAGCAAACGAGAACTTGCAGAAACTGTTTTCTAGAATGGAAAGAAATAAAATCCATGGTGAAGGAGATAATAGGTAAAATCTTACTTTTCTTCAAGAAATTCTAGTGTACGATCTATGGGATCAGATGAAACATTCCAAAACCCTTTGAAAGGCATATTCAAATCGAAAATAATTAACATGATAAAACTAACTGCTGCACTTATGATGAACATTAAAGTTGTGAAAATGTATATGTTACTTAATCTGACTAGAAAAAATCCAAAAACTAATGACATCGAAAGGAACATTACTAGAAATAACTCCAGTTTAGGTATTTCAGACTCTATTAATCCTATTCTTCTGGATCTAGAATTTGCAGACGATCTTAATGCATCAATAGCGTGACCCGCTAAAATCTTCTCACTCTCACTTTTCGGTTTAATCTTTTCTAAAATCAAAAATACCATCCTAAACTTTTTACTAGCTTCCTTTTTTGTTTTAGAGCCATTTACATATAAATTTTTCTTTAGCGTTAAAGCATAATCTTTTATTTTTTCTTTTGAAAATTGAAGAAGATTTTTATCTTTCATCACATTTATCATGGAAAATAAGTTTCTCAAAGCCATGAACTCTTTGCTTAGTTCTTCGTTTATGTTATTAAATCTCCCACCAGCGTCAAAAATTACAAATGCGCTAATAATAGCATATACTACACCTAGAAAATTCAAAAATACACCTAATCCAGAAATATCAGCACTTAAAATTAGTTTGTTGAAATAATCGAATGTCGTTATACTTATTAGAATAGTAGAAACCACTAAAAGAGGGAGCAATATATAACGCATATCATCATAGTTATTTTTATTATATTTAAAATTAGTGGACTGGGTGGGATTTGAACCCACGGCTTCATGCTTGCAAAGCACGCGGTCTACCGGACTGACCTACCAGCCCCCGTGCTATATAGATTACTCTAATTAAATTTAAAGATTGTTACAGGTAAAGGTTTCTCTTTTTGATGCCTCGAGAGGTTAGACTCGCTCTGCACATGGATCTTAAGGAGGTGATCCAGCCGCACGTTCCCGATACCGGACCGACTCGAGCATATTGATTTTTGGATGGCTATAATCAATTCACCTCCAACTCATCATAATCTCAGAGTCAAGCCTTGTTTTCATACTATAGCCTTTTAGGTTTCGATATTATTTTTCGCTCCGTCGATCTTACGGCTACCTTGTGGCGACTTAGCCCCTCTCGCAATGCATCAACTTGAATCACCCTTGCGGATAATCCTCGATGAAACATTACTCGATTGGCTTGACGGGCGGTGTGTGCAAGGAGCAGGGACCTATTCGGCGACCGAATTCACGAAAGAAAGATGGTTCTTCAGGTGTCCAACCATAAAATCATCAACATCTTTCCATCTTG
>JACPJT010000009.1 GCA_016187415.1 Candidatus Aenigmatarchaeota archaeon
ATACTCCCCAGGTGGCCCACTTAACACCTACGCTCCGGCACCACAGTCTCCCAAGAAGACTGTAACACCAAGTGGGCATTGTTTACTGCTAGGACTACCGGGGTATTTAGTAGCGAGATGTTAGCTTTGGCAAAGAATAACATATAACAGCTCACTATATCTAATCCCGATCGCTCCCCTAGCCTTCGTCCCTCACCGTCAGACAAGTTCCAGACAGACGCCTTCGCCACAGGTCGTCCCTCTAGGATTAAAGGATTTAACCCCTACACTAGAAGTACATCTGTCCTCTCCCTTTCTCAAGCCTAGCAGTATTCCCCGCAAGCCTGACAGTTTGCTGCCAGATTTCACAGGGAACTTACTAAGCCGGCTACTGACGCTTTAGACCCAATAATCGTGAACATCACTTGGACCTCGGGTATTACCGTTTACCGTGCTACCATTGTAACATGGCGGCTGGCACCCGTATTGCCCGGTCCTTATTCTCCCTACTATTTTCATAGAGTAAAAGTTCTTGCAAAGCAAGAACACTCCACGTTCCCCTTTCGCTCGTCAAAGCATTGAAAAGTTTTCGTAACTGCTGCGTACCGTAGTACCTGGATTCATGTCTCAGAATCCATCTCCGGGCTCCTACTTCCATAGCCCGTACCCGTAAATGGTTTGATAGTTCATTACACCATCAACAGCCTGATGGGCCACAGTCCCATCCTTAGCCGCAAAAGCTTTTGCTCTGGCCACATTCCAGTTAGCTAGAACTATGGTGGATTAGCCTCACGTTTGCGAGTTTGTCCACCAGCCAAGGGTAGGTTGACTATGTATTACGGAGCAATTCGCCTCGGGTCTAACCCGATCGGCTCGCATGTCTTAGTCGAACGCAGATAGCGATGCTCTCTGGCGGGATCAGCCAGAATTGGCGGGTCTCCTCTCTAAAGGTTTCATCATAATTGACCTTTACCTGCAACGCTACTGCAGAATAACAGCTGATTGTAACACGGACTAGAATAGGACTTTTCATTAATCGTCATTTGACGTTATCAAAGCCAAACGCCTTAGCTCGTGAGACTAGAAATTATAATGGAGGGGAAGTATTTAAAGATTAGCCTTGTAGGTTCTGTTAAATCTACGGATCTTCTGGGGTCGAAATTGAAGTTTGTTAACTAACGGGTCTTTTAAGTATTTACAATTTGTTCAATTAATGGGCTCATTGTTGACAAACATTCTCAAATTTGTTTGTTTTCTTCTATCCAACCATCTTTTGAGGTATCTTTTCACCTGCAAACAAACTAAACGGATGAGTTATTTCTATGTATCTTGAAGGAGGTGGCTCATTACCTATATAAGTGACACCAGAATATCCGTATGTTTTCATTCCGTCGGTGAAAGATAGAATAACCACAAATCCTTTAGAATCATAGAAATCGGCTTCTCGCACATCTCTTCCATCCTCGTATGCACGATTAAGTTTAACCCATCGTGGAGCATTGTCTTTAACAGTTCTATATCTAGTCCGGGTTCTGTCTTTTACTATAAATTCTACTCTTTGTGGGACAAAACGGTTACCATCAAGTTGTATTGATGAAAGCTCTTCGACTAATTCATCAATGTTATGCAGACGTTTAAATGGCATATTATCAACTGTGAAGAACGGGGGTTTCAGTTTCATCAATCTCTATGTAAACTCCTTGGTACCAAGAACGTATTGGAAACATTCTGTGCCATAATCTCCGAAGTGCATTTGGAACAACTCTGATCCTATCACACCATAGCTCATCTCTTGTTTGAACAATTTGTCCTACCTTTCGGCGAGGAGACCCCAAATACCAACCATCCGCGCCTGTACCTTTAATCATCATACTCGCCTCACGATCTGCCTCATAACCTGTGAAAGCATCTACAGGTGTAAGACGAGACCCTACCATTTTGTATGGCATTTTAATGTCCCCATTCTCAGTCCCATATAATCTGCAGGTGCTCCATGATCGAAATCCTCAGTTTTGTATGATGTATTAGACTCTGGCATAATTTTCGCTACTCCAGAATAGTATCTTCCATTTAAATAACTGAAGCCTTTTAATTTTAGTCAAAAGGGAAATATTTATAAGTTTTATTTCCTTTTGTATGTACATGGAAGCAAAAAATAAAATAACACGAATAGATCTTAAGGATAGAAAAATACTTTTTGAACTAGACTTTGACTCAAGAAGTTCGAACACTGCTATAGCTAAAAAGGTCGGGTCTAGTAAGCAGGGTGTTGATTATAGAATTAGAAATTTGATCAAAGAAAAGATTATCCTTGGTTTTTACCCGATAATAGACAATGTCAAACTAGGATATATATACTGTAGGGTTTTCCTTAAACTGCAAAATTTAACAAAAGATAAAGAAGACAAAGTTATTGCAGAACTTAAGAATGAAAAGAGAATCAATTGGGTATTGAAAGCTGAAGGTAGCTATGACATTTTATTTGCGTGTTGGATGAAAAATCTGGAAGAATTCAAACGGTTTATACGAGAATTGATTTCAAAATACAGCCGATATATAAAAGAAGAGAAAGAATCGATTGGGATAAGAGTTGTCCACTATCAATACAGATTTTTGTTAGGAACTAGAGGAACAAAGAAACTTGTTTTCGAAGAAACTCCAATTAGAGTAGAAATTGCTGAATTAGACAAGCGGATTCTCAAAGTGTTATGTGAAAATGCGAGAGCTCCTTTAGTTGAGATTGCTAATAAGCTGAAAATCTCTCCAAAGGTTCTGGCCTACAGAATTAAGAAACTTGAAAAGGACCAAATTATTCTTGGTCACAGACCATTAATTAATCATCCTCTGCTTGGATACACTTATTACAAGATTTTATTCCATCTTATGAACGTGACAAAGGAGGAATTCGAAACATTTCGGAGGTATTTGGAAAATCATCCCAAAGTGATTTATATTGTAGACGAAGTTGGTATTTGCGATATTGATGTAGAAGCTATGTTTGAATCTGAAAGAGATTATTTTGATTTTATGAAAGAATTGAAATTCAAGTTCCCTACGTTGATAAAGGAATACGAGACCTTGATTGGCCTTGAGACTTTGAAAGTTAATTATCTGCCTTATGATTTGTAAAAGCATAATAAGGAATTTTTAATGATTGCAGATGTTATTTTGCTTGCATTACCTAAAACGAGTTCTAAACTACCTCCGTTTCGAGACATGTGGGAAATGAACCCCTCCGAAAGTTGGATATGATACATCTACTAAATGTTAAAGTTCGTGATAAAAATGAAGGAAGAGATTAAATTAGAACCGTCTGAAGAATTGGCTTATTGGACTGGAGTTATTCAGACTGACGGTTCTCTGAAATATTCTAAGAAATTCAGATACTGGAGAATATCATTGTACGTGTCATCGAAATCTCTGGAGATGCTCAGAGAAATTCAAGAACTTACACCGAAGCTAATTAAACGACAAAGTCGCATATGGAAAGATAAAAAGGAAGATATGTTTTATTGGCATATTGGTGTTTCTCGATTATTGAAATTGAAGATTTTTGAAAAATCGGACATTAAATTTGGTGATCCTCCTAAACCACCCATTTGGTGTACAAAAACTGACAAACTATTTGGTGCTTATCTAGCTGGGTTAATTGATGGTGATGGAAGTGTTTTTATTGTTAAACGTTATGGTGATGCAGGATATGACTGTAGAACTCAAATTACATCTGGTAGTGCACAAATAGAATTGAAATCTATGCTAGAGAAAATATTAGGTTGTTCTGTAAGGGTGTGGAAATGCCATCCTATTATCTGGCAGAAAGGTTACCATCTAGATTTCTTAATTTCTTCAAAAACTATTGAATTCATCCAAAAGTACGTATTACCGTGGATACAAATTTCACGTAAACGTCAAGTTATCGAAAAGTTTGTGGGAATAAGAGGGTGGTCCCGACCCGAGATTTGAACTCGGCCCTGAAGCTCCACAGGCTTCTGCGCTAACCAGGCTACGCTAGTCGAGACATTACTAAAAACAAATGACCGTTCTAGTATTTTAAGCATTTACCGTTTTGATTATATCCGCTGCGAATTCCTTTGCCTCAGGTGGGCAGTTCTCCAGATTTTTTATTTCATTTGCTGTGAACCATTTGCATTCTTCAGTTCCTTTCAAAATTTTCTTGCCTTTCACATTGCAGACATATTCCAAGTCTATATGCTGGTGGTCGTCTTTTATATTCTGCAGACTTATGACATAAGGCGTGTGCAAGATTTCTGCTCTAGGATATTCATATTGTGCATGTTTGCTCAAACGGATAATTTCCGCGTCCAGTCCTGTCTCTTCCTTAGTTTCTCTTATCACAGCTTGGTCAGGTGTCTCATTCTCTTCGACATGTCCGCCGATTGGCAACCACATTCCAAGCTTCTTGTGATTTACCAAAAGTATTTTACCATTGTCGACAATGTACGCAGTCGCTGTAAAATGCCTGACTGACTTCTTTTCGCTAAGTTTCATAATGCCGATGGTGAGATTTGAACTCACGACTCCCACGTATCTTCTGTCATCTTTTTCTCGAAGCTCATAGACATTATGAGCATGGTGTTCTGGCCGGGCTAAACTACATCGGCAGATTAAATTAATTAACCTTCTCTACCAATTAATTGGAGTATTCTATGCATTTAATAATTTTGGGTCCGCATGGTGCAGGAAAAGGCACGCAGGCAAAACTGATCGCCAAGCAGTATGGAATAGAGAGGGTATCTACCGGCGACATCATCAGGGAGCATATCAAGAAGGGCAGCGACTGGGGAAAGAAGGTAAAGCAGTACATAGACAAGAACATCTACGTGCCCGACAAGCTCATCGACGTTGTA
>JACPJT010000005.1 GCA_016187415.1 Candidatus Aenigmatarchaeota archaeon
ATGAAAAAGGTTTGTGTACATTGTGCAATAATGAAACAGATTTACGTTGGAAGGATGTCAAATCTGGTAACAAAATATGCAACTCTTGCTATTATAGGAACTTAGGAAAGAGGATGATAAGAAAGAAGTTTGTACCCACTTCGAAAAGAAAAGTTGAAAATGATTTTAATGTAAAAAATGTTGGAAATATTTCGAAGACACATTATCATTTGGCTCTAAAAGATGCAGCCGAATTAATCGACGCTCTAGAGAAGCAAAGAAAAGAGAAAATTAGAGGGTTAATGTTCGATAAAAAAAGGCAAAAAAGATTTAGAGAAATTCTTGAAGATAGCTCTAAAAGAATTGAGTTACCTCTCCAAAAAGGGCAAAGAATAATTAGATACGTGCATATCGAAGACAAAGATAAAAATCTAAGAGGCTGGAGTCTGAGAAAATTACAGTCGTATGTTAAAGACCTCGATAAGAAAATAGAACATAGAAGAAAATCTCTTATTAACAATAATCCAGAATCTAAGGGCAGTAAGATATCTTTGCATAACAATACTGTTTTTGATATTAAAGAGAATAAAGTTAGGATTACTTTATGGGAGAAAAAGTGGTATAAGTTCAGTGGCTCAAATATCGTGAACAAAAAAGGCAAAGAATACGTTATAGGCAAACTTTCTAAGATACGACCCAACAAGTATGGTATGCTAATTAGAAAATTACTAAAGGACGGTGATTATGACTATTTTCTTCAATACCCCATTGAGGAGTCTATTCAGAAAAGAAATCTCGATAACATAATGGGTATAGATATAGGCTTGAATAAACTAGCAGCTTTCTCTATATTTCAAATTAATGATGGATCAAAGCCTCTGATAGTCAAAATATACCGCAACCAGATTATGTCTATGAAAATTTCCCACAGGAAACATTTGTATTTTCTAAAAGGAGTTCATAATAAAAACAGAAAAATAAGAAACATACGTCCGATTTCTAGACGCATAGATCTTTATTTACATGAGATTAGTAGCGAAATTGTAAAGAAAGCAGATGAATTTAATGCAAAAATATCCATGGAACTTCTCAAGGATATGAAGATAAAATCAAAAGCTAGTCAGAGTGCAAAACAAAAATACAGCCTGTCCTTATTCGAATACAAAAAGTTAAGAAGTTTAATTGAATATAAAGCTCACCGTTTGGGTATACCTACTATTTTAGTCGATCCTGAAGGAACAAGCTATACATGTAGTAAATGCGGATCTACAAACACAACGAGGCCAAAACAGGCGATATTCAGATGTAATGATTGCAGCGTGGAGTTGAATGCAGACTATAATGCTTCGGTTAACATAGCAAGGAAAGCTTTAAGTAATCGAATCGGCAATTAAAAATTGTTATGTGAGCACAGTTAGTGTTAATTGTGCTTTAAAGCAAACTATATGCCAGACGGCTATACGCTTTCTGGTGAACTCCCTAGAGGAGCAAATGGCGGCGTTGCACCGCAAAGGAATAAAATCCAAAAAGTCTTACAAGACTTATACTAGTTTCGGCTAGTATATTTCGACGGACTAATTTAAGGTTCGGTTCAACGGTTACTGGAATTTCTTTTTAAACCATGTTACAAAAAGTAAATATCCTAAACCTAACAGTAAAATTACTAGAAACTGGGGCAATAGCGTAATTACAACGGCTCATCCAGTAGCCGAATCAACGAATCGAGAAATGCAACTTGTTCCTGTAGAACTTGCTCTTGACTGACGGGATAATCATCCAGTAGCCGAATCAACGAATCGAGAAATGCAACTATGATAAAAGCATGTTAGAAAGATAAGTGTATATGCCAATCAAGTTTTTGACAGATTATCCAGCAGCATTTATTTCCGACCAAAAAATATTGGTGATTTCTGATATACACATCGGCATCGAATACGATTTGTCGCAGTCCGGCATCAGAATTCATAAACAAATCGAGAAGTTCAAAGCGACTTTGGACAAACTGATTGAAATGACTAAAGCAGAAACACTGGTAATCCTGGGCGATGTAAAACATAAAGTGCCGGGTGCATCTATACAGGAGTTGCGGGATATACCCAAATTCCTAGAACATCTGTCGACCAAGGTTCAAGTTTTGATAACAAAAGGGAATCACGATGATTTTCTGGAGACACTGATACCGCAAGATGTAAAGCTGTACGATAGCAAAGGTTTCAGAATAGGCAGGCACGGATTCTTCCATGGTCATGCCTGGCCTGATAAGGATTTGATGCGATGCGATTACCTTTTCATGGGTCACATACAGCCGGCGGTGCAGTTCGAAGACAAGCTGGGATACAGATCACGCCAGCAGGTTTGGCTTAAGGGTGAATTGAATCAGGATGCGATAAAGAAAAAATACAAGACCAGTTCAACAGGCAAGCTTCACATGATAGTCGTCCCCGCATTCAATACAATGTCAGGGAGTTTGAACATAGCATCAGACGACGATCTGTCAGGACCATTATTGTCAAAAGCTCTGAAACTGGACGGGATGAGGACTTATCTTTTAGATGGCACATATCTCGGTTCCCTGAAAAATATCAAGAACAGAATTCAATAAAGCTTATATATAGCCCAGTAGAATTTAATCCTATGAGAAAGATTTTCATAATAGGATTGCTGAGTTTCCTGCTCATAATATCGCCTGCATTCGCGCTGAATATTACGGTTTCTACCGACAAGACCAAAGTTTTCATGGGCGACACGGTAACTCTAACAGGAAAGATAGCATTCGATAATGGCACGACTACAAGTTTCCAATATCGTGCGGCCTTTGTCGCGCCAAAAGGAATAATCGTTTGTGACTCCAATAAGACTACAACACCATCTGATGGTACTTTTACTCTGCAGTGCAAACTGCCAACGGCAACCAATGCAAGCAGTCTAGGCATTCCGGCATCTGACAGCCGTTCAGTCATACCGTATGTGGCAGGCGTAGCTGTCAAAAATCCTGATACGAATCAGACAATCAAGAAGCATGCAAAGGAAGTACTGGCTGTGAATCCAGACAAGTTCGGTAAAGAATTGGACAAGATAGCCAAAGATGTAGACGAGTTTGCAAATAACTCCAAAAGATTTGCACCAGAGTGCGATTCTATAGCAGAAAAAGCGGCCAAATTTAACCTTACCAATATCACTACGCAATGCTTGGAAATTCAGCAAAAATTAAATGATATGCTGTCAAACGCTACAAATATTTCTTCTCGGGCGATGCAACTGAAAGGTGGTTTGAATGCAACCAGTCTGCAAGATTTTAGAGAATTGCTCAAGTCTATGAAAGACAGTCAAAAGGATTTGAGAGACGAGTTGAAGAACGTTAAAGAAAACATACAATCCGTAAGATGGGATACTCTGAAAGAAATCAAGAAATCGACGCAAGAGATAAGGCAAGACATCCAGAAAGAGCGAGAAGAAATAAACAAAACCAGGCACGCAATTAACCAGCAGGAAACAAAATTAGGAACATTGAGAAATATATCAAAGGGGATTAGCAAATGAATAGAAATCTTTTAATTATCGGCGCATTATCCATAATGGCAATAGTGTTTTTGGCAGGATGCACATCCGGATCTGCACCATCAGCAGCTCCAAATGTATCTAGCCAAAACGTGGAGAATTCGTCATCCACAGTAGAATCGACAGCCAGCAATTTTGTCAACCAGTCGACTCCGACAGCAGACCAGGTAGTGCCGGATTTAACTTCCTAGTTTATTTAGCAATTCCTTTTCACTGTCACTCAATTTATCATAAATTTCCCCGAGGACTTTCATATCATTGTCGCTTAGCGCAGAAAATAATTTATCCCCCTCAAAAACATGCCTGCCGATGGTGACATCTTCCATGCTGATGGCCACCCTGTCGCCTTTTTTTGCTTCTTCAATGGTCTTGCCTTCTTTCTGAATCTCCTTTATCCTGCCAATGATCCTGCTATTCCTTTTAATCAGTGCGCCGGCCTTCAGGAGACCTTTAACAACTTCAACGCCGAAAACGGCAGGGTGCGAAGATCTGAATACGGCATCCTTGAGAAATAACAGTTCAACAGGGTGATTGACGCTCTCCAATTTCTTTTGTATTTCCCTTTCCTTCAGTTGTGCACACCATTGCTTGTAATCTTCCATCAAGCGATAGATAACAGTGTTTTCAAATATCTCCACACCGAGATCTTTTGCAAGAGCCTTTGTTTCATTGGGCGACTTTAAGTTGAACACGAGTATGACTTTTTTCAATTCGTCCCTCATGTTCTGGGTTTCAATCAGGTCTTCCCTGTTAATCGGTCCGACATCAGCCTTTCTTATTGAGATTCCTTCTTCATTCAACAGTTTTATCATCGCCTCCAGACTTCCCAGCGAATCCGCCTTGATTTCTATGCCTTCAACATCCTTCTCAAATTCCACCTCGCCGACATCTTTCTGGACCTCTTCCACATATGGCCCTATGTCTTCTTCAGAACCAACCGCAATGACAGGCGAACCGGCTATTGTATTTTCCAAGCCGGGGGCAGAAATTTTAATGCCCGCAGCAGCCTCAATTTCTTCCACGGTCTCAAACTGTTTTTCCACCCTGAGTTCCTGCAGTTCCCTCGGTCTTAACAGCGCCTTCACTTTCGTGACTAGCGGCTGCTTCCCGCCGACAATCAGGGTGTCGCCTTTGCGAATCACACCGTCATACAAAATTACATCTATGGTGGTTCCCATACCTTTAAGTTCCTTTACTTCCAACACAGACCCCTTCGCAATCTTGGATGACAGCAGCCTGTCCTTCAGGAATTGCTGGGACAGTCCGCACAGCATCATCAGCAGTTCCGGTATGCCTTCGCCTGTAATTCCAGAGCACGGCACAATCGCCACTTGCTTTGTAAAATCATTGATCCTGTCAAATCTCTCGGATTCGAATCCCTTTTCAGACAGTTGCGAAACCAAGGTGTATAATTTCTTATCAAGTTCGTCTTTTACGTAATCCCTTTGCTTAGCCAAGTTTTCGACAAACGATGTCAAACCGGAAAACCAGCCTTGTATCTTATCGACCTTGGTCGCCGCGACAACGAAGGGTGTCTTGTATTCTTTCAGGATTGACAGCGACTCGTAAGTCTGCTCCTGGAACCCCTCATTGATATCAATTACCAATATGGCCATATCCGATACAGACCCGCCCCTTTTCCTCAAGGACACGAACGCCGCATGCCCGGGCGTATCGACCAAAAGAAGGCCGGGAATCGTTAATTTTATTTTAAACTTGTCCAAAAGTTTGCCGCATGTTTTCTTGATTGTCTCCAGAGGGATGTAACTGGATCCCACATGCTGTGTTATGCCGCCGCTTTCGCCTTTTGCGACGCTGGTGCCCCTTATTTTATCAAGCAGGGTGGTTTTTCCATGGTCTATGTGACCAACAGTGACTATTATAGGCGAACGTATTGTCATTTCGATCAACCCTCATCTTAATCAATTTTTAAATACATTTAATAATTAGTGATTTAATGGCAATAACAATGCAAGAGGTAATCCCGCTGGGGCTATGCATGTCGACACAGGACCTGATAGACGCCAAGCGATTCCAGCAGAATTTCGCAGACAATACGATTTTGAGGGTGCGCGACAGGGCGCTTGAAATGAAAATCACGCCAATCAAGCGTGAATTGAATTCGCAAACATTCCAGAAGAAGTATCTTGAAGGGCATAAGCTGGTAATAGTGAACAACATCGATAAAATTATGGGTCTGGTCGCTTCCAGATACTCGGAAATCGATTTGAACCTAGTCGACTCTATAATCTTTAACGGCAAGCTGATAATGAACAAGGTTTTGAATGCGGAATCGTTCGATCAGATAGCCGAACTGGATTCTGTTTTCAAATCAAAGATAACATTGCCTGTTTACGATTTGTTCGTCAGGCATTTGAAAAAAACTAAAAACCTGCTTGATTAGAATGTCTGATATAAAAGACGAGATTGAAAGACTGAAAATGAGGAAAGTAGAGCTGGTACATAAATTAAATCTTGTTGAGTTCATGGATGAAAAGGAAGAATACGAAAAAGAGATAGAAAGAATTCAAAGACAGATTGATATTCTCGAAAAAATGAATTAGCTGTTATTTCCTTCCAAGCAGCCATTTGAATGTTATGAACACAAACAGGATCACGACCAGTGCAAGGCCGGTTAAAATCCAGAGTGTCGGATTAAGCAAGTTGAAGAAGTCTGCCATGGTTATCCCTCAGGCGGTTTTGTTTCCGGTTCCTTCCTATTTTTAAATTTGCCAAGGAAGTTCTTGAGCTTCCCGATGATATTATTTTCTTCTTTTGGAGTATTATAAACATACTCTCCGGTCTTCGGCTTATAGCCTTCTTTCACCGGCCAGAAAAGATACGCCAGTGAGCCAACAACCAAAAGTACTATCGCACCGATGATGATCAACCATACTTTTGTAGGTATGCCGCCGCTTTGACTGGGCGTTTGGATGGCTTTCAGCTGTCCGTCTATCTTATCGATTAACGCCTTCATAGGCGAGATGGTCAGCTGTGCTTGGAAGTAGTTATTGGATGTTATATATCCATCAATTTGGCTTAGGGTAGCTTTCAGTTCAGCCAGGTTTTGTTCTATCGCCGCTGTGTTGTTGCCTTTGGATGTAGTCCCATTAAACCTGTCTTCCAATTTACTTTCCTCAAGCTTGTACAAAGCCAGCGTGTCGTTGATTTTCAATTTTGTCGCATTTGAAGGAAGCACACGTAGCGTAAAATCCTGGGTTATGGTGCCGTTTATGCTGGTCGCCCCGAATTTGGACGGATAATTATTGACGTCGGCGTTTCCGATGTTGAATGTTATGAAATATGTGCCGTTGGTGCCGACGAGTATGTTGGTAAAGGCGGGATTCACAGAATACCAGCTGGAATCAATGCCCGAGATGTTTAATGTCGTGTTCTGCCCCACGTTGCCGGTATTCTTAATGTCTATCTCATAAGATGCAGATGAATTTTGCACGACCTGCACCAGCGACGACCATTGCACAAAACTTAGCGTTGCAGTGGTTTTCGGCTTGATTATCAGCGTGTTTGTAACGCTGTATGTTGTGTAATTTGTGTTTGTGGTGGTGTTGCACAGGTACAGATATGTGCTATCGGTTGGGAATGTCTGGATATCAGGCGTATTCACAGACGTGCCGTTTCTATACAGATTCGGTGTCACAGCCGACGTATCAAGTGTGCATGTAACATTTGTCTGTATTGAGGTATCCAAAACCCATTGCGGCGTTGCATTCAGGCTTATCACGGGTGACGCCCTGTTGATCGTAAAGGAATTCAGCGGAGTCATGTTGAATGAATAGTTCAGATAAGACCCGAAAATCTTCCAATAATACGTGCCGGCCGGGAAAACAGCGCTATAGTTGTAAGCCGAGAGGGAGATGTTTGACATGCTGTAATTAACGGCGGTTCCCGACCAGTCGCCCTGCACCGTGACGTTTGTCAAACTCGCCGTCGAATTGAATGTTATTGTAATGTTTGCCAGTGTGACATTTGAGAATGTTGACGGGATGTTTGCCGTTGCAGCCGTGTAGCTTGGCACAGTCCCGACAAAATACACCACAGAGCCGGCGGTATAATTGGTATTGGTTGCTGTTGTGACAGTGTAGTTGTGCAGCCCGACGGATGTTATAACATCATCCGGTTTAATGTACGGAACAGATACGCCCGAGACGATCGATGTGCCGTCTCTCGATATTGTGACAGGGCAATTTGAACAAGTCGCGTTTACAGTTATGTTTACTGCGGTATTGTTAATCGACGATGTGTTTCCGTTTAATGTGCCGTTGATGTAGACATAAATCGTGTTATTGGCCTGCTGGACAGTGTACACAAACTGCGATGTCGCATTGACTGTGCTGTTTGTATCAGTTGCATAAGTTCTCCATACATACGTACCGGCGGCAAGATCGGTCAGATTCCAATAGTAGACGCTACCGGAATTGTTCATCGTTTCATTGTGGGGCGTACTGCTGCCAGTAAGGTTGTGCTCTATCAGTACTGTAGAAACAGCCACATTGTCCGTCCATGTAACATTGAACCAGTATGACCGCCTTGGAGTGTAGGTGCTGTTGGTTGCAGGCGATGTGGTATTGCTTGAATATTGGGGTGCGGTGGTGTCGATAAGCGTTATTGTCACATTGCTCGAAGCAATTGCATTGTTCGCATCTGCGACTGTTAAATTAACTCCGCTGCTTCCGGTGGAATTCGGGGTATTGACATACAGCCAGAAATATTGCGTCGCGCCATTTCCTATGATGCCTATCGATGTGCTGTTTACCCATGATGGTGTTGAAAAGGACGATATGTACGGACTGGATGTGCTTGTGCCGGAGGTGCCGGTAAACACAACCCCTGGCGGCAGAGTGATGTTTACTTGGGTTGCATTGACAGCGCCAGTGTCTTGTATGCTGAAATTAAGCAACTGGCTGGATTGCCCGGCTGTTAGGCTGGTCGGGCTGGAAGATGCGGTGAACGAGACTGCCACGGCAGCGGTGACAAGTATGTTAAACAAAAGAAGAGTTAGAATGAAAGCAGACGCCTCTTTAATCCTGTTCCCCATAGATTCTATTTAAACTTGATATAAAATATTGCTTCTATCGGCTCCAAATTCGATGAAGATAGATGGGCGGCATGATAAAATATGAATGGTTTGCCGAGTTCTGAGAAGGAGAATCCCGCATAAGCCGAGTTCTCTCATTTGGCATATAAGGGGGCTAGATATAAAGAAATCTAACAATTTCATAAAAGAATTCTTAGTTTACTAAGCCGAGATAGACAAGAATTTCAAGAAAGCTTTCAGACAGTTGTAAAAGATAAAAGTTATGGTAATTTATTTAAAATGTGAAATCAGTGAATACTGAGATTTAAGTTTTATGATATACATCAATTTATGAGAAGTATTTACTTTTTCATATTCTCCCTAATTTTAATCTTATTATTATTCCCCGAAATCTCGAAATCTAATTCTTTAACCGTTCCTTACCCTAGTAAAGTAGACCAAATAACTGAAAAGGATAGTGTCGAAGGAGATAGCTTATTTACTGATATGATTATTCAATTGGTCATTCCTAATGACACTTTCGCAAATCAAAATATAACAATTCTTCTTAATCCACGATATATGATTCAAAATTTATTCAATTTGAATAATATAATAATTTGTAAAAATTACACAATAACAGGCTATAATTATAGATACAATTCTACCCATATAGGGTGCAATAGTGAAATTAATAACTTTACTAAGACTTTTAATGAAAATGACCAGTCACTAAGTATCTCAATTCCTACACATGAAATTGTTGGTTCTAATAATCTACTTATTAGAATTCAATATACTATTCCTAATTTTGTCTTAAAAGAAGGGCACGTTAAATTTCTTTCTGAATGGGTTGGTAATAAATTCCTATATTTCTTTTCACAATGTATCCCAGAAGTGAGTTGTAATATTAAAAATTGGGAAAGAACTGTAGTTCTTCCAGAAAGTGCCATACTCGATAATTTTATTGGGAATGCTAAACTTACTGCATATGATGATAAGAATTTAATTTTTGAGATGCAGGGTGACGGCAATAATTTTATTACCTATCATGATTCACGAGAAAAAGAATTAGTATTACCTTTATTTTTCACAAGTTTAGGTGTTTTGGGGGGTTTACTAGGAACATTTTTATATGATTATATTAAATCCCAAATTAATAAAAGATTAGAGAGTAAAGATATCACTAATATGGTAGGAAATTCTATTTGGAAAATAGTTTTGCATACTTTGTATGAAAATGCTACTAATGCGTCTTTCTATAGCAGTGGAATTGGCACTGGGTTTTGGAACAATGAACATCCTCTTGCAAAAGAATTGAAAATTAGTGGGCAACAATTAGGACAAAGCATGACATTTCTAAGCAATCAAAAATTAATTGATGGTTATTTGGGTAGCGAACAATCATCTATAGATCTTACATTAGAAGGGTTTAGAACTGCTTTGAAAAATGAAACTTCTGAGAGAGAAGATAAGCAATCTCAAAACGAGAATAAGCTTCATACTACTATAGCTATTTTCACCACTATTGTGGGATTAACTTCCATATGGCAAGTTTTAAGAATTACTGAGATAATTTCTAGTCAGAGATTTATAGATTATGGATTCATATTTGTAATGATGATAATTTTAGTTTATTGGACTGCGTTGAATTATAAAAATTTTAAAAAAGGATTGTAAACTTATTTATCTTCTTCATCCAATAAAAGCTCTTTTAGACATTTACTCCCCTAAATTTACCTTCTCGTATCCACTACTTATGAAGAGATGTTATTGTTTCTGATATACGGCTTCTGCATTATCCGATTTGATTGTAATGTTATTGAAATCTCCGGTCCAATTCAGCTCGATAATATATCGATCACCGGCCTTTAGTACAGTCTGATTGTTCAGTATATTGATTTGGTTGCCGTCCACATATGCCGTGATGTTCGTAGCATCCGATTGGCCAACATTAGACACTGCCACAAGCAAATTGTTATTGGAATCGCGCGCCACCGTGATTACGTCAATATTGTATGTTAAATTTTTGAACACATCGATGGCGTTGCCTGTAGTGGGTACAAATCTCCCGATTACAGGGATGCTGTCCAGCTTTGGAAAAGAGCCGACCAGCAGATAGCTTGCTAAAAATACTATTAGGACAAGCAGGACTCCCAACGCTATGTTTCCCACAATCCTGAATATGATATAGCCGGCTATGGCAAGCAATGCAACGCCGAATAAAAGCTCCAATACCATGGAATTTATTTCACGTTTAAACTTTAAATTTGAGAGAGTGCCCCCGACGGGATTTGAACCCGCAACTTCTTCCTTAGGACGGAAGCACTCTAGTCCAAGTTGAGTTACGAGGGCATATTTAGTGCTCTAAACTTAATTTTAAATAATTAACTAATAATCTTTGATAATCACGATGGTTTAAATGGAGATACCAAAGCACATAGCATTGATTCCTGATGGCAACCGCCGGTGGGCGCGTGGAAGAGGACTGCCTCCATGGCATGGCCACTGGAAGGCTGAAAAGGTTATAGACAACTTCTTGAACTGGTGCCTAGAATACAACATCCACCAAATCTCGATTTGGATAGGATCTACAGAAAACTTGGCAGAAAGGCCCAAGAGAGAAGTTGCAGAGTTGTACAAACTTTACATGAAGCTTTTAGAAGAATGGGGAAGCAAGAAGTCTGTCATCGACAAGTACGAAGTTAAAGTAAGGTTCATCGGCGATTTGAACAAGTTGCCGCCAAAGATGGTGAAACTAATGGGAAAGATAATGCAAAGGACGGCCAAGTACCAGAAAAAGCTGTTGAACATTCTTGTCAATTACGGCGGCAAGTTTGAATTGGTCGAAGTTTTCAAGAAACTGGCAAATCAGGTCATCAAAGCTGGGAAGATTGAAATACGCGAGAGAGACATAGAAAACAACCTCTTGGTAAAGACACCGGTCGACCTTGTCGTCCGAACAGGAGGTTACAACAGGCTTTCCAATTTCATGCTGTGGCAATCTTCTTATGCAGAAATATACACGACAAAAACTTTGTTGCCGGATTTCAACAAAGAGGAATTCGTAAAAGCGCTGGAGTGGTACTCATCGATTAAGAGGAATTTTGGTGCATGAAAATGGAAGAAATCTACGATGTTATAATTGTTGGCGGTGCGTTAGCCGGAAGCAGAACTGCGGGCCTGATTGCAAAAAATGGCAGAAAGGTTCTGTTGATCGAAGAGCATGAAAACATAGGCGTTCCCTGTAAATGCACAGGGCTAGTCAGTTGGAGAACGCC
This sequence comes from Candidatus Aenigmatarchaeota archaeon, assembly GCA_016187415.1. Classification (GTDB taxonomy): domain Archaea; phylum Aenigmatarchaeota; class Aenigmatarchaeia; order CG10238-14; family SCSR01; genus JACOWB01. Next base: position 11,854 of record JACPJT010000005.1, read on the forward strand.
GGAAATCCTGAAGAACTTGCCCAAGAAACTAATCGTGAATAAATTGGATACGGGAAAATTCAATGCACCTGACGGCACGAGTTTCGTCCTGAAATCGAAGAAAGTGGCATATGTTTTGGATAGAACCGGTCTCGATAAATTTTTGTTTGACCAAGCCATAAAGTCTGGTGTGGAAGTAAGGACAGAACATTTTGAAGATTTCCAATACGTTGATGATAATGTTGAAGTCAGAACTAACAAAGGATCACACAAGACAAAAATTCTCATAGGTGCAGACGGTGCGAATTCAATTGTGGCTGAGAAAGCAAATCTGGAAATGCCTAAAAATATTTTTGTCGGCTTGCAAACAACAGCAGCTGGTAATTTTCAGCAGCATGCAGAATTGTGGTTCGGAAGAAATACAGCCCCCAATTTCTTTGCGTGGGTCGTGCCTGAAAACAATGAACTAGCACGAATAGGCGTTTCAACGCCATCAAGTCCGAAACCTTATTATGAAAGGTTTTTAGAGGCACGACTGGGCCACAATGGGCTAAAACCCGATGTCGCAGGAATTATCAGATATGGTATTATGAAAGATACCGTCAATGACAGGGTCATGCTTGTTGGTGATGCCGCTTGTCAAGTCAAGCCATTCAGTGGCGGAGGAATAACTTATGGCTTGATTGCCGCGCAGATATGTGCAGACGCGGTTGAGAAAGCATTTGAAGAAAACAGATTCGATTACGATTTCTTCAAAAAACATTATGATACAGAATGGAAAAATAAGCTGTTGCCAGGCATTAGGAAAGGACTCTTGTTAAGAACGGTCTTGTACAATCTGCCGGATTTTCATGTCAATCTTCTCTTCAAAGGCATTAAATTATTCGGCAATAATATTCTGAGCAATTTTGATTTCGACTTGTTATCCGGATAATTTTAGATCGGAAACGCACACGTATCATATTCTCCAATTGTGTAACATCAAACATCTTTTCTTTAGATTATTCATTTCTATAAAAGCGGTTTCCAGAGAACCACGTCATCAAGCGTCATTTAATACACCCACCTTTTCGATTCTTTGCAAGTTTGGCAAAGCTTCATCAATTGCATCTGTCCCTGAGTCCATACCTTTTCAACCGTTAGATGGTTCCAACAGGACATCCTTAAACAACCGTCACATATGCGGTTACAGTATACGCAGGTGCGGACACCGCATAGGTTGCACGGCCCTCTTTCTTGCTCCTCGAATATTGAAGACTTGCATACTTTACATTGGTTTGCCATGGTTATCGCTTGTACCTCTTTATAATTTCTGAAAATTCTTCTAAGAACTCGCCTCTTTTCTTTTCGGTGAGACTTAAGAAAACAGTTCTCCCTTCTTCTGCATAACTATTGAGTAACTCTCCCCATTGTCGGTCTCGCAGATATCCACTAGTCAAAAGTGATCTAGAAGTTCGCTTTGGTGCAGCATAGCCGACCAATCTGTAAGCTTCTTCACCTAGATTTAGGGCATTGTCCAATCTTGCCAGCACTTCATTGGATGGTCTAGAAGGTTTTCCTGTCTTCGGATTCACACCAGTTTCTAATGCAATTAAATAAGCTGCCGAAATACCAGCTCTTCTTGCCACTTCTCTACCACTCAATCTAATCTCTTTTCTTCGGGATGTAATTAACTTTCCTAAATCTTCACATTGATATCCCATATCCATCACTACCTCACAGTAGTACTTATAAACACTTATAGTTTTACTAAAAAATGGCTTAAAAATAAGTTAAATTTAAATATTTGTCTTAAAAAATAAGATATATGGCTACAAAAACTAGGAAACACCCTGTGAAATTAAGGGAAATAGATGATACAGACCGCCAGATACTGAACATTTTATCTGTAAACGCAAGGACAAGGCTGACCACAATCGCCAGGGAAATAAAACTTTCCGTGGATTCGACCAAGAAGAGACTGGAAAAACTGGAGAAAAATGTCATCAAGAAATACACGATTCAGGTCTATGATGAAAATATCGGTCTTAATTTGGGTGTTCACGTGTATGTGAAACTCAAAGACGTGACCAAAGAGGCGTATGATGCGCTGATAAAGGAATTCATGACAAACCCGAGAGCGATAGACCTCATAGCTATGCTGGGCGATTATGACCTCTACATCGTTTTTCTGGCCAAGGACACGTATGAGATGGATGAAATGAAAATGGAATTTAGACAGAAATTCAGCACCATAATAGGAGAATGGAAAGAAGTGGTTGTTTCCAAGTTGTACAAGCTGGAGGAATATAGATTTTGATTTTGTTAACGGGGTGCGAAAACTTCTCCGAGTTCTTTTAACGCAGCTTGTTCAGGTTCGTTCAATTCAGAAGCTTGTTTACTTTGTAAGTTCTTATACGCTCCAACTAAACTTCTCAATAATTCCCTTTCAGCTATCTGCATGGTTCGACCTAATACACCAATTCCTTGACCGATGGAAAATACATAACCTAAATTCTCTGAGAACCACGGATAATCCACATGACCATTATATTGAGCATTTAATGGTTTGAGCATCCTGTAACCGTAAAGTTGTCTTGGTCTACCATCTTTTCTCGTTGGTTGAATTACGTGTTCATGCATAATGATAGATATGGCATAAACTTTATAAGTTTGATAAAATTACAAATCACTCCATGTGGCATTTTCACCCGTATCTGCGACAATACCTTGGGACAACACAATTCACAAGAAAGCTTTAATCTTCTTCTTCCCGACAACGGCTCTTAAAAGTTCTTTGCCTATGTCGGAATCTTTGGTGATGTTGATGCTGCTTTTCTTTCCCACCGTAGCTGAAAACAGAAACTTGTCTTCAATAAACACACTGGCAGCCTTGCCGACATAATCCCTGTTGAAGGAAAATTCGAAACTGTTTCCCTTTTCAAACAAATCAAACCTGATTTCATTTCCCAATACACCGGTCTTGGGTTCAACTTCTATATGTATCCCAAGCTTCTCCTCCAGCGCCTTTACTGTGGCGCCCTCCTTGCCGATCACCCTCGCAATAACATCATTATCAACTTTAACAACAGCCTGATTATCGGAAACTATGTCGACATCGACATCAGGGTCGAATTTCCTAAGTTCCTGCACGATTCTTTCGCTGGCTAATTTCTTCATTGGCGATACACTTCCGCCCTCCTTGACAGGTATGATAACATTCTCTTCACCGAACGTGTAAATTTCGTATTCAAGATTTCCGGTTTCAAAATCCTTCACCTCGACCACTGGCCTTGCCAGATCGGCTTCAACCATTCCTGTCGGGACCTTCACGGTCAGGTTCAATTCATAAACGTTCTTAATCTCGCCGCCTTTGACAAAAATGACAGTGTCGACAACATGCGGTATCATGCCAAGTTCTATTCTGCTCATGAATCTCTGGATGGCGTCAATAGCATTGCTTGCATGCACAACGCCAATCATGCCGATGCCAGACAGTCTCATATCGGCAAAGATTTCAAAGTCTTTGGTTTTTCTTACCTCATCATAAACAGAATGGTCAGGCCTTACCAAGAGCAGTATATCAGCCGTCTTTTCAAAATCGCCTTCCAACGGGCCGTATTGCGTGATCTCGTCGCTGACCTGCAAGTCCCTAGGGGATTCCAAAGTTTTGACAATTTTACCCTGGTCTTTATAAAATTCTGCCATGCTTCCAGCAAGCGTAGACTTTCCAGAACCTGGCGGACCAGCAATCAGGACACCTTCCGCCCTTTCTTTCAACCTTTTCATCAGTTTCTCAGACAATTTGTAATCCGAAAGCGTCAATTTTATAATAGGTCTTACAACAGTGACTTCCAGCCCGTCAGAAAACGGCGGACGCGCTATCGATATCCTATAGTTGCCCAGCTGAATGACAGTCGCGCCGTTGCGAACTATCTCGACAGTCCCTTCCTCGCTTATTCTTGCAGCTTCCGATATTTCGCGGATTAAATCGTCGAGTTCGTTTCTTGCCAACGGTTTGTCGCCCAATTTCACCAGTTCAAATTTTCCAGGTCTTCCACGTTTTGCCATCGGTATCACGTCTTCCTTCAAATGAAGCGACAATGTGTCGGGAGTAAAATAATTTTCAAACCTCAGACCCTCTAATTTGATTTCAGCCGGCATGTGCTGAACTTTCACGCCTTCAGCTTCGCCAACCAGTGCCTGAACATAATCAGCCGTGTACAATGTGCCGTTTTCTTCCTTTGCGACATCCCTTATAAGCGCATCCATCCTTCCAGATTTCGCAAGCTTGATGTCTTCAATAGAAGGTCTGCTGCCAGTGAATATCATTTTAATTTTTTTCTTTTCACAAACCTCGCGCAAAATTTTCAGTTCACCCAGACCTGCAAATCCCGGTTCCCTTCCCTTTGAAGCCTGGGCCTGTAGCTCATCAAGAACAGCATACGGTACGATAATCTCTATATTTTTCAGTTCGTCTCCCTTGAGCATTTCCGATATCTTGCCGTCGACAATTATCGAAGTGTCAAGTATTATTTTTTGCAATTTTTCAACCATACAAATCAATTATATTATTTTAATAAAGAAATCATTTTACATATTCTACATTTTCTATATCTTTAAACTTTTCATCCCCTGTCAAAAACTTGACTCCTAAGCTCTTAGAAATAATATATCCTATACAATCAACCATTGATAACCTCTCTTCCTTTCTATTTAATTTAAGTTTAGCAGCTATAAAAACAATTTCGTTGTCGAAATCTACTACCGAATCCCATACACTTTCTATATACTCTTTAGCTTTATGCTCCCCGTAATCTCTTAGTAGGAAATAACATATCTCAAATAAATTTAGTTTTGTCGTAATTATTTCAGCACTTTTATAATTATCATAAGTAGGATTACCCTTTATTACTTCGATTATTGCATAAGAATCAAAGAAAAATCTTTCATCCATCTTCTTCGCGATCCAATTCATCTAACGCCTTTTGTGTATCTATTTTCCATCCTTTAAGAGAACCAAAAATCTTTTCCAAAGTTTTGCCCCGATGCAAAATTATTATATCCAGGTTTTGATTTTCTTTTATCTTCTCTCTTTTAGCAACTGCACTAGGTACGAGTAGACCAAGTGAGTTTCCCCATCTCTTGGCTTTAACTTCAATTATAGGCATAATTATACATTGTATAACTAATATTTAAAGTTTACTAAAGATTGAAATTATTTGGTTTAGTGATAACTCCCTTTGTTTACCAGTTTTCATATCTTTCAATTCAAACTTTTTCTTTTTCACTTCAGTAGGACCGACAATTAGAACATAAGGAATCTGCAAGCTATTCGCATATTCCAGTTGTTTACCGAAGTTCCTTCCCATTAAATCCATCTGAGAGTTTATATCATTTTCTCTCAACGTTTTTGTTATTTTTATGGCATCATTCAATGCATTTTCATCGACATTTGCCACAAACACTTTTGTAGCCGTTTTTTCTGTTTTGAACATATTATTTTCTTTCATAACTTCCAGAATCCTGTCCAACCCCAGTGAAATTCCAGTAGCAGGCATGGATTGACCGCCGACTTTCTCTATCAATGCATCATACCGTCCGCCACCACCGCAGCTAACATTAGCGCCAAGACTTACCTCAAACACGACAGATGTGTAATATTCAAGTCCGCGCACAAGCGATATGTCAAATTTCAACCTTTTTTCTATGCCGAACTTCTTGGCGATGGAAAACAACTCTCCCAGTTCCTTCTTACCATCATTGTCTGAAATTTTATCAAGCGAGCCAATCTTCAAGATATTTAGAACGTCGGTCGGATCAACACCCTTATTTTTCAGTTCGTCTCCGACACCATCAAATCCTATTTTCTCCAGTTTGTCTATAATTCTGAAAACATCCAAAATCTTTTCTTTCGCGACAATCTTTTCAAATTCATTTTGCAATAACTTCCTGCTATTGGTTCTTATTTTATAATCCGTGAACCCCAACTTATCCAGAATTTCGCAGATCGCTGACAGGCATTCCACATCAGACAACAATGAACCACTCCCGACAACATCAATGTCCGCCTGCCAAAATTCCCTCCATCTCATAGACTGCGGATTATCATATCTCCATACTTTGTCTATAACGTATCGCTTGAATGGTTTTGGCAGTGACGTGGAAGAGACGACTCTCGCAAGAGGCATTGTCAAATCAAATCTCAATCCGAGTTCGCGGTCAGACTTGTCCTTAAAATAATATATCTCATCCTTGACTGCTTCTCCCAGTCCACCCTTCGCTGATAATAATTCAAAACTTTCGAATGCAGGAGTGATCAACGGTTCGAATCCATATTTAGTAAAAACACTTCTACAAATTTCCATTATCTTCTGCAGCTTGCTAGCGTCTTCCGGTAAAAGGTCTCTTGTACCTTTAGGAGGTTGGAATTTCATAGGCACCACTTTTTAATTAGATTTTCAAAAATATACTTACTTTTTCTGAGGTCATCAATTTTAACGTATTCGTTATCTGAATGGGCAGTATCATTGCTAGCTCCAAGTGCAACACATTCTATACCAAGTTTTCTATAATAAAGTTCCATTTCTGTATAGCCCGAGCTTTTGCCAACCAAGTTTCCAATATTTTGCAGGATTTTGACAATTTCGGAATTTTCCGCTACCTTAACAGCTTCTTTTGGTACATTGTCAAATTCTATTTTTGCTTCTAACTTCAATTTTTTCAATATTTTTTTGAATTGAGCAACGGCATAAGACGGTGTCTCACCGTATGTCAACCTTCTGTCCACTCCGACCACACAGTAATCTGGCACTATATTGACTTTAGTACCACCAGAGATCGTTCCTATGTTGATTGTACCTCTACCTAATAACGGGTCTTCTTCTGATGTCAACTTTTTTGTTGATCTATTAATCTCTTGAATAAATTCCGTGGCTTTAGCTATAGCATTTGAGCCTAATTCCGGCTTTGATCCATGGGCAGCCTTTCCCTTAAAAATAAATCTAAGATGTAATACACCCTTTTGCGCTATTCTAATTTTTAAATCACTGTCAGAGATTACACCGTATCCCACATCTTTAAACAAATTTTTTCTATTCTCTATGAGATAGTTTGAACCTCTAAATCCAACTTCTTCATCGCCCACTAATGTAATTAAAAGTTTTCTTTTGAAACTCTGTTTTGCAAATTTCTTTACAGCCGACAATATTACAGCTACGTTACATTTGCTATCACAACTGCCTCTACCGTATATCTTACCATTAATGATTTTTCCCGAGAATGGGTCGTATTTCCAATTTTCCAGTCTACCAATAGGTACTGTGTCAATATGAGAATTCAGCATCAGTCCATTTCCTTTACCGTTAGACGAGATAACATCGAATCTCTTATCGCCAAATTTGACTAATTCAACCGGACATTTTAAATCATCTAAGAAATCAAAAACATACTTAGCTATCCCCTTTTCATTACCTGGAGGATTCTCAGAATTAATTCTAACTAGCTCCCGTGTCAATTGGACTTCATCCATATTAATCACTATCTTTTTCAATAATATCAATTTCACACATATTTCCTAATGTGACTCTTCTTGTCCTTTCAAATCTTCTTTTGAACTCTTCAGAGCTAAATAGACAATAACGAATAGCTATTCCCATTGTTCCATATGGACCATCATCAATGAAGATCTTATCTGGAGGATAGCCTAGTTTTGTCAAATATCCATATAATCTACCCACGGCTTCTTTAGTCGGTGTATAACCATCTCTAAAACTGAACTCTTCTGTATAACCATTCCACGGCATATTACACACCATCTCTCAACAATTCACTTTTAACAGAAAGTGATACTTTAGAAACAGGACTAACTAAGGTAAGTTCATTCTTTGATGTGAAGTAAATCGCTGTTCACTTTAATCACAATCTTTAGAGGAATTTTCACATTTAAATATGCAAGTTACGCTCTTTGCGGCATGCCTATTCTAAGTGCAGTATCATACGCATCAGTGACGGTAATTCCCAATCTAAGTAACATACCCAATATAAGTTTATCCGCCAGAAGATACTTTCTCTCATCTTCTCTGCTTCCTTTTATCTCAATTTCGGACCTTCTGTCATCTGCCACAGTAAATGCAAATGGCATCTTTGGTAGCAGTTTTCCCGCGCAATACAAAAATCTCCTTTCATGCCAGTTTTGTGAGACTAAATATAAACAATCTAAACCGCCAAATTCCTCGTTGAGTTTTGGCAACACATGTTCACGAACCATATACAAACTCTCCCCAGTAGTTCTTGACATCTTTTCATGCCTTATGTCAGTTTCCCTAACATTGAATTGTTCCATTGCTATATCAGCCAATTTTTCAGCTTCGTCTCTACCCGTAAATGTGACTATGACATGATTCCTGTATAATTTGTTTCTATGATACCTGTCAGCGGCCGCTTCAACCCTCCATAAACCAAGATCTCTGGGATCGGCTCCATGGACTACAAAGTTTGTATACGACATAAGGTTTTACTGAAAACTAAATAATTTAAATCCATTATATACTTCGATAAATATCTGTAGAATAAATTCAGATTATGGGAGGGTTAATTCACCATCTTCTGGCAGCAGCCATATCGCTTATTTTTGTATACATCTTCACCAAGCGAAAAGATTATTCCCTATCCATTTTTATCGGCAATTTGTTGCCGGATGTGGTCGGTGCAGGATACGCCGCAATTCTTATACGTTCTCTAAATCCAGTTGCAATTCTGCATTCTGCGCCATGGTTCTCTTTCGAGAAAAGCGTTTTCATAACATCATTCTGGATGATCCTCCAAGTGATTTTTGTCGGTGCTTACCTGTTTTATCACGTCTATTTGAGAAAAAAGGAAGTTCACAAAGAATTTGAGGCGAATCTTGGTTTTCTATTGGCAGGATTCGTTACGCACATGATAATGGACCTTTTGATAATTGAGAAAGGTTTTCTATACTAGCTTACTTTTATCACATCGCCTATTGTCAGTTTCAATTTTTTCTTGCCTTTCTGTTGCACAGCGGGATTCTCATATCTTTCTTTCAATGTTATGTTCAGAAAATCCTCAATTTTCCTAACCAGTTTGTCGTCAGGCTCCAAGCTCTCTTCCTCAAGCCTTTCTATTACAGATTCCTTCTCATTCAAATTCTTAGAAAACTCGTAGCGTGACATGCCTTTATTTTGTCTGACTTTGGCAATTAACTTGCCGTATTCCGACACCAACTCCAGTCCGATATCGTTAAAGTTAGTGCCTGATATAATGGGTTTAACTTGTCTATAACTGTCTTCTTGTGGCATGTCCGCTTTTATGCCGAACTTTACACACTTGTCACAGACTTCTATAACCGCTCCTTCTATCTTCGTTGGACTTAATCTTGAGAAATCTTTCCCACAGCACGTGCATTCCGTATTTACCATCTCTAATTGCTAATGAACATTATTTCTTTACTCAAAGTTTATAAATGTTGACTTATAAATCAATCAAATGAGTGATAGCCGGATTGCATGTTAACTTATTTACTACACCATTCCTAATTCTAAAATTAGTGCCATGTGATTCCAATGATTAAAGAAGTTAGAGGACACTACAATCCAGCTGAGATAGAAACGCGAATAAGAGAATACTGGGAATCAAAAGGTATACCGCAGAGACTGTCCAAACTCGACACCAAAAGGAAGAAATTCTACTTGCTGGATGGTCCACCCTATGTCAACAATGTGGCGCATGTCGGCCATGTGAAGACAACATCTTCAAAAGACATCTGGTCAAAGTTCAAATTAATGCAGGGGTTCAGCTCATGGTTCCAGCCGGGGTTTGACACGCACGGTTTGCCGATAGAAAACATGGTCGAGAAGAAGATTGGTGTGAAATCCAAAAAGGATATCGAAAGAATCGGCATCGAGAAATTTATCGAAGAGTGCAAAAGTTTCGCCACAGGCAACGAGAAGATATGGCTTGACCTTTACAAAAAATTAGGGGCTTGGAGGGGGTACACAGAACCTTATCTTACATACAAGAACTCTTACATAGAATCCGGCTGGTGGACTGTCAAGAATCTGGCTGAAAAAGGAATGCTGGTTGAAGGGGAGAAATCCACATTTTGGTGTTCCCATTGCGGCACTGCGTTGTCGGGTTACGAAGTTTCAGACAGTTACGCCGAAGTAAAGGATCCTTATGTTTATGTCAAATTTCCGGTAAAAGGCAGGCAGCACGAATACATAGTTGCCTTCACGACAACGCCGTGGACATTAGTTAGCAATGTCGCTTTGGCAGTTCACCCAACGGAATACTATGTCAAGGTCAAAGTTGGGAACGAAGTCTATATCATCGCCGAAAAAAGAGTGGATGCTGTATTAAAAGATCTGATAAAAATCGAGAAATACGAAATCCTAGAAAAGTTTTTAGGAAAGGAATTGGATGGCTTGACATATCTGCCTGTATTTAATGTACCGACCCAGGAAAAACTGAAAAAGGAATCCAATGCCCATAGGGTGATAATGTCGATTCCGGTTCTAAAGTCCAAGTCTTACAAACACGGTGTTCTGGAAAAGGCAAAGAAAATGAAAGAGTCTTTTTTCGATTTCGTAACTAATGAAGAGGGTAGCGGGATTGTACATACGGCCCCAGGACACGGGCCAGAAGACCATTACATGGGTGAACATTATAAATTACCAAGCGTTTCTCCGGTGGATGATGAGGGCAAGTTCACAAAGGAAGCGGGCCAGTTTACCGGGATTTTTGTAAAGGACGCAGATAAAATTATTGTGGATGAACTTGAGAAAAATAATCTTCTATTGCATTTCGGTTGGGTGACACATTCGTATCCATTGTGCTGGAGATGCAAGACGCCTTTAATATATAGGTTAAGCAAGCAGTGGTTTTTCACCATCGACACGATCAAGGATTTGATGATAAAAGAAAACAAGAAGGTCAGATGGTTGCCAAGCTTCGGTCAGGAGAGGCTTCGTAATTGGCTTGATGACGCGGTTGATTGGTGCATATCAAGGCAGCGATATTGGGGAATACCTTTGCCGGTCTGGGTATGTGAAAAGTGCGGCAAGAAGGAAATAATTGGCGGTTTGGATGAGTTGAAAGAAAAAGCCACTAAAAAACTACCGAAGGACATAGATCTGCACAAGCATGTCGTTGATGGGATCGAGCTGACATGCGGCGAATGCAAAGCAACAATGAGAAGAGTGCCGGACGTATTGGATGTGTGGTTTGATTCAAGCATTTCGACTTGGGCGTCTTTGGGATATCCGTACAGGAATAAAGATGTTTTTGAGAAATTATGGCCGGCTGATATGATTTGTGAAAGCCAAGACCAGATTAGAGGTTGGTTTTATGTTCTGATGTTTTCTGGCGTAGCGACTTTCAAGTCATCTCCTTACAAATCAGTTTCCCTGATGGGTTGGGTTGTTGACGAGAAAGGGGAAAAGATGAGCAAGTCTCTTGGCAATGTCGTATGGGCGGAAGAGGCTTTAGCAAAACTGGGCGCGGACATATTAAGATTGTATTATTGCTGGGAAGTTGCGCCCTGGGAAGTTCAGAACTTCAGCTTCAAAACGGCGGATGAGATCAGAAAAGCACTGAATATTTTGTGGAATTCCTATTCATTCTTTACCACTTACATAACACGAGGTTTCAAGCCGAGTCTAAGAAAATTGAAAACAGAAGACAGGTGGATACTCTCGCGATTGAATTCGGTGATAAAAGAAGTAACCAACCATTTAGAGAATTTTGAGTTTCATGATGCCGGAAGAAAAATTGTAGAATTTGTAGTCAACGACCTTAGCAGATTGTACATCAAGTTGATTAGGGACAGGGTCTGGGTCAGCGAAGCAGGCGATGATAAGACATTTGCATTATCAGTTCTGTACCATTGCTTGCTTATCGTGTCAAAATTATTGGCGCCAATAACGCCGTTCTTGTCTGAAGAGATTTATCATAACTTGGATGGAAAGAAAGAGTCTGTTTTCATGACCGAATGGCCCAAACCAGAAAATGGTATGATAGACAAAGAGCTCGAAACGCAGATGGGTTTTGTTAGGGAGTTGACAGAAGCAGTTCTATCGGCGAGACAGCAGGCCGGAATAAAATTAAGGTGGCCTGTATCAAAGGTTCTTGTTCAAACTGAAAATAAGGATCTGGTCAAATCTTTGGGCAACTTGGAAAATGTCTTATCGATGATGTGCAATGCAAAATCAATAGAGCGTGTCAAGGATTCTTCCAGCGACGATTTTGTATCGGTGCAGTTCAAAAATGGTAAAGTGTATGTCAACAAAAAAATGAGCGCTGAACTTCTTGAAGAAGCTTTAATGAAAGAATTGATGAGGGAAATTCAAAATCTTAGAAAAACCAACGGTTTCAACGTCAAGGAAAGCATATCATTGTTCGTCAAATCCGATGAGGAAACAGAAAAAACAATCAAGAAACATCTTGAAGAAATTAAGAAAGAGGTCGGCGCCAAGCATATAGAATTGGGCAAATTGGACGGCGAGTACAATGGCAAATTGACTTTCGATGAGAAACCAATAGAAATTGGTTTTAACAGGGTTTGATCAAATGAAATTAACTAAGAACTTCCTGATTGTTCTTAGTCTAATAGTGTCATTGTCTGGTATGATTATAATCTATATATCCAGCATAAATCTGGAACCAAATCAGATTAAAATAAGCGACATTACTTCCGATATGGAAGGGAGAAAAATCAGTACGACGGGGTATATCATCGATAGAAAACTTAACAAGGACGGTCATTTGTTCTTAGTAATTTCCGATAACAAAAGTGCAATTCAAGTTCCATTATTCTCAGATCTCATGGGAAATCTGAAGCAAATCGGAGTTACAGAGCGCGATTTTCATCTGAATGACAGGATATCCGTCAAAGGTGCGCTTGAAATTTACAAAGACAATCTGCAGATTGTGCCTAGAAAACCAAGCGATGTGAAAATATTGGGTGATTGATGCTCTTAGAAATTTTTATTTTTAGTCTTGTGGGTACGGCTCTGGGGATTATTTTAGGGCTATTGCCCGGCTTGCATCTTAACAACGTGTTGCCGATTCTCATCTCCTTAAGTTTCTTGATACAAAATCCTTACTATCTGGTAGTTTTAATCGTGGCCACGGTTATTGCGCAGGTATTCACAAGCTTCATACCTTCAATATTCTTAGGTGCGCCGGATGGCGACAGCAACAGCAACAGCCTATCGATACTGCCAGGCCATAGACTTCTTTTAGAAGGAAGGGGATATGAAGCAATTAAACTAACTGTGATTGGTGGATTGGGCGCAGTGATGGTAAGCACTATAGTAATCCTGTTGTTCGGAAATTATTTCACAGTCATCCATAATGTCACGCGTCCTTACATATCTTACGCCATAATAACTGTTGTGCTATTCATGATATTTTCTGAAAAACAAATCAATAAGATTCTTCTTACAGGCGGGATCATTCTGCTTTCTGGGATTTTCGGTGTAGTCACATTAAATTCGTCCCTGGTGCAGCAGCAGAATATTTTGTTTCCAGTTTTTACAGGTCTTTTCGCTATAAGCACTTTGCTGGTCTCTATAACCGAAAAATCCAATATGCCAGAGCAAAAGACAGATTCAAAGTTGGGAATATCAAAATCCGATATAGTAAAAGCAATTGGATTGAGTGTCGTCGCAGGTATTTTGGTGGGATTATTGCCGGCAATAGGCGTGTCGCAAGCAGCAACATTTATGCAATATCTAGGTGGAATGGGTCAATCCAGGCCGTTTCTCGTTACGCTTTCTGGCATCAACACAGCCAATGAAGTGGTTTCATTAAATTCACTTTATCTGATATCTAATCCGCGATCGGGCGCTTCCGTAGCTATAGAACGAATTCTCCCGCAACTAAGCATGTACGATATGCTGCTTTTTACGGGTGTCATACTTTTTACGACAGGGCTGATAGTCCCAATAACTTTATATTTGGGCAAGACGGTGCCACGATTTCTGGTTAAGGTAAATTATAATCTGCTATCATATCTTATTCTGGGTTTTCTGGTCCTTATGATAGGTATTATGACAGGGGGTTATGGATTGCTGATAGGAATTACCGCCACTTCGATAGGCGTTTTGTGCGCACATTTAGGAGTAAAACGCAGCAGTTGCATGGGAGTGCTGATCGTTCCAAGTGTATTATTTTTCCTAGGGTTAAACCCATTAATTTTTACTATACTAAACATTTAAGAGGAATAATATGAAGAATATCATTGACTCAAGAAAGCTGAAAGAACTTTACTTGGAATTCTTTAAACAAAAAAATCATAAGGTCATTTCCAATTCATCGCTTATTCCTGAAGAAGACCCGACTGTTTTATTTACGACAGCTGGCATGCATCCGCTTGTCAGATATATTTTAGGTCAGCATCATCCGCTTGGGAAAAGGTTGGCAAATGTGCAGAAGTGCCTGAGGACGGATGACATAGAGGAAGTCGGCGACAATTCACATTTAACGTTTTTTGAGATGTTGGGCAACTGGTCGCTAGGAGACTATTGGAAAGAGGATGCGATCAAATGGAGCTGGGAGTTCCTGACAGACAAGAGATACCTCGGCATACCAAAAGAAAAATTGTATATCAGTGTTTTTGCAGGCGATAAGGATGCGCCAAGAGACGATGAAAGCGCTAAAATCTGGGCGAGTTTGGGAGTACCGAAAGAAAAAATTTTCTACTTCCCAAAGAAGGACAACTGGTGGGGTCCTGCCGGTGACACTGGTCCGTGCGGTCCTGACACGGAAATGTTTTATGACACTGGGAAGGAGCCATGCGGTAAAGATTGCAAGCCAGGATGTTCATGCGGAAAATATTTTGAGATATGGAATGATGTTTTCATGCAATACAGTAAAACTGCGGAAGGCAAGTACGAACTGTTGAAACAGAAGAATGTCGACACTGGAATGGGAGTTGAAAGGACTGTTGTTGCGCTGCAGAATAAAAAAAGCGTATATGAGATCGAAACTTTCAAACCGATTGTAGACAAGATAAAGGAAATCGCGAAACTTGGATTACACGATGACAAGCGGGAATTGTCTGTAAGAATAATTGCTGATCATGTAAGAACATCAACGTTTATTCTCGCCGAAGAAATCTCACCAAGTAATGTTGATAGAGGGTATATACTCAGGAGATTGGTAAGGAGAGCTATACGACATGGTAAATTAATCGGGATTGAACAAGAATTTCTCGACGAGCTAGTGGAAATAGTGATTGATATATATGGGCAGGAGCATCCGCATCTAAAGAGCAATGAACAGTTTATTTTATCGGAATTAAAAAAAGAGGAGTTGAAATTCAGGAACACGCTTGCTCACGGTTTAAAGAAATTCGAAGAGAGTGCCAAGCAAGTGAAAAAGATTGATGGAAAGAATGCATTTTTGCTGTTCCAGAGTTTCGGTTTCCCGATAGAGATGACTGTGGAACTTGGAAAAGAAGCTGGCATTGAAGTTGATGAAAAAGGTTTCGATGAAGAGTTCAAAAAGCACCAGCAAATTTCCAGAGTCGGTGCTGAAAAGAAGTTCAAAGGAGGATTAAGCGACGCATCCGAACTGACAACAAAACTTCATACAGCAACGCATCTGTTGAACGAGGCGATACGTAAAGTCTTCAAGAGAAGAGATATCATCCAGAAAGGATCCAATATAACTCCGGAAAGATTGCGATTCGATTTCAATTTTGAGAGGAAATTAACCGACGCCGAGATAAGAAAAATAGAAGATCTTGTCAATAAGCAAATCAAGAAATGTCTGGAGGTTGTCAGAGAAGAGATGACAGTTGAAGATGCAAAAAGGAGGGACGCGCAAGGCGTGTTTGAGCACAAATATGCCGAAAGAGTTTCCGTCTATTCTATAGGCGATTTTTCCATTGAAATATGCGGCGGACCCCATGTGAAGAATACAAGAGAACTCGGCAAATTTAAGATAATCAAAGAAGAGAGCGTTGCGGCAGGCATCAGGCGGATAAAGGCAATAGTAGAATAAAAATGTAATCCTCACTTAAGAATAAGCAGACTTCAAAGAAATAGAATTAGAATCACACCGGCAATCATGATTACCACCCCCAACAATCTTTCCCTGATGTGCTTCTCCTTGAAAAAGTAAAACCCATATAGACTGCTGAATATCGTGCTAGTTCTTTTCACAGCTATCACATAGGGTACCAATGTCAATAGTAGCGCATGATATTGGAATATTAGCGTCAATGCTTCGAAAAGGCCGACAGGCAACATGCGCTTCAGTGAAAATTCACCACCAACCAATTTCTTGATAGCAAACGGCAATACCAAAAGCGCAATAAATACATTGGCTGTAACACCGAAAAAGAATGGGCTCGAGTGTTGAATCGCCATTTTATCAACATTTGCACTGACGCTCTGGATCAATGCCACTGCTAGCATAAGCAGAACACCTTTCGTTTTGAACAATTCTTGGAACGGCTTTAACAAACCCTTTTTGTAGACTTGTATATTCAACACATAGCTCCCAATGACGATAAGGAATATCCCCAACACTCCAAACAAGCCGGGAAATTCACCCAGAATTATTGGCGACGTCAATAAAAGAAACAGCGGAGTGAAATTCTGCATGGGAAGAACCAGAGACAGTGGCGCCATTTTAATGGCCTTCATTACAAGGACACTCGCTATCGCGTTTAATACAGATGTTATTGATACAGCTATCCAAAAAGTGGAATCGATTGCAGGTATGCCGTAGTAAATCAGCGGTATCGACAAGAAAATTGCAGAGAAAAAGCTCAGACCAAAGGCCATTGCATACTCGTTAATTTTCTGCAGGCCTCGTTTACTGAAAAATCCTTCGGTGGCTTTTGACAATGATGCCAAGAGTGAGAGAACAAACCATAGCATAATTATAGTATGATGAGATTGGATATTTAATCATGCCACAAAGGATATTTACAAACCGGTCAATCTTTAGGCAAACAGAGTCAGCTAATAAGTCGGAAGACGAAGGCTAATGAACAAAAATTGAGAAATCCTAGCTTTTAATTTCCTTTGAATCCATTTTCACTTCTATTTCTGCCAGTTCTTTCAGCAACTCAGAGTATGCAGATTTCAAATCTTCCTCGGATAGTTCCTGCTGATAATACTTGTCCTTGAGTTTGGAGATTATCGATTTTATCTCTTCTTGCCTTTTCTTAAGGCTCGAAACCTCGTTATTTTTCTGTTGGAATACAGTTAACACCCCAGATGACAGAAGTACCGACCCAGTTCCTACTGTGATAAGTACTATGGGAGATGTACCGGGATCTAGCCATATCCTAAACAAGTGCGAGAGTCCAATCAGATTAATGCCCAGCGCCAGGGTGAAAATATTCAGTCCGATGCCCTTAGGTCCCGTGCTTCTGCCGAAATAGAATATGGTGTAAGTGGCTATGCTCAAACCGAAAAATGCAAGAAAATTCACAAAAATAGACGGATTATACTCTATTACCATAATATTAATAACGATTTTTCAATTAAAGTTATTGTTTTAATGCGCACGCCACGGGCGGGCTTGACATCAGTTTGCAGAACGAACTTGTAATTGCCGTATCATTGGCATCAATTAAACTGTCTTCGCCGTAGATGCTTGATATTGTAACTCGTGACTTGTTAAGGGAATTGTCTACGATCTCTTCCAAATAAATTTGTTTGTTAAATTCTTTGGCGAATGCTTCCAGAGTGTATTTTTGGTTTATGCAGTCAACGCAGTCTTTTTTGTATTCGAATGTAACAATGGTGAAACCATATTGCATGAGGGTAGTCTTGAGGTTGCTGTCTAATCTATAGTCAACTATGTTAGATGTGGGCAGTTGCGCATTGGGTCTTGTATTGGAAGATTGAAGGATTGCATATGCAAAAGTCGATAATAGCATCACGGCTATTAGGAATAGCCCAATCCATGCCGGCTTTATTCTAAGCTTCAATTTCATAAACATTAATTTTTAAATTGCGTATTTAAGATTATGGTACTTGAGAAGATTGTAACAATAAGGGAAGCTGTCAGGCACCCGATTTGGATGTTTGTTATCGGCGGTTTGGTTTCTGTCATCAGCCTTTTCATAGCATTCTTGATATTCCCCAAGTCAATAGGTCTGTTTACCACGGTTTCCATCACTTTCATCATGACGCCTTTCATGGTTAACCTTTTAACCTACGAAACTTTCATGACAGAGGTGGAAATCAAAAAGCGTATCACGCAGAACTTCTTCAAACGACACTCTGACATACTCATGGTATACGTCGCATTCTTTTCCGGCATGATTTTGGCGCTTTCATTGGTTTTCATATTCCTCCCGGACCAGACAGTGTCGAAACTTTTTGAGGATCAGATAAGCGAAATCAAGCTGATTCGCGGCGATTTTCTATTCGGGACAACTTTCCTGAAGATATCCGTGAATAACATAGGCGTATTGATACTGTCAGTGTTGTTCGCTTTCATATTCGGTTCGGGCGCTATTTTTATACTTTCGTGGAACGCTTCAGTCTTGGCGGCAGCTATCGGGCTTACTGCCAAGTCTCTCGGTGGGTTTTCCGGCATACCACTGGCATTGGCTACATATTTGCCTCATGGAATGTTTGAAATTGCGGCATATTTCCTCGGTGGTATAGCTGGCGGCATACTTTCGGCGTTGGTCATGCAAAAGAGGACTGAGTTGTTTGGCGTTATGTTGGCGGATGTCTCCAAAGTGCTTGTTCTGGCAGTGGCGCTGTTGCTGACAGGCGCCGTGATAGAAACTATGCTGATAGCGGGTTAATCATTCAAGATAAATTGCAGGTTTGCCGTACTTCGCTCTAGACGCCTTGCCTTCAGGATCGTATTTTTTGGCATCAGATGCTTTGTATATTTCCAATTTTTTAAAATTGAACAACCCACGCAAATATTCTACCGATTCTTTGAAGTAATCCAATTCCTTATCAGTCACAAAATACAAGTACGCATTCTTTTTCTCCCCTGTTAGTTTCAATACGTTATTCAAGTCATCCTGCAATTTCTTGGATATCTGCTCAAGTTCGACTATTGCCCTATCGATTCTCCTTTCATCATAAGTTGGCCACGGTCCGAGAGAAACGAACTTTTTATTACCAAGTTTTTCCCAGAGTTCTTCGCCAAGGTGGGGCGTAAATGGCGCTAAAAGCCTTACTGCAGTCGATACAGCTTCTTGCAATAATATCTTGTTGCAATTTTTAATGCTGCCATTCCTTTCAATGTAATGCCTTATTTCACCCAGCAATTGGAATGCTACATACTGGATTCCAGATCTAAATTTCAACATTTCGTAATTTTCAGTCGCGCCTTTTATCGACGTTTCTACAACGCTTTCCAGATATTTGTCCAAATTATTTACAGATTTTCTCTTAGCCTTTTTATATTCCTTAACAAGATTTTCCAAATATTCCAGCCTTGAAGAAAATGTCTTCAGCGAGTCTTCTTTCCAGTCGGCATCATCAACATTCTCGTTTGAGGTCGTGATGGTTATTCTGACCAAATCAGCACCGTATTTTTCTATCAGGCTTGCCAATGGCAGTATGTTGCCTTTTGACTTCGACATCTTCTCTCCAGACACTGTGACGAATCCATTTACAGAATAAGCTTTAGGCCAATATCTAGGATTTTCCCAAATCGCCACATGGTGGAAAAGTGCATACGTTAAATGATTCGGCACCAATTCTTTCGCTGAGTTTCTCATGTCAAGAGGGTAGAAATATTCAAATTCCTCTCGCATTTCTTCGATCAGCATCTCACTTAATTTGGCCGTCTTACCGATCTTTTTTATATCTCCTTCGCCCAAAAACACGTAATCAAAAACATCATCGGTTAATTTTTCATATGGAATCTTCTTCTTGTTAATTGTTTTTGCAATTGTATAGTACGCCATGTATATTACAGAATCGCTCAGGGTTTCAACAATCCATTCCTTGTCCCATGGCAGTCTTGTTCCCAGCCCGCTTTTTCTTGCGCATGCCTTGTCATCCAACCAGTCTACGGTATTCAAGAACTGCAATCTTACTTCTTCTGGATAGAATTTCATTTGCGCTATGCACTGCTTTACCTTATCTTTCCACGCCTTATCTGAAAATTTCAGGAACCACTGGTTCTCCAAAATCTTTACATGACATTTGTTTGTACACCTGCACACCACAGGATTGCTGGTCTCCCACATCGTATCGGCCAACTTATGATTGACAAAATCTTTTATCAGCAAGTCCTTGACTTCAGAAACTTTCTTGCCTTCATATCGGCCGCAAATACCTTTCAGCACACCAGTATGATATTCTTTTTTATAAATGACAGATGTCGCATCATCCAGCTTTTCCGTTTCTGCGGTAGATTGTATTCCCATCTTTTCAGAAATTTCAATAGCGGGGTGGTCGCCATACCCTTCCAACTTTATAACTGATACGGGGCCAATGCCTTTTACAACATTCGAGTCCAATCCATATTCTTTCATCGCATTTTCATTCCCCTGCAACTCTTTCAGCGCGACATAGTCATACGGTGCATGGGATGGGACTGACATGACTACGCCAGTGGCAGTAGAAGCGTCTACAAACTTTCCAGGCAGTATAATTATCTTGTTTCCTGTTACAATGTTAGTCACATATTTTCCAATCAAATCAGCACCAGATATCGTAGCACCTACTTCGACGCTCTTTAACTGGTCTCTGAATTTTTGCACAGATTCCCTGCTTATTATCCAAGTTTCTTTTCCGACTTTAGCACCAACATATTCTGCATCAGGATTGATCCAGAGGTTCGTAACACCATAGATAGTTTCCGGCCTCAATGTCGCACACGGCAGTATTTCACCTTCATCTAATCGGAACTTCATCAATGCAAATTCAGTCGGGCTTTCACCTTCTCCTTTCAACCTGTCATGATCGCCTGTTGGAGATTGGTCATGATGGCACCATATCACAGGATGGGTTCCCTGTATCACATAACCTTTCTTTCTTAGCGTGTTGTATTGCCACTCAATGAAGCGGTTGAACGACGGCGTTATTGCCGTGACAAATCTTCTTCTCCAATCAACGGAATATCCCATAGAATTGAAATCCCCAACAAATTTATTCATCCAATAATTTGCCACGAACTTGGGCCCTTTCACTATGAAGTCTTTTATGTCTTTGTCGGTGGCGCCATACATCTTGAAAGTTTCTATCTGAGTCTTGTCGCCTTTCTTCAGCCGCTCAACGGCTCCGACAATTGGTTCCCCTGTCGCATGAAAACCCACTGCTAACAATGTGTTGAATCCTTGCATTCTCTTGAATCTGGCGTAAACATCAGTTCGGGTATTCGTAAAAGAATGTCCTATATGCGGCCTGCCGTTGACATAAGGTATGACTATTGATGTGAAGAACTTCTTCTTTTTCTGGTCTACATCGGTCTCGAAAATTTTGGATTTAGACCATTTTTCCCGCCATTTCTTCTCGACTTTCTTAAAATCCATAAATAACACTATGAAAAGGTAAAAATAAATCTGGATTCGGGAAAATTATTTCGTTTGTTTTTGCAATCTATACACGTCTCGAAAACCTTCTACAGATCTCGGATCACTTTCATCCACACTTATACTTCTACCATTGTAATGTAATACATCTGGTATAGTCCCTCTCCTTCTTGGGAATCTTGTTTTCTCAATACCGCCGTAAGGTTCTCTTCCTTGGTAAGTATCCCAGTATCCACTATCAACCATTTTTATTCACACCTCCTCTTAAAATCGGATTCTTTAGAACAATCAAATTAGCAAGAAAACAGTTCTGGGTCCTCTGCTGCTTTGCAGAATCCTCCCCTATTGCCCCTTTAGGTTAATTTTAAGGGCAAACAGAGGAAGTGCGAATATCTTTACAATTAGGTAAAGAATTCTAGAAAAAACAACATTCAATCCGCTTCTGGCCGATTTAGTCAAATTCATCAACAACACAAAGGTTATTTCTACAATTTATTGAAACTTTAAACATTATAAGTATTTTCGCTCTGCGAAAACCCGATGCAGGTCTTAATCCAGAAAGTTTTTATAATCAATAAACTCATTTTAGATGTAGGCCCCGTAGCTCAGCTTGGATAGAATACCAAAAAGAGCAGCTCCCTTCTAAGGAGAAGGTCGAGGGTTCAAATCCCTCCGGGGTCATAATCTTTAAACTAATAAAAGTCAAACTAGGATTAAATGACACGGATAATCGGCATAGTCTCCGGAAAAGGCGGGGCCGGCAAGACTACAATAGCTTCTAATCTGTCTTATGCTTTAACAGAGTTGGGCAAAGATATCACAACCATCGACACCAATTTAACTACACCGCACCTCGGTCTGCATCTTGGATTTCAACTGGTACCAAAATCATTGCACGATTTTTTGCGAGGAGATGCCAAATTACAGGATGTTATCTACTATCATCCATTTGGTTTCAAGATAATACCAGCTGGGTTGTCCGTTAGTGATTTGGTTGGAATAGATCCCGACAAATTACAGGACGTGACCCTGAACCTTATCGGTAAAACAGACATCATTATACTGGATTCCGCCCCGTCACTTGGCAGAGAGGCGACACTGTCGTTAAAACTAGCTGACGAAATTCTGTTAGTGGCGAATCCAAATCTGCCATCGGTCTTAGATGTTCTAAAAGTGGCCAATGTGGCAAAAAAGCTGAATAAAAATATTTTAGGCATAGTTGTAAATCGTGTCAGCAAGCAAAATGACTTGACATCGGAACAAATTGAAGACATTGTCAAATATCCAGTCATAGCCGAAGTACCAGAAGATGTCGATATTCAAAGAGCGCTGTCTGCAAGAACAGCAGTCATCGATTATAACTACAAATCAAAGGCCTCAGTTGAGATTAGGAGATTAGCACACCATCTTGTTGGTAAAAAGTTCAACTATAATCCAGGATTTTGGAAGAGATTGGTTAGCGCATTCAAATAGGATGCACACTCGCAAAAGATTTTTAAAGCTTAGGCACTATTTGTGGTTTATGTCATTCGTGGAATATGATTCGGGATTGAAAGATTATTCGGGAAATGAATATATCACGAAATCATGGTATTCAAGAAACAAAATTGGTATTCTTTCTCTTCTCCTTGAAGAGCGCATGGACACATTGCATATTGTTTATTCGGGGGACAAGGGACAACTTTTCATTCACGTCTCGCCTAACGGTATAATAGCCGATGGGTACACTCCGAAATTAAACGAGCAAGGCATATTTACAGGCAAGGAACCTACCGACACGTCTGTTTTAAAAAAATTCAAACTCACTGGTTTACCGGATCATATAGTAAGTCGCTATAAAAAAGCCGTGGAGTTCAAAGACAAAATAAAGCCGTCGTCACCAATATAGTTATAATTTTATAACTTTTCTAATTCTATTTCAAAAGCAGCGCAAGGCATTTCCAATCCCCATTTATCCAATACTTCTGGATTAATTTCACCTAGGAAACCGACAATATTATTTTTCACGACAATCGATGCCTGCCTGCCTTCTATGAAGGTCGAACTTGAATTTTCTTTGAATGCATAATCCGTGCCCATTTGTTTCAACAAAGATTCAACAACACCTTTGATTTCATCATAGCTTGCTTTCGAATGCGACATAGAGCATGATATTTTTCTAACAGTTTTCGACATTGTTTCTTCCTGATAGTCAGGGATAACAGCATCTCCGACTTCGAATATGTTTTGCGGGTATTCAACATGCTTGTTTGCAGACAGGACCTCCACCAGACTCGGCAATAACCAATTCCTCAAACATGCATATTCTTCTGACACTGGGTTTTCAAGTTCAATGATGTTCTCTTGTTTGGCACACATCCTATCGAACATATTTCTACGATTAGTCAATATGGGTCTGATTATTTCCTGGAATCCAAAACCAATCAACAGATTTCGAACCTTGTTAGAAAGCTTTTCAATCGGGTGCGACCTGCCTACAGTTGCTATGTTGGGCAAATGCGGAATAAAATTATTAAATCCGTAGCCGATGGCAACATCCTCAAGCAAGTCTATCTTATGAAGAATGTCTGTCCTGTATTGAGGAATGTAAATCCTAAGGACATCTTTATTGTCTGTTGCACCATAACCCATTCTACTCAGCGAACCTATCACGTCACTTTTCTTCAGATCCAGTCCAATAAGTTTGTTTATCTCACCGATTCCGAGGTCTACGTAACTTGGACTGAGTTCAGGCGTAACCTCGAATTTATCACCGTAAAATATTTTCACAGATTCGATAATGCATCCTCTTTCTGCGAAATTCGTAACTATTATGTTGAGCGTTTGCAGGACCGCCTTCTTATCAAGTCCTGTGAGTTCGACAAACAAATTTTTAGTTTTTTCAGTCACGCGTGTCCTGTCAGAGTTTATTATGGGTGGAAAGCTGAAAATACCGTTCGCATCTTTGAATACTGGGAACTTCTCAACACCGGCAAGAAGATGTCCGTATTCTTTCCCCTTTGGAATCTTTTCCAATACTTCTATCAAGGTCATTTCTTCATTCGTACCCAGAGGAAATATTTTTTCATCCCTGTTGGCTTCAACATAGCTTATGTTTTGGCTTATTCCATCCAGATCATGGATTCCGATTGCAACTTTCTTCCGCTTTCTGCCAATGCTTTCTGCAAGAATCTCTTGTATGTTCATCAAGCTTTTTATGAAAGCATCTGTCATAGACACATTTCTAATAACTGCTGCGGCAATGTAGGGTCTTTTAGGTATGTGCGTGGCTTTTATGTTCAATTTCGAATTCAATACCTGATAATTTTTAAAACCGCTTAGGCCGAGATACAGCTTAATCGCTCTGGACAATCCTTCTATGCCAAATAAATCAGGCCTTTCCGGCGTTACTTCCAACACGATTTCAGTTTCTGTGGAACTTTCGACATTCGGTTTTATAAGACTGATAACTTCTTCCAGTTCCTGCGTCGATAATTTAGTTCCAATCAGATTCAACAAGTCTTTTTTATCATGTGTTATTATTGGCAATTATTTCACCATCTCTTTATTTCTCAACCAGTCCAAATTATCCGAAATCAGGTAACGAATGTCATTGATTCCCAATTTCAGCATAGCCAGCCTGCCGATTCCTATTCCCCATGCCAACACAGGAACTTCAACGCCTAATGGCATAGTGACTTCTGGCCGTAATATACCGGATCCGCCGGCTTCCACCCATCCCAAATCTTTGAAATACACGTACATTTCCGTGCTGAATTCCGTGAACGGGAAGTAACTCGGTTTGAATCTAACCTGTTCAGCGCCGATAATTTGTGCAAATTCTTTCAAATATCCCAGCAAATGCCTGAATGTCAGCCCTTCGCCAACTACAATTCCTTCGCACTGGTCGAACTCAATAAAATGTTTCGCATCAATTACATCCGGCCTAAAGACGCGGTCAATCACAAACATTTTATGCGGTATATCCCCACTTTTCAATTTTGATAATGTTCTTGCAGAAACAGCGGTTGTCTGACTTCTAAGAACCAGTCTTTTCGCAAGTTCAAAGTCCCAGCTACCCCAACCTTTACTTCCTGTGATCCATCCCTTTTCGTGCGTATCTCCAACACGCCTCCACAAATCCTTATCAAGAACTTTTCCCTCTTTCGGTTCTTTTACCATATAGATGTCATGGATGCCTCTAGCAGGATGGTCGCTTGGCATGAATAACGCATCGGCATTCCAAAAATTCAATTCAACTAACGGTCCTTTAGCTTCTACAAATCCCAAACCAATTAACTTTTCCCTAATTTCTTCTATAACTTGCCGATATGCATGCAATTTTCCCGGGTAGATTTTCGCTACAGATGCATTTACATCATATTTCTTGAATTTCACTTTCTTCCACAGTCCGCTTTTTAATAATTGCGGCGTAAGATTTGTGATTTCTTGACCCACCAATTTATCGGCTTCGCTGACAACGATTTTTTTTATCAGCTTTCTTTGCAACAGTATATCAACTAAATTCTCATCAACTTCCTCATCCCTATCAATCTTCTCAAGCGCATTTTGTTGAGGTATCTCATTCGGATAAGTTATCAATGTCAGTTCTTTCCCAGTAGATTTCACCCAATTATTTTTCAGGGTCCACTGTAGTGCTATGTAAAAATTGTCTACGCTAGTCTTGGCTTCATCAAAAGGCAACGACTTGGATTTTCCCAGTATATCAACAAGGCGTTTTTCAGGAAGACCATTTTTAAGATAATCTTTTCCTTCTTCTGTGAGTTCATATCTTTTCATATTATTTCCCATAGACAAGTTTTTCTGCAAGCGGCAGCATCTTGCCCCTTTTCTTTTGGTGATTCTCCAAAAACTTGATGACAATTTCCGTAATGTCCTTCTTCATTTCGCCATCAAGCAACTTCCCTGATTTGTAATTATCATATACTTTCCTTACTTTATTGTCGTCGTCGACAAAATGATAGTTATACAGCTCATAAACGACAGAATCTTCAGGCACGCCTCCAAGTCTTCTTTGTTCTTCTACGGTTTTTCTGCCGCCTGTAACGGCCATGTTTATCTTCTTCCGTATAATCTCGGGAGAATCGCCCAATGTTATCATAGACATAGGATCCCTCTTGCTCATCTTGCTCTCGCCGTTCAACGCCTTGAAAAACTTGTGCACTATGGTCGACGGCCTTATAAAACCAAATTCCTTTTCAAACTTTTCTGCTATATCCCTAGTTAAAAATATATGCGGTACCTGATCAGACCCCACGGGCACAAGGACGTTCTTCGGTCCGCCGAATTCCTCCAATTGGGGCAAGAGTATATCTCCCGCTTGTGTGAATGCCGCGAAATACAACCCAAGTTGCCTTTCACCGTAAAGGTTTTTCATGTGGTTTGTAGTAACTCTTCTGCTGAACAAATATGCGAGATTCATTACTCGTCTTTCTTGCGATTGTCTGTAGATGTATGCATTCTTAGGATTCAGTCCCAACGCAAATAAATCAGCAACATTATGAACAGCAGTTTTAGCCTGTTGATCCAATGGTAATCCGTTGTCGACATTGCCTTCAAGGTCGGCAACCGCAAAGAAGACTTTGGCCTTGAATTCTTTCTGGAAATAAATTATCTTTTCCGCTGTAATCTTGCTACCGAGATGAAACTCGTTCGTTGGTTTTATCCCGGTCATTATCGCAAGAGGCTTCTTTTCTTCATATGCGTCTAGGAACTTGTCGAAATCTATGTGCCCGAAATCTATCCCCCGCCTGAGAAACCTGTTCGGGTTTTTGATTCTGTCCAGGATTGAATTGTCGACAGGCTTTAATCCGAACTGTTTGACAACTTCGTCATAGTTTTTAACAACAGACGAGCCAAATGGGTCTATGATATTATCATCCGCCATATGATCACATTCCTCTTGAAGAGTAATTTAGGGATAGAAGTAAATAAAATCTACAAAAACTCACTGAAACGCGAACCATTGGAGCATATCACTCAAGTTTATTAAATATCCGCAACAATTTAAACTTTAATATCGCATTAAAATTTCAGTGATTCAATGGCAAATTTCAAAGTGGTCATTAGCGACCCAGCAAGTAAAAAATCGTACCAGACAGAGATTGAGCAAGATAGAGGTATTTCCCTTATCGGAAAGAAAATCGGCGACGAGGTAACAGGCGATCTGCTCGGATTGAGCGGGTACGCACTCAAAATCACTGGCGGCAGTGACAAAGACGGATTTCCTATGCATCCCGGCATATCGGGTCCCGGAAGGAAGCGAACGCTGCTAACGCATCCAAGCGGTTTTCATCCAAAATTACAGGGCGAGAGAAGAAGAAAAACGGTCCACGGAAATACAATTTCTCAGGATATAGTGCAGGTAAATACAATAGTTGTCAAAAACGGTGAAAAGGCGTTAGAAGAAATATTCCCTAAGAAAGAGAAATCTGATGGGGGCGATGCAAGTACAAAAGCAAAATCAAGTTGATTTCAAACTTTTATAACGTTTAAATCCTTTACTATCCTTTATTAAATCATGACTACAGCTGTTCAAGCATATTCGCCAAGGATAACAGGAGCAGAACTTCCAAGAAATGGAAAGCCTCTTCTTATTGTAAGTTATACAGTCCAAGGCAAAGGAGATGGAGATTATCAGGCAGTTTTGCAGGGAGAAAAACCGTTTGTCGAAACGGACTGGCTGAGACAAAACGGGACAATAACGCCAGAAATGTTAAAATTGCTAGTGCCAAAGAATGCAGTAGGACCGCTAAATGCTGGCAACATATATGTTTGGACAGATCCAAATCATAATTATTCTGAAGGTCTAAGAATGCTCCGTTGGGACTTCAGGGACCGTGGGAGGCCATTTCTCTACTCGAACAGGGAGCCTGAGGGCAGGGGCTCGATCTGGGGTGTCCTGTTGGGTAGCGTCGCCGAAGGCGGCGGCCGCCTGAAAATAGACGGCGTAGATTATTATGTCCAGCCAGAAATTACCTTGAGAGGAAAGAATCTTTGGGAAATGAGAGTTTATGCACAAGACAACGGCATGATACATTCTCTTTCACCGGCTGTGAATGCAGCCGCCAGATTCACAAGAGCTGAAGATCCTGACAAGGGCTGGGTAAGGTCAGAAGTGGAGAGATTTGAAAAGAATAGGACGGATCTGAAAGAAGTACATGTTGAAGACATGTACAGGCAATTGAGAGATTGCATCTGGAAATCATCTGTCGTTATAGCAGGCGAGATGTTGGCATGGCCTATCATGCTTAGCCAAGAGCCATAGAATTTTGTTAATCTCAGAGTGCCGCGTGCACAGTATGGAAGATTCAAAAGTTGGCTGAAAAAGCTGGTATGACTCTCACAGAGATATAAATCAAGTTTTAATATTCTAATTTACAATTCTATATTCCTGGGCAATGCTTGATCAACGATGAAGGCAAAGTCTGGGCTACACGCCGATTCATAGCGCATTAGAGCTTTTTCCGTTTAGCCATGAAATACAGAAGCGACATGTATTAAAATCTTTCAAAACAATATCTTACCTTATCTATCACATGAAAGCAGGACAAAAACATTTTACGAGGTGATGAAAAGTAACTAAAATCGACGCAAGATTGATACCAGAAATCAACATAGGGATGGTCGGACACGTTTCTCATGGTAAGACAACCTTAACCAAGGCACTGACTGGTAAACTGACTCTAACTCATTCTGAGGAGTTGAAAAGGGGAATAACTATACGGTTAGGGTACGCAGATGTAACTATATACAAGTGCAGAAATTGCGGCAAATACGTGACCAATTCCAAAAAATGCATTTATTGCCTTTCTGACGCCGAGCCTGCGAGAACAGTGAGTTTTATTGATGCACCAGGACATGAGACTCTGATGGCAACAGTATTGACGGGCGCCAGTCTGATGGACGGCGCTGTATTGCTTGTAGCCGCCAACGAAAAATGTCCGCAGCCACAGACAATCGAGCATCTGATGGCACTTGAGGTAGTCGGCATTAAAAATGTGATAATAGTCCAGAGCAAGATAGATCTTGTTACGAAGGAACAGGCCTTGGAAAATTACAGGCAGATAAAAGAATTTGTCAAAGGCAGCATCATAGAAAAATCACCAATAATTCCAGTATCTGCGCAACAAAATATCAACATGGACATTTTATTGGATGCTGTGCAAACCTTAATACAAACCCCGAACAGGGACATGGACACATATCCTTTAATGCGGGTGGCGCGAAGCTTCGATATAAATAAACCTGGTGCCAAACCAAACGAACTAGTCGGTGGCATTGTGGGCGGTTCAGTAATTCAAGGCAAGTTCAAAGTCGGTGATGAAATTGAAATCAGACCGGGCACCATGCGTAAGAATGCCTATGTTCCGCTCAAAACAAAAATCACTGGTCTTCAGAAAGGGAAGGCCAACATGGCAGAGGCTGGCGCCGGCGGACTTTTGGGGTTGATGACAGGTCTGGACCCCTCATTAACAAAATCAGACGGTACAGTCGGCAATGTGGTGGGTCTGCCAGAAAAACTACCGCCTGTCCTAAAAGATTTGTCACTGGAGCTTCATTTATTGGAAAGAGTAGTGGGCGCCAAGGAATTGACATCCATGGAACCGATTAAATTAAATGAACAGCTTTTGATAAACATAGGTACAAGCAGGTCAATAGGCGGTGTCACTTCAATAAAGAAGAATATGATGCAACTAAACTTGAAGATTCCGGTATGTGCGGATAAGGATACTAGGGTCGTTATTTCTAGACAGGTTCAGGGAAGATGGCGATTAATCGGTTATGCAAGCATGAAATAATTCTAGAATAAAATAAAATCTTAAACTCCTGCCGTGGTGCAGGTTACTGGTCCTCTGACAGGTCTTGCATTATTTGCAGTTATGCTTGCACTGTAAACTCCTGACGGCTTTCCTGCGTCTCTGTTTATAGAGCAACTAGAGGTTGTAGTCGGGGCAAGATTGCTTATCGTGCAAGCAGCACCCGCTGATGTTCCATCAGGTGCCGTAGCTGAAACAGTGACCGTGGTCGCATTTGTCGTGCCATGATTTGATACTGATATTGTTATCGGATCGCCTGTACAATCGGCGCCAGACAAATCAAGAACAACTGCCGTCTGGCTGGTGAAAACACCCTGAAAATAAAGATAAGCAGTCCCAGCTAGCGCAATAGTTATCATAAGCATAAGAATAGTTGCTATTACTGTCGATATGCCTTTCATGATGTTCTTATATTTATTTATCTTCCCTGCTTATAAATATTCTTTTAGGAGCATGGTACGGGAGCGTTCGATGACCTTCCGTTTGGCGGGACAATTCTATAAACGCAAATTCTGGAGCCACTGCCTTCGCATTCATCGTAGACGGTAGCCGTGGCACCCGCCTGAATCGTGCTCAACCTCCAACGCAATTGGACAGGACTGTTTGGCGGCGATGTTTGTATGACTTGTATGTTTGCCGTATCAACAGGGTTGGTGCCTATGTTTCTTAGAATAATAGTCGAGTTTCCCGCGCCGCCTTGGACGCAGAACGCATCAAGCAATTCCAACCCTTGTGTCTGCGCCACATAAGTCTGTGAAATAAACAAGTACGCCGACCCAGATACAGCGAGCGTAACCATCAGCATTAACAGCGTTGCAATGATTTCGGATATGCCTTTCATTTTATGAATAATTCGCATCCTACCAATATAAAACAGTGCAAGCAATTAAGAAAAGTCACATAAACAATAATATTTTATGAGAATACTACTGGATACAAACTTCCTTATCGACATCGTCAGGTTCAGGATAAATCTCGAGGACTTGGCTGATTTGATAGGTTCTTATGAGCTGGCCGCTCCAAGCCCTGTCGAAAAGGAACTATTGAAAATTTCGGAGGCACACTCGCAGGCAAGCAGATACGCCAGAGCCGCAATCAACCTCCTTAGAGTGAATAATGTCAAGATTCTGCAGTCGGAAGGTCTGGCAGACAATGCAATGCTGAAGTTAGCAGGCAAGGACGCGCTTGTCGCAACTAACGATATAGAACTCAGGAAAAGATTGATGTCATTGGGACACAGGGTTATTTATTTAAAGTCTAAAAAACATCTAACTATAGGTTAGAAAAAAATGGTAGTTTTATTTGCCTTTCTTGCTAGCGCATTCGCACTTCTATATTCCGCATATCTCATTTTCAATATAACATCCAAACCATCCGGAAGCAGACAAATGATTGATATCTCTGATGCAATCAAGAATGGCGCAAATGCATATCTTTTCAGGCAGTACAAAACACTGGTGCCGATTATAATTATTTTATCGGTAGTCTTGTTTTTCGCTTTCAAAAATTGGATAACCATAGGCGCATTCCTGTTGGGAGCGGCATTGTCAGGACTGGCAGGCTATATAGGAATGAACATTTCTGTCAGGGCGAATGTCAGGACGGCAGAAGCGGCTAAAAAAGGACTGGCAAGCGCTTTGAATGTTGCTTTTAGAGGGGGATCTGTAACAGGCCTAGTAGTTGCGGGTTTGGCACTGTTTGGTGTAACATTGCTTTATTATCTGACGCAGAATGTTGCTTTAACCGTCGGTTTCGGTTTCGGTGCAAGCTTGATAAGTTTGTTCATGAGGGTAGGCGGTGGGATATACACAAAAGCGGCTGATGTCGGAACGGATCTGGTTGGAAAGATAGAAAAGGGAATACCAGAAGACG
Organism: Candidatus Aenigmatarchaeota archaeon; assembly: GCA_016187415.1. Classification (GTDB taxonomy): domain Archaea; phylum Aenigmatarchaeota; class Aenigmatarchaeia; order CG10238-14; family SCSR01; genus JACOWB01. The sequence continues at coordinate 44,002 of JACPJT010000005.1, forward strand.
ATCCTAGAAATCCTGGTGTGATAGCAGACAACGTTGGCGACAATGTAGGCGATTGCGCTGGCATGGCTGCAGACTTGTTCGAATCTTACGCTATTACATTAATCGCGGCAATGCTCTTGGGAATATCCGTCGGAGGAAATGCTGTGTTGTTCCCGCTAGCAATCGGTGCTACAGCAATCGGAGCTTCGGTTATCGGCACATTTTTTGTAAGGCTTGGTAAAAGTCAAAATATTTGGAACGCATTATACAAGGGTGTGATAGCAACAGCTATAATCGCAGCAATCTTATTCTATTTTATATCAACGGCGCTATTGCAGGATTTAAAATATTTTTTCGCGGCGCTGGTTGGTTTGGCAGTTACAATAATCATAAGCAACATAACAGAATTTTACACGGCGCGTGACAGGAAGGCTGTCAAGGAAGTCGCAGAGGCTTCTAAGACAGGAGCCGGCACCAATGTTATCGCTGGTTTGGCTCTAGGGATGAGGAGCACATACCCGACCGCGATATTAATCGTTGCTGCAATTTTTGCGTCGTATTATTTCGCTGGTGTGTACGGCATCGCAATAGCGGCGTTGGGCATGCTGTCTGTAACAGGGATGATTGTCGCAGTGGATTCCTACGGTCCCATAACTGACAATGCAGGCGGGATAGCGGAGATGGCGAATCTACCGCCAAGCGTTAGGAAGATTACAGATGCGCTTGATGCAGTCGGCAACACAACAAAAGCTGTTACTAAAGGATTTGCGATAGGGAGTGCGGCATTAGCAGCATTGTCATTATTTGCTGCGTATGCTGAAGCGACGCACTTGCAGACAATCGACATTCTGAAAGTGAAGGTTGTCGCAGGTCTGATATTGGGTGGGATGATACCATTTTTGTTCTCATCTTTCTTGATGCGCGCAGTCGGCAGAGCCGCATTTTCCATAGTTGAGGAAGTCAGAAGACAGTTCAGAACGATTAAAGGGCTTATGCAAGGAAAAGCGAAACCTGATTACGCAAGATGCGTTGACATAACAACAACTGCGGCATTGAGGGAATTTGTCGTGCCGGGTGTCATTGCGATCATTGCTCCATTGGCGGTAGGATTTATCTTAGGGCCAGAGGCTTTGGGGGGAATGCTCGCAGGAAGCATCGTCACTGGATTATTGCTTGCGATAACAATGTCTAATGCAGGCGCCGCATGGGACAACGCAAAGAAATTTATTGAAGCAGGGAATTTCGGCGGCAAAGGTTCGGATGCGCATAAAGCTGCCATTGTCGGTGATACTGTCGGCGATCCGTATAAGGATACTGCAGGTCCTAGTCTGAATCCTCTGATTAAGGTAATGAATATGGTCGCCTTGTTGGCAGCCGGAATGATTGTCGCTTATACCCTTTTCTAACCGCCACCTAACTTATTTAAACTAAACTGTTTAATTTGATAAAAGCTTAATTTTGTGATAAGATGTACAGGATACTAACAGTCGAAGATAAGATTAGGGTGCCGCCCGATAAATTCACTGTCAGAGCTGCTGACGCAGTCAAGCAATCGCTGGAAGACAAATATGAATGCTTATTGGATCCGAAGCTGGGTGTCGTGCTGTCCATTATAAGCGTTGATAAAATAAGTGAGGGAAAGATATTTCCAGAAGATCCGGGCATCCATTATCCAGTCGTCTTCAAGGCATTGGCATACAAGCCGGAATTGCAGGAGCTTGCAGTAGGCGAAGTAGTTGACAATACGGAATTCGGCTCTTTTGTCAGATTGGGTCCGCTTGATGGTTTGGTGCACATCTCCCAGTTGATGGACGATTATGTGAGTTTCGACAACAAAAATTCCCTTTTCCTAGGAAAAGAGTCAAAGAAAACACTGAAAGAAGGCGATATGATAAAAGGCAGGGTGATATCCATTTCATGGGAAGAAGGCAATAAAATCGGTCTCACAATGAGGCAGCCTCTGCTCGGCGCAGTGCATTGGATTGAAGCTGAAAAGAAGAAACAAAAGAAACCAGAGAAAGGATAAATATGGCTAAAAGATTGCAAGTTTGCAGGAATTGCAGGAGGTTCACCAACGAAAAGGCATGTGAAGTCTGCAAGTCGACAAATCTTTCCACAAGTTGGAAGGGCCTTGTTATAATTGCAGATGCAAACAGCGAAATGGCTAAAATGTTGAACATAAGCGAGCCGGGAAAATACGCTATTTATGTAGGTTGATTATTCCATGGAAATTACTATAATCGAAGAAAAAGACAATTCGCTTTTCAAAAGAAAGGACTTGAAAATAGGCATAAAACACATCGGAGCGCAGACGCCGTCCAAGAAAGAACTGGCGTCAGAACTGGCAAAAAAATATGGCGTTGATGAAACACAGGTCATTATCGATTACATTTTTTCCCAAAAAGGCCTTGGAGAATCATTTGCGGTTTGCAAGATTTTAAACGAAAAACCTAAGGAAGTAAAGCCCGCAGAAGCAAAAAGTGAGAAAGTTGAAACACAAACAAGTGCTGCAGCATAAATATTTTACAGTAAAAGAAGGAACTGTCGAAAGAACCAGACGTTACTGCCCCAGATGCGGAACAAGCATTCTTGCACAGCATAAAAACAGGTTTTCATGCGGGAAATGCACCTATACAGAATTCCTGAAAGCTGGATAGACCTATTCAACTAGTTCGGCGCGCGTAGACTTGTCGTCTTTTATAACCTTTACCCGTATTTTTGGGGTTTTAATAGCCCATATCTTTTCGTTCATCTTCTGTGAGATTTTTATTTTCTCATCCTTGAGTTCCTTTTTAACCAGTTTGCAAAAAACCATCTGTCTTCTCCAAACAGGAGTCTTTTTGAACTCTCTTCTAAGGTTTATGGTGACTATCTTCTCTTCAGGCATCTTCTATAGTTTGTATTAAAGATTTATAACCGTTGCATGAAAAGATATTTAAATCCGTATCCATAGTTTATATAAAGGCAGTATATGAAAGCTATATCCCCCATGGTAGCAACAGTTCTTTTGATAGCATTTACCATCGGCGTTGGCGCTCTAGTCAGCATCTTCGCCACAAGCCTGACAACAAGTTCCACTGGTATAGCGTCAAACCAAAGCGATGCATTAACAACAATAACAAGCATTACTCTTATTGCGACTGACGGCAAGTCGACAACGGGATCTTCGAGTTTAGCGCCAGGCGCTTCAGCGGCAACGACATGGACTGGAGGAACAAATACATCTGTTATAGCAAGAGGGTTGTGCCAGTCTACAGTCACGGTCGAGGGCAAATGTACGAATGCCCAGAGTTGCTGGAGTAACACTTAAATGAGATTGAAAGCTATATCCCCCATGGTAGCAACAGTTCTTTTGATAGCATTTACCATCGGCGTTGGCGCTCTAGTCAGCATCTTCGCCACAAGCCTGACAACAAGTTCCACTGGTATAGCGTCAAACCAAAGCGATGCATTAACAATGGCTTCTAATCAAAGCCTAGGCCTAAGCAAATGTGCGGGTGCATGGATAAACGTTTACAGGGTAACAAACAATACAATATTTTATTCAAACCCAAACGGCCAGACAATAACAGGGCTTGTTGCAGTATATAGCGATGGCAAACAAAGTGCAACGATTTTGGATCAGAGCCTGACGGTGGGCGAATCAAATTCTACTGATATATCAAACGGAACAGGTTCGGCCAGCGGTTCAACAGTTTACACTGGAATAACACCCACTGGTGCAACAGGTAATACATCCGTTACTTTGCGCGGGTTATGCCAATCGACAGTAGTTGTAGAAGGCAAATGTAAATCAGGACAAGTTTGTTGGGAAGCTTAAACCTTAATTCGAGTTCTTCTCCATCTCTTCACTTTAGTGACTTGTATTCGTCTTCTCTTAGCTCTTTTAATCCCGAATTTTCTAATATCAGCCCATCTGGGGGAATTCTTAATTTTGCGGATTTTTCCAAGTTTTATCTTTTTACCGACAGTTTTTATTCCCATTATTTCGCCAGCTTTCTCAGTTCTTTTGACTTTTCTAAAGCGACATCCACCATCTTCTCAAGCGCATCAAACTCAATGCCTTTGATTCCCTGTTTTTGCATCGCGCATATCTTGTCATCTTCTCTAAAAGCTATAGAAAGCTTGGCGTCTATGACAGCCTCTTCCTCCAATAAAGGATCGACAAAAAGTTTATCGCCAATCTTGCATACCGATACAGTGATTGGTTTGTGAACAACAGGAAGCTTCCTTTCATATTCACCCCTTACAATATTTCCATCGGCATCAAGCTTTGGTACGCGTGTATTCAGTAACGCCACCAACGCAGCAAGTGCGGCAGCATCCAGCAAGTTGCCCTGGTTGTCCAATATGTATATGTCTATGAAGACACTGTACACCTTCTCCCCTGCTGTTATGACTAGCTTTTCCATCTCGATTGTTTTCGATTCCCTTATCCCACGGTCAACAACTCTCGAAAGTTCAATTGCATTTTCACCCGGTGGTCCGCTCTCGAATTCAGCGGATGCAAGCGGTGTGAATTCGGAATTTACACTTAGTATGCCTTGATTTGGTGTATCCGGGAAAGGCGTGCCAACACCCATCTTGATGCCTGCAATAACCTGAGTGTTCCCCAATTTTACATAAGCAGAGCCCTCGGCTTTCCCTATAACATTTTCTTTTATTTCGATATTTCTGAATTGCATAAAGTCTCTCTTGTCAATTCTTTTACCGTTCTGTATCAATTCAAGCGCAAAATTTTCCATTCATTCTTCACCTTTGTATTTTTCAAGCAAAACATTTCTTTGCATCTCATGGATATCTTTACAGGTCTTCTTTGCAAGATCAAGAAGGTGCATCAATTCTTCCTTTGTCAATACTCCATCCATCTGCAGCAAAGTGACCAGATTACTTGTCGGCATAATTGCGACAGCGACATCGGATTCGGAATTGTTATCTTCCTCGCCATTGAGATCAACTATAAGCGTCCCGTTGATTTTTCCTACAGAGCATGCCGTGACCAGATCTTTCATCGGTATTCCAGCGGAAGCTAATGCCAGTGATAACGCATTGATTCCCGTGACTCTGGTGCTTCCGTCCGCCTGAATCACTTCAACAAAACCATCAACAGTCACTTTCGGATAATCATCCAAAAAAATCGCCGGTTCCAAGGCAAGCCTGATCACTTTAGATATTTCTACACTCCTTCTATCGGGTCCCGGGCTTTTTCTATCGTCAACCGAGAATGGCGCCATATTGTACCTGACTCGAAGAATTCCTGTTTGAGATTCTTGAAGGTGTCTGGGAAACAGTTCCCGCGGCCCGTGGACAGATGACAATGCAATGGTATTACCGAAACTGACTTCAGCGGAGCCATTGGCGCTGACAATATTGCCAACTTTCATTTTTATTTCTCTAGTCTGCTCGGGCAGTCTTTTATCTTTTCTCAGTCCGCCGACAATCAATTCAATATCAGATTTCTTTCCCATTTTTATTCACCCAACATTTTTTCTATCTTTTCTGTCAGTCCCGCCAGATGCGATTCTCTTTCGATAGTCAAAATTGCCTCAATTGCTTTATCTTTGTTATCGCCTCTTATCCAAACCCATCCATTTTGGCCAGTAACAATTTCACATTTTGTTCTGTTCTTAATCAACATTATCATGCTGCCTTCCTTCCCGATTATTCGAGGTATTTTTGTCGGCGTAACCTTGACAAGCACACCGTTCCTTAGTTTTCTTGATTCAAAGTCCCTCATAGACGCTTGTACAAGTTTATTCTTTGTGACTTTAGACAATCTGCAAAATACGATATCACCAATGTCAAAATACCGTGTCAACTCGGTTCTTTGCAGGTCGACAAATTCGTCAACGGCTTCTGAAAGCGGTAAGAATGCGGAATAAGGACAATTGATACTTACAAACCAGCCAGATACTTCAACGGCTTCTATAACACCAATCACCCTGTCGCCGAATCTGGGAAGATAAGTTCCAGAGAGGGGAACAACGCTTATTTCGTTTTCATTTATTCTCGGCATACCCAAGAATTTTGAGTAAACTTTTTCATTCTCTTCATAAACGCCGCTTCCAAGTTTTTTACCTTCTCTCGGGCCTAGCATGTCTCCGGGCAGAACTATTTCCCTTGAACTCATATATCTTCCCTCTTCAAAACTTTTGACTCAAAACTGCCATGCGTCAGATTTGCAACCTTTTGAACAAAATCGTCCATCATCCCAGCAAGCATTTCTACATTCGCTTGAAGCGAACCATCATTCAACCATTGTTCATTTATAATTTTACCAGCTTTAATTACCGAATACGCCTTTCCGGCAAATTGCGGCGGTATTTTCAATTGCAATGTGACATTTTGGAATTTCAACGGAATTATTGGTTTTATCGCCTTTACAGCCTTTTCCATCTGCAATTCCGCATCGACAAAAGGTTCTATGTTTACACCAGCCTGTTGCATAGCATTCAATATTCTCTGTTCAGGATGCGGCGTGTTGGTTTGGGGGTTTATGCCCCTTTTTGAAATCAATGTCGCAATAAGATGCCTTTTTTGCTCTATCATTTCTCTCTTTTGTTCGGTGGTTACCTGTATTTCACCTTGCTTCAGGATTATAGGCGCTATTCTGTTGGCTTCCGTAGTGCCGAAAGTCTTTTGCAGGTCCTTTTCAGGTACAGCTTCCGTGCTTTTTACATCTTTGTAGATTATAGGATACGCGAGTATCTCTTCCATCGGAATCATCTTACCATTCTTAAAATCCATAGCTTTATTCGGGTCTACAAGTATTTCAAACTTTTGCTGCCCATAATTAAGCCGAGCAACGACTGCTTTTTCTATACTTACTGACAACAGAATCCCTCAAAATTATTAATTTACTTACTTTATCGATTTAACATAATCTTCATTTATCTTCTTAAATCTTGCGTCTTTCTTGATAATTGCCATATCGACGACTAGACCTTCTTTTTTTTCTGCTCTTTCGGTTTTGTCGATTATGTCCAATGCCAATTCAAGAGCTTCCTTTTCGCTTAGGCTCTCTTTCCATTTCTGGTTGAGTATCTTGTTCGCTAAAATAGCGCCCCTGCCAATCGCTTGTGCCCTCCATTCGAACAGTGTTCCAGATGGATCAGTTTCCAATAAATGCACACCGGTTTTATCTACACCACCCAAAAGCAATGAGACACCAAAAGGCCTCAAACCGCCATATTGTGTTATCAATTGCATCCTGTTCCCGATGATTTTGGCAATGTTCCAAACATCAACTGGTTCGTCATAGGTTATCTTATGCATCTGCGCCTTTACCCTGATCATTTGAGTTAATGTACGCGCGTCTGCAATGAACCCAGCCGCGACAGCAGCCATGTGGTCGTCCACTTGGAATATCTTTTCACTCGCCTCGGATACAACTAGCTTGCCTGCAGGCTTTACAGTGGCTAGAACAATGCCATATTTGAATGTGATGCCTAAAGCAGTACTGCCTCTTTTGACAGCTTCCTTTGCATATTCTACTTGGAATAGTCTGCCGTCCGGGCTGAACATAGCCATAGTGCGGTCATATCCCATGTATTCAGGCATTATTTCTGGAATTCAAAATCACCTTTATAATACAATAAATTTCTTTCCCTTATTTAAATTACTTTAAACTTAAGCTTTTTATAGTTCCCGATATTTTCAATATCTTGAAAATCACTCTGCTTTCTCCAAGTCTTGTTATCAGTCCCAAGCCTGCTATTACTTTTGGCACTGATTTGTTGTTGCATCGGATGACACCAATCTGATTTTGGCTGTCATACAAGTTCCTTACAACGCTGACATTCAGTTGCGATACTCCCAATTCGCCGTAGAATTCCAGTAGCGTCTGCCAAATGCCCGCTTCCAAATCAGAATATACGATGGGCTCTTCCGAGATTACCTTGAATGATATATAGCGTTCCTTTTTTCTAAGAGTCGGCGGCAGTATTTTTAATTTTTCTTGTTGTCTCATTTTAACCACGTTTTGAACCAGTTTACGGTATAATCAATTAATTGTTTTTCATGCTCGTATTTTGAAAACGTATGATCACCACCTTTAATTATTTTTATATTATTAGTAGGATCCTTAAGCACACGATGAATACCCTGATAGAAAATCTCCCAGTCTTTACTACCACATACAACAGTTTTGGGTATATCTATGTCCGATAAGTTATTCGTCAAATCAGGAAAGTTGTTTTTAACTTCGTTCCACAGAGGTTTACCCATAATAAACTCTATACCTTTTCCTTCCCATGACATTGGTGCACGCCCTGAACTTTCAACTTTCCCAATTTTCTTACCGAATAATTTTGTAAAAATTCTCTTAGGTGTTATAGTTGGTGCCCACAAACAAATTGCAGCTATATCTTTCTTCTCTACTAGTATTACTACAGAACCACCTAAGCTGTGACCAACTAGACCAATTTTCCTATAACCCACATTTTTAACAAAACTAATTGCTTTCTCCAAATCAGATACTTCACCAGAAATTGTCATATTCCTAAATAAACCATCGCTGCCACCAGTACCACGAAAATCGAATCTTAAAACAGCGAAACCTTCTTCACATAATTTTCTTGCGCAATTTACAATCTGAACTTCTCTTTTGTATCCTGTGAAACCATGCGCAATAATTATAGCGGATTTAGTTTTTCTATTTGGTATATGCAGAATACCTTTAATTTTCTGTCCTTGATTTTTGAAAGTTACAGGAATCTCCTTCATTTTATCAGTTTTCCTTTCAGTATTTTCCTTTGGTCGGGAATTATGTTACTTGGTATTTTCTTGAAAAAATTCAAGGTCTTCCCTCCAAACTTAGGATTGCCTTTTATCTTTCCTCTTGTAGGCTCGGCTAAGAAAACCAAATCTATTATATGATTATATCCCGTTTCTTTCCATCTCATAAATTCGAAAATTCCAAGAAATCTCTTAATTCTTATTTGCAAGCCAGTTTCCATTTTCGCAATTCTCCTGACAGCGTGCAATATCTTTTCCTTGAATTGAACAGTCCCTCCTGGAAAATGCCATTTTCCTATATCGGGTTTTATAGTCCTTTTTATCAAAAGGACGCCCCTCCCATCTTTAATGACAATGTCCACAGTAACTCTGGGCACTTTCTTGAATACTATATTCCAGACCTTTTTAGACAAAAACTTCATTTGACAATCCTCACCCCGGGTGAAATCCACTTCTCAGATTTCCTCTCATTGGAACATTTTAAAATATCTTCAGGTATTTTCGAAATAGAACTCTTAGCACGATCCAATTCCAGTCCCAATTGTGTCGCCATAGAAATCATCACTTCAGGCGATCTTAATTCAAAATGCGATACGCTTCCAGAACAAAGAACAATTGGAGAATGAAATTTCTTTGCAAGTATAATATTTTGCGAGAGGTTTTTCATTATGATATTTCTTGTCCGCTTGCTCGCCAGCAACAATTCCCTGAAATTGACTTCAATTGCTACGTTATTTTGAGCAGCCAATTTAACCAGTACGTGATTTAACCCGGAATCATTTCTGTTATTCTCTGGGTGCGTTAAAATATCAACTTGCGGAGTTTCGCATGCCAGTCTGTTCATTTCCAAGTTGCCGCCTTGCGCGAGGAGCAAATCAAACATCCTTATCTTCCCAGATAATTTCACCAATTCTTTTGGATTGCGTGCTTCGAATCCAAGATAAATTTTAATTCCCGTTTTTTCGCTAATTTTAGCTATGTCGTCTTTCAATTTTTTTAATTGCTCTTCACTTTCAAAATATTCAGCAAAACAAATCCCAGCATATCCGAGATCTTTTGCAGTCGATGCCAGTTGTTCTAAACTGCTCTGTCCGCCAGAAAATGCGCTATGAACATGCAAGTCAAAACATTTCATAATAGAATTATTCGCTGGGCTTAGAATTAAGCCTTTAAGCTTCTTGACTTCTTTCCAGAACTAGTTAGGCCATGGAAAACCCTTCTTCTGTTGGCAGGGTTCTTTATCCATTTTATTTTTGGATCGTTTGCGATATTGGGGTGATTGGGATCAACCATAATAACCTCGTACCAAGCATGCACACCATCGGATCCGACCCAATATGAGTTCAAAACTTCCAAGTTAGAAAATTTTCTCTGAGCCTTTTCTTCTGCAATCCACTGCAGTCCTTTCGGAGTAAAATGAACAAGCCCAGCATGAGACGGCGACCTCCCCTTAGCAGGTTTTCTTCTTCTTCTACCGCCACTTTTAACCCTGACCCGAATAATGTTATACCCGAGTTTGGCGCTGTACCCCAAGCTTCTGGCCTTGTCTGGCCTTGTCGGTCTTTCTGCGCGTACAACAACGTTCTGGGTTCTCCATTCCAGCAATCTCTGCTTGTAGACAGCTCCCAAGTTTTCCTTGGGTTTCTTCCATACTTCTCTTAAAAATCTGTAAAGGCCCTTTACCATAACATTCACTTTCAATAATAACATTTATATTCGTTTTCGTTCATTTAATCTTAGGTGACAAATTGACAACATCACTCCTTAAGATTATAATCGGCGTTATTTTTATAGTTGTTAGCGCATGGTGGATAATTGACGGTTCTAGTTATTTGGAACCAATCAAAAGTTCCTTCACGGTTACAAGCAGGCCGGCTTTAGCGGATTTGATAACCGTTATAAACGGGAGCTTGCCGTTATTTGTCATTCTTATCGCTCTTTTAATAGTATGGCTTGAATTGGATGGCATGAGAATAAGAAAAGAAATCAAGACAGAAGATAAGAAAAGCTAGATAACCATACAATTATTATGGGAGTACAAATTTCGGGTTTGATTCCTTCTAGGGAAATAGAATTGGCGGATTTATCTGGAAAGAAAATAGCGGTGGATGCACTTAATACGCTGTTTCAGTTCCTTGCCATCATAAGAGACAGGATGACAGGTGAACCACTGAAAGACAGCAAAGGTCGCATTACATCTCATTTATCAGGGCTATTCTACAGGACTTTCAACTTAATCGAAGCCGGCATAAAGCCAGTTTTTGTATTTGACGGGAAGCCGCCGGCATTCAAAAAAGAGACATTGGAAGAGAGAGAGAACCACAAGCAGGCGGCAGAAAAGAAATGGCAAGAGGCGTTGGAAAAAGGCGAGCCGGCGATGAGATATGCTCAGGCATCTTCTAGGATGACCGATGAAATGATAGAAAGCTCAAAAAAACTCTTGGAATGTATGGGAATACCCCACGTTCAGGCGCCAACCGAGGGGGAAATGCAATGCGCTTATATGTGCAAGAAAGGCGATGTCTGGTCCGCTGCTTCGCAGGATTATGATTCTGTTTTAGACGGTTCACCACGCCTGGTTAGGAACATATCGATAAGCGGCAGAAAAAAATTACCTGGGAAAGAAGTTTATGTGGAAGTAAACCCACAGTTGATTGAACTGAAAGAAGTGCTCTCTAAGCTTGAATTGACGCAGGAGCAATTGGTCATTCTTGGAATACTTGTAGGCACTGACTATAATCCCGGCGGTGTCAAGGGTGTGGGACCGAAAACCGCGCTTAAACTCGCAAGGGAGCACAAAACATTAGAAAAAGTTTTAGAACATGTGGAATGGACTTCCGATGTGAGCGCCAGCGACATTTACCAATTCTTCCTGAACCCGCCCGTCTCAGACGATTACAAGCTGGAGTGGAAAGAGTACAATAAGGAGAAGATACTCAAGTTCATGGTCGACGAGCACGAGTTTTCACAAGAAAGAATAGGAAAAATAGTCGACAAATTGCAGCAGAGCCAAAGCAGAATAAGACAACCCAGTTTAAAGGGCTGGATTAGCAAATAAATTTAGAAATACAAGTGATTAATCATGCCGGTTTCAGAAAAGATAGTTGAACTTGGGAAAAGAAGGGGATTTTTCTTTGTCGGAAGTGAGATATACGGCGGGGTTGCAGGACTGTATGATTATGGCGCAATCGGTACAATCTTAAAAAGAAAATTGGAGAATCTATGGAGAAAATATTTCTTGGGGTTAAATGAGAACTTTTTTGAAATAGAAACAACGACCATAATGCCAGAGAAAGTTTTCGAGGCATCGGGTCATATAACAAATTTTGTTGATCCTGTCGCGAAATGCATCAAATGCGGTACCTTCCATCGTGCAGACCATATCATAGAAGAGTTTCTGCATGAAAATTTCGAAGGAAAAAGCGCAGAAGAACTGACATCCGTCATAAGGAAGCATAACATCAAATGCCCGCGATGCAAAGGCGATCTGACAGAGGTTTCGATATTGAACATGATGTTTCCTATAGGTATGGGCGCGAGCAAGGAAACAACAGCATACCTGCGGCCAGAAACTGCGCAAGGGGCATACGTCAACTTCCTAAGGCATTTCAATATTATGAGAATGAAATTGCCGTTGGGGTTGGCCATTGTCGGCAAGGCGTACAGAAACGAAATTGCCCCAAGGCAGCTGCTTCTCCGGCAAAGGGAGTTTACCCAGGCGGAGCTTCAGATATTTTTTGATCCTGCCAAAGCAGACGAGCACGATAATTGGAAGCAAGTTTCTAAGCATAAACTGATGATATTGTCCGGCAAAAAGATCGAAGAGGTAAGTTGCGACGATGCCGTGAAGAAATTGAAGATTCCGAAGTTCTATGCTTATTATCTGGCAAAAGTTCAACAATTCTTTTTGGACACATTGAAAATTCCAAAATCAAAATTCAGATTGCGCCGGTTATCTGATGAGGAGAAGGCATTTTACAATAAGATACACTTCGATATAGAGATTGAGTTGGACGGCATCGGTTTCAAGGAGTGCGGTGGAGTTCATTACAGGACAGACCATGATCTTTCCGGCCACCAGAAGATCTCGGGCGAGTCTCAAGAAGTGTTCTACGATGGTAAAAGATTTATCCCTCATGTACTGGAGCTTTCTTTCGGCGTAGACAGGATTTTCTATGCTTTGTTAGAATTGAACTATGCCGAAGACAAAGACAGGGTTCTTGTTAAACTTCCATTTGATTTGTCGCCATTTACAGTTGCGGTATTTCCATTGGTGAACAAGGACAATCTGCCAGAAAAGGCAAAGAAAATATATGCAGAACTGAAGAAATATTATGATGTCGTTTATGATGACAGCGGTAGTATTGGTAAGAGATACTACAGGCAGGATGAGATAGGCACGTTCCTATGTGTGACAATAGATTATGATACCATCAAAAAAGACACTGTAACTATACGGGATCGAAACACGACAAAACAGGTCACCGTAAAAGCAATCAAACTAGTAGAAGAAATTAAAAAGTTAATTTAACCCCTAAAAACTGCGGCAGACGGAGGGCATATTATCAACAGGTCTGGATCCATTTCTGCGCCGACCATTACTATATCGCCATCATTTGCGTTTATGGTTTTTTTGAGCCTCTCGACAGAGCGCTTCAATTCGTTGATGTCCTTTTCTCGCATCTCTCTGATTCTTAGGAAAACAAGCTTGCCTTCCCTAACCTCTTGCTGAATACCTTCTATATCTGAGATATCGTTTAGGTTCTTGACAGCGACGTTAAAACTTTTCTCTTCCTTAAATACGCTTTCATCAAGTTCTATTCTCTCCTCGTTGTTGTCGTCTGGTTTTCCAAAGAGTGCCATTTAGTTCACATATTAGATTCGATTTATAAATTTAAATAAATGCACTGTAAGTAGGATTCTTTAGAAATTAATCAGGACAACTCTCTTCTCTTCTGTTCCAATGTAGAAACGACATTCCAAATCTTTGTCCTGGCATAAAGCGGCATATTGGGATCATTTATTATCTCGTCAAGAACGTGTATCGCCATGCTTATTCTCAATTCCAAATTGTCCTTTTCATTACCAAGACTATTCTTCGATTCTTCTGCGGCCGCCCTGATATTCTTAGGCACGGTTCTGTCACTGATAATCTCGTCCAATAGTTTCACAACAAGTTCAAATTCTGCACCGACCATAAACCCACCTATTTCATCAATTTCCTAAGTTCGGATTCCATCTCTTTCAATTTGAGAGTTATTTTCTCTTCAGTTTTTTCCATGGACTGTATTCTTATTTCCAAGGCTTCCTTGGTTTCCAGCAGTTCCTTCTTGATGTCTTCGACGGGCTTACTGACCATTATCTGGCCGGTAATCTTGTAAGCCTTCTCATTCTTGCTAGAATCGAGCTCTTCGACAGCCTTGTTCATCTCCATCAATTGCATCTGCAAGGTCTCCTTCTGTATCAAGACCGATTGCAACTGCTGTTGGTACTGTTGGAATTGCATTACCATGGCTTGCGTCTGTTCTTCATTCAATTTTATCAACCTCTTCCAGCATGTTTACCGTGGAGATGCACGAGTTTATAACGGCTTTCAAATAGTTCAATTTCTTGCTTTTTATAACTATCTCGAGCGCGTCATTTTTGACGTTTAGGGTCGTTTCCACTGTTTCGTCATTCTTAATATCTGGTTCCATGCTCTGCTTGACTAGTTCCGGTCTTGAACACTTTAGAGTTAAAACAGCTTCGTACATGAATTATTGTTTCATAAGAAACGCTTAAAAGGTTTTTACACACCCATTAAAACGATAAGATGATTTATAATCCAATTGCCTTAGAAAAGGCAGTGGTTAGTCGTTTCATACCGTCAGAAACAGAACTATGACCCAATATTAAAATCGTTTCTCAAGTAATATTTGACCAACCAACCTAGTGCCATTATTCTTGCTATCAAAGTAAGTGGTAAATACAAAAATGGATAGAGTAGCATAAGTTGCAATGAAATTCTTTGATTCCTCAATATTATTGAAGCTAATATGGCCGCATAATTAAATAAACCAAAATAAAGCAAGTTGATATTGTTAGGGGTTGCAACTAAATTGTATAAAAAGAAGGGGAATAAAATCCAACTGCTTATTTCTAATAACCATAAAAATGAATATCTGTTAAATTCTAAGAGATTTTCTATATAAAACCCGATTTTCTCAATATAAACTCTTATACCTCCAGATTCCCATCTGACTCTCTGCCTAATTATAGCTGGTATATCAGATGGTATTATAGTATTTGTAATTATTTCAGGGAAATACCCTATCTTATATTCATTTTCTAGAATAATAGACGTGGTTTCTAAATCTTCCCCATAGTATTCGCCACTATGTTTATCTAAAGTCTTTTCTAGAATGTCACGATTGAATATACTGCCACATCCTGCCAAACATCGAATTTTATTGCATTTAGATGCAAACGAATCAAAAAGATCCTTAATTTTATATTCTATGTCTAAGATCTTACATAGGATTGATTCTTTATTTTTTACATTTATCTTGAAAGTTGCAGCTTCCAAGCCATGTAACTCTAATTTCTTGCAAATTTCTGCTAAAGCGCCAATTGAAGCCGTTAAAGTAGTATCTGCATCTAGTAAAATAACATACCTTATACTTTTTGGGAGAGTTTTAATCACCCTTTTAATAGAAAGTACTTTTTTCCCATTTTCCCTCATTCTGATTTTCTTAAATTTTTGGTCGGGAAAATCATAAGAAAATCGTTTTATTTCATCCCATGTATTATCGGTGGATCCATCATCAATTACAATAATTTTTGATGCATGTTTTATATTAGACTTTAATGTTTTGTAAATTATCATGCCTTCATTATAAGCCGATATAAGTATTCTATACATATACAGATTTACCGTGCTAAAACTCTTTTCACAACTTCTGGTCTTTCCTTCACAAAAACCCTGAAACCGCAATAAGGACATCTTACCTTGTCCTCCAGCTTTGCTACGGGCTTCTTACAATTTGTACACTTATACACTTACACTACCTCTTGGAAAATATGCTTGTCCGGTAAACTTATTACCGCATTTCTTACAAATAAAAATGCCTTTCGACAGCCTTTCAGCGTAAAGGAGGCTGCATCTGGGGCATATGTGCCTCTGTTTCTGTATCTTCTCGATATCCCTGACCAAGTCCCTTTGTTTCTTCCCGTATCTCGGACCGAATCTTCCAGCTGAACCTACTTTTTTCGTTGCCATAAAATCACTTCAATATCCTGAACTTTTGTTTTGAGGATATCTGGTCCAATATCCCTTTCAGTTGCTCGTCTGTAATAACATTCGATATCTTCCCAGATTGATATAGCTGCACCAGGTAAAGTTCCAACTGGCCGGCCATCTCGGACTTTACGAGCCTTATCCTTCCCAGCCTTTCATAGGCGTCTTTCGATAAAATTCTAACAAGTATAGTTTTTTTCATCGCTTCTAGTTTCTGCGTTTCTTCAGTTTCGTTCGCAGCATTCATTGTTTGCTCACTTCGTATGCTATTTTGTCCAGGAACTTTCTTCCGGAAGGCGTAAGCTTTCTGCCTTTCCTGTCTGCGTTCTTTTCTACCATGCCCGCGGCCTCTAACTGTTGCAAGATTTTTCTCACTATGCTTCCGGATGCTCTTCTAAAATGGGCTGGTTTGTGCCCCCTTCTTTTCTTTCCCCCGAAATAGCTTCTCATCCTTGCTATACCGACAGGACCATCTAGATAAAGCCTTCTTAAAATAGACGCGCTTCTTACATACCAGAAATCGTCCTGCTGCGGCATTCTCTCTCTATGGGCGCCGGACTTGACAAAGTAAATCCAGGGAGGAGGAGCAATTTCCTTAACCTTTTTCAGCTCTTCTTTCACCGAACTGGTCAATTTTTGCGCATCGACTTCTCTAACCGAAATCATACTATATTCCCTCGTCACTAAGCATATATCCCATATGTGTATATCTCATGTAATCTTAATTTATTGATATTCACAACTTTAATAAAGTTATGGTGAGTCTTGTATAAACAAGATGAATTATTTTAAGCGACTTGAAGAAATGATTGAAACCTTATAAAATTGGCGGTGCAAGATAAAAATATGGGTAAGCTGGTTTCAACAAATCCGGCAAGGAATTATGAAGTAATTGGGGAAGTGGATATCTCTACAGAAGCGGAAATAAAAGAAAAGGTAAACTTAGCAAACAATGCCAAGTCTAAATGGAAGGATCTGGGTGTGGAAAAGAGGATTGAACTTTTAAGGTCAATTTATGATGAATTTAAGAAAAGAAAGGAAGAATTTGTCCCTCTAATTACTAAAGAAATAGGAAAACCTATAACACAAAGTGTGAAAGAAGTCAATGGATATCTTGAAGATTTCATGTGGTTTTTAGACAATGGTAAAAAGGCTTTGGAAGACGAAATTACATACAAAGATGAGACATCAATTCATAGAATTGTCTATGAACCTTATGGGACAGCCGCAGTGATAACACCTTGGAATTATCCTTTAGGAATGTTCATCTGGGGTGTGATTCCAAACTTAATTGCGGGAAACACAGTTGTGTTTAAAATTTCAGAAGAGTGCCCTCTTATAGGGGAACTAATCGAGAAAATAATGAACTCAAAGGATCTTCCTGAAGGAGTCTTTTCTGAAGTATATGGTGCAGGTGATGTGGGACAGAGACTTGCAGAAAGTGATATAAACCTAATTTGGTTTACTGGAAGTTCAAAGGTGGGAAAACTTATCTATAAAATTGCCGCAGAAAAATTCATAAAAGCAGTTCTTGAGATGGGCGGTTCAAATCCTGGTGTAGTATTTGATGACGTTGACATTTCTGATGTGATTCCTGAGATATACAACGAAAGATTCTATAACTGTGGTCAGTCATGCGATTCTCTTAAAAGGCTTATTGTCCACGAATCTATTCTTAAAGAGGTTGTTGAAAAATTAAAAATTGAAGTCGAAAAAAAGATTTTAGGAGATCCGAATAACGAAAAAACAGAATTGGGAAGCTTAGTTGCCAAAAGGCAGTTAGAATTACTACATAGCCAAGTGAAAGATGCTGTAGAAAAGGGCGCGAAGGTAATTACAGGAGGAGAAACGCCAAATGATTTGGAAGGGGCGTATTATAAGCCCACGATTTTAACCAATATTACAAAGAATATGCGCGTATGGAATGAAGAAGTTTTCGGACCCGTTCTACCAATTATAAGCTTTAACTCAGAAGAAGAAGCTGTTGAACTAAGTAATGATACGCTCTATGGTTTGGGAAGCAGAGTTTATTCAAGAGATATTGACCGCGCAGAAAGAGTGGCTTCGAAAATAGAGGCAGGAACTGTTGAAATCAACCATGGAAGTCGTTGGCTGACTTGCAACCCTTTTGGTGGTTTCAAGCAATCTGGCATGGGTAGGGAACATGGTATAACTGGCTTTCGTGAATTATGTCAAATTAAAGTAATATCTAAAAAATAATTAGAACGTAAAACAAAATAGCAAATCATACTATATCCTTTAGAATCACAAGGTTTTAATATTTACCTTTTCTTTTTGCTTTTCTGGTAGAAGTAGGCTATCATGCTTGCCGCGAAGATAAACCCCAACGGGGAAATCAACGCCAATATGACCAGCGCAATGGCGGCATTCTTTCTTCTGGACGATTTGACCAGCCATTCACCAAGACTGGATACGAGCTTCAAGACCATACTAATTATTTGTAAGGCCGCCTATAAACCTTTTTACAATTCAGGCAGGTCACTTTGATGGTTTTCGTGGACTTGTCCAGCCTTACCTGGCTGGTTGCTCCCGGTTTTAATAATGTGTCGCAGTTCTTGCAGAATTTATCTTTCTCGCCTTTGGATAATCTTATATTATAACGCAAACCTATTTTTTTTGCGAGTTCTACGTATCGTCTGCTTCTTTCAGGATGCCCTTTGAATTCCTTTTCAGCTAAAGAGAATAAGATTTCGATTCTTTCTTTCGCGATTTTTGTCTGCCATTCAGGCTTTTGTGAGCGTCTCATTAAAATAAATTGTTTTATGTTAAACTAAAATATATGGAAGGTGACGCTGTTAAAGTATTGTTGGTATACCCACATTATACGGCCGGAGGTTTAGACGGGTTGATACTTTCTCCGCCTTTAGGTCTGCTCTCGATAGGCACAATGATAAAAGATTTATGCGATGTGAAAATTTTAGATCTCAAAGCAAACCATCTGGAAAAACATGAAATTGAAAAAGAAATTGAAAAATTTCAA
>JACPJT010000010.1 GCA_016187415.1 Candidatus Aenigmatarchaeota archaeon
AAAACCCTGATTCTTATGCCAAACGTAAAATTAGCGCCTTCGATTTTGTCAGCAGACTTCAAAAGGATAAATGAGGAGATAAGGGAAATTGAGGCATATTCTGACTTTATCCACGTTGATATAATGGACGGGATTTTTGTTCCGCCTACAACTGTAGATTCCAATTTTGTCAGGACAATAAAGACCAAAGTTCCTTTGGACGTTCATCTGATGGTGCATGAGCCCAGCGATTCTTACATTAGGGGATTTATTAATGCAGGCGCATCTTCCATAACAATTCATGAAGAAGCCTGCAGGAATCCCTTTCATCAGTTAGATTTTATCAGGAAAAGCGGGATTAAGGCAGCAATATCGATAAAGCCCAAGACGCCTCTGGAAAATATAAAAAAATATCTGGATATGGTTAATATGGTGTTAATAATGACAGTAGAGCCTGGATGGGCAGGGCAGAAATTCATCAATGAAACAATGCCAAAAGTCGGGGGGTTAAGGAAATTAAAGCCAAGGCTTGATATTGAAGTGGACGGAGGAATAAATCCATATACAGCAAGGGCTGCCTATGACGAAGGCGCGAATGTATTTGTAGCAGGCACCTCGATTTTTGGCAGGAAAGACAGAATTGGAGCGATTAATAAAATATTGAATAGCTTGAAATGATATAATTTCACAATGTTTATAAAATAATAAAATAAATCATCCAAAATGCCAAAAAAATTCACAGTAACGCCCTGGGAAGTCTCGGGAGAAATAGACTATGACAGGCTCATAAAGCAGTTTGGAGTGAAAGCTTTAGATGACAGGCTCCTGAAAAGGCTTGAAAAGCATGCCGGCGAACTGCACTATTTCCTCAAGAGGAAAATTTTCTTTTCGCATACTTATTTCGACACAATACTTGATGAAGCTGATAAAAAGCATAAATTCTACCTCTACACCGGAAGGGCGCCTTCAGGCCCTGTCCATATGGGGCATTTGGTTCCATGGATTTTCTGCAAGTGGCTTCAGGACAAGTTTAACGTTACATTGCTGTTCCAGATTCCTGATGAAGAGAAATTTTTGTTTAATGAGAGCCTTACTTTTGAAGACACGCATAAATGGGCTTACGAGAACATACTGGACATAATTGCAGTGGGATTTGACCCTAAAAAGACAAAGATATTTTTGGATACTGAATACGCCAATGTCATGTACAAGCATGCTTGCAGGGTGGCAAAGAAGATTACTTTTTCAACGACAAAATCAACATTTGGGTTTACAGACTCAAACAATATAGGGGAAATATTCTATACAGCCATGCAAAGCGTTCCTGCATTTCTGCCTTCAATAATGGAAAACAAGCCAACTTACTGCCTCATACCCTGCGCCATAGACCAGCAGCCGCATTTCTTCATGACAAATGATGTTGCGCCGAAATTAGGCTATCCAAAAACAGCCACGATTCTGTGCAGGTTCCTTCCGGGGCTGCAGGGGATGCACAAGGAAGGCAAGATGTCATCATCAATAGAGAATACCACAATATTTGCAACAGACAGCCCTGAAAAAGTCAGGGACAAGATAAACAGATACGCCTTTTCAGGCGGCAGGGAAACAACCGAGGAGCACAGGAAGAAAGGAGGCAATCCTGATATTGATGTTTCATACCAATACCTTACTTATTTCCTTGAAGACTCGAAGAAGCTGAAGCAGATTTATGACGATTACAAAAGCGGCAAGATGCTTACAGGCGAACTGAAGAAGATAACCATAGATGTTATTAACAGCTTTTTGAAAGAGCATCAGGCAAGAAGGGAAAAGGCAAAAAATCAAATTGAGAAGTTCATGCTGAGGGGGTAAACTTGTTATTAAAAAAGACTAAAAAAGGTAGCCAAGCTGTTGGTTATATAATCTCAACTATAGGGTTAGTTGTTCTTATTATCATTCTTATTTGGCTTGTTTGGTGGGTGATAATACCTGCTTTTAAAAGTAAATTACCATCTTAATTTTTTAAAAAATTAGGTTATGTTTATTTTACGGCTCAAGATTTCGTAAAGTTTTTAAAGAGTTCTTTACTGAATAAATTTATTAGGTGCTGTTGGGGTGGTAAATATTAAAAAGTATGGTTACAAAACTGCTTTTTATGTTTCGGTGGTTGTGTCTATATTCTATCTTATAATCTCTATAGTTATTTATAACACTCTTGACGAAATGATTGGGGTGTGGCGTATTAAATATGAAAAAATAAAGTCAGATTATGATGAGCTTAATGCTTTATCTCTCAAAGTAGCGGATAAATACAAGAATTTAGAGAAGGACTACAAAGAATTAGATTCCCAATCAAAACAATTAGCAGAATTATGCCAAGAAAGAGTTAAAGAACTGACTGACTGCAGACAACAACTTTCTGTTTGTCAGCGACAACCAGTTAGTCAAAGTCAGCCATCAGAATTAGACCAGTTAATGCAATTATTTAAGTTATTCAGTCTATTTGGTTAAAATAGATGTTGCTAAATATTCCGAAGAATTTTTAGAGTTTGTAAAGAATGATCATCTAATTTTTTACATTCATAGGTGACACTAACTTAACACCCATTTTTTCGTTAAGTTTAAATAATGCAAATATAATGTCTTTAAATCATGAATAAAAGGGGAGAGCATTTCAATTCTGCATTGCTTGCCATAGTGCTTTCCATTTCTGTTGTGTCATTGGCGTTCCTGAGCGAAAACAGGAGCCTGACAGGATTTGTAGCATACGAGGAGCAGGAATTTGTTCCAGTATCTCCAAACCTGCTGGTCTTTGACAATGTAGACTCGCTAAGCACATTAAGCGCAGGAAATTACTATATTGACGGAAACGGCATTGTTTACTGGGCTGATGATAGTTCAATGCCAGCGATTGCCAGGGTAAGCTCGATTGCCGAAAGCCAGGAAAACAGGAAGATACACATAGATAATGAAGGGAATGTCGGATATTTACTAGAATAAAAAGAAGGTGATAGAATGGAAAAACAGTTTAACATAGCGCCTTTGTCAGGCGGCTACATGATAACGAGCATTGTTGGGTTTCTGATTTCAGCATTTTATGTTTATCCAAGCTCAGCCAAGTGGGGATTTGCATTAGTTTTGTTCTTTACGCTTATGTTCGTGGCTGCCATGATTTCAATGACTTATGCGCCTACGGATTTTCAGCTGAAGATTAAGTAACATGACAGAATATATTGAGATTTTATTAAGGATGGTTCTGGCGACATTAGCCGGCGGCTTGATAGGCCTGGAAAGAGAGATAGTCCACAGGCCGGCAGGAATAAGAACGCATATGCTTGTTTCTTTAGGCTCTGCCTTGTTCGCATTAATAACTATAGAGCAGCTTCCCAGCGAAGCTGCAAGAATTATCGCAGGAATCGCGACCGGAATCGGATTCTTGGGCGCAGGAACAATTTTCAAGGCAAAAAGCGAAGTTCATGGCCTGACAACTGCCGCGTCTGTATGGGCGGTTGCTGCAGTGGGCTTGTCTATAGGATTTGGATATTATCTGATGATGCTTATTGCCGTAATACTGGTTTTGATTATTCT